>NZ_VSTH01000060.1 GCF_008123965.1 Bradyrhizobium hipponense | reverse complement strand
CCTTCGCCGGGACGACATCGCAGGTGTTGCGCCCTCGCCCGCCCCTACGCCTTCTCGCCCGCCGGCGAGAACAGATAGCCGCCGCCGCGGATGGTGCGGATCACGGCGGGCTTGGTCGGGTCGGGCTCGATCTTGCGGCGGATGCGCATGATGCGCAGGTCGACGGCGCGGTCGAAGGCCTCGGCGTCGCGCGCATTGGCCAATTCCAGCAGCCGCTCGCGCGACAGCACGCGCTTCGGATTGGCCGCGAACACTTTGAGCAGCCCGAACTCGGATGCGGTCAGCGGATGCTCGTTGCCTTCGTCGTCGCGCAGGGCCTGCGCTTCGAGATCGAGCCATTTGGTGCCGAACCGCACCAATTGATCCTTTTCGGATTTCGCCGCGGCCGCTTCGCTGGCCGCCGCCTTCGCCGGCGTGCTCCGCCGCAGGACCGAGCGAATGCGCGCCATCAATTCGCGCAGCTCGCACGGCTTGGCGACGTAATCGTCGGCGCCGAGCTCGAGGCCGACCACGCGGTCGATCGGGCTCGCGGTCGCCGTCAGCATGATCACGGGGACGTTGATGCGGCTCTTGAGGTCGCGGATGATCGACAGCCCGTCTTCCTCGGGCATGTTGAGGTCGAGCACGACGAGATCGGGCATGCTGCCCTGGATCGCCGTGCGCAGGCTCTTGCCGCCGTCGCACAGCGTCACGGTGAAGCCGTGCATCTTGAGGTAGTCGCCGACCATCTCCCGGGCCGGGGCCTCGTCGTCGACGATCATGATGTGCGGGCTTTGGGTCATCTCAATCGGATCTCGGCACTCAAATCATGGCGTTTCGGTCGCGGGCAGCGTGATGGTGAAGGTCGATCCCTTGCCGGGACCGTCGCTCGTGGCGGTGACTTCGCCGCCATGCATGTCGATAATACGCTTGACGATGGAAAGCCCAAGCCCCGTCGAGCTCTCGCCGGCGGTCGGTTTCGCCGACAGCCGCTGGAACCGGCCGAACAATCGGCCGAGATCCTCCGGCGACAGCCCAGCGCCCTCGTCGCTGACGCGAATGATGGTGTCGCTGCCCTCATGGGTGACCACGACGCCGATCTTGCCGCCGATCGGTGAGTATTTGATGGCGTTGCTGATCAGATTGTCGATCGCCTCGCGGATGCGGTCGGTATCGCACATGGTGACGATGTTGGACGGCGCGGTGACGCTGATCGCCTGCTGCTTGTTGACGGCGAGCGGCTTGTTGGCCTCGGCGACCTCCTTGACCAGGCCCGCGACGTCGACCGGCTCGCGGCGGATGGTGATGTCGAAGGCATCGGCCATGGCGTCCGAGATCAGATGATCGACCATCGTGGTCAGGCGCTTGGTGGCGTCGCGGATATGATCGACCTGGGCGACCACGCCGTCCGACGACGCGCCGGTCGAGATCAGCTCCTTCAGCATCTCGGTGCGGCCGAGGATGACGCCGAGAGGATTCTTCAGGTCATGGGCGACTGTGCCCAAGATCTCGTTCTTGAAGCCGTTGGCGCGCTGCAGCCGCAGCCATTGCGCTGACAGGCGGCGGTTGGCCTGCATCAGCGCGCGGGTGCGCTGGGCGACGCGGTCCTCGAGCTGGGTGTTGGCGTCCTGGAGCTGCTGGTAGAGGATGACGTTGTCGAAGGCGATCGACAGCCGGCTGGAGAAGATCTCGACCAGCGAGCGATCGGTCTCGGACAGCTCGCGCTCGGCCTGGAGCAGCACCACGACCTCGCGGCCGCTGCCGGTGCGCAAGTAAATCACGCTGCGGTGGTCGGCGAATTCGTTCTTGCGGCGCTGGAACGCGGCCTCCACCATGGCGCGCAATTCGGGGTCGAGCGCCTTGGACGAAGTGGTGCCGATGAAGCGGCTGTAGCAGCCGCTGCCGGCGAGCACCGAGAGCTCCGGGTCGACCCCGCCGTTGTCGCGCAGGACCAGTATGCCGGCGCAATCGACATTGAGCAGCGAGGCGAGCTGGGTCAGCACGCCCTCCGCGAGCCGCTGCATCGACTTGAAGTCGTACAGCGTCGAGGCGGCGTCGATGATGATCTCGAGCCCGCGCCTTGTCTGCACCATGCGCTCGAGCTGCTGGTAGGAGCGCAGCGCCGCGGTCAGCGAGGTGAACAGCTTGTCGGCGGTGAGCTCGGTCTTGGCCTTGTAGTCGTTGATGTCGTATTGAACGATGACGCGCCGCTCCGGCGCCTGGCCTGGCTGCCCCGTGCGCAGGATGATGCGCACGGTTTCGTTCTTGATCTCGTTGCGGATGAACTCGACCAGCTCGAGGCCGGCGACATCGGTCTCCATGATGACGTCGAGCAGCACGGCCGCGATGTCGCTGTGCTCGGCCATCAGCTTGCGGCCTTCGGCCGCGGAATGGGCAGAGAGGATCTCAAGGCCCTGGCCGTTGAGGCTGTAGTCGGACAGCGCAAAGCGGGTGCCGTCATGCACGGCCGGATCGTCGTCGATGACGGCGATTTTCCATTTCCGGGAGTTAGCATCCTCCGACGTGGTACCGGTATCGTCGATCAGGTGGAGGACATCGTCCTGTTCGGCCATTGAGAAGTCCCGTCACTTTCTGTGCTTTGCGCGCCGCCCTTGGCGAGGCGGGGCATGATAATGCGAAAAGTAGTGCCTTGTCCCAGCTTGGATTCCAGCATCATCCGTCCCCCGAGCTGCTGGGTGACGAGGTTATAGACGATATGCAGGCCAAGTCCCGTGCCGCCTTCATTGCGCCGAGTGGTAAAGAATGGGTCAAAGGCCTGGCGCTGCACGTCAGAGGTCATGCCGGCGCCGTCGTCGGCGAAGCTGATCTCGATGTCGTCGGCCCCGCGCGGCCGCGCCGAGATCGTGATGGTGCCGGCGCGGCCGTCGGCGAAGGCGTGGTTGGCGGCGTTGAGGAACAGATTGGTCAGGATCTGGCCATAAGAGCCGGGATAGCCATCGAGCAGCAGCCCCTCGGGCACATCGACCTGGAGCGTGATCGGCGAGCGCTTCAGCACGGGACGCAGGCTCGCGATGATCTGCTCGGTGGCTTCGCTCAATGAGAACTGCCGGCGCTCGGCGTGCGAGCGGTCGACCGCGACCTGCTTGAACGACTGGATCAGCTCGCCGGCGCGCTGCAGATTGGCCACGAGCTGCTGCGAGGCGTCGCGCGAGGACTGCACGAATTCCTCGAGCTGCGAGCGGCGCAGACCGCCATCGCCCTTGAGCTGGGCCTCGAAAATCTCGCTGCGGCGGGCAAAGCTGGATGCCACCGTCAGGCTGATGCCGATGGGGTTGTTGACCTCGTGGGCGACGCCGGCGACGAGGCCGCCGAGGGCTGCGAGCCGTTCGGCATCGATCAAATTCTGCTGCGCGGCGTTGAGCTCGAGCAGCGCGCTCTCGGCCTTTTCCTTGGAGGCGCGCAGCTCGTCCTCGGTTTCGCGCTTGGCGATTGCGTTCTCGCGGAACACCTCCACCGCGCGCGCCATGGCCCCGACCTCGTCGCGCGCCTTGGTGCCCTGCACCTCGCGGCCGAGATCGCCGAGCGTGATCGCGCGCATCGCCGCCATGATCTGCTGCAGCGGCAGCCGGATCGACAGCGCGATCAGAACGCCGGCGGTGAGGATGATGCCGAGGAAGATCACCGCAATCGAGAGCACCCGCCGCGAAATATCCGCCAGCGTGCGGTCGAACGTCTCCTGCGCCTTCTGCTCGCGCTGGCGCATCTTGGTCGAGAGGTCGTCGATGGCGCCGATCGCCTCGGCCTGGCTGGCGTCGATGGTGTTGCGGAGCAGCTCGGTGCGGCTGGCAAGCTGCTCTGACAGTTTTGCAAAGCCCTCGCGCAGCGCCGTGGTGCGGGTGGCGAGCTTTCGCAGCGCCATGCGCTGGAGGTCGTTGTCGGCGAGATCGATCATGACCGGAACGGTCTTCTCGATCGTCTCGGTGTTGCGCCGCGCCTCGTCGGCCGCAGCCGGCGACAGCGACAGATAATAGGAATTCGCCGCCACCAGCATGGCGGTGAAGGCCTCGCGGGACTTGCCGAGCGAGGGCCAGATCAGGGCGTCGCGGTGGCCAGTGGCGCCCTCGATGATGGAATAGAGGCCGGCCATGTCCCTGGCCGGGCCCTGCACCTGCTCCTCATAGGTCTTTGCGATGGTCGCCTGCACGCCGCGCAGGTCGCCAAAGCCGTTGAGGAAGCGGTCGGTGGAGCGCTCCAGCTCCTCGACCGAGCCTGACAGCATCGGATCCTTGGCGGCGCGGTTGGCCAACGTGCCCAGCACGGCCTCGCGCAGCAGCAGGATCTCGGCGAACAGGTCCGGGCTCGGCTGGTTGATGTAGCGGTGGATCAAATTGTGCAGGCGCCCGGTCTCGCTTTCGAGCAGCGCCAAAATCCTGTCGGACTCGCGCACCTGGCGCACGTCGCCCCAGGCCGAGCCCAGCACCTGCGTGCCGTTCCAGATCATCGCGACCAGCACCACCACCACGGCGGAGTTCAGCGCCGCGATCGACAGGATGCGCCAGCGGATCGGCACCGCCCGTAACGCTCCGACGATACGCGCGCGCAGCTGTGCGGCCGGGCCGGCCGCCCGGTCTGCGTGCTCGCTGTGTCCAGGCGCGGCCAATTCGGCTCACTCCACCTTGCGAATGCGTTCGATCAGCGCGGCCACGGCGGGATCGCGTGCCGCCCTGGCGTAGATCGCCGTCATCGCGTCCTCGAACGGCTTGCGGTCGATATCCTTGACGACGGCGATGCCTGCGGCCTGCGCTTTACGCTGCGACTGCTCTTCGAGGTCGCGCCACTTCTCGCGCATGAATCGGCTGGAGCGTAGCGCGGCGTCCCTGAAGATCCGCTGGTCGTCCACTGCGAGGCTCCGCCAGGCCTTGAGCGAGATCACCAGCACCTCGGGGCTCATCGTGTGCTCGGTCAGCGTGTAATAGCCGGCATGCTTGTAATGGTCTGTCGTCACGAAAGATGGCCAGTTGTTTTCAGCGCCGTCGATCAAATGAGTCGCGAGCCCTGTCAGCACCTGTCCATAGGGCAACTCGACCGGCTCGGCGCCGAGCGAGCGGATCATTTCGCTCATCAACTCCGACTGCTGCACCCGGATCCTCAGGCCCTTGAGGTCGGACACGCTCTGCACCGGCCGGACGGCGTTGTAGATCGACCGTGCGCCGGAATCGTAGAAGGCGAGCCCGACGAAGCCGTAGGGCTCGAAACTGTTCAGGATCTCGTTGCCGATCGGCCCGTCCAGCACCTTCTGCATGTGCTCGATGGACCGGAACAGGAACGGCATGGCTAGCACGTTCATCGCCGGAACGAAATTGCCGATCAGGGCCACATTGGTCCGGTTGAGGTCGATCGCGCCGGCCCGGGTCTGCTCGATCGTCTCCTTCTCCTCGCCGAGCTGGCGGGAGTGAAACACCTTGATCTCGAGCCGGTCCTTGGTGCGCTCGGCGATCAAGGCGCCCATGTAGCGCAGCGCCTGGACGGTCGGGTAATCCTCGGTCTGGGTGTCGGCGGCGCGGAATTCGCGCGCAACGGCGCCAGCCCCGCACATGTCCATCAAGACTGCGGCGAGCAGTAGCACGACGAAAACCACCCCGGTCCGCGAGCGTTCGGCACGGTTCAACACTGGCACACTCAACCCCTCAGTGGTGGAGTCTATGGCGGAAGGAAAAGGTTCAATGCAATCTAGCAGAGGGTAAAGGGAAGGCCATCCCGGTTCGCCCGCGGCGCGATTGTGCGGCGCGGCCGGGGCTCATTCCCGGTTGAAACCGCGAATGCCGCGCCTTATGCAGGATCGGTCGCCTTTTGCCGCGCGACACGGGAAGAGCCAACGTGACTTCAGCATTGCGCCTTTTGCAGATCGCCGCCGCCGTCGCGGCCTTCTCCTTGGCGTCTCTCTCATTGGCCACTCCGGCGCGCGCCGCCACCGACATCGCGCTGTGGCACGCCATGTCCGGCGAGCTCGGCCGGCAGCTGGAGAAGCTCGCCTCCGACTTCAACGCCTCGCAGTCCGATTACCGGATCGTGCCTGCTTACAAGGGCAACTACACCGAGACGGTGACGGCGGCGATCTTCGCCTTCCGCTCGCGCAGCCAGCCCGCGATCGTCCAGGTCAACGAGGTCGCCACCGCCACCATGACGGCGGCCAAGGGAGCGATCTATCCGGTGTTCAGTATGATGCGGGACATGGGCGAACCGTTCTCGCTGGGCGATTACCTTCCCGCCGTATCCGGCTACTACACTGACGCGGCCGGCAATCTCTTGTCGTTCCCGTTCAATTCGTCGACGCCGATCCTGTACTACAACAAAACCATGTTCCGCGATGCGGGCCTCGATCCGAATCTGCCGCCGAAGACGTGGCCGGAGCTGGGCGCCGCCGCAAAGCGCCTGCGCGAGCGCGGCGCGGTCTGCGGCTTCACCACGTCCTGGCCGTCATGGATTCATGTCGAGAACTTTTCGGCGTTTCACAACCTGCCGCTCGCAACCCGCGCGAACGGCTTTGCCGGCTTGGATGCCGAGCTGACCATCAACAATCCGGTCGTCGTCAAACACGTTGCCCAACTCGCCGAATGGCAAAAGACAAAGCTGTTCGACTATAGCGGCCGCGGGCAGTCGGCCGAGCCGCGCTTCCAGAACGGCGAATGCGGCATCTTCATCGGCTCCTCGGCGACGCGCGCCGACATCAAGGCGAATTCGAAGTTCGAGATCGGCTACGGCATGATGCCGTATTGGCCCGACGTGAACGATGCGCCGCAGAACTCGATCATCGGCGGCGCCACGCTGTGGGTGCTGCGCGACCGGCCGCGCCAGGAGTACAAGGGCGTGGCGCGGTTCTTCGCCTATCTGTCGCAGCCCGGCGTGCAGGCGGCCTGGCACCAGAACACCGGCTATCTGCCGATCACCCGCGCCGCCTTCGAGCTGACGCGCGCGCAGGGCTTTTACCAGCGCAATCCGGGCTCGGCGATCTCGTTCGAGGAGGTCACGCTGCATCCGCCGACGGAGAATTCGAAGGGCATCCGGCTCGGCTCCTTCGTCCTGATCCGCGGCGCCATCGAGGACGAGCTGGAGCAAGCGTTTTCGGGCCAGAAGGGCGCGCAAGGAGCGCTCGATTCCGCAGTCGAACGCGGCAACAAGCTCCTGCGCCAGTTCGAGCGCGCCAGCCCGGAGCGGTAGCGGCTGCCCGAGCGCGCGCCTCGTCCTTCGAGACGAGGCCTAGGGGCGGGCCCTCAGGATGAGGTCTCGTTTCGTGGCGAGATTTTGGACCCTCATGGTGAGGAGCGCCGCCTTACGGCGCGCCTCGAACCACGAGGCCGGGCAGGTTCGCAGCAACGCCGTCGCTTAACCCCGCTCAAATACCAGCACGAGATTGTTCGCGGGCATCTCGATCGTATCTATCAATGTGAGCCGCACGCCTCGCGCCAGTTCCTCGACATCGCCGATGTCGCGCACGCCCCAGTCGGGATTGCCTTCGCGCAGCGAGGTGTCGAACACCGCATTGCTGAGGGCGGTGTGCTTGCCGTCGCGCTTGAACGGGCCGTAGAGGAACAGCTTGCCGTCGGCGCGCAAATAGCGGCCGGCGCCGGCGAACAGGCCCTTGGCCACGTCCCATGGCGCGATGTGGATCACATTGGCGCAGAACACGGCCGCAAGACTTGTCGGCCCCTGGCCGCTCGCCATCTCCGGACACCAGTGCGGATCGGACAGATCGATCCGCAGCGGGGAGCGGACGTTCGGCAGGCCGGAATGGATGCGCCAGGCCTCGATGCTCTTGAGGTGCCGCTGGTTGAGGTCGCTCGGCCACCAGATCAGGCCGGGTGTATGGCGCGCGAAATGGACCACGTGCTGGCCGGTTCCGCTGCCAACCTCGACCACGTTGCCCGACGTCCCCGCGAGGTGCTTTTCCAGGGCCGCCCAGATCGGCTCGTGATTGCGATGAAATGCCGGCGCATCGAGCCGCCCGTCCGGCTCGACCCGGCCGCCGTCCCTGCCAAATTCAAAGACATAGTCAGCCAATTGAATCCCCTGAAAACTGGAGAACGAAAATGAAAACAGAATGAGCGCCCGAACGCTCCAAAATCACCGGCCTGCGCCCAAGGACCGAATCCCTGAACAAATAATCTCTTTAGTTGTAATGCGGAAGATATTAACTCCATTTTGCCGTGCGCATAGTCCTGATTGTCAGGCGATGCCCTTTGTGCTTTGGAACGCCTTCCGCGCACGAGATCATCGACATAGCGCTTGGAACGACGCTTTGGAATGACGCCTTGACCGCCCAGTCCCGGAAGCCCCTGCTGTTCGTGCTGGCCATCGCCGCCGGCCTCGCCGCCGGCCCGGCGCGGGCGCAGTCCACCGTCGCCGACGGCCAAAAACTAGCCTTCGACCGCGGCAAGGGCAATTGCCTGACCTGCCATGTCATCAAGGGCGGCGACCTGCCGGGGACGATCGGGCCGGAGCTCAAGGACATCAAGGCGAAATACCCCGACCGCAACGAGCTGGTCGCGATCCTGTTCGACGAGACCAGGCGCAACCCGCAGTCGATGATGCCGCCGTTCGGCCGGAACCGGATTTTGACCGAACAGGAGATCAACGCGATCGTTGATTTCCTGCAAACCCTGTGACCGCCGGCCGGCAGACCGACCAGGAGAGATTTGAGATGCACAACCCCGCTCTGGCGACACGGCGCCTGATCCTTCAGGGCGCGGCCTCGGTCGCGCTGCTCGGCCTCGGCAATTTGCCGTTCGCAGCCCCCGCGCGCGCCGCGGCCAACGACAAATATCCGGAAGAGGCGTTCAAGCAGAAGAGCGAGGCGGAGGCGATCAAGGCGCTCTATGGCAAGAACGCCGAGCCCTCCGACAAGGTCAAGTTAGATGCGCCCGAGATTGCTGAGAACGGCGGCGTGGTGCCGATCTCCGTGACGACGACGCTCGACAAGGTGACCTCGATCTCGTTCTTCGTGGCGGAAAATCCGAATGCGCTGGCGGCGTCCTACAGGATTCCTGACGGCACGGTGGCGAGCGTCGCCAACCGCCTGAAGATGGCCAAGACCACCAACGTGACCGCGATCGTGGAAGCCAACGGCAAGCTCTACAGCGCGACCAAGGAAGTGAAAGTCACCGTCGGCGGCTGCGGCGGTTAAGCGAGGAAGTTCGATATGGCATCCAGCATTCGCGTCCGCGCCACCGCCAACGGCGACATCACCGAGGTGCAGGCGCTGATCCAGCACCCCATGGATACCGGCTTCGTCAAGGACGCCAAGGGCGAACTGATCCCGGCGCATTTCATCCAGGAGCTGAAGTTCGAATATAACGGCAAGGACGTGTTCGTCGCCGATTGGGGCACAGCGGTCTCAAAAGATCCCTACGTCAAGTTCAGCTTCAAGGGCGCCAAGAAGGGCGACGACCTCAAGGTTTCCTGGACCGACAACAAGGGTGCGTCGGATACGACCACCGCGAAGATTTCGTGATGAAACGGCGCGCTACGATTCTGCTCGGTTCGGCCTTCGTCGCACTGGCGGCGCTTGCATTCGCGTCGCCGCGCGTGGTCGCAGCAGACAAGATTGATCCTGTCGCCGACGCAAGAGCGTTCGAGAATTTCTTCTTCCAGAAGTTTCCGAACGTGAAGCACGAGGATTTCGTCAACGGTCCTTATTCCATGAACGGGGACATGAAGCGGCAGTGGCAGGAGAAGGAAGAATTCCCGCCCTACGAGTTCGCGCTCGATGCCGGCAAGGAGATGTTTTCGACCCCGTTCAAGAACGGCAAGAGCTACGCCGACTGCTTCCCGAACGGCGGCATCGGCATCCGCCAGAACTACCCGTACTTCGACGAGAAGGAAGGCAAGGTCGTCACGCTGGAGCTGGCGCTGAATCGCTGCCGCGAGGCCAATGGCGAGGCGCCCTATTCCTACGTCAAGGACGAGATGGCCTCGCTCACCGCCTACATGGCGTTCACCTCGCGCGGCAAGCCGATGGACATCAAGATCCCCGACGATCCGCGCGCGCTCGCGGCGTTCGATAACGGCAAGCGCTATTTCTACACCCGGCGCGGTCAGATGAATTTCTCCTGCGCCAGCTGCCATGTGCAGAGCCCCGGCGAGCGCATCCGCGCCGAGATCCTGGCGCCGGCACTCGGCATCCTGAACGCGATGCCGATTTACCGCTCCGAATGGAGCGGTATGGGCACGACCAGCCGCCGCTTCATCACCTGCAACAGCCAGACCCGCGCGGTTCCGCTGGAACCGCAGGCGGATGAATATCGCGACGTCGAGTATTTCCTCTCTTACGTCGCCAACGGCCTGCCGATTTCCGGACCGGGAGCGCGGCCATGAAGCGGTCACTTCCGCTCGTCATGCTGCTCGCGTTGAGCCTCGCGCCACCCGTGCGCGCGGCAACCGAGGCGGACTACAAGACGGCCTATGCCGCCGCAGAAGCCGCTTCCAGGGAGGCGGCCGGCTTGCGGCACCAGTGGACCACGACCGTCTCGACGCTGGCCGCGGCCAGGAAAGCCGCCGACGGCGGCGATTTCGACCGTGCGTTTGCCGCGGCGAAAGAGGCCGAGGCGCTGGCGAAGGCGTCGATCTTCCAGGCGACATCCGAAAAAGAAGCCTGGAAGGCGATGGAAATCCGCTAAACTGTTCCTCAGTCGAACTGTGTAGCGATCATTGAGGGCGCGTCGAATTCGAGATGGCCATCCGCCGCCGCGATTTCCTGAAGGGTGTAGGCGTTGCCGCCGTCTCGGCCGGACTGCCGCGGCTTGCGCGCGGCGCTGACGCTGCGAGCATCTACGATATCGAGCGCTTCGGCAACGCGCGGATCCTGCACATCACCGATACGCATGCGCAGCTCAACCCGATCTATTTTCGCGAGCCCAGCGTCAATATCGGCATCGGCCAGATGATGGGACAGCCGCCGCACCTGGTCGGCCGCGCCTTCCTGGAGCGGTTCGGAATCCGGCCCGACAGCGCCGATGCCTATGCCTTCACCTGTGTCGAGTTCGAAAAGTCCGCAGCCCGCTTCGGCAAGCTCGGCGGCTTTGCCTATCTGAAGACGCTGGTCGATCGCCTCCGCAGCGACGTCGGCGAGAAGCACACCCTGCTCGTGGATGGCGGCGACCTCTGGCAGGGCACCGGCCTTGCCAACACCATGCAGGGCCGCGACATGGTCGAGGTCGCCAACCTGCTCGGCATCGAGGCGATGACCGGGCATTGGGAATTCACCTTTGGCGAGCAGGTGCTGCGGGACAATCTCGAGCGCTTCAAGGGCGAGTTTCTGGCGCAAAACGTCTTCCTGACCGAGGAAGCCGCCTTCAACGACGCTCAAGCCTTCGACAAGGCGACGGGCCGCGTGTTCAAGCCGTCGATCATCAAGGAGCTCGGCGGCCATCGCGTCGCGATCATCGGCCAGGCCTTTCCTTACGTGCCGATCGCGCATCCAAAGCGGTTCACGCCGGACTGGACCTTCGGCATCCGCGAGGAGGAATTGCAGAAGCTGGTCGACGCGTTGCGCGGACGCGACAAGGTCGATGCCGTCGTCCTGCTGTCGCATAACGGAATGGACGTCGACCTCAAGCTCGCAAGCCGCGTCACCGGCATCGACGTCATTCTCGGCGGCCACACCCACGACGCAATCCCGCAGCCGGTCGCGGTGAAGAATGCGGGCGGCACTACGCTCGTGACCAATGCCGGCTCCAACGGGAAATTCCTAGGCGTGCTCGATCTCGCGCTCGACAAGGGCAAGGTCAGCGACGTCAGGTATCATCTGCTGCCGATCTATTCCGAACTGCTCAAGCCCGATCCTGGGATGGCCGAACTGATCGGCCGGCTGCGCGCGCCGTACTCGGCCGACTGGTTGGAGAAGATCGCCACGCCGGACCGCCTGCTCTATCGCCGCGGCAATTTTTCCGGGCCCGTCGACGAGCTGATCTGCACGGCGCTGCGCAGTGAGCTCGATGCCGAAATTGCGCTGTCGCCGGGCTTCCGTTGGGGTGTCACCACGCTGTCCGGCCAGGGGGTGACCATGGAGGACGTGCTCGCGCAAACCGCGATCAGCTATCCCGAAACATACGTCCAGGAGATGACGGGCGGCCAGATCAAGGACGTGCTGGAAGACGTCTGCGACAACCTCTTCAACGCCGATCCCTATTATCAGCAGGGTGGCGACATGGTTCGTGCCGGCGGCCTTGCCTATACCTGCACGCCGACGGCCGCGATGGGCAGCCGCATCTCCGAGCTCAAGCTCGGCAACGGAAAGTCGCTCAACGCAAACCATCGCTACAAGGTCGCCGGCTGGGCGTCGGTCAACGGCCAGCAGGGCGCGCCGGTGTGGGATGTCGTCGGCAAATATCTCCGCACGGGCCGGTTGATGCCGCCGGAGCGGCTCGGCTCCGGCGTCACGCTCAGGGGTGTCGAAGACAACCCGGGCATTGCAGGACAGGGATGACGCGTTCGCAAAAATTTGGCGCGATGATGCTGACGCTGTTGGCCTGGACCGCGATCGCACCGGCCTCGGCCCAGCAGGTGCCGCTCCAGGAGAAGCCGTTCGCCGAACACAAGGTCGTGCTCCAGCTCTCCGACGGCGACGCGAAGAAGCAGGCGCTGGTGCTGAGCGTCGCCAACAACCTGCTGAAGGCTTACGACCCCGACAAGGTCGCGATCGAGGTCGTGGCCTTCGGCCCTGGCATCGATCTCTTGCTTGCAGGCAACGACCGCCGCAAGCAGGTCGAAAGCCTGATCGCACAGGGCGTGCGCTTCGACATCTGCCTCAACACCGTCGACACGATCGAGCGGGAGTCCGGCAAGCGGCCGGAGTTCATCCCCGCGGCCACCCCGGTGCAGGTCGGGGTCGGGCAGATCCTGTTCTTGGCGGAGAATGGCTACACGCTGGTGAGGCCTTAAGCGCTCCCGTCATGTGGAGGGCAATCGCAGCCGTTCACGGTCGTCGTGCCCGGGCTTGTCCCGGGCATCCACGTTCTTCGTGCCGCGTGGCTAGCCGTGGATGGCCGGGACAAGCCCGGCCATGACGCGAAACAACTACGTAAAATAATATTCCCTATTTTCCTCCCCATACAGTGACTTGCTTCTCTTTTTGACCCGTGGCGTAGTAGGAACTGGAAACTGTTCAGCCGGGTCTTGCCATGATCTTCCGCCAGCTCTTCGACAGTGTTTCGGGCACCTACAGCTACCTGCTTGCGAGCCGCCCTGGCGGCGAGGCTCTGATCCTCGATCCCGTGCTGGAAAAGGTCGACCGCTACTGCCAGCTGCTGCGCGAGCTCGACCTCAAGCTGGTCAAGGCGGTCGACACTCATCTTCATGCCGATCACGTCACCGGCCTCGGCGAGTTGCGCGACCGCACCCATTGCATGACCGTCATGGGCGACCAGACCAAGGCCGACGTGGTGGCGATGCGGGTTGCCGACGGCGACAAGGTGACGATCGAGGGGCTGTCGCTCGACGTGATGTACACGCCCGGCCACACCGATGATTCCTATTCCTATCTGATGGGCGACCGCGTCTTCACCGGCGATACGCTGCTGATCCGCGGCACCGGGCGCACCGATTTCCAGAACGGCTCATCGCGAGCGCAGTACGAATCTATTTTCAACCGCCTGCTCAAGCTGCCGGACGAGACGATGGTCTTCCCGGCGCATGACTACAAGGGCGACACCGTCTCCACCATCGGCGAGGAGAAGCGCTACAATCCGCGGCTCCAGGTGCGCTCGGTCGACGAATATATCGAGCTGATGGCCAATCTGAAGCTGCCCAATCCGAAGATGATGGACGTCGCGGTGCCCGCCAACATGCATGTCGGCTTGCATCAGGAGGAGCTGGAGAAGGAGGGCCGCGCGCTCAGCGCGATCGAGGCGATCCGCTCGCTCGGCCGTCCCGACATCCTGCTGGTCGATCTGCGCGAGACCAATGAGCGGATCAAGCACGGCACGCTCGAAGGCGCGCTGCACACGCCTTATCCGTCCGTTGAGGAGAGCCTGAAGCCCGGGGGCATGCTGCGCGAGGTCGCGGCGGCGACCGGCCGGCGAGTTGTGTTCTTCTGCGCCTTCGGCGAGCGCTCGGCGATGGCGGTGGCCGCCGCCAAGGATGCCGGCCTTTCCAACACCGCTCACATCGCCGGTGGCATCGACGCCTGGAAAAAGGCCGGCGGCCCGGTCATGCGGGGCTGACGTCATCGTCCCCTTGAGATAAGTCAGGGAACGCACATATTTCCAGGCTAGAAGCGGATGACGCATCACCATCCGGGAACAGCCATGGCCAAGACCGCCAAACCAAGCAAGCCGCCCAAAAAGGCGGACGACAAAGCGAAAAAGCCGTCGCCCCCGCGCGACGATACCGACCATGATTACGAGGATGGCGACATCGCCACCCCGAAGCGCGATCGTTACGGCCCGGATGACGAGCCGTTGTGAGCGCGATACGTTTGACTGCACGCTGGCGCAACTCCATCAATGTCGTCCCGGCCTAGTGCGCAATTGCGTACTAGGCCGGGACGACGTTGGGGAGGCAGCGCGACTAATCAAACTGCCAGCCTTCGCCAGGACGACGGCGTGGGCGTCTGATTGTCTCCTCACGCACCCCACCCGCACTAGCTGCCATGCGCCTGCGTTCATGGACAAATAACCGCTGTCCCCGATAGTTTGCGCTCCCTTCGGACGTGAAACGGTAGTGCAATGGTCGACGTTCTCGCCGCACCGCAACAAGGCAAGGCGGACAGCGCGCTGCGCACGCTGACCGGAATCTCGATCGCGCATTGGGTCAGCCATTTTCATCTGCTGGTCCTGCCGATGCTGTTTCCGTTCCTGAAGACCCAGCTTGGCGTCGGCTATATCGAGCTCGGTTTCGCGCTAACCGTCCTGGCCGTCGTGTCGGGACTGACACAGGCCCCGACGGGCTATCTCGTCGACCATTTTGGCGCGCGAAGGATCCTGCTGGGCGGGCTGACGCTGGGTGGGCTTGCGCTGATCATCCTCGGCCTGCACCTGAGCTACACCTCGCTGATCGCGGCCGCCGTGTTGCTCGGGCTCGCCAACAGCGTCTATCACCCCGCCGACTATGCCATCTTGGCCAAGCACATGGACGAGGCGCGGATGGGCCGCGCCTTCTCGGTTCACACCTTTGCCGGCTATTTCGGTGGCGCGGTGGCGCCGGCGATCGTCGCAGCGCTGGTCATTGTATCCGGCGGCGCCGGCGCGCTGATCGCATCGGGCGCCATCGGCGTGCTGGTGGCGCTGCTGCTGCTCTTGATGAACATTCCCGATGCCGGCGCCAACAAGAATAGGCCGGGCAACACGGCCGAGCCGAAGCAGGCCGTCATCACGCCGGCCCTGATCACATTGACCATGCTGTTCATGCTGCTCAGCCTGTCAGTTGCCGGCATCAGTAATTTCGGCGTGGTCGCCCTGATGAGCGGTTACGGCGCCTCCTACTCCGCCGCCAATGTCGCACTGACGGCGTTCCTCGCCGCCAGCGCCGCCGGGGTGCTGGCGGGCGGCTTTCTCGCCGACCGCACCGAGCGCCACGGCTACGTCGCCGCGGCCTGCTTTGCCACGAACGCGGCGATCGTGCTGCTGATTGCTTTGGTCACACTGCCGGGCTGGGCTTTGACGGCGGCGATGACGGTCGCGGGCTTCCTCTCCGGCGTGATCGCGCCCTCGCGCGACATGCTGGTGCGCAATGCGGCGCCTCCGGGCGCCGCGGGCCGCGCCTTCGGCATCGTCTCCACCGGCTTCAATCTCGGCGGCATCGTCAGCCCGCTGCTGTTCGGCTGGATCATGGACCAGAGCGCGCCGCACTGGGTGTTCGGCGCCTCCGTGATCTTCATGCTGGCAACGGTGGTGCTGTCGCCGTTCACGGAGCGGAAGCCGCAACGCGGTTCTTGAGCCCACCGGCTCGCCACAAACTCAAATCGTCGTCCCGGCGAAGGCCGGGACCCATAGCCACAGGGAGTAGTTGCGGCGCGAAGCTGGTAACTCCGAGCCTTCGCCAAACTGCTCCCTGTGGTTATGGATCCCGGATCGGCGCTCCGCTTCGCTGCGCTTGTCCGGGACGACAGCTCCAAGCCGATCACGTCGGCGACACCACGCCCTTCAGTGCGGCTGGCTGCGAGACGGGCGTGCCGGTCAGCCTGGCGCGCTCGGTGTTCGGCCACAGCAGTAACAGGCCGAGCAGACCGGAGCCGACCATGATCACGGCGTTGATGGTGAAGCCGGTCATATAGCCGTCGACCATGTTTCCGGCGCGCTGGATCACGGTGCCCATGACGGCGGGTGCGATAATGCCCGAGAGCGTGTAGAGCGCACCGTAAATCGCGAGAACCGCGCCGCGCTGCGAGGCCGGAGTGAATTCGCCGAGCATGGGCGGGCAGACCACATAGATCGCACCGCACAGGCCCGTGCCGACCACGAGCAGGGCAATCTGGAGACCCGCGCCTTGGACATGCGGCATCGTGGCCAGGATCAGGCCGCCGAGCACAAGTGGCGCCGAACCGAATACGCCGCGCGCGATGCGTGTGGTCGAGCCGCGCGCCATCATCACCTGCGCGATCCAGCCGGTGAGGATCACGATGGTGGCGCCGAACACCCAAGGCAGGATTGAAATGAAGCCGGCCTGACTCTGCGAGAAGCCGAGCCCCTTGACGATGAAGGGCGTGAACCAGGTGAGCCCGAGCGACAGCGCCCAATAGGCGCCGAAGGTCGCGGCGACGCAGCCGATGAAGGTGCGTGACGTGAGCAGCTGAAGATAGGGGATCCTCGGCTCGTTCGCTGCGAGAAACTGGGTATCCTCCAGCGGGCCTTCCTTGCCGAGCGCGAGCCAGGCCGCAACCCAGATCAGGCCGACGATTCCGAGCGCACCGAAGGCATAGTGCCAGGAGTGGTTGACGATGACCCAGTTCAGTGCCGGCACGGCCAGGATCACGCCGAACGCCGAGCCCTGCGAGAGAATTGCGGTCGGCAGCGTGCGCTTCTCGTCGGGGAACCATTTGTAGATCGCGTGCATAGCGACCGAAGCCGCCGGACCCTCGCCGGCGCCAAGCGCGACGCGGCAGATCACGAGTGTGGTGAAGCTGACGGTGCCAACCATCGGGAACTGAGTGAGCGCCCAGATCACGGCCAACGTCAGCAGCACCCAGCGCGTCGGCACCTTGTTGACGATGAAGCCGACCACGATGGCCGAAATCGAGAACAGGAAGAAGAACGACGAGCCAAGCAGGCCAAACTGCTCCGGCTCGAGCTTCAGCTCGGTCATGATCGGCACGCCGGCGAGACCGACGACGATCTTGTCGGCGAAGTTCACCAGCATGAACAGAAACAGGAGAAAGGTAACGGTCCAGGCGCCCTTTGGTGTTGGCTTCGACATCCCCGCCGTCTTGTCCGCCGCTTTGGGCGTTCCCTGAGCGCTCATGCTTCTCCCCCGTCTGTCTTATTTGGCACTTTATGATTTGGCTTTCCCGGAGCTAACAACGGCTTCGATGCCAACGCAACCCGGCATTTCCACGTCAACTGTGCTACGCAGCATTCCCGTTAATTCCGTCCGGCGCCATTGATCGTGCTGAGCATCAAAAATCTCTCCAAGACCTTCACCTCGGCCGGCGAACCGGTTCATGTGCTGCGCGGCGCCGACTTCGACCTCAGGGCCGGCGAGCGCGTCGCGCTGACCGGCGAATCCGGCAGCGGCAAGAGCACGCTGTTGCACCTGATCGCCGGGCTGGACGCCGCCGATGGCGGCTCGATCCGGCTGGAAGATACCGAGATCACCAAGCTGTCGGACGCAGGCCGCGCGGCGGTGCGGCGCGACCGGATCGGACTGGTTTTTCAGCAGTTCAATCTGATTCCGAGCCTGTCGGTCGAGGACAATCTCGCCTTCCAGGCGCGGATCTCCGGCCGGCACGATGTGGCCTGGACCAAGGAACTGGTCGAACGGCTCGGACTCGCCGGCCTGCTCAAGCGCTATCCCGAGCAATTGTCAGGCGGCCAGCAGCAGCGAGTCGCGATTGGCCGCGCCTTGGCGACAAAGCCCTCGCTGCTGCTCGCGGACGAACCGACCGGCAATCTTGACGAGGAGACCGCCGACGACGTGCTGGCGCTGGCGCGCGACCTCGTCGCGCGCACCGGCTGCGGCTTCCTGATGGTGACGCACAGCCTGCACCTGGCCGGCACGCTCGACCGCCACGTCACCCTGCATGCGGGGCGGATCGCATGAGACGGGCGCTGTGGGTTCTCGCGGTGCTGCTCAGCCATTGGCGGCGGCACAAGATGCAGTTCGCCACGCTCCTGATCGGACTGATCGCGGCGACCGCGCTGTGGAGCGGCGTGCAGGCAATCAACCAACAGGCCCGCAGCGCCTATGACCGCGCCGCGGCGACCTTCGGCGGCGTGCGCACGGCGATGCTGGCTGCGCCGAATGCGGCGACCTTCTCGCAGGACCTGTTCGTCAAGCTCCGCCGCGCGGGCTGGCCGGTCTCGCCGGTGCTGGAAGGCCGGGTCCAGATCAACGGACGTTCGCTGCGGCTGCTCGGCATCGAGCCGGTGACGCTGCCGGCCGATGTCGGCAACGCGCCGCGCCTGGGAGCTTCGGATTTGAGCAGTTTTGTTGCACCGCCCGGCCAGACATTGGTGGCGCGGGAGACGCTGACGGACCTCCAGGAGCAAGAGGGCGCGGCACCCTCGATCAGCAGTGGCGCAAAGCTGCCGCCGCTGCGCGTGCTGCCGCAGCTCGTCCCTGAGGTGCTGGTGGTCGACATTGGCGTGGCGCAGCGTCTGCTGAATAAGCCGGACCAGGTATCGCGGCTCCTGATCGGGAAGCCGAAGGGCAGGCCCGCGCCGCTTGCAAGCATCGTCGGCGACCAGTTGCAGCTGATAGAGCCGAACGCGGAGACGGAGCTGGAGCGCCTCACCGACAGCTTTCACCTCAACCTCACCGCGTTCGGCCTGTTGTCGTTCTTCGTCGGCCTGTTCATCGTCAATTCGGCCGTCGGCCTCGCCTTCGAGCAGCGGCTGCCGATGCTGCGCACCTTGCGGGCCTGCGGCGCGTCGGCACGGCTGGTCAACACGGTCATGGTGGTCGAGCTGGTGGTGCTGGCGCTGGTCGCCGGCTTGATCGGGCTCGCCTGCGGCTATTTCATCGCGGCTGCGCTATTGCCCGACGTCGCGGCCTCGCTGCGCGGGCTCTATGGCGCGCAGATCCCGGGGCAACTCACGCTGCGGCCCGAATGGTGGCTCGCCGGCATCGGCATCAGCATCGCCGGCGCGATGGTGGCGGCCGCGACCAGCCTGATCAAGGCGATCCGGATGCCGGTGCTGGCGACGGCGCAGCCGTACGCCTGGCAGCAGAGGCAGCGCCGCTGGCTGATCCTGCAAAGCGCGGCGGCCTGCGCCGTGTTCGCGGTCGCACTGCTGCTGCTTCGCTATGGCGAGTCGCTGATCGCTGGTTTTGGCGTGCTGGCGGCCCTGATGTTCGGCGCGGCACTGATCCTGCCGGCTTTCCTCGAAATCATCCTGCTTGCAGGCCAGCGCACCGCGCGGGGGCCGCTGGCGCGATGGTTCTGGGCGGACAGCCGGCAACAGCTGTCCGGATTGTCGCTGGCGTTGATGGCGCTGCTGCTCGCGCTCGCCGTCAATGTCGGCGTCTCCACCATGGTGGAAACCTTCAGCCGGACCTTTGTCGGCTGGCTCAACGGCCGGCTCGCGGCCGATGTCTACATCAGCGCCTCCGACAATGCGCAAGGCGTCGCGATTCGAAACTGGTTGAAGGACCGCAACGAGGTCCAGGCAATCCTCTCGGGCGGGCGCGCCGAGACGCAGGTTCAGGGCCAGCCGGCGGAACTGCTCGGCCTTCCCGATCATGCGCTCTATCGCGAGCGCTGGCCGCTGCTTGAGGCCGCGCCGCGGGCCTGGAGCCGGCTCGTGCCGGGCAATGCCGCCTTCATCAGCGAGCAGCTGAGCCGCCGTATCAACGTCCGCATCGGCGATGTGGTCGAGGTGCCGGCACCGGGCGGGACCTGGGAGCTCGACATCGTCGGCATCTACGCCGACTACGGCAATCCCAAGGGACAGTTGGCGGTCAATGTCGCGGCGCTGATCCGGCAGTTTCCGCAGACGCCGCAAACGCGGATCGGCCTCATCGTTGCGCGGGACAAGATTGCCGGATTGATCGCGGCATTGCAGCAGCGGTTTGCGCTCGACGAGCGCAGCGTCGCCGACCAAGCGACGGTGAAGGCCGAATCGATCCGCATCTTCAACCGCACCTTTGCCGTGACATCGGCGTTGAACGCCTTCACGCTTGGCGTGGCCGGCATTGCGCTCCTGACCAGCCTGCTGACGCTGGCGAATTCCCGCCTGCCGCAGCTCGCGCCGCTGTGGGCGATCGGGATCACGCGGCCACGCCTCGCCGCGATCGAACTGACCAAGACGCTGTCGGTCGCGCTGTTCACGGCGCTGCTCGCCGTACCGCTCGGGCTGTTGGTGGCGTGGTGCCTGATTGCGATCGTCAACGTGAAGGCGTTCGGCTGGCGGCTGCCATTCCACGTGTTTCCGCTGCAACTGGTCGAACTGGTCGCCGTCGCGCTGTTCGCCTCGCTGCTTGCCGCAGCACTGCCGGTCTTGCGGCTGGCGCGGATGCAGCCGGCAAACCTCGTCAAGGTGTTTGCCAATGAGCGCTGACAGAATCTCGCGGCGCGTCTTTGCCGGCGGCATCGCCGCGCTCGCGCTCGCGCGCCGTGCTGCTGCGCAGGGCTATGCCGGGCTCGGCGAGACAGCCGACGGCTTTGCGCGGGTCGCGCCGGGAAAGCTGTTTACTTTTCCGGCCGATCACGGGCCGCATCCGGAGTTCCGCATCGAATGGTGGTATCTGACGGCGAACCTCGTCGATCGCAGCGGCGCGGCATGCGGGCTGCAATGGACGCTGTTCCGACAGGCGACGCAGCCGGGGCCGCAAGGCGAGGGCTGGGCCAATCAGCAGCTCTGGATGGGGCATGCCGCGGTGACGCGCGCCGATACCCATCGCTTCGGCGAGCTGTTTTCGCGCGGCGGCGTCGGACAGGCCGGCGTCACGGCTAGGCCGTTCGCGGCCTGGATCGACGATTGGGAAATCAAGGGATCCGAGCAGACCGACGATCGCACCTTGTCACCACTGACGCTGAAGGCTTCAGGCACCGACTTTAGCTACGCGCTCACGCTGGAAGCCGATCGGCCGGTGGTGCTGCAGGGCGATGGCGGCTTCAGCCGCAAGTCCGAGCGCGGGCAAGCGTCCTACTATTACAGCCAGCCGTTCTTTCGCGCGCGCGGCACCTTTACGATTGACGACAAGCCGGTCGATGTCACGGGCCAGGCCTGGATGGACCGCGAATGGAGCAGCCAGCCGCTCGACGCCGACCAGACCGGCTGGGACTGGCTATCGCTGCATCTCGCCTCCGGCGACAAGCTGATGCTGTACCGGCTGCGCCAGAAGGACGGCAGACATTATCCATTCGGCAACTGGATCAACGCAGACGGCCGCACGCAAATGATCGCGGGAAACGATATCCAGATGACCCCGAAGGCGACGGCAGAGGTCGCAGGACGCAAGCTCCCGTTGGAATGGCAGATCGCGATCCCGTCGCGATCGTTCTCGATTGTCTGCAAACCTCTCAATGCAAAAGCATGGATGGGGACCGGCTTCTCCTACTGGGAAGGACCGATCAGCTTTGTCGGTACGCATGATGGCGTTGGCTATCTCGAGCTGACCGGGTATTGAACCGCGACCTCCTTATCAAGGAACTAGCGATGTATCACCTTACCGCCCTCGTCACGCTGCTGGCGATCGTGTTTTATTTCTTCACCAGCATCAACGTGTCGCGGTCGCGCACCAGGACCGGCGTCAAGGTCCCGGCGATGTCGGGACACCCGGATTTCGAGCGCGCCTTCCGCATCCAGATGAATACGCTGGAATGGATGCCGATCTTCCTGCCGTCGCTCTGGCTGTTCGCGATCTATATCAGCGATGCGGCCGCAGCCGGAATCGGCGCGGTCTGGATTATCGGCCGCATCGTCTACTTCATCGGCTATTCGAAGGCTGCCGCCAAGCGCGGCCCAGGCTTTGCGATCCAGGGCATCGCCAGCATCGTGCTGTGGGCCGGCGCGCTGGGAGCGGTGGTGTTGCGACTGGTGTAATTCCGTAAGCTCTTCGCATCTGCACCCTGACATGATGAGAGCGTAGCCTTCGTCCTTGCGTCATCCGAATTGTCGAGGAGGCAGCCGGCCTTGCCGGTTGCCTCGCTGCGCCTGCGTCGCTATCGTTCGCCCTAACAGGCCGCAAAGGCCCAAAAAGGCAGAAGTCCAGGGAGGACGAGGATGCGGAGCGTGTGGGCGCTCGCCGCGACGGCGGCGCTATCTTTGCTGGCGTTTTCGACCATCACGTTGGCCGGCGAGCCCAAGCAGGGCGGGATTTTGCGGATGTACCACCGCGACAGCCCCGGCAATGCCTCGATCCACGAAGGCGCGACCTACTCGATCAACGTTCCCTTCATGCCTGTGTTCAACAACCTCGTCATCTACAAGCAGGAGGTGGCGCAGAACAGCATGGACACCATCGTGCCGGAACTCGCAGAGAGTTGGGCCTGGGCGGGCGACAACAAGACCTTGACCTTCAAGCTGCGCCAGGGGGTCAAATGGCATGACGGCAAGCCGTTCACATCTGCCGACGTCAAATGCACCTTCGACATGCTGATGGGCAAGTCGCAGCAAAAGTTCCGGCAGAACCCGCGCAAGACCTGGTACGAACAGGTCAACGACGTCACGACCAGCGGCGATTTCGAGGTCTCCTTCAACCTGAAGCGGCCGCAGCCTTCGCTGCTGGCGCTGCTCGCCTCGGGCTACACGCCGGTCTATCCCTGCCACGTCTCGCCCGGCGAGATGCGCACCCATCCGATCGGCACCGGCCCGTTCAGGTTCGTCGAGTTCAAGGCCAATGAATCGATCAAGCTGGTCCGCAATCCCGACTACTGGCGCAAGGGCCGGCCTTATCTTGATGGCATCGAGTTCACCATCATCCCGAACCGCTCGACCGCTATCCTCGCCTTCGTCGCCGGCAAGTTCGACATGACGTTCCCGACGCATATCACGATCCCGCTGCTGAAGGACGTGAAATCCCAGTCACCGAATGCAGTCTGCAGGGTCGAGCCCACCAACGTCTCGACCAACATCATCGTCAATTCGTCCGCGCCACCGTTCGATAACATCGATATCCGCCGCGCCATGGCGATGGCGCTCGACCGCAAGGCCTTCGTTTCCATCTTGTTCGAAGGGCAGGCCGATATCGGCGGCACCATGCTGCCGCCACCGCAGGGTCTCTGGGGCATGCCAAAGGACCCGCTGGAGAGCATTCCCGGTTACGGACCGGATGTGAACGCCAGCCGCGAGGAGGCGCGCAAACTGATGCAGAAGGCGGGCTACGGCCCGGACAAGCACCTTGCGGTCAAGGTCGCCACCCGCAACCTCGCGGAATATCGCGATCCGGCGGTGATCCTGATCGACCAGCTCAAGAGCATCTATATCGACGGCGAGCTCGACGTCGTCGAGACCGCGAACTGGTTTCCGAAAGTCGCCCGCAAGGACTACATGCTCGGCCTCAATCTGACCGGCAACGCCGTCGACGATCCCGACCAGTCGTTCTACGAGAACTATTCCTGCGGTTCGGAGCGCAACTACACCAATTACTGCAACAAGGAGATCGAAAAGCTGTTCGACGTGCAGTCGCAGGAGACCGACCTCAACAAGCGCAAAAAGCTGGTGTGGGATATCGACAAGAAGTTGCAGGAGGACGTCGCGCGCCCGATCATCTTCCATGCGCGCGCCGGCACTTGCTGGCACCCCTATGTCAAGGGTGTGACCGTGATGTCGAACAGCTCCTACAACGGCTATCGCTACGAGGACGTCTGGATGGACAAATAACGCAGGCGACGGGCAGCTTACGAGATCGGCAGGAGAGGAAAGATGTTTGCCTATCTGGTACGGCGGCTGTTCCTGATGCTGGTGACCCTGTTCGGGATCTCGGTCGTCATCTTCTTCCTGCTGCGCATCGTACCCGGCAACATCGTCGATATCCTGTTTGCCGCGGCCGGGTATGTCGATCCCGCCGACAAGGCCACTCTCGAAAAGGAGCTCGGCATCGACCAACCGCTGGTGGTGCAATATCTGCACTGGATCGGCGGCTTTCTGCGCGGCGATTTCGGCTACTCCTACGTTTCGGAGAAGCCGGCGCTTCAGGAGATCCTGCCGCGGATCCCGATCACGGCGCGGCTGGCCGGGCTGGCGCTGCTGTTTTCCGCGTCGATCGGCATTCCGCTCGGCGTCATCAGCGCGGTCAAGCAGGGAACGCGGCTCGACTATGCCTTGCGCGTGATCAGCCTCAGCGGCCTGTCGCTGCCCTCGTTCTGGCTCGGCCTTTTGATACTCACAGCGTCGGTGGCGATGTTCGGCCAGATGCCGATCTTCAATCCCAATCCGCAGACATATCTCGAAGCCTTCGCGACCTATGCCGTGCCCGCCGCCGCCGTCGGGTTCCGCAGCGCCGCGCTGACCATGCGCATCACCCGCTCCTCGATGCTGGAGGTGTTGCGCCAGGACTACATCCGCACCGCGCGGGCGAAAGGTGCGTCCGACGCGGCCGTGAACTATCAGCACGCGCTGAAGAACGCGATTTTGCCCGTGATCACCGTGATCGGCATCGAGGCTGCGTTCCTGATCGGCGGCCTGATCGTCACCGAAACCGTGTTCAATATTCCCGGCGTCGCACGCTTCCTGGTCGAGGCGATCCGCTGGCGCGATTATCCGATCGTGCAGAACCTCGTGATGCTGATCGCGGTCGTGGTGGTGAGCGCGAATTTCATCGTCGACATGCTGTACGCGGTGTTCGACCCGCGGATCAGGTACACGGATTAGGAGCTCTGCTTGGTCTCTATCGACTATGATCTCGAACTGAGGCGGGCCGGTGCATACGCGACTGGCGGCTGGCGGCGCGTGCTGTTCCTGGCGCAGCGCCATGTGCTGGGTGCGGCAGGACTCGTCATCATGACCCTGTTCGTGTTCACGGCGATCTTCGCCGACTTCATCGCACGCTACGATCCGCTGACGATCGATTCCGCCCGCGCGCTGGCGCGCCCCAGCCTGGTGCACTGGATGGGCACGGATTCCTTCGGCCGCGACGTGTTCAGCCGCATCATCCACGGCGCGCGGGTCTCGCTGGCGGTGGGGATCGGCTCGACCGCGCTCGGCGGCACGATTGGCGTCATCGTCGGGCTCACCTCCGGCTATCTCGGCGGTTGGGTCGATCTGGTGTTCCAGCGCGTCTCCGACGTCCTCCAAGCACTGCCGCTATTGGTGCTGGCGCTGGTGATGACGGCAGCCCTCGGCCCGTCGCTGCCGAACGTGATCATCGCGATCGCCATTCCGCTGATCCCGACGGTAGCGCGCGTGATCCGCGCCAACACGCTGGCACTGCGCGAATTGCCCTTCGTCGAAGCGGCCAAGTCGATCGGCATGAGCGAGGTGCGGATCGCGCTCCGCCACGTGCTGCCGAACACGCTGGCGCCGCTGATCGTGCTCGCGACCGCGCAGCTCGGCTCGACCATCCTCACCGAGGCCTCGCTCTCCTTTCTCGGGCTCGGCATTCCCGAGCCCTATCCATCCTGGGGCCGGATGCTGTCGGAATCCGCAGCCGAATATGTTCGCACCGCGCCGTGGCTGGTCATCTTCCCGGGCATCGCCATCAGCCTCGCTGTGTTCGGCGCCAATCTGTTCGGCGACGCCCTGCGCGACATCCTCGATCCCCGGCAGCGCGGCTGATGAAAGAAGCAACCGATCTCGTGCTGGAGGTGAAGAACCTGAAGACGGTGTTCTTCACGAACTCCGGTCTGTTCAAGGCGGTCGACGACGTCTCATTCACCGTCAGGCGCGGCGAGACGCTGGCGATCGTCGGCGAATCCGGCTGCGGCAAGAGCGTGACCGCGCTGTCGCTGATGCGGCTCGTCCCCGATCCGCCCGGGCGCATCGTCGGCGGCTCCGTCACGCTCGAAGGCACCGAATTATTGGCGCTGGACGAGACAAGGATGCGCGCGATCCGCGGCAATCGCATCTCCATGATCTTCCAGGAGCCGATGACCTCGCTCAATCCCGTCATGCGGATCGGCGACCAGATCGCTGAGGCCGTGCGGCTGCACCGGGCTATGCCGAACCGGGAGGCCCAGGACATCGCAGTCGAGATGCTGCGGCTGGTGCGCATTCCCGAGCCGGCGCGGCGCGCGAGGGAATATCCGCATCAGCTCTCCGGCGGCATGCGCCAGCGCGCGATGATCGCGATGGCATTGGCTTGCCGGCCGGCGCTGCTGATCGCGGACGAGCCGACCACCGCGCTTGATGTCACCATCCAGGCGCAGATTCTGGCACTCATCCTCGACCTTCAGAAAGAACTCGGCACCGGCCTCGTGCTGATCACGCACGATCTCGGTGTCGTCGCCCAGACGGCGCAGCGCGTCATCGTGATGTATGCCGGGAAGAAGGTCGAGGAAGCCAGCGTCGAGGCGCTGTTTGCCGCGCCAAAGCATCCCTATACGCGCGGGCTGATGGCCTCGATCCCGGCGGTGCCGGCGTCCGGTCTTGCCGCGCAGGCGCGACTGAACGAAATTCCCGGGACGGTACCGTCACTGGTCCGGCTACCGCCCGGCTGCCCCTTTGCGCCGCGCTGCAAGCTCGCGATCAAGCATTGCGAGGCCGAGTATCCACCGCTCGCCGATTGGGGCGGCGGCCATCTCGCCGCCTGCTGGCGCGCGGCCGAAATCGCGGAGGTGGCATGACCGAGGCGCTGCTGGAGGTCACCGATCTGACAAAGCACTATCCGGTGCGCGCCGGCGTGTTGCGCCGGCAGGTCGGCACCGTGCACGCAGTCGACGGCGTCTCGTTCTCGGTGGGTGTTGGGGAGACACTGGGGCTGGTCGGAGAATCCGGCTGCGGCAAATCGACGGTGGCGCGCAGCGTGCTGCGGCTGGTCGAGCCGACATCTGGGCATATCCGCCTCGGTGGCGAGGACATCACCCACCTCTCGAAGACTGCGCTTCGGCCGCATCGCCGTTCGATGCAGATCGTGTTCCAGGACCCATTCGCCTCGCTCAATCCGCGCATGACTGCGGGCGACATCGTCGGCGAGCCACTGGCCGTGCATGGTCTCGCCAGCGGCAAAGCACTGGAGGCACGTACCGCAAAGCTGTTCGAGCAGGTGGGCTTAAGGCCCGACCAGATGCGCAGCTTCCCGCATCAGTTTTCCGGCGGACAGCGCCAGCGTATCTGCATTGCCCGCGCGCTTGCGCTCGGGCCGCGCCTGATCGTGTGCGACGAGCCGGTCTCGGCGCTCGACGTCTCGATCCAGGCGCAGGTGATCAACCTGCTGATCGATTTGCAACGGCAGCACGGCTTCTCCTACCTTTTCATCGCGCATGACCTCGCGGTGGTCGCCCATATCAGCCACCGCGTCGCCGTGATGTATCTCGGCCGCATCGTCGAGATCGCCGACAAGGACGAGCTGTTCCGCAATCCGCGCCATCCCTATACGCAAGCTCTGCTCGCCTCGGTACCGATCGCCAACCCGCTTGCCAAAAAGCTCACACCGCTGGTCGACGGCGACGTGCCGAGCCCGGTCAATCCGCCCTCGGGCTGCGCGTTTCACACCCGGTGTCGGTTTGCGATGGAACGATGCAAGATCGAGCGGCCGGGGCTGATGGAGGCCGGCGACGGGCACCACGTGGCGTGCTTGCTGAATGAGGGGACGGGGCGGCCAAACTCGATCCCGTAGGGTGGGCAAAGCGAAGCGTGCCCACCATCACAACCGCAATTGCCGCACGATGGTGGGCACGGCGCTAAGCGCCTTTGCCCACCCTACAATCTCGGGCGCAGCAACAGACGCCGGGACGACGATCGGGGTTGGCGAATGGCTCCATCCCCATCGTCATTGCGGGCGCAGCGAAGCAATCCAGAATCCTTCCGCAGCGGCAGTCTGGATTGCTTCGCTGCGCTCGCAATGACGGAGTATGAAGCCTACCCCGCCCCAATCTCGACCACGATCCGGCCCGTCGTAACCTGCTCGCCCTCGTTGACCTCGATGGCCGCGATTACGCCGTCGATGCCGGCCTTGTGGACGTGCTCCATCTTCATGGCTTCCAGTATCAGCACCGGCTGGCTGGCGCTGACACGCTCGCCCGGCTTGACCAGGACGGCGACCACGCGGCCGTTCATGGCGGCGCGGACCTTGCCGTCGCCGCCGTTGGTTGCGGCGGATTTTGGCGCGGTGAGGGTGAGATCGATGACCGCAAGCGGGACGCCGCGGTGCTGAATGTAGAGCCGGTCGCCGTCGCGCAAAAAATTTGCGCTGTCCATGACGCCGTCATGGCGGAAGCGAACCGTGTCGGCATCGAGCTGATCGATCTCGAACCTGTCCTGGCGACCGCCGACCGCAACCGTGAAGCCGCCGTCGCGTTCGCGGGTGACCTCGACCTCACCCGTGTGGCCGGTGATCTCGATCTTCGCGGGCAGCGGAAACGTTGCCGCCAGACTCCGTCCGCCGCGCCATGGCGGCGCGAGGGGGCTCGTGACGTAAAGCAAGAGACCCGCCAGGGCTGTCTCGAACGCGCTATCCTGCCGTGGCGCCAGCAGCTCATCGCGATGCGCGCCGATGAAAGCCGTGGTCGCCTCGCCCCTGGCAAAACCGGGATGGCGCAGGCACGACATCAGGAAGGCCTGATTGGTGGTCACGCCGAAGGCGGTGAGCTGCTCCAGGCCGACGATCAGGCGCCCTCGCGCCTCCTCGCGCGTCATGCCATGGCTGATCACCTTGGCGATCATGGAATCGTAGAACGGCGGAATCTCCGAACCCGATTGCAACGCGTGTTCGACGCGCAATCCATCCGGCACCTGCCAGCGCGCCATGCGACCGGACTGCGGCATGAAATCGTGCGCGGCATCTTCCGAGCACAGCCGGACCTCGATGGCATGGCCCGAGAACCTGATGTCCTGCTGCTTCACCGGCAGCGGCTCGCCACGCGCGATGCGCAGTTGCAATTCGACGAGATCGAGACCGGTGATCGCTTCCGTCACGGGATGCTCGACCTGGAGGCGCGCGTTCATCTCCATGAAGTAGAATTCGCCGCTTGGGTCGAGCAGGAATTCCAGCGTGCCGGCGCCCTCATAGCGCAGGGCCCTGACCGCGGCGACGGCGACCTCGCCCATTTTCGCGCGGAGCTCTGGCGTCACTGCCGGCGACGGCGCCTCCTCGATCAGCTTCTGATGGCGCCGCTGTACCGAGCAGTCGCGCTCGCCGAGATGGATGGCGCTGCCGTGGCTGTCTCCGAAGACCTGAATCTCGATATGGCGAGGATTCTGGATGGCGCGTTCGAGGATCACCGTTGGATCGCCAAAGGCCGTCTTGGCTTCGGAGCGCGCGCTGCGCAGCGCATCGGGAAACGAAGCCGCGTCGGCCACGAGCCGCATGCCGCGGCCGCCGCCGCCGGCGACCGCCTTGATCATCACGGGGAAGCCGATCTTTCTGGCCTCGGCGAGCATGACCTCGTCGGCCTGATCGGCGCCCTGGTAACCGGGCACGCAAGGCACGCCGGCCTTCTTCATGATCGCCTTGGCGCCCGCCTTGTTGCCCATCGCCTCGATCGCCTGCGGCGACGGGCCGATGAAGACGAGGCCCGCATCCTTGCAGGCCTGCGCGAACGCCTCGTTCTCGGCGAGGAAGCCATAGCCGGGATGCACGGCGTCCGCGCTGCTGGCCTTCGCCGCGGCAATGATGGCGGCGATGTTGAGATAGGATTGCGCCGGCAGCGCTTCGCCGATGCGCACGGCCTGGTCGGCTTGCCGCACATTCAGCGCATCGCGATCGGCATCCGAATAGACCGCGACGACACCAAGTCCGAGCCGCCGCGCGCTGCGCATCACGCGCAGCGCGATCTCGCCGCGGTTGGCGATCAACACCTTGAAGAACGGCCGATGCTGCACTGATCCGTTCCTCATGGGCGGGCCACCGAGAACTGCATGCGCTGGGGCGAGCGCGCGTCGCCCTCGCGGCAGATCGCGAGCACTTCGGATAGCACCGCGCGGGTGTCGCGCGGATCGATCACGCCATCGTCGAGCACGCGGGCGCTGGTCGAGAACACGTCCATCTGGCCGTCGAAGACGCCGACGATCTGCGCCTTCATGGCCTCGAGCTTTTCCTTCTCGATCGGCTTGCCGCGCCGTGCTGCGGCAGCCTCAGTCACAATTGCCATGGTTTCGGCGGCCTGCTCGCCGCCCATCACGGCGGTCTTGGCGTTGGGCCAGGCGAAGCAGAAGCGTGGATGGAAGCCGCGGCCGCACATGCCGTAATTGCCGGCGCCGAATGAGGCGCCGCAATAGATGGTGATCTGCGGCACCGTCGCCGAGGTCACGGCCTGGATCATCTTCGATCCGTGCTTGATCATGCCGGCTTCTTCGTAAGCTTTGCCCACCATGTAGCCGGTGGTGTTGTTCAGATACAGCAGCGGCGTGCGGGTCTGGCAGCAGGCATGGATGAAATGCGTCGCCTTGTTGGCGCCGGCCGGATCAAGCGGACCGTTGTTGGTGATGATGCCGATCGCCTGCCCCTCGATGCGGGCATGGCCGCAGACGGTGGCGGGGCCGTAATTCGACGCCATCTCGGTAAAGTCGGAATCATCGACGATACGCGCGATCACCTGCTTCATGTCCACGGAGCGCTTGTGGTCCATCGGCATGATGCCGAGCAGCTCGTCCTGGTCGTAGCGCGGCAGTTTGAATTGAGGAGCTGCCCTGCCCGGCCGCTCCCACTCCAGCGCCGCCATGATCTCGCGTGCGATGCGCAGTGCGTCACGGTCGTCCTCGGCGAGATAGTCGCCGAGGCCGGAGATTTGCGTGTGCATCTCGGCGCCGCCGAGCTCTTCTTCGCTGGCGACCTCGCCGGTTGCGGCCTTCAGCAGCGGCGGCCCGGCGAGGAACGCGCGGGTGCGGCCGCGCACCATGACGATGTAGTCGGACAGGCCGGTCTGGTAGGCACCGCCTGCGGTGGAGGATCCATGGGTGACGGTGACGACCGGCAGGCCTGCCGCCGAGAGCCGCGCAAGGTTGCGAAAGATGTTGCCGCCACGAACAAAGTCCTCGACGCGGTAGCGCAACAGATTGGCGCCGGCGCTTTCGACCAGCTGGACGTAGGGCAACTTGTTCTCCAGTGCGAGCTCCTGCACCCGCAGTGTCTTGTCGAGGCCATAGGGCTGGAGCGCGCCGGCATCGATGCCGGCATCGTTGGCGCTGACCATGCAGCGGATGCCCGAGACGAAGCCGATGCCGGCAATGACGCCGCCACCGGGGACGCTCTTGCTCGCATCGGGCACATCGAACATGTAGCCGGCGAGCGTCGACAGCTCGATGAAAGGCGCGCCGGGGTCGAGCACCAGCGCGACGCGCTCGCGCGGCAGCAGCTGGCCACGCTTGTGAAAGCGATCCTTGGCTGCGGCGGACGCCGCGCGCGTGCGTTCCTCCAGCGCGCGCATGCGGTCGATCAAGGCGAGCATGCCGTCGCGATTGGCGTGGTAGGCCGCGCTGCCGGAGGAGATGGTATTTTCGATGGTGGACATGACATTTCCTGCTCGTCATTGCGAGGAGCGCAGCGACGAAGCAATCCAGACTGCTTCCACGGAGACCTTCTGGATTGCTTCGCTTCCGCCTTCGCTCTTCGAGCTTCGGCGGACAAGCCGCTCGCAATGACGGTTGAGGCGATACTTACCGATTCGTCCCAAAGATCTTCCGCGCCTCGGCCGGGCTCGCGATCTCGCGGCCGGCGCGGCGCGCGCAGGCGGCAGCGGCCTCGATCAGCTGGCCGTTCGAGGTCACCTTCTTGCCGTCGGCGAGATAGAAGGTGTCCTCCAGACCGGTGCGCAGATGACCGCCGAGCTCGGCACAGCGCTGGTGCAGCGGCCAGATCTCTTCACGTCCGATCGCCGTGACCTGCCAATGCGCCTCGGGGCGCTTCAGCTTGAGCAGGATCGGCAGCAGATCGGGATCCGACGGCATGCCGGACGCCACGCCCATCACGAAATTGTACTCCAGCGGGCCGCTGTACATGCCGACCTGGTTGTACATGCCGACGCAGCAGACGATGCCGACGTCAAAGCATTCGAACTCCGGGATGGTGCCGACCGCGTTCATGACGTCGAGATAGTCCTTCACCTTTTCGACCGAGTTGTCGAACATCATCGGCGGCCATGCCCATGTGTTGTCGGCCTTGACCTTCAGGTAATTCAACGAGCCGGCGTTGCAGGCGGCGATCTCCGGCCTGGTTTCGCGGATGCAATCGAGCGCGCCGCTGTAGTTCGGCCCGGAGACGCCGGAGGTGTGGTTGATGATCACGCCGGGACAGGCCTCGCGGATCGCCTGCTGAATTTCCTTGCTGACGCTGACCTCCCAGGACGGCAGGTGCCCCTTGTCCGGCGCCTGCTGGCGCAGATGGATGTGCATGATGCTGGCGCCGGCATCGAACGCAGCCTTGGCCTCGCGCGCCATCTGCTCCGGCGTGACCGGCACGTTGTGCTGCTTCGGGTCGGTGAGCACGCCGTTCAGCGCGCAGGTGATGACGACCTTGTCGCTCATGCGTCTTCGCCCATGACCTGGATATCTCGCACGTTGAGAATTCAACGCCTGCGATCATGTGACACGCGGCATGCGGCTTCTTGCGCGGAGAAGCTGAAAAGACACGAGAAATCGTAGGGTGGGCAAAGGCGCTCTTGCGCCGTGCCCACCATCTCTCCACGATCGCGGCGGAGGTGGTGGGCACGCTTCGCTTTGCCCACCCTACGAAGAATCGCGAAAGGCGATGCTAGCTCGCCTCCGCGAGCCTCACCGTCTCGCTGCTGCGATAGATCGCGAGGTCGCGCGAGCCGACGAAGATCGCGCGCGGCTTCAACCCGTAGAAGCGACGGATCGAATGGCTGAAATGGGTACTGTCGGGATAGCCGATGTCCTGCGCGAGATGAGCGAGGTTGAGGTCCTGGTTGGCGAAGTGCAGCAGGTGCCGCGCACGCTTCCAGGCGCGGAAGGAGCGGAACGAGATCCCGGTCTCTTCCTTGAACAGATGCAGGAAGCGCGAGGCGGAAAGTCCGGCATCCGCCGCACATGTATCCGCCGTCACGGGTTCTCCCGTGAAGCGACCGAGGCGCGCGACCGCGCGCATCACACGGGGGTCGAGCACGCGGCGCGGCAGCGCCTCACCAAAACACATCTCGTCGAATTCGGCGGTGGTGATGTCGCCATAGCGGCGCTGCCGCAGCAGCGCGTAGGCAGCCAGGATCTTGCGGGCATAGACAGCCTTGTCTGGCCCGGTGAGCCGCGCAACCAATGCTTCCGACGCTCCATCCGGCATGCTTTCCGGTTCGAGCGTCACGCTGATCGCCGTGCGGTAGTCGCTGGCGATGGAGTGCCGCTGGTTCGGCAGGGTCACGATCAATTCGCCTGACGTGTGGACGTCGTCGATCGAGAGATGCAGGTTGCCTTTGACCGCCACATAGACGTGGCAGCAGCCGGGTGTCCGCTTGCGCGGGCGGCCGAGCAGGCCGGCATAATACACCCTCTCCGGCGTAATCAGCATCAAATGGTCGGATTCGCGACCGGGATCTTCCATTGGGGTCCTCCTCGCGCGGCTCTCGGGCCGCTGCGGACGGAGGTCACCTTAGCGGAAATTTGGGCGCTGTCACGGCGCGATAGCGCTGTCATAAGGCGCAAAAGGTCGGCGTTCCGGGGACGGATGACGGAACAACTCGGAACCTTACAACAACGTCGTCCTGGACAAGCGCAGCGAAGCGGAGCGCCGATCCAGGACCCATTACCCCAAGGTGGAGTAATGGCGTCGGCTGGCAGCCACGAGTCTTCGCCAAACTACTCCCTGGGGTAATGGGTCCTGGCTTTCGCCAGGACGACCACTTGGCTTAAGCCCTTACCCTTGGCGCCACGTTCTGCTCGATGCCGGCCTTCTGCTCCGCGGCGACCGCGCGCTTGAAGCCGTCGCGCTGCTGCAGGCGCGCCCAATAGGCCGCGACATTTGGCCCAAAGTCCTTGGCGAGTCCGATGTTGTCGGCAAGGCGGAGCGCATAGCCGATCACGATATCGGCGGCGGTGAAGCGGCCGGCGCACAAGGTCTCGCTCTTCCCGGTCGCGGCCTCGACGGCGCGCAGCCGGCCCAAAAACCATTTTGCATAGTCGCCGGCGACCTGCGGATTGCGGCGCTCCTCCGGCTCGAGCTGGGTGTACCGGAGCACCAGCGTCTGCGGGAAGGTCAACGTGGCATCGCTGAAATACATCCAGTTCAGGAACGCGCCGTAGGCGGGATCGCCGGGGTCCACCATCAGCGGCGTCGGCCCGTGCTTGATGCCGAGATAGTGGCAGATGCCGGAGGATTCGGTCATCCGCGCCTCGCCGTCGATCATGAACGGGATGGTCCCGAGCGGATTGAGCGCAAGATAATCCCTGGCGAACACCCGCGGCGGGAACGGCAGCATCTTCAACTCGTATGGCAGCCCCATCTCCTCGAGCATCCAGAGCGGACGGAACGAGCGCGCGGCATCGCAGTGGTAGAGCGTGATCATCAGGAACTTCCTTTGCTGCCGGGCAGCGTACCCATCATCTTGCACAGGACCATCAGCATGACCTCGTCGGCACCGCCGCCGATCGAGGTCAGGCGGCTGTCGCGATAGGCGCGGCTGACCGGCGTCTCGTTGGTAAAGCCCATTCCGCCCCAATATTGCAAGCAGGCGTCGGTGAGCTCGCGGCCGAGCCGCCCTGCCTTCAGCTTGGCCATGGTCGCAAGCTTGGTGACGTCCTCGCCGGCCACCAGCGCCTCAGCGGCGCGATAGATCAGCGCGCGTAACAGCTCGACCTCGGTCTGCATCTCCGCAAGCTTGAAGTGCACCACCTGGTTGTCGAGGATCGACTTCCCGAAGGCCTTGCGGTTGCGGGTGTATTCGATGGTCTCGTTGATGATGTATTCGTGCGCCTTGAGGCAGGCCGCCGCGCCCCACAGACGCTCCTCCTGGAATTGGATCATCTGGTAGGTAAAGCCCTTACCCTCCTCGCCGATCCGGTTGCGCTTGGGCACGCGCACATTGTCGAAGAATATCTGCGCGGTGTCGGAGGAACGCATGCCCAGCTTGTCGAGCTTTCGCGCAACGTTCACGCCCTTGGCCTTCATGGGCACGCAGATCAGCGACTTGTTGCGGTGAACCGGCCCGTCGCCGGTGTTGGCGAGCAGGCAGATCCAGTCGGCCTGGGTGCCGTTGGTGATCCACATCTTGCCGCCGTTGATGACGTAGTCGTCGCCATCGGAGCGCGCCTGGGTCCTGATCGAGGCGACGTCCGAGCCTGCGCCGGGCTCGGAGACGCCGATGCAGGCGACGTAGTCGCCCGCGATCGAGGGACTGAGAAACTCCCGCCGCACCTCGTCGGAACCGAACCTCGCCAACGCCGGCGTCGCCATGTCGGTCTGCACCCCGATCGCCATCGGCACGCCGCCGCAATTGATAGCCCCCAGCTCCTCCGCCATCATCAGCGCATAGGAATAATCGAGGCCCGAGCCGCCGAACTCCACCGGCTTGTTCAAGCCGAGAAAGCCGAGGCTGCCCATCTTCTTGAACAGCTCATGCGCCGGGAAGATGTCGGCCTTCTCCCATTCATCGACATGAGGATTGATCTCGCCCGCGATGAATTTTTGCAAGGAGCGGCGGATGTCGTCGTGGTCGGCGGTGAACAGCATTGTCTCTTTCGAGCTCCATCCTCTTGTCATTCCGGGGCATCGCGCAGCGATGAGCCCGGAATCCATTTCTCCACGGCATCTGCGGCACGATGGATTCCGGGCTCGCTCCGCTTCACTTCGCGCCCCGGAATGACGCCAGGAGACAGAAGCTCACAGCCCCATCTGCCTGCTCGCCAGATCCTTCATGATCTCCTCGGTGCCGCCGCCGATGGCGTTGACCTTGACTTCGCGGTAGATGCGCTCGGCCTTGATGCCGCGCATGAAGCCGGCGCCGCCGAAGATCTGCACGGCTTCCGAGGCGCAGAACGCCATGGTCTGTGTCGCCTGGTTCTTCATCATGCAGATTTCGGCGACCGGACTCTCGCCCTGCTCGAGCCGCCAGGCCAGCAGCTCCAGCATCGCCTGGCTGGCCGCGACCTTCTGCGCCATGTCGACGATCTTGTGACGGATCACCTGGTGCTGCGCTAGCGGCTTGCCGAAGGTCTTGCGTTCCCTGGCGTAGGCAATCGCCTCATCAAGGCAGACCCGCGCGAAGGCGGTACAGCCCGCCGCCATGCCCATGCGCTCGCTGTTGAAGTTCTGCATGATGATCTTGAAGCCCTGCCCCTCCTCGCCGATCAGATTTTCGACCGGCACGCGGCATTCGTCGAAATGCAGCGTCGCGGTGTCGGAGGCCCACCAGCCCATCTTCTTGAGCTTGGTGCGCGACAGGCCGGGCGTATCGCCCTCGATCAGGAGCAGGCTGACACCGCCGGCGCCCTCGCCGCCGGTGCGCACCGCAACGGTCAGATAGTCGGCGCGCATGCCTGAGGTGATGAAGGTCTTCTCGCCGCTCACGACGTAGTGATCGTCGTCGCGTCGCGCCTTGGTGCGCAGATTAGCGACGTCCGAGCCGCCGCCCGGCTCGGTGATCGCGAGCGCGGAGATCTTCTCGCCGGACAGCACCTGCGGCAGCACACGTGCCCTAACCTCTGGGCGCGCCGCGCGTGCGATCGGCGGCGAACCGATGGTGTGGCTCATCAGGCTGGCGCTGATGCCGCCGGCGCCCGCACGCGCCAGCTCCTGGCTCGCCACGATCTTCATGAACTGGTCGGCGGCGATACCGCCATATTCCTCGGGAAATCCCAGCCCCAGCAGCCCGATCCCGGCGGCCTTGCGATAGAGCGCGCGCGGGAATTCGCCAGCCTCGTCCCATTCGTGGGCGAACGGCTCGATCTCCTTTTCGACGAAGCGGCGCATCACGTCGCGGAAGGCATTATGCTCGGCGGTATAGAACGGGCTTGTCATTGCGATTTCGCCTCGCTGATGGCGATTCTTCTCATCCACCATGGCCGGAACATCGGCGCCTCACTTGCGCGGAGTGGCTGGCTTGAGCGAGCCGCCACGATCAGGCCGCGAGCTAGCAACTCAACGCAAGACGATTTTCGTCCCTCGCAGGCCAACTCCGGGTCAAAAAAGACGTCATGCACAAGACTCCGGCTGGCCTCCCAAGGCCATGCCGGCCATGTTGCACGGCAAGCGCGCGCCTCAATGCAGGCGGCATAAGATCGTCGAGGGAGGGACTAGTGGCCGTTCGTTACTACGACTGGATCGCCCATCATGCCCGCCGCACGCCCGGCAAGGTCGCAGTCATCGATCTCGCCAGCGAGCGCCGCATCACCTATTCGCAATTCGACGCGCGCATCTCGCGCCTCGCCTCGTTTCTGCGGGACGCGCTAAAAGTCTCGCGCGGCGACCGCGTCGCGGTGCTGGCGCTGAACACGACCGATACGCTGGAGGTGCAGTTCGCCTGCGGACGGCTCGGCGCCGTGTTCGTGCCGCTCAACACCCGCCTCACCGTTCCCGAGCTTCAGTTCATCACCGGCGATTGCGCGCCGAAGGTAATGATCCATGACGCCGACCTCGCCGAGGCCGCGCTGAGCGTGGCGAAGCTTTGCGGCGTTGCCTCGAGCCTGTTGCTCGGCCCCGGCTGCTCCTACGAGGCCGGCATCGCCGCCGCAAAGCCGCTCGAGGCAATCGAGGAGGTCACGCTCGATGACGTCTCGACGATCATGTACACCTCGGGCACCACCGGCCATCCGAAGGGCGCCACCATCACCCACGGCATGACCTTTTGGAATTGCGTCAATCTCGGCGGCCCCGCCTGCATCGGACCGTCCTCCGTGCTGCTCACCGTGCTGCCGCTGTTTCATACCGGCGGGCTGAATTGCTACACCAATCCGGTGCTGCACGCCGGCGGCACCGTGATGATCATGCGCGCCTTCGACCCCGGCACAGCGCTCGGCCTGATCAACGATCCTGCGCAGGGCATCAATGTGTTCTTCGGCGTGCCCGCGATCTACCAGTTCATGGCGCAGCACCCGGCTTTTGCTGCGACCGATCTCAGCGGGCTGATCGTCGGCGGCGTCGGCGGCGCACCGATGCCGGTGCCGCTGCTGAAAGTCTGGGAAGCCCGCGGAGTCGCGCTCCAGCAGGGCTACGGCATGACCGAGACGTCGCCGGCCGTGCTGGTGCTCGATCGCGAAGATGCGGCGCGGAAGGCCGGCTCGGCCGGCAAACCGGTGCTGCACACGGAGGTGCGCATCGTACGGCCGGACGGCCGCGACGCCGATATCGGCGAACTCGGCGAGCTCTGGGTCAAGGGGCCGAACATCACGCCGGGCTACTGGAACAGGCCCGAGGCAAACAAATCATCCTTCACCGACGGCTGGCTGCACACCGGCGATGCGACGCGCGTCGACGAGGAAGGTTTCTACTACGTCGTCGACCGGTGGAAGGACATGTACATCTCCGGCGGCGAGAACGTCTATCCGGCCGAGGTCGAGAACGTCCTGCACCAGCTCACGGGAATCGCCGAAGCCGCCGTGATCGGCATTCCCGATCCGCAATGGGGCGAGGTGGGCCTCGCCATCGTCGCGGTCAAGCCGGGCGAAAGGCTAAACGAGGCCGACGTCTTCGCGCATTGCGCGGCCAATCTGGCGCGCTTCAAATGTCCGCGCCAGGTTCGTTTCGTCACCGCGCTGCCGCGCAACGCCACCGGCAAGATCCACAAACCGACCTTGCGCAAGGAGTTTTCGGCGGCCTCCGAAGTCGACGAGGCCAAAGTCGCCAACGCCTGACCAAAGCGCCTCCGGCAAGGGAATGGCGGCCAAAGGTCCGCCATTCCCTAGAGCGCAGTGAAGCCCGCGCGGGTCTAGCTGGGCAGAAACAACGCAAAAGATTCGTCGACCGTACGCTGCAGGTGATCCCGGTACAGCTTGTAGTTTGCGTGGTCGGATGCGATCCGGCCCACGGCTGGATCGATAATATTTCGTGCGGGCACGTAGGCGATCGGCGCCGCAATCGGCGTCAGTTGCGAGCCTGGGCCGGCGCGGAGCGTCGAGATGATTCCGTACATCTCGCCGGCGACGGTCGGCCGCGACACCGTGATCACGCGATGCTGGCCGTGCTTGATGATGACGAGATAGATGAAGCCGGACTGGTGAGGCACGGCGACTTCGCCGCTGTGCTCATAGGCGGCATCGGTCCGCTCGCCCTCGCGGAAGACAAGCGAAGGGACCTTCGGCTCCCAGGCGATTTCGGTGCGATAGGCAAAGATCGCGTCCTTGTCGCCGAAGGACGGTCGCAGCGTGATGTAGAGATCCTCGAGCCAGGTCACCGCGCGGTGCGAATAGGATCCGAGACTGTCTGGCGCGACATCGTTTGCGGCCGGAGGCGTCACAACGGCGGGGCTCCTGCGCAGCGACACGCCCAGCGCCTGCTCGAGCCGGACCGTGGTTGCCAGCGTGAACGGCCGGCGTCCGCCAAGCACCTTCTCCAGCGTCGACAGGCTGAGCTTGGCCTGTTCGGCCAGAGCCTGCCGCGAGATGCGGCGTCTGGCGAGCTCCTCGCGGATCGCGCCTGCGACCTCGCGGCTTTGCTCGTCCGAAAGCTGCTTGTCGGAGAGTTTATCCTGCGTCTGCATTGTTACCCTGCTCCAGGGCGATTACTCTAGCAGGACGGACAAGCCAGCACAAAACCGCACATCGCCGCCTTGGCGGCCGCCTGGCCGGGCGAGCCGCGGCGGAACATTGCCGATCATTCTGCTCGCGAAATCTGCCCCTCCCGGCGGATGCTGAGAACCAGCAAACATCTTTCGGGAGCAGGTCAAATGGACACCTACGACGCGGTCGACAACGATGAACACCCTATGCTGGGCCGGCTGATCAAGTTCGGACTGTTCCTTCTCGTGCAGGGCGTTGCCGTGATGCTGGTCGCCTTCGTGGCCCTGCTCGTGAGCTTCGAGCCGGGCTGGTCGGCGACGACGGAGCAGGCGAGCCTGCTGCAGCCCGGCGATGCCCGTTCCGGCACCCTCCTCCTGAAGGAGGACGGCGCCTATACCGAAGCCATCCGCCTCGGCATCGATGTCGACGTCACGGTGTCCGGCCCGACGCTGCGGGCCCGCATCACCCAGGTCTTCCGCAATCCCAGCAACGACTGGGTCGAGGCGACCTATGTCTATCCGCTGGCGACCGACGGCGCGGTCGATACGCTGAAGATGGTCGTCGGCGACCGCGTCATCGTCGGCGACATCAAGGAGCGGCAGCAGGCGCGCGTGATCTACGAGCAGGCGCGCCGCGCCGGACAGAAGGCCGCGCTCACCGAGCAGGAACGGCCCAACATCTTCACCAACTCGGTCGCCAATATCGGTCCTGGCGAGACGGTGCTGGTGCAGATCGAATACCAGGAGCCGGTGCATCAATCCGGCAGCGAATACTCACTGCGGCTGCCGCTGGTGGTCGGACCGCGCTACAATCCCGCCCCGATCGCACAGAGCGTCGACTTCCGGCCCGACGGCTCCGGCTGGGGCACGACCACGACGGACCCGGTGCCGGACCGCGACCGTATCTCGCCGCCCGTGCTCGATCCCGCCAAAAATCCGCCGGTCAATCCGACCAGCATCAGCGTGCGCCTGAAGGCTGGCTTTGCCCTCGGCGAAGTGAAGAGCCATCACCATAACGTCAAGATCGCGAGCCCGGACAGCACGACGCGCGTCGTCACGCTCGCCGACGGGACCGTGCCCGCCGACCGCGATTTCGAGCTGACGTGGAAGCCGGCGGCAGAGAAGGCGCCGTCGGTCGGACTGTTCCGTGAGCATGTCGGCGATGCCGATTACTTGCTCGCCTTCGTCACGCCGCCCACCGAGCAGGCGACGCAGAAGCCGCTGCCCCGCGAGGTGGTGTTCGTGATCGACAATTCCGGCTCGATGGGCGGCACGTCGATCGTTCAGGCCAAGGCGAGCCTGCTTTACGCACTCTCTCGTCTCCAGCCGGCCGACCGCTTCAACGTCATCCGTTTCGACGACACCATGGACGTGCTGTTCCCCGCGTCAGTGCCCGCAGACGCGGCGCATATCGGCGAAGCGACTGCATTCGTAAGCGCCTTGCAGGCGCGCGGCGGTACCGAGATGGTGCCGGCGATGCGAGCGGCGCTGACCGACAAGCTTGGCGAGACCAGCATGGTTCGGCAGGTCGTGTTCCTGACCGACGGCGCGATCGGCAACGAGCAGCAATTGTTCGAAACGATCACCGCGATGCGCGGCCGCTCGCGCGTTTTCATGATCGGCATCGGGTCCGCGCCCAACACCTATCTGATGACGCGCGCGGCCGAACTCGGCCGCGGCGCCTTCACCCATATCGGCTCGGCCGAGCAGGTCGAGGAGCGCATGCGCGGCCTGTTCGCCAAGCTGGAAAATCCGGCCGTGACCGGCCTCACCGCAAAATTCTCGGAGGCCAAGGCCGACGTCACTCCGGCGATCATTCCCGACGTCTATCGCGACGAGCCGCTGGTGCTGGCAGCGAAGCTCGACAAGCTCGCGGGCTCGCTCGAGATCAAGGGGCGCGTCGGCGACCGCCCCTGGTCGGTGACGCTGCCGCTGCAAAATGCCGCCGAGGGCAAGGGCCTGTCAAAGCTCTGGGCGAAGCGCAAAATTGCTGACGCGGAAGTGGCGCGCAGCATGCGCGAGGCGACGCCGGAAGAGACCGACAAGACGATCCTGGCGCTGGCGCTCGAGCATCAGATCGTCACACGACTGACCAGCCTCGTCGCGGTCGACAAGACGCCGAGCCGACCCGAAGGCAAGCCGCTCAAGCTCAGCGAGCTGCCGATCAACCTGCCGGCCGGCTGGGATTTCGAGAAGGTGTTTGGCGAACGGCCGCAACAGGCACCGACGCAACTGCGCGAGCGCCGCGCCGATGCGGGCAGTCAGCCCGCGACCAGGCGGCCGATGCCCGCCGCGCCCGATGCGATCCGTTTGCCCAAGACCGCAACCTCGGCCGAGCTGAAGATGATCGCAGGCCTGATCCTGATCATGCTCTCCCTGGTCCTGTTCGCGTTCAACCGGCGTCAGCCCTTGCTCACTGACGCCGCTTGAGAGGGGAGCCCCCGAACTCCTCTGCTCTGCGCGCGCGGCTGCCCGTCCCACCCCAAATGGCCGCGCGCGCCTTTATGTGTTGTCATTGCGAGCGCAGCGAAGCAATCCGAACTGCTCCCCGGAATGACTCTGGATTGCTTCGCTTCGCTCGCAATGACGAGTGTGGAAACAATGCCCCGCCTCATCTCACCCCTCGTCCTCGTGCTGGTCGGCGTCATCCTGTTCGGCGACGGCGCCTACATCCACGCCAAAGCCTGGCTCGCGCAGGTGCTGCTGGAGCGCGCATTCGACCGGAGCGTTGCGACGGCCCAACCGGCAAAGCCGTGGTCCTGGGCCGACACCTGGCCGGTTGCGCGGATCGAGGTGAAGCGGATCGGCGCCAGCGCGATCGTGCTCGCAGGCACAAGCGGCCAGGCGCTTGCCTTCGGACCCGGCCATATCCATCAAACGGCTGATGCCGGCGAGCGCGGTGTTGCCGTATATGCGGCCCATCGCGACACACATTTCCGTTTCTTGCGGGATGTTGCCATTGGTGACGTAATCGATGTCACACGCAGTGACGGCAAGCACTTTCGCTATCGGGCGGATTCCTCCGCCGTGGTTCGCTTCGATGCCTCGGGCATCGATCCTGCTGCTCAGGATGTCGAACTAGCGCTCACCACTTGCTGGCCGTTCGATGCGGTTACGTCCGGCCCTGAGCGCTATATCCTGCATGCCACCTTGATCGAAAGCGACCGATAGCAGTGCGACCGGCCTCTCGTCGCCGACAACGCGAGCGGTGATCCGAGCGCGTCGATCACCCTGCTTGACGCGTGTTCATTCCATCGCACGGCATACCGACCCGTTGCCACTCCGAAGAACTCGCCCTAGAACGGAATGACGCGCACCAACAAGAACAATATATGAGGTCACGCTATGGAAGCTCGCGTATCTGCTGCGTCCGGTTCTTCGCACCCATGGTCTCCGCCGCGCGACGCCAGCGACATCGTCAAGGCCATCCACGCGATGCTGCACCCGCGCAATATCGTGGTGGTGGGCGCGACCGACAAGCCCGGAAACTATGCCGAGCGTATCTGGAATAATCTGGTCAAATACGGCTTCGAGGGCGGGCTCTATCCGGTCAATGCCAAACGCGAAGCCATCTGGGGCGTCCCCTGCTACAAGGATTTTGGCAGCCTCCCCGAAAAGCCAGATCACGTGCTGGTGCTGGTGCCCGCACGTTTTGCCGTGCAGGTGATCCGCGACGCCGCCGCGGCCGGCGCGCGTTCGGCCACCATCGTCACCTCCGGCTTCAGCGAGCTGCAGGATGAAGAGAGCCAGAAGCTTGCCGCCGAACTGCAACAGGCGGTGCGTGAGACGGGCCTCGCGGTCACCGGCCCGAACTGCCTCGGCAATCTGAGCGCCGGCGAAAAGCTCTTCACCAATATCGACGACCGAATCGTCACCATGGAACAGGGCGCTGTGGCGATCGCGGGGCAGTCCGGCGCCATCGTCATGGCGATCCGCCAGGCGCTCGAGGACCGCGGCGTCGGTGTCGGCTACATGGTGACGACCGGCAACGAAGCCGGACTCGAGACGCCGGACCTGATGCGCTATTTCGCCGAAGACCCGAGCATCAAGGTGATCGTGGTCTATCTCGAAGGCGTGCGCAACACCAAGGCGTTCCGCGACGCCTGCAAGGCTGCGCGCGCGGCCAGCAAGCCGGTGATCGCGCTCAAGCTCGGCTCGTCCGAGGGCGGCCGCGCGGCGGCGATGGCACACACCGGTGCGCTCGCGGGCTCGATCGAGACGTTCGACGCCGTCGCAACCCGCGAGGGCGTGATCCGCGTACGCGGGCTCGACGAGCTGATCGAGACCACCGAATGTTTCGTGCATGCCGCGATGCCCCAGGGCGATCGGCTTGCCGCCGTCACGCTGTCCGGCGGCAAGCGCGGCATGCTGATCGACGCCTTCTACGCAGCTGGCCTGAACTTCGCGCCGCTGAGCCCGCATGTCAGCGGCGAGCTGGCAAAAATGCTCGGGCCAGGCTCGATCGTCGGCAATCCACTCGATGCCGGCTTTGCCGCGGTGGTCGATCCCTCCGTCTACATGAAATCGATCGAGCTGATGATCGATGATCCCGACATCGACATCGTCATCGTCGATTCCGAGCTGCCAAAGGCGCCGCACGAGCTGCGCGAGCGCAATTTGCGCATCGTCAATGAGATGGCGAGCCGGGCCTCGAAACCGGTGATCTATATCAGCGCGATGTCGATCGGCTTCAGCGAATTCACCAAGAGCTTGCGCAAATCGGTGCCGCATCTGGCGGTGATGCAGGGTATGGACCGCGCGGTCACCGCAATCAAATCACTGCTCGACTATGCCAAGCTGCGCAAGGAGGTGCCCGACATCGTCTCAAGTTCGAAGCCTGCCGCGCGCGCCGTGCTGGAGAAGACGCTGAAATCGGCTACCGGCGCCGCACTCGACGAGGTCGCCTCGAAGAAGCTCCTGAAGGCCTATGGCATCCCGGTCTCGAAGGAGGCAATCGTGCAGACGTCGGCGGGCGCCGTGAAGATCGCCAGGCAAATCGGCTTTCCGGTCGTGGCAAAAGTCGTCAGCGCCGAGATCCTGCACAAATCCGATATCGGCGGCGTAGTGTTGAATCTAAGCAGCGCGACGGAGGTCAAGAAAGCGTTTGCCGACATCACTGCGCGGGTGAAGAAACTCGAGGGCAGGCCGAAGCTCGACGGGATCCTGATCGCGCAGCAGGTCAAGGCCGATCTCGAACTCGTGGCCGGCGCGTCCCTCGATGCCGAGATGGGGCCTGTCGTATTGTTTGGCACCGGCGGAATCGACATCGAGCTGATGAAGGACGTAGCGCTCGCCGGCGCGCCGCTGGACGAGGCCGAGGCGCGGCTTTTGATCGGCCGGACCAAGGCCGGCATCAAGATGCGCGGCTATCGCGGCAAGCCGGCGTTGCACGAGACTTCCGCCGTGAAGGCGCTGGTCGGCCTGTCCAACCTGATCGCGGATGCCGGCGACCGGATCGCCTCGATCGACGTCAATCCGTTCCTGATCAACGCCAGGACCGGCGTCGCCGTCGATGCCCTCATCGTCCTGAACAACGCTGCGGCAAAACGTGCCGCCGGGCACTGAGGCACCGCAGGGCGGATTAGCGTAGCGTAATCCGCCAACTTGGCCCCATGCACGCGCCAGGCAGTGGCGGGTTACGTTTCCGCCTTCGCTCTTCGAGCTACGGCGGACAAGTCGTTAACCCGCCCCCGCTAACATTGCGGCCGTTCGGGCACCTTCCAACTTCCCCGCTTTGGCCGTAGAATCGCAGCTGCATGGCACGCGCGAGCAATCTGGTGATCGGGACGGCGACGCTGGCGGCGATCGCCGTGGCGTTCGGTGGCGTGCTTGGCGTGCAGAAATGGCGCACCATCCAGAGCCGGAGCCAGTTGCGCGTCGTGTTCGAAGGCGGCTCCGCCAGCGGCCTGCGCCGCGGCGGGCCGGTCAATTTCGATGGCGTGCCCGCCGGCCAGATCCTGTCGATCAAGCTGGACAATCCGCGCAAGGTCGTGGCGCTGGTGATGCTCGACAACGCAGCGCCAATCCGCAAGGACACCGTCGCCGGTATCGAGTTCCAGGGCCTCACTGGTGTCGCGGCGGTCTCGCTGATCGGCGGCGCGCCCTCCGCGCCGCCAGTGCCACTGGACGCCGACGGCATCCCCGTGCTGACCGCCGATCTCAGCGACGCCGAGTCCATCGTCGACACCCTGCATAGTGTCGACCGCACGATCGTCAGCAACGCGCCCGCGATCAAGGACGGCCTGCATACGTTCGAGGGCTACACCGCCGATCTGAGGAGCAAGGGCGCCGAGATCGACTCCGTCATGGCCAAGGTCGACAGCGCCTTCGCGGGCTTCGACAAGGCGGTGACGAAGATCGAAGGCGTGGTGCCCGGCTTTGTCGACGGCAAGGCCGACGAGCTGTTCGAAAAAATCAGGGAAATGCACGAGCTCGCCGACACCATGAAGAAGAAATCGGCGAATTTCCTCGAGGACGGCCGCAAGACCCTGCTCGACATCAGCGAAGCCGCCAACAAGATGAGCGGGACGCCCTCGCCCGCCGCCATCCCGCGCTCACCGCGCAAGCCCGCGCAGCAGAAACGCTGAGGCCTGCGCGCGTCCAGCTCCTGCGTTGCAAACACTCAGTAGTTGGATGCCGCCGCCTCATTCGGGATGCCGTCGATCGGGCACTCATCGGTGCCCGGGGTCGAGCGGGTCATCGCCTCGACCATGTCCCGCGTGCCCTCGGGATCGGCGATCCAGTTCTTGTAGAAATCATACGGGCAGGCTGCAACGCCGCGCGGACTTTCGCCGGAATTGATCATGCCGGTGTAGCCGCGGTGAACCAGCTTGTAGAGATGGTTCTGCGACTGGCCGTTGCGGCGCGCGTCGCGGATCAGATTTTTCGACAGCTGCGCATACTGGATGCCGTACTCCTCCTCGCCGGTTTCGCCGAGGGTGCGGCCGTCGAAGCCGATGATCGCGGAGTGACCGAAGTAGGAATAGACGCCGTCGAAGCCGGCGGCATTGGCGACGGCGACATAGACGTTGTTGGCCCACGCCATGGCCTTGGAAATCAGAATCTGCTGCTCCTTGGCCGGATACATGTAGCCCTGGCAACGCACGATCAGTTCCGCGCCCTTCATGGCGCAGTCGCGCCAGATCTCCGGAAAATTGCCGTCGTCGCAGATGATCAGGCTGACCTTCATCCCCTTCGGACCGTCGGAGACATAGGTGCAGTTGCCGGGATACCAGCCCTCGATCGGCACCCACGGCATGATCTTGCGGTACTTCTGGACGATCTCGCCCTTGTCGTTCATCAGGATCAGGGTGTTGTAGGGCGCCTTGTGCGGATGCTCCTCGTGGCGCTCGCCGGTCAGCGAGAACACGCCCCACACTTTCGCTCTGCGGCAGGCCTCGGCAAAGATCGCGGTCTCTTCGCCGGGCACCGCCGAGGCCGTCTCGTACATCTCCTTGGAGTCGTACATGATGCCATGGGTGGAGTACTCCGGGAAAATCACAAGGTCCATGCCGGGCAGCCCGAGCTTCATGCCGACGATCATGTCGGCAATCTTGCGGGCGTTGTCGAGCACCTCGGCCTTGGTGTGCAGGCGGGGCATCTTGTAATTCACCACTGCGACGCCGACGGTGTCGTTGCTGCTGGAAATGTCGCCGTGAAGCATCTTGACCGCTCCTGTACTTTATTCGTTTGAGGTTGCCGGCGGGAAGCCGGCCGCATGCGTCAATGGCTGATCATCCAGGGCCGCGCGGTGGGAAAGCCCTTGGCGCCGCTCTTGGACTTGGTCATTAGCCGCGCGGGCTTTTTGTTGTCCGACGTGCCCTTGGACGAATTCTTGCCCGATGAGCAGCAGCCGCAGCCGGGGCCGTGCGACGCCTTGTACTGCGCGAGCGTCTGCGGCGCGTGCGAGCTGCGCTCGTTGACGGCATGCGCCTTGCGCGTCTCGGACGGCATGCAGAAGAAGTTCGGGGCGGTCAGGATGACGCGCGGCGCCATCGTCTCGCAGTGCGGGCAGGCCTGCGGATCGTCGCACTCGGCCATCGGGCGCAGATCCCTAAACGGCCCGCAATCGTCACAGAGATATTCATAGACCGGCATCGCATCATCCCTACGCTGGCGCCTGTTTGAGAGATCCCGCGGCGGATGCGGGGCGGCAGAGACGCGCCGTCCCGTATCCTTGTCGCACAGGGATTACTTGTCCGGCGAGATCGGCATCTGGATATCGCCGGTGATGTGCTTGATCGGTCCAGCCGACGACGGCATCACGTCGAAGTCGAAGATCTCCGTCGGCAGCCACAGCGTGGCGCAGGCATTGGGCACGTCGACTACGCCCGAGATGTGGCCCTGGCACGGCGCGGTGCCGAGGATCGAATAGGCCTGGGCGCCGGAGTAACCGAACTTCTTCAGATACTCGATCGCGTTGAGGCAGGCCTGGCGGTAGGCGATGTGAACGTCGAGATAATGCTGCTTGCCTTGCTCGTCGACCGAGATGCCCTCGAAGATCAGATAGTCCTTGTAGTTCGGCGTGATCGGCGACGGCTTGAAGATCGGATTCTTGATGCCGTATTTCGCCATCCCGTCCTTGATGACCTCGACCTTCAGGTGCAGCCAGCCGGCCATTTCGATCGCGCCGCAGAAGGTGATCTCACCGTCGCCCTGGCTGAAGTGCAAGTCGCCCATCGAAAGGCCCGCGCCGGGCACATAGACCGGGAAGTAGATCTTTGAGCCGCGCGACAGGTCCTTGATGTCGCAATTGCCGCCATGCTCGCGCGGCGGCACGGTGCGCGCGCCTTCCGCGCCGATCTTGTCTTTGACGTCGCCTTTGGCGCGACCGCCATGGGCGGTCGGCGCGAACGGCGGGTTGGCGAGACCGGGCACGCGGGTCGGGTTGGTCGAGATCAGCTCGGCCTCACGCTTGTTCCACATGTCCAGCATCTTCGGATCGGGCAGACAGCCGATCAGGCCGGGATGGATCAGGCCGGCGAAGTTGACGCCCGGGATGTGGCGCGACGAGGTGTAGAGCCCCTTGATGTCCCAGATCGACTTCTGCGCCAGCGGGAAATGCTCGGTGAGAAAGCCGCCGCCGTTCTGCTTGGAAAAGAAGCCGTTGAAGCCCCACAGGCTCTCCTTGAGCGGGCCGACGTCGAGCAGGTCGACCACCAGCAGGTCGCCCGGCTCGGCACCCTTGATGCCGATCGGGCCTGAGAGGAAGTGCACGATCGACAGATCGATGTCGCGGACGTCATCGGCGGAATCGTTGTTCTTGATGAAGCCGCCGGTCCAGTCATAGGTCTCGATGATGAAATCGTCGCCGGGATTGACCCAGGCCACGATCGGAATATCGGGGTGCCAGCGGTTGTGCACCATGTCATTATCGTAAGCCGACTTGGTGAGATCGACCTTGATCAGTGTCTCTGGCATCGAGATGCTCCCCTTTTACACGGTTGGTTAGACGGACAGATATTTCGACACTTGCGCGGCATCGACGTTGTTGCGCGGATCGTCGCGCACGATCTCGCCGTTCTCGATCACCAGCACGCGGTCGGCGATCTCGAGCGCGAAGCTCAGGACCTGCTCGGATACGACGATCGACAACTCACGCTCGTCGCGAATGCGCTTCAAGGTGCGCGCCATGTCCTTGATGATGGAGGGCTGGATGCCCTCGGTCGGCTCGTCCAGCAGCAACACTTTCGGCTTGGTCGCGAGCGCGCGGGCGATCGCGAGCTGCTGCTGCTGGCCGCCGGAAAGATTGCCACCGCGGCGCCCCTTCATCTCCAGCAGCACCGGGAATAATTCGTAGATGTCGCCGGGCACCTCGGTCCCGCCGGAGACGACGAGGCCGGTCTCGATGTTCTCCTTCACCGTCATAGTCGAGAAGATCATGCGGCCCTGCGGCACATAGGCGAGGCCCTTGGCGACCCGCTCGTAGCTGGGCAGGCTGCCGAGCTCGGCACCGTCCATGGTCACCGAGCCGCTTCTAGCCGGCAGGATGCCCATCAGCGATTTCATCAGTGTGGTCTTGCCCATGCCGTTGCGGCCCATGATCGCAACGATCTCGTTGGGCGCGACCTTGACGTTGAGCCCGTGCAGCACCTCGCTCTGGCCGTAGGCGACGTGGAGATCGGAGATTGCCAGCATGATCGGTTCCCGGGTCAGTGTGAGTTCTGGTGAGTTCGTCTTGCGGTGAGCGAGTTCCTTCTCCCCTTGTGGGAGAAGGTGGCGCGGACGAAGTCCGCGACGGATGAGGGGTGTGCATCTGCGGATGCGAAAGGCAGTTGGGCGCGCGGAGAGATACCCCTCACCCGGATCGCTCGCGCGATCCGACCCCTCCCACAAGGGGAGAGGTGCACCGTCAGTGCCGCTGCGGACTCGCCCAACTTCGTCATCCCTCAGTGCCCCAGATAGACTTCGATGACCTTGGGATCGTTCTTTACCTTCTCCATGGTCCCTTCGGAGAGGATCTGGCCCTGGTGCAGCACGGTGACCTTGTGGGCGATGTCCTCGACGAATTTCATGTCGTGCTCGATCACCAGCACCGAGCGGTTCTTGATGATGCGGTTGAGCAGCTCGGCGGTCTTGGCGCGCTCGGACACGCTCATGCCGGCGACGGGTTCATCCAGCATCAGCAGGTCCGGGTCCTGGATCAGCAGCATGCCGATCTCGAGCCACTGCTTCTGGCCGTGGCTGAGCTCGGAGGCGTAGGTATCGAGCTTGTCCTTGAGGAAGATCATCTCGGCGACCTCCTCGACGCGCTGCTTCACAGGCTGGTCGCGCTGGAAGGTCAGCGAGCCGAACACGGTACGGCCGCGCGGGAACGAAATTTCGAGGTTCTCGAACACCGTGAGATCCTCGAACACCGACGGCGTCTGGAACTTGCGCCCGACCCCGGTCTGCACGATCTCGTTCTCCTTCATTTTCGTGAGCTCCTTGCCACGAAACTGGATCGAGCCCGAGGTCGCCTTGGTCTTGCCGCAGATCAGGTCGAGCACTGTGGTCTTGCCGGCCCCGTTGGGGCCGATGATGACGCGGATCTCGTTCTCTTCGACATAGAAGGAGAGATCGTTGACGGCTTTGAAGCCGTCGAACGAAACCGTGAGACCGGACACGGCGAGCAAAAAATCCTTGGGCTGATGACCGACAAGCATGATGATCTCCTCACTCGGCCGGCGCGCCGTCGGCGACGGAATCGTCGGTCCACGCGGCTGGCTTCGGTTTGCGCGCGGCGAACAGACGGTCGATACGGGGCTGGACATAGTCGGCCCAGATGCCGGACAGTCCATTCGGGAAGGCGAGCACGACGGCGATGAACAGCGCGCCGAGGCCGAACAGCCAGAGTTGCGGGAAAGATTCCGACAGGCTGGTCTTTGCGAAATTCACCAGAATGGAGCCCCACACCGCGCCGAAGATCGACATCCGGCCGCCGACCGCGGTGTAGATCACCATCTCGATCGACGGCACGATGCCGACAAAGGACGGCGACATGAACCCGACATTCAGCGCGAACATGGCGCCGCCGATCGCGGCGAAGATCGCGGCCATGCAGAACGCGAAGATCTTGAAGTTGGCGACGCTGTAGCCGGAGAAACGGACGCGGTCCTCCTGCTCGCGCATCGCCACCAGGATGCGGCCGAGCTTGGTCAGGCGAATGAACTGGGCGATGCCGATGCAGGCGAACAGCAGCACCACCTCTACGAAGTACAGGATGACCTTGGCGTGGTCGGGCCGGATGTCCCAACCTTTGAGGGTGCGCAGGTCGGTCATGCCGTTGATGCCGCCGGTATAGCCCTGCTGTCCGACGATAAGGATGGTGAGGATGGCAGCGACGGCCTGGGTAATGATTGCGAAATAGGTGCCGCCGACGCGGCGCTTGAACATCGCGGTGCCGATGATCAGGGCGAACAGACCGGGCACCAGGATGATTGCGAGGATGGTGAAGCTGAGACTGTGAAACGGCTGCCAGAACAACGGCAGCGACGTGATCTGATTCCAGTCCATGAAATCCGGAATGCCGGGCGTCGACTGGATCTTTGTGTTCTCGACGCTGGAGGCTTCCAGCTTGAGAAACATTGCCATGCAGTAGCCGCCAAGGCCGAAGAACACACCCTGCCCCAGGCTCAGAATGCCGCCATACCCCCAGCACAGCACGAGCCCGATCGCGACAAAGGCGTAGGTCAGGTATTTCGCCACCAGATTGAGGCGGAACACATCCAGCGACAGCGGCAGGATCACGAACAACACCGCGGCCAGTACAATGAAGCCAATGAGCTCGGACCGATTGAAGAAGCGTGAGTTGATGACCATCATTTGCCTGCTTCTTGTTATTTGCGGACTTTGAGGGCGAACAGACCCTGCGGCCGCAGCATCAGAATGCCGACGACGGCGAGCAGCGTCAGCACCTTGGCCATCGAACCCGACAGGAAGAATTCGAGCGTCGATTGCGTCTGCGAGATCGAGAACGCGGAGGCGATGGTGCCGAGCAGGCTTGCGGCCCCGCCGAACACGACGACGAGGAAGGTGTCGACAATGTAGAGCTGGCCTGACGTCGGCCCGGTCGAGCCGATCATGGTGAAGGCGCTTCCGGCAACGCCGGCGATGCCGCAACCGAGCCCGAAGGTGTAGCGATCGACCTTCTCGGTGTTGATGCCGACGGCGCCGGCCATGATGCGGTTCTGCACCACCGCGCGCACCTGGCGGCCCCAGCGCGACTTGTACATCACGTAGGCGACACAGACGGTGATCAGGACGGTGAGGCACATCACAAAGACGCCGTTGATCGGCACTTCGATGCTGTCGGTCACGTGCAGCGAGCCGAGCATCCATTGCGGCAGTTCGACGCCGACCTCGCGCGCACCGAACACGGAACGATAGGCCTGCTGCAGAATCAGGCTGAGGCCCCAGGTGGCGAGCAGCGTGTCGAGCGGGCGCTTGTAGAGATGCCGTATCAGCACCCATTCCACCAGCATTCCCAGCGCGCCGGATGCCACGAAGGCCAGTATCATCGCGAGGAAGAAGTAGCCGCTGAACAGGCTCGGCAAATAGGTCTGGAATAAATTCGAGGTCATCCAGGTGACGTAGGCCCCGAGGATCATGAACTCGCCATGGGCCATGTTGATGACACCCATCTGGCCGAAGATGATCGCAAGCCCGAGCGCCATCAGGACGTAGACCGAGAACAGGATCAGTCCTGCAAAACCCTGCATGACGAAGATGGAGCCAAGGTCACCAAGCGAGTAGTCGCCGAACATCGATGTCCTCCGTCGGGGGATAGGGTCCCCGCGTCGCGAGCAGGTTCGCGGCGCGGGGGTCTTGGGCGTGGACTTGCAATCCACGCCAGGGAGCGGCTTTGCCTTGCGGGAAACGGCGCCTGTTACTGGTAACCCTTGTTACTGGTAGCCTTTGGGGAACGGGTCCGGCTCGACCAGATCGGCGGTCTCGTAGATCAGCTCGAACTGCCCATCGAGCTTGGCGCGCCCCACCCGGGTCTTCGACCAGAGGTGATGATTTTCGTGGATGCGCACGTAGCCTTCCGGCGCACCCTTGAACTCGACGCCCGGTGACGCCGTCGCGATCTTGTCGACGTCGAAGGAGCCCGCCTTCTCCACCGTCAACTTCCACAGCCACGGGCCGAGATAGGCAGCCTGGGTGACGTCTCCGATCACGGTCTTCTCGCCCCACAGCTTCTTGAACGCCGGCACGAAGGTCTTGTTGTTCGGATTGTCGAGCGACTGGAAGTACTTCATGCAGGCATAGGCGCCCGCGATATTCTCGCCGCCGATGCCGTCGATTTCGTCTTCGGTGACCGAGATCGTCAGCAGCGCCTGCTTGGAGAGGTCGATGCCGGCGGCCTTGAGCTGCTTGTAGAACGCGACGTTGGAGCCGCCGACGACGTCGGTGAAGATCACATCGGGCTTTGTCAGCTTGATCTTGTTGATGACCGAATTGAACTGGGTGCTGCCGAGCGCGTAGTACTCCTCGCCGACGACCTTGCCCTTGAGCACGTTTTCGACGTGCTTGCGCGCGATCTTGTTCGAGGTGCGCGGCCAGATGTAGTCCGAGCCGATGAAGAAGAACGACTTCGCGCCCTTTTCCTTGGCGATCCAGTTCAGGCCGGCGAGAATCTGCTGGGTCGCCTCCTGGCCGGTGTAGATCACGTTCTTGGACTGCTCGAGGCCTTCGTAGAAGGTCGGGTAGTAGAGCATGCCGTTGTACTGCTCCATGACCGGCAGCACCGCCTTGCGCGAGGCCGAGGTCCAGCAGCCCATGATGGCCGCGACCTTATCGTTGACCAGCAGCTTCTTGGCCTTCTCCGCGAAGGTCGGCCAATCGCTGGCGCCGTCTTCCTGGATAAACTTGATCTTGCGTCCAAGCACGCCGCCCGTGGCGTTGATCTGCTCGATGGCGAGCTTTTCGGCTTCGATCGAGCCGGTTTCGGAGATGGCCATGGTGCCGGTCGCCGAATGCAGGATGCCGACGGTCACCTCGGTGTCGGTGACCGCGAGGCCCGTGGTGTTGACGGCCGAGGTCGCCGGGGCCTGCGCAAAAGAGGCCCGTGGCAGCATCGTGATGGCCGGTACAGCCGCCATTCCCATCAGCAGCTTGCGCCGGAGCGGCGACAATAGGCCCTTGTTTGCTTCGTCTGACATGAGCACCCCACTTTTTGTTCGAGGACACGCGATTGGTGCCGTGAGGATGGCTCGAATTTGTGCACCGCAAGCATACGCAAGATCGCGTATACTGCACCGCAAAATGACGACGTAGGCTTTTGGTACGGGTTTTGCGAGGGATCGGCGAGTTCGGGAGTGGGGATTAAGTGGCAGGGCGGCAGCGAATAGACCGCGTCAGGCGCCAGTACAACCAATGGGTCGCCAACCAGACGCTGGAAGACTACGCGCTACGCTTCACCGCCAAAAGCGCACGACGGTGGTCCGCCGCCCGCGTCGCCAACACCGCCATCGGCGCGATTTCATTCTTGGCCCTGGAGGCCATCGGCGGCACCATCACCCTCAACTACGGCGTCACCAACGCCACCGCCGCGATCCTCGTCGTCTCCACCATCATCTTCTGTTGCGGCGTCCCGATTGCCTATTATGCCGCCAAATGCGGCATCGACATTGACCTGCTCACCCGCGGCGCCGGCTTCGGCTATATCGGCTCGACCGTCACCTCGCTGATCTACGCCTCCTTCACCTTCATCTTCTTCGCGATCGAAGCAGTGATCCTGGCGACCGCGCTGGAGATGTGCTTCGGCATTCCGCGCCCGATCGGCTACCTCATCAGCGCGGTCGCGATCATCCCGTTGGTGACCTACGGCATCACGCTGATCAGCCGCTTCCAGCTCTGGACGCAGCCGCTCTGGATCATCCTGCACATCCTGCCCTTTGCCGCCATCGCCTGGGCCAGCCCCCATTCCTTCGCGGAGTGGCGCAAGTTCTCGGGCGAGCACGGCGACATGAACGGCAATTTCGATCTGCTGCTGTTCGGCGTGGCGTCCTCCGTGGTGTTCTCGCTGGTGGCGCAGATCGGCGAACAGGTCGATTTCCTGCGCTTCCTGCCCCGTGACCGCCGCGCCTCCAAGGCGTCGTGGTGGAGCGCGCTGATGAGCGCGGGGCCAGGCTGGATCGTGCTCGGCGCACCGAAGATGCTGGCCGGCTCGTTCCTCGCCTACTTCGCGCTCAGCCACGGCGTGCCGCCCGAGGAAGCCGCCGAGCCCGCGCATATGTATCTCGAGGCATTCCGCTATGTGCTCTCGCAGCCGGATCTAGCGCTCGCCCTGACCGGCACCTTCGTGATCCTGTCGCAGCTCAAGATCAACGTCACCAACGCCTATGCCGGTTCGATCGCCTGGTCGAACTTCTTCTCGCGTTTGACCCACAACCATCCCGGCCGCGTCGTCTGGCTGGTGTTCAACGTGATGGTGGCGCTGCTGCTGATGGAGATCGGCGTCTACAAGGCGCTGGAGCAGACTCTCGCGCTCTATTCCAACGTCGCGATCGCCTGGGTCGGCGCGCTGGTCTCCGATCTCGTGGTCAACAAGCCGCTCGGCCTGCGCCCGCCGCAGATGGAATTCAAGCGCGCCCATCTCTACGACATCAATCCGGTCGGCGTCGGCGCCATGACGATCGCGACCATCGTCTCCATCGCCGCCTTCTACGGCCTGTTCGGACCGACCATGAAGGCGCTCGCCGCCTTCGTCGCGCTCGCCGTCGCCTTCGTCACCGCGCCGGTCATCGCCTGGCTTACCGACGGCAAGTACTACATCGCGCGCAAACCGAAGCGGAGCTGGGCGAATATCGAAGCGATTCAGTGCTGCATCTGCGAGCATACGTTCGAACCCGAGGACATGACGTCCTGCCCCGCCTACGCCGGCCCGATCTGCTCGCTGTGCTGTTCGCTCGATGCGCGCTGTCACGATCTCTGTAAGCCGCATGCGCGTGCGCAGGTGCAGTTCTCCGAGGCGCTCGGCAGGATCTTGCCGCAACCGATCTATCAGCGGATCAATTCGCAGCTCGGCCATTACATCGGCGTCTTCGTGATCTCTGCCGGCCTCGTCGCGCTCGTGCTTGGGCTGATCTATCTCCAGACCTCGGCGAGCGTGCATGGCGAGAACGTGCTGGTCTCCAACGTGCTCTGGAAGGTGTTCTTTTCACTCAGCATCATCATCGGCGTGGTGGCCTGGCTGTTCGTGCTGGCGCAGCAGAGCCGCCGCGCCGCCGAGGCCGAGACGCTGCGGCAGACCACGCTGCTGATCCAGGAGATCGACGCGCACAAACGAACAGACGCAGAGCTCCAGCGCGCCAAGGAGGTCGCCGAATCCGCCAACCTCGCCAAGAGCCGCTATGTGGTGGGCTTGAGCCATGAGCTGCGCTCGCCGCTGAACGCGATCAGCGGCTATGCTCAGCTGCTCGAGCAGGATACGACGCTGCCCACCAAGCCTCGCGATCAGGTCCGCGTCGTCCGCCGCAGTGCCGACCATCTCTCCGGCCTGATCGACGGCATTCTCGACATTTCCAAGATCGAGGCGGGACGGCTCTATCTGTCGCGCGACGAGGTGCGCTTGAGCGAATTCCTCGACCAGCTCGTCGGCATGTTTCGCCTTCAGGCTGGCGCCAAGGGCATCGACTTCGTGTTCAGACGGCCGGCGACGCTGCCGACCGTGGTCTATGCCGACGAGAAGCGGCTGCGTCAGGTGCTGATCAATCTGCTCTCCAACGCCATCAAGTTCACCCAGAGCGGCAGCGTGCAATTCGTAGTGCATTACCGCAGCCCGGTCGCCGAGTTCGAGGTGATCGACACCGGCCCCGGTATCCAGGGCGACGATCTCGAACGCATCTTCGCGCCGTTCGAGCGCGGCGCGCTCGGGGTCTCGCAGCCGCAGAGCGGCACGGGACTGGGTCTCACGATCAGCCGGCTACTTGCCGGCGTGATGGGCGGCGACATCAAGGTCACCAGCATGGTTGGCCGCGGCAGCACGTTCAAGGTGAAGATGCTGCTGTCCGAGGTCACCAATCCCAGGCGCACCGCGCCGGTGGAGGCGCCGGTCTCCGGTTATCACGGCGCGCGCAAGACCATCCTCATTACCGACGACGACCCGGTGCATCGCGATCTCTTGCGCGAGGTGCTGACGCCGCTCGGTTTTATCCTGCTCAGCGCCGCCGACGGGCCGGGCTGCCTCGCGCTGGCGCAGCATTGCCGGCCCGACCTTTTCCTCCTCGACATCTCGATGCCGGGCATGGACGGCTGGACCGTGGCGGAGTCGCTGCGCGCAAGTGGTCATCACCAGGCCCGCATCCTGATGGTGTCGGCGAGCGCGCTGGAGGCCCATGGCGCCCCGCTGGCGCAGCCCTTCCACGACGGCTATCTGATGAAGCCAATCGATATCCCGCGGCTGCTGGAAACCATTCGCCAGCTGCTCAAGATCGAATGGCAGTACGGCTCGCACGAGATCGCGATACCGCTGTGGCGACCGGAAAGCGGCTCGCAGCCGCCGGTGCGGCACATCGTGGCGCTGATCGGGCTCGGCCAGATCGGCTACGTCAAGGGCATTCAATTGAAGCTCGACGAGATCGGCAGCGAGCATCCGGAGCACGCCGATTTTGTCGCGCAGATGCGATCGCTGGTCGACCGCTTCGACCTCGACCAGTACATGGCCACATTGAAGACATTGCATGCGTATGAGCAATGAGCCGAAAAAGCGCGACGTTGCGCTGGTCGTCGACGACTCCCCGGAGACGCTGCGGCTGCTCACCGACGCACTCGACGGCGCGGGGATGACGGTGATGGTGGCGCTCGACGGCGCCGCAGCAATGCGCATCGTCGACCAGATCACGCCCGACATCGTGCTGCTCGACGCCGTGATGCCAGGCATTGACGGCTTCGAAACCTGCCGGCGCCTGAAGCGCGATGCGGGGCTTGCCAACGTTCCCGTGATCTTCATGACGGGCCTTGCGGAGACCGAGCATATCGTGCGCGGGCTCGAAGCCGGCGGCGTCGACTATGTGACAAAGCCGATCGCGATCGAGGAAATGCTGGCGCGCATCCGCGTCCATCTCGGCAATGCGCGGTTGACCCAGAGCGCGCGCGCTGCCCTCGACGTCTCCGGCCGCTTCCTGTTTGCGGTCAACCGCCAGGGCGGCATTCTCTGGTCGACGCCGCAGGCGCAGAAGCTGTTATCCGATCACCCGGGCACCCATCTCGGCGACGATTTCAGACTGCCGCCGTCTCTGCTGCAATGGCTGGAGCAGGCACGAGGCAAACCGAAATCGCAGGCCGCCTCGCTGCCCGACAATCCGCAGCTCCGGCTCTACTTCATGGGCCAGCTCGGGGCGAACGAGTTCCTGCTTCGGCTGTCCAAGGAATCCGGCACCACGCTGCCGCTGGAATTCACCAGCGAGCTCGGCCTGACCACGCGCGAAGGCGAGGTGCTGGCCTGGCTCAGCAAGGGCGAGACCAACCGCGACATCGCACAGATTCTGGGATTGAGCCCGCGCACGGTCGACAAGCATCTCGAGCAAATCTACGCCAAGCTGGGGGTGGAGAACAGGACTGCGGCTGCGGCGATCGCGACGAATGCGACAAGGCGGAATTCGTAATCCTTCTGTGAACGAGTTGAGACGCAGCCCGTCCAACAAGCGGTGTCGTCCCGGCGAAGGCCGCGACCCATAGCAGCAGGGAGCAGTTTGGCGAAGACCCGTGGGACTATCATCATCCGCAACCGATAGATTCCGCGGTATGGGGTCCCGGCCTTCGCCGGGACGACAGCGGATTGCGTGGCGACCGTCGCCGCCTCTCGCATGCAGAAGAACCGCCCCCTACCCGTACACGAATGCCCTATCGTCCAGATCCGTCTTCGGGATCTCGTCCTTTTCGGTCCAGTAATCCTGGCTGTGCTGCCATTCCGGCTTGTCGCCGCGCTTGGGCAACAGGTTCATGTTGCGCATCATGTAGCCGGGGTTGAAGTTTTCCGGATCGATCCACGGCAGGATCGGCATGTTGTGATCCTCGGGACGCAAGCTGACCTCGACCTTCCTGGCGCCCTTGCCCCTCATATGGCCGAGCAGCCGGCAGACGAAATCGGCGACGAGGTCGACGCGCAGCGTCCAGCTGGCGCGGAAATAGCCGAACACCCAGACCATGTTTGGGACGCCCGTGAACATCATGCCGCGATAGGTGACGGTATCTCCGAAGGCGAGCGGCTTGCCGTCGATCTCGAAGGCGATGTCGCCGAGCGCGGCGAGATTGAAGCCGGTCGCGGTGACGATGATGTCGGCCTCCAGTAGCTTGCCGGATTTGAGCTGAATGCCGTTCTCGACGAAGCATTCGATCTCGTCGGTGACGACGGAGGCCTTGCCGCTGGCAATCCCCTTGAACAGATCGGCATCCGGCACGAAGGCGATGCGCTGCCGCCACGGCCGGTAGCTTGGCGTGAAGTGCGTCTCGACGTCGTAGTCCGGCCCGAGGACGGCGCTGATCTGCCCGATCAATTCCTTCTTTACTTGCTCGGGCTTGCTCACGCAGAGCTTAGTGAAGGCATCTTGCTCGAACAGGATCTTGCGGCGGACGATCTCGTGAATCCACGCCTCGTCGACCTGAAGCCTGCGCAGCTCCTCGGCGATCTCGATGGCGTTGCGGCCAAGCCGGAAATAGGTCGGCGAACGCTGGAGCATGGTGACATGCGCGCATTGGTCCGCGATGTTCGGCACCAGGGTCGCCGCCGTCGCGCCCGAGCCGATCACGACGACCTTCTTGCCCGCGAGATCGATGTCGTCCGGCCACGTCTGCGGATGGACGATGCGGCCCTTGAAGCGGTCCATGCCTTTCCATTCGGGCGTGTAACCCTCCGAATGACGATAGTAGCCCTGGCACATCCAGAGAAAGTTGGCGGTGAACGTCTTCGCTTCACCGGTATCGGTCGTCATCGCCTCGATGGTCCAGAGATTTTGCTCGCTCGACCAACTGGCGGAATTGATCTTGTGCTTGTAGCGGATGTGCCGCTCGAGATCGTTTTCGGCGATCACCTCGTTCATGTAGGCGAGGATCTCCTCGGCCGTCGCGATCGGCGGACCGACCCAGGGCTTGAAGCTATAGCCGAAGGTGTGGAGGTCGCTGTCCGACCGGATGCCGGGATAGCGATGCGTGATCCAGGTGCCGCCGAACGTCGCCTGCGTCTCCAGGATGACGAAGCTCGTGCCGGGCAGCTGCTTTGTCAGGTGATAGGCGCTGCCTATGCCGGAAATGCCGGCACCGACGATCAGCACGTCGAAATGCTCCGAGGCCTGGTTGGTCGTGGCGTGACTGCGAACAGCGACATTCATTGTTGCTTCTATGCCTTGCTTGTTTTTATGGCCGTCCTTGACCGGACGGCGCGTTTCCTCCGCGACGGGCACGGTCGCCCATCGCGCTTCAACTTCAAGATGGCATAGATCGAGCCGCGGTCAAATCACAGCGCTGCACCCCAGCTCCGTGCGGTCTGCAGTATCCAATCGCGATAGAGCGTGAGCGGCGTGACCCCGGTCAGCCCGCCGCAGCCGGCGGCGCCACTCGGCCCCGTCGACCAGCTGATGACGCCGACCAGCACGGGACCGTTCGGCCTGTCCTCGAACACCGGGCCGCCGGAATCGCCGGTGCAGGCGCCGATTCCGTCGCGAACACCGTTGGTTACGGGATCCACCAACCGGATCTGAAGCGTGCCGGGCTGACCCGTGGCAACGAGCGCCGCAACGCGCGTCGCGCCGCCGCTCTTGCCCTCGCCGCGCATCGTCACGCCGATACCGGCGATGGTGAAGCGGCTGCCGACCTGGATCGGAACATTCGGCGCACCAACCGGCACCGTCGATTTTCCTTTGAGTGGAATTTCGAGCTGCAGCAGCGCGACGTCGGCGGTGGCGCGATGCGACTGCATCGCCTGCATGTTGAAGCTCGGATGAATCGCAACAGTCCGCACGTTCTGAAGTTGCGGCTTCCCGTCGGCGCCATAATCGACAATCTTGTAGTCGGCGCCGGGCTGCACGCAGTGGGCGACAGTAAGCACAAGTTTCGGTGCGATCAGACTGCCGGAGCAAAAATTGCCGCGTGAGCCGACGATGGTGACGACGGCGCGCGCGACACCGTCGGCCTGCGGCGTGCCCCCGCCGACGATAGCGTGGGCAGGTGTGGCGAGCAGCAGCGTGGCCGCGACGAGCGTTGCGAGCTTCTTCATGGGAACATGTCTCAAGACGATGAGCGCCTGCGCTCGGACTGGTCCTTGTCCATACCGCATGCTAGCCGTTTTGGGAGAGAATTCACGAGGGCTGGACATTGGCAATCGAGGCAGTGATCTTTGATTTTGGCGGCGTGTTGACCAGCTCGCCATTCGAGGCGTTCGCGCGATTCGAGACCGAGCGCGGCCTGCCGATCGACATCATCCGGCGCACCAACGCCGCCAACCACCTCGAAAACGCCTGGGCGAAGTTCGAGCGCGCCGAGGTCGACATCGACGCGTTCGACCAGCTGTTCGCCGCCGAATCGCTCGCGCTCGGCGCGGAAGTGCGCGGGCGTGACGTGCTGCCGCTGCTGCAGGGCGACCTACGTCCCGAGATGGTGGAGGCACTGAAGCGCATCAAGGCACAGTTCAAAACCGGCTGCATCACCAACAATTTGCCGGCCAATGCGATCGGCAGCATGACCGGGCGCATGCTCTATGTCGCCGAGGTGATGGCGCTGTTCGACCACGTCATCGAATCCGCCAAGATCGGCCTGCGCAAGCCCGATCCGCGCATCTACCGGATGATGGTCGAGACGCTGACGGTCGATCCGAAGAATTGCATCTATCTCGACGACCTCGGCGTCAATCTGAAGCCCGCACGCGAGATGGGCATGACCACGATCAAGGTGGCAAGCGGAGCCCAGGCGATTGCCGAGCTCGAGGCGGCGACGGGATTGAGGCTGGGCTAGCTGCACTGTCAGTCCCTCATCCTGAGGAGCGCGTCTTTGCGCGCGTCTCGAAGGATAAAGGCCCCGCTCGTGGCCCTCGCCCTTCGAGACGCCGCGCAAGCGCGGCTCCTCAGGGTGAGGGATAGAGAGGGCGCATCAACGAACTCGTCATTGCGAGCACAGCGAAGCAATCCAGAATCCCGCCGTGGAAAGACTCTGGGTTGCTTCGCTGAGCTCGCAATGACGAGATCGGGGCGACGTCCTTCGTCAAACACCTACTCCGCCGCAGCGGCGATCCGCTCGGGGAAGGCGGCGGCGAGCGAGGCGCGATCGGGCTTCAGCACGCCGCGCTCGGTGATGAGACCGGTGACGAGTCGCGCCGGCGTGACGTCGAAAGCGTAGTTTGCGACCGGCGAGCCCTCCGGCACGATGCGCACGGTCTCCAGCCGGCCGCCGGCGGTGAGGCCGGTCATGTCGGTGACTTCCGTGCCGCTGCGTTGCTCGATGGGGATATCGCGGATGCCGTCACTGACGGCGAAATCGATCGTCGGCGACGGCAGCGCGACGTAGAACGGCACGTTATTGTCGTGCGCGGCGAGCGCCTTCAGGTACGTACCGATCTTGTTGCAGACGTCCCCATTGGCGGCAACGCGGTCGGTGCCGACGATGGCGAGATCGACCATGCCGTGCTGCATCAGATGCCCACCCGTGTTGTCCGGAATCACAGTGTGCGGCACGCCGTGATGACCGAGTTCCCACGCCGTGAGCGAAGCGCCCTGGTTGCGCGGGCGGGTCTCGTCGACCCAGACGTGGATCTTGATGCCGCGCTCATGCGCCAGATAGATCGGCGCCGTCGCCGTGCCCCAGTCGACGGTGGCGAGCCAACCGGCGTTGCAATGAGTCAGCAAATTGACCGTCTCGCCCGGCTTCTTCGCCGCAATCGCCTCGATCAGCGCAAGGCCATTGCTGGCGATGCCGCGGTTGATCTCGACATCCTGCTCGGCGATCTCGTCGGCGCGCGCGTAGGCGGCTTCCGCCCGCTCCAGCGGCTCGACCGGCGCGAGCGCCGCGCGCATCTCGTTCAGCGCCCATTTCAGATTGATCGCGGTCGGCCGCGCCACGATCAGGGTTTCGTAGGCGCGCTTCAGGCCGGCATCGGAAGCGTCCTCGCGCATGGCGAGCGCCATGCCGTAAGCGGCGGTCGCGCCGATCAGCGGCGCGCCGCGCACCAGCATGTCGCGGATCGCGACGGCGGCGTCTTCGCACGAGGTCAGTCGGGCGACGACGAACTCATGCGGTAGCCTACGCTGGTCGATCGCGCCGACCGACCAGCCGTCGCGCTCGCGCCAGACGCTGCGAAAATGCTTGCCGTCGACCTTCATCGCCTTTGCCTTTCGCCTCAGGCACGCAGGATGCGGCCTGCCACTGCATCAAGCTTTTTCATAAGCTTCGGATCGCGCGCCTCGGGCGCGGTGATCAGCGCGGTGTCGAGGGCGCGGTCCGAGCCGATCGGACACGGCTCATGCTCACGCGGGAAATCCTTTGCCAGCCGCGCCACCAGCGCCTTGGCCTTGTCGGCATTCGAGCTCAGCACGCGGACGATGTCCTGAACGGTCACGGCATCATGGTCGGGATGCCAGCAGTCGAAATCCGTCACCATCGCGACGGTGGCGTAGCAGATCTCCGCCTCGCGGGCGAGCTTGGCCTCGGGCATGTTGGTCATGCCGATCACGGAATAGCCGAGGGTCTTGTAAGTCATGCTTTCCGCATAGGTCGAGAATTGCGGCCCCTCCATGCAGACATAGGTACCGCTGCGCGCGATCGCGATCCCTTCCGCTTCCGCGGCGGCGGCGAGGTGAATACGCAGCCGCGGCGACACCGGATGCGCCATCGAGACATGGGCGACGCAGCCCCTGCCGAAGAACGAGCTCTCCCGCTTGTGGGTCCGATCGACGAACTGGTCGACCAGGACGAACGTGCCGGGCGGCATCTCCTCCTTGAAGGAACCGCAGGCCGAGAGCGAGATCAGGTCGGTGACGCCGGCGCGCTTCAAGACGTCGATATTGGCGCGGTAGTTGATATCGGAGGGCGACAGCCGGTGGCCTTTGTCATGCCGCGGCAGGAACACGACCGGTAACCCCGCGATGGCACCGCGTCGCAGCGGTGCCGACGGTTCGCCCCAGGGGCTCTCGATCACCTCTTCGTGCGCACCCTCGAGGCCCGGCAGGTCGTAGATGCCGGAACCGCCGATGATGCCCAATACCGCCTGCGTCATGCCTGCTCCACCCGTTCGCGCCGCGCGATCCCGTGGAGCAGCTATGCCAGTTTTGCGGTGGTTTTGGAACGGGGGTGGAGGCTGGATAGCGGTGCTGTGGGGGGCGCAAAGCGCTCGCCGCACATTCAATGTCGTCCCGGCGAAGGCCGGGACCTATAACCACAGGATGTATTTTGGCGAAGACTCGTGGTTGCCAGCTCGCGCCGCAACTTCTCCCTGGGGTAATGGGTCCCGGCCTTCGCCGGGACGACGTTGGGGGAGACAGCTATGTGCTTGATTAAGCCGCCGTGGCCGGCTGCAGCTGGGCCGTCACCATCCGCTCCAGTGTCTCGACGGACTGGAAGTTCTCCGGTGTGATCTCTGACTGGGGAATGGTGAAGTCGAACTCGGCTTCGACGCCGAGCATCAAATTGACCATGTCCATCGAGGTCAGGCCGACGTCGACGAGCTTGGCTGCCGCCGTGACGTCAGTGGAGAGCGAATTCTGTTCGAGGATGCCCTTCACCAGCTTGATGATGCGATTGCGCACGTCGGTGTCGAAGGCCTGCATCGGCAAATTCCCATCTGTCTATCAAGGTCGGACCGGATTGCCCGTTACGATGGGCACGGCCGCCCGATCCCGCAATGGGCGCAAGCATTACTTCGCGTTTCTTAGTAAACGATGACTCAGATTTGTCTGAAATTCATGCCTCTACCAAATCGCTAACGCGATACCGGGAGTTTCGGCGACGCCGACAACCGCGCCTTAACTGTTCGTTCGGAATTTCGGTTTGTTTACCCTCTATTTCATCGACGAATTTGAATTAAATCCCTAGCCTCACCTCACAAGCAAAGATGGTCGGAGGATCGCCAGACTGCATCGCGAATGATGCTGGCGATCTCGAACGGCAAACCGGAGGCGGACGAGCATGAACGTGCGTGAAGCGGTCCTTACTGTCGATGACGCGCCGACGAGCTTTCTCGAGCAGGACCCGTCCCTGGTGGAACGTGCGGCGCGTACCGCCACCGTGGCGGCTGCCGACGCCGACGGCGTCGATCGCGACGCCCGCTTTCCCCACAAGGCATTCGAAGCCGCGCGTGAGCAGAAGCTGCTTGGCGTCATGATCCCGGTCGAGTTCGGCGGCTTTGGCGCTTCGATCCACGACGTCGCCGACATCTGCTACACGCTCGGACGCGCCTGCGCCTCCACCGCGATGATCTACGCGATGCACCAGACCAAGGTCGCCTGCGTCGTCAGGCACGGCCATGGCATCCCGTGGATGGAAACCATGATGCGCCGGGTCGCCCGCGACCAGTGGCTGCTCGCCTCCTCCACCACCGAAGGCCAGAACGGCGGCAACATCCGCGCCAGCGCGGCCGCGGTCGACCACGCCGGCGACACGGTTTCGTTGGTGCGTGACGCCACCGTGATCTCCTATGGCGCCGAGGCCGACGGCCTCGTCACCGTCGCGCGCCGCGCCACGGACGCCTCTGCGTCCGACCAGGTGCTGCTGGCGCTCGCCAAGGATGACTATTCACTGAAGCGCACGCTGGGCTGGGAAACGCTCGGCATGCGCGGCACCTGCTCGACCGGTTTCGAGCTGAAGGTGGACTGCCCCTCGGATCGGGTCTTCCCGGAATCCTACGACAAGATCCACGCCCAGACCATGACGCCGTTTGCGCATCTGTGCTGGTCGTCGGCCTGGGCCGGCATCGCGGCTGCGGCCGTGACCCGCGCGCAAGCCTTCGTCCGCAAGGCGGCCCGCAGCTCCGGCGGACAGATGCCGCCTGCAGCCGCGCATTTCACCGCAGCGAAGATGTCGCTGGCAAAACTCCGTGCCTTGATCGCCGCCAATCTCGACGCCTTCGCCAGCAACGAGCATGACGAACGCGCGCTGAGCTCGCTCGACTTCCAGTCTTCGATCACGCTTCTGAAGGTCCAGGCCTCCGAGCTCGCGGTCGAAGCCGTGATGCATGCGATGCGCACGGCCGGCCTCTCCGGCTATCGCAACGACGGCGAGTTCACCATGGGCCGCCACCTGCGCGACGTGCTGTCGTCACCGATCATGATCAACAACGACCGCATTCTGGCCAATGCCGCGACATCGACGCTGATGAGCGGCGTGCCGGCAGGTCTTCGTGACTAGCAAACCTTCGAGATCGATCAGCCCTAGAGACCAACAAAAATAATTTCAGATAGCAGGACGTCGAACATGAACATTGCTGTTCTCCCCAATTCGCCCGACACCGCGCCGCAGGCCGTCGATTCGCTCGACCATCTCGCCGACACGCTGTTTCATCCCATGGGCTCGGATGGCGTCTATGCCCGTACCGCACTCTATGAGGGAATCGTCGAGCGGCTGGCCGCACTGATCTCCAGGCATCGCGAGGCGGGCACCGAAGTGATGCGCTTCCCGCCGGTGATGAGCCGTGCCCAGCTTGAAAAGTCCGGCTACCTCAAGAGCTTTCCGAACCTGCTCGGCTGCGTCTGCGGCCTGCACGGCACCGAGCGCGAGATCAACGCCGCGGTGAGCCGCTTCGATGCCGGCGGCGACTGGACCACCTCGCTCTCGCCAGCCGATCTCGTGCTGTCGCCCGCCGCCTGCTATCCCGTCTATCCGATCGCGGCGAGCCGTGGCCAGCTGCCCAGGGGTGGCCTGCGCTTCGACGTCGCCGCCGATTGCTTCCGCCGCGAGCCGTCAAGGCATCTCGACCGGCTGCAATCGTTCCGGATGCGCGAATATGTCTGCATCGGCAGCCCCGACGACGTCGCCGATTTCCGCGAGCGCTGGATGGTGCGCGCGCAGGCGCTCGCAACAGATCTCGGCCTGACCTTCCGCGTCGACTATGCCAGCGATCCCTTCTTCGGCCGCGTCGGCCAGATGAAGGCGGTGAGCCAGAAGCAGCAGCAGCTCAAGTTCGAGCTCCTGATTCCGCTGCGCTCGGAAGAGCAGCCGACCGCCTGCATGAGCTTCAACTATCACCGCGAGCATTTCGGCACGACCTGGGGCATCCAGGACGCCGATGGCGAACCGGCCCACACCGGCTGCGTCGCCTTCGGCATGGACCGGCTCGCGGTCGCCATGTTCCACACGCACGGCACCGATCTCTCCGTGTGGCCTGCCAAGGTGCGGGACATCCTGGGCATGCAGCCGCAGGTCGCCGCCGACGCCCATGGCGAAGGCTGGCGCTAACCGAACGAGGCCTCTCATTTCCACGGGCAAGACGAGCGTGATCCACACCAAGGTCCGATGCCGCGAGATTATCGAGTCCGATGTCGAAGCCATCGCGGATCTGCTGACGCGCGGCTTCGTCGGCCGCTCGCGCAACTACTGGATCCAGGGCCTGCGTCGGCAGGCCTTCCGGCCCGTGCCGGAGGGCTATCCGCGCTTCGGCTACATGCTCGACAATGACGGCACTCCGGTCGGAGTCCTGCTGCTGATCTACACGACGCGGATGGAGGGCGAGAAGACCACCATCCAGTGCAATCTGTCGAGCTGGTATGTCGAACCGGCCTACCGCAATTACGCGCCGCTGCTGACCAAGATCGCGCAGCGACACAAGGAAGTGACCTATCTCAACATCAGCCCGGCGCCGTGGACGTGGCCGATCATCGAAACGCAGGGCTTTCGCACCTATAGCCGCGGCATGTTCTTCTCGGTGCCGGCGCTGTCGCGCGCGCCGCGCTGGAGCAAGATTGAGGTGATCTCGCAACACGCCAAGCAGGTCGAAGGGCTCTCCGAGGCCGAGACGGAACTGCTGACGCGGCATGCGCGCTACAATTGCCTCACTCTGGTCTGCCGTACGCAGCAGGGTACCTTCCCCTTCATCTTGCAACCGGTGCGTATCCGCCGCGGCATCATTGCCCCGCCGGCGATGCAGCTGATCTATTGCCGTAGCGCCGCCGAATATGCCACCTGCGCCGGCCGCATCGGCCGCCTGCTGCTCCGGCTCGGCAAGGTCGCCGTGGTCGTTGCTGGCAACGGTCCGGTCCCCGGCGTCGCCGGCCTCTACACCGAGCGGCGCGGCCGCAAATATTTCAAGGGCCCGCATCCCCCGGGGCTGGCCGATCTGACCGATACCGAGCTGGTGCTGTACGGGCCATAGCCCGAGGCGCGCGCCCGCACACTCGCCCTCGTCCCGAAGACCGGGACGACGCCGAGATTGTTGCACGCTCTCAACCAAGCGCAACATGCACGCTTCTCCGCATCGCCGGTCACCCTCCGTAAACTACTGCGCTTAAGGGAATTTTCCCGCATCTTCGCTACCCTCGGCATCTGAATGACGTTGCGCTAAGTCTATTGCCCGCCGAGACCCACCGATCCCATGACGTCGACCCGCGACAACGAGCTTGGTGCACAGTGCGAGCGGGGCCCGGAGGCCCTGGTCTCGCTGAGCCAGCTTGCGCTCGACCACATGGAGCAGGGCGTCTGCGTCTACGACGCCGACAACCGGATCGTGCTGGTGAACCAGCGCTATTTGAGCCTGTTCAACATGTCGGCCGAGATCGTGCGGATCGGCACGAGCTACCGCGACGTGCTCACCCACAGCGCGTCGCTCGGCAACTTCCCGGTGGACGAGATCGAGGCGCTCTACTCCAGACGCATGAAGCAGATCGCGGCCGGCAAGCCGTTCCGGACCGAGCAGCGGCTTGCAAGCGGCCTCGTCATGGCGCTCGAACTCAAGCCGCTCCCCGGCGGCGGCTGGATGACGATCTGCGACGACGTCAGCCGCCTCGCCCGGCTCGAGGCGGAATTGCGCCTCCAGACCGAGCGCAGCCAGCACGCGCTCGCCAACATGTCGCACGGCCTCATCATGTATGATTCCGGCAGCCGCCTCGTCGTCTGCAACGAACGCTTCCTGAATCTCTACAACCTTGACCCCGAAATCGTGAAGCCCGGCGTCGCGCACAGCGCCGCCATCGATCACTGGCTCTCGCGGGGTAACATGCCGGGCATGTCGGGTGACGAATTCCACGAGACGAGGCTGGAAGACGTGCGCGCGAGGAAGGCGAAAACCATGCTCGTGATGCGCTATGACGGGCGGATGGTGCAGGCGGTGTCCCGTTTTCTCCCCGACGGCGGCTGGGTGACGGTGCACGAGGATGTCACCGAGCGGCTGCTATACGAAGAGACCCTGAGGCAGCAGAACTTCATCCTCGATGCAGCGCTGGAGAACATGGCGCACGGGCTCGCATTTTTCGACAGCGACATGCGCCTTCGCGTCTGTAACACCACTTATCGCAAGATCTATCGGCTGTCGCCGGAGGAGACCAGGGCCGGCACGCATCTCGCCGAGCTGATCGAGCGGTCGATGGCGAACGGGGCGTTCTCTTCGGAATACAGTCCGCAACAACTCCTGGAAATGGCCAGTGCACGAATTGCGAACCGGGACTCGTCGCCGATGCGGCGGAGCATGTCGAACGATACCGTGATTTCGGTGCGCTACTGTGCGCTGCCCGATGGCGGCTTCGTCGCCACCTACGAGGATATCAGCGAGCGTGAGCGCGCAATCGACGAGTTGAGCGAGCAATATCGCCGCTTCGACGCGGCGCTGAACAATATGAGCCAGGGCCTGTGCATGCTCGATTCGAGCCTGCACGTCATCGTCTGCAACCGCCGTTACATCGAGATGTATGGTCTCTCGCCCGACATCGTGAAGCCCGGCGTCTCGATGCGGGAGATCATGGAACATAGCTGCGAGATTGGCATCGATCCGGACATGACGGGTGCCAGGCTCTATGCCGATTATGTCGAGCGGCTGCGCGAGGGCGAGCACACGCTGCACCGCCATTTGAGCGACGGTCGCATCATCAAGCTCAATCACAAGCGGATGGAGCATGGCGGCTGGGTCGTCACCTATGAGGACGTCACCGAGCGCCACAAGGCCCAAGCCCGCGTCGCGCACATGGCGCAGCACGATTCGCTCACCGACCTGCCCAATCGGACGCTGTTCCGCGAGAAAATGGGCGAGGGACTGAATCAGGTCGCGATCGCTGGCGGAGCCATGGCCGTGCTGTGCTTCGACCTCGACAATTTCAAGACCGTCAACGACCGCCTCGGACACGCCGCCGGCGACCGGCTGCTGCGCTGGGTCGCGGCGCGGTTGAGGGAGAATGTCGGCGAGCACGACACGGTCGCGCGCCTCGGCGGCGACGAGTTCGCCGTCCTCCAGCGCGGTCCGCAGCCGCAATCGGCCGAGCGGCTCGCGCGCCGGCTGATCGAGATCATCGGTCGACCGCCGCCGCTGGAGAGCCAGTCGATCCATATCGGCGTCTCCGTCGGCATCGCGGTCGCGCCCGACCACGGGCTCGACGCCGACGAGCTGATGAAATGCGCCGATCTCGCGCTGTACCAGGCCAAGGCCAAGGGCCGCGGCGCGTTTCAGCTGTTCGAGCCCGAAATGGAGGAAGAGGCGCGCAGCCGGCACGCGCTGGAACACGATCTGCGCGGCGCGCTGGAGGCCAGCGAATTTCATCTTGTGTTCCAGCCGCAGGTGCGGCTCAACACGTCCGAGCTCACCGGCTTCGAGGCGCTGCTGCGCTGGAAACATCCCTCGCGCGGCCTGGTCTCGCCGGCCGAGTTCATTCCGATCGCCGAGGAGACCGGCCTGATCGTTCCGATCGGCGAATGGGTACTGCGCACCGCCTGCGCGACCGCGGCGTCATGGCCCGACGTCACCATCGCGGTTAACCTGTCTCCGGTGCAATTTCGCTCGCGTGGGCTGGTGGCGATGGTCACGAGCGCACTCGCCGAGGCCGGCCTGCCGCCGCAGCGGCTCGAACTCGAGGTCACCGAGACGGCGCTGCTCGACGACAGCGAGGCGACGATCGCGATCCTGCACCAGCTCCGTTCGCTCGGAGTGCGCGTCAGCCTCGACGATTTCGGCGTCGGCTATTCCTCGCTCAGCTATTTGCGCAAATTCCCGTTCGACCGCATCAAGATCGACCGCTCCTTCGTCGGCACGCTCGGCGAAAGCCCGGAAAGCATCGCCATCGTCCGCACCATCGCGAGCCTCGGCTCGGTGCTCGGCGTCGAGACCACGGCGGAAGGCGTGGAGACGATCGAGCAGCTCGACTTCGTGCGTGAATGCGGCTGTACCGCGGTGCAGGGATATTATTTCGGCAGGCCGTGCCCCGCGAGCGAAGTCAACCACACGATCGAGCGGCTCAACGCGGTCCGTCAGGTGGCGTAAGAACTTTACCCGCCCTGCGCTGCGCTCCGCGCCAGATTCCGCCATGTGAGTGCAGACATTGAAGCTGCCCTACGACGGAAGCTGCCCTACAAGGCCCCTGTTGCCGGCGCTCCGCAAAAAGCGCGAGCTGGTGAGGCGGTCAAAGGCGTATTGACGCCGTGCGCACCCACTTCTTCAGCGGAGGCCAAGCCGTGACTCGGCCACGCGGGTTGCCCGGTCATCCAGCGACTCAACGTAGTAAGCCGCGCGGCGTGAGAGCGGAGCGTGATCAATCCTCGCCGGTTCCTTTGAGCCGATCGCGCAGAGCGTTAAGCACACGGTGCGCGATTTCGATCTCATTGACCGAGAAGCCATGCGACAGGCCGTTGACCCATGGGACCTGCAACCGGCCTGCGGCATCGTAGATCTGCCTGCCCCTGTCGGTGAGCACCACAAGCTGCGCCCGGCGATGATGCGGGTTGGCCTCGAACACGACGAGACCATCGCGCTCCAGGTCGTTGACGATACGCTGCACGTTCTGGCGATTGGCGCCCAGATTGCGCGCCAACCAGGCGACCGGCTCCGGGCGGTCAGAATCGATGATCGCCCCAAGGATCTGCCAGCGCGCACTGGTGAGACCGAGCGACGCCACCAGCCGATCGCCAGCGGTCAGGAGAAGGCCGTTAGCCCGGAACAGGTCGAGGATCAGGTTTGTCAGCGCCTCGCCCGCCGGGGTGCGCTTGCTCTTGCTCATTTGTCACGATCATCCTCTATTGACATGATGATGTCAATAATCTATGTCATGGATTGTCGAATTGACATGATGGTACCAAATCGAACGGAGTGATGCCATGGCCCAGATGTGCCCCCTCGATCCGGCCTTTCCGATTGACCGTCAGATCGCGCTCGATACCGGCCCCGTGGTGCTGGTGAATCTGTTCACGCTCGATGCGGCCGACGAACAGGGCTTCCTGAAGAGCTGGCAGGATGATGCCGCCTTCATGAAGCGGCAACCGGGTTTCATATCAACACAGCTTCACCGCGCCGTCGGGGACAACCCGACCTATCTCAATTACGCAGTGTGGGAATCCAACGCGCATTTCCGCGCGGCCTTCACTCACCCGGAATTCCGCGCCAAGATTGCAGTCTATCCCGCATCCGCCGTCGCGAGCCCGCATCTGTTTCAGAAGGTCGCGGTGCCCGGCATCTGCGTAGCGTAGCTGCAGATTCCAAGGCGGTTACCCCGCCGCCGGCAGCGCGCTGTCCGGCGGCGCGCCGCCCCACGGGCGCTCGGCTGAGGCAAGCCCGATCAGGCGTCCCTGGATGTAATCGCAGCCCCAGTCGCGCAGCATGCTCGCGGCTTCCTCGTCCTGCACCCATTCGGCAACGGTCTTGATATCGAGGCGGCGGGCAAGATCGATCAGGGTCTGCACGAATGCACGGTCGTCGGGAGAGCGGTTGATGTTCTGCACGAACGCGCCGTCGATCTTGACGATGTCCACGCCGAGCTTGCGCAAGTTGCGGAACGAGGTGTAACCGGCGCCGAAATCGTCGATCGCGATGCGGCTGCCGAAATTCTTCAGCCGCGTGACGAAACCACGGACGTCGTCGATGTCCTGGATCGCAACCGTCTCGGTGATCTCGACGATCAGCCGCTCGGCGACGCCGGGATGAGCGCGCATGAGCGATTCGATTCCCGCCCACCAGTCAGGATCCATGGTCGTATCCGGCGAGATGTTGAGGCTGAGCCGGATGTCAGGCGCGGCGGCGAGCTCGGCGACGACGAGCTCGAGCACACGGTGATCGACCAGGCGGATGAGGCCGAGCCGCTCGGCCACCGGCACGATGTCGGGCGCAAGCAGCACCTGGCCGTCGCCCTGATCCATCCGCACCAGACATTCGTGGAACGCACCCTCGCGCGAGGCGGCCGACACCACCGGCTCATAGGCGAGCCTGATGCGGCGCTCGTTCAGCGCGGTGACAATCTCGTCGGTGACGCGGATGTTGACGCGGCGTTGCGCGTCGCGCTCGGCGTTCGGCCGCCACGCGGCGAACGAGCCGGAGCGACGACGCTTGGCGGCATCGAGCGTCTCATGGGCGCGATTGACCGCCTCATCGGTGCTGCGGGCATAACGCGGCAAGCTGACCGCGCCGATCGAGGCGGTGACCGACACCGGACCGGATCGGGTGGGCACCACCTCGTCGCGAATGCCGGCGAGAAAGCGCTCGGCCGCTACGTTCATGTCGTCGACCGTGCAGTTCTTCAGGATCAGGCCGAACTTGTTGCCGGAGAAGCGCCCCAGCACGTCGCCACCGCGCAGCCGCGTCCGGATGCGTTTTGCCACATCAAGGATCACGGCGTCCGCGACATCGAAGCCGAAGGCGTCATTGACGCGCGCGAGATGATCGATGCCGACCAGCATGAAGGCTGCAGTCGAGCGGAAGCGAGTCGTCTCCTCGATCGCCTCAGCCAGCGCCGCAATCAGATGGGAACGGTTGAGTTCGCCGGTCAGGGGATCGAGCCTGGCGAGCCTTGTCAATTCCTCCTCACGGGCGTGGCGCTCGTTGTTGATGCGGACGGAGCCGATCGCGCGCACCGGGCGGCCGTCGGGACCGGCGAACCAGCGGCCGGTCTCCTCGATCCAGACCACGGCATCGGACGCGCTCATGCGCACGCCGTATTCGACCCGATAGGAAGTGCCGTCGGCGCCATGCACAGCGGAGGTCTGCGCCAACGCGGCGGTCCGCACCGTGTGCGCAGGCTCGATTAACTTGGCGAACTCGGCACCGGTGGCAAGCCGCTCGGCGGGGATGCCGGGGAAGACGGCGCCGGCCTGCTCGCCCCAGACGATGGCGTCGCTGGTGAGATCCCAGGCGAACACGGCTTGACCGAGGGCGGCCAGAATTTCAGAGGCTTGCGGCAGTGCGGGAGTCAAAATCGCCTCGATTCGGGACAGCAGGAAGTCCTGAGCCGGCACAGGATAGAGCCAGATTCGCCCCCGACCCTAGGCGAAGTTGATAAACAATTTGGAAACCAAGTTTTCGGGCGCGGCGGAACCAAACCTGCCAGTCCGGCATAGGCCTTGCGAGTACATGACACGCACCGGCGCCGGCGTCTCGAAACGCGACAGGTCCGCCGGGTTAATGGTGATTGCGATGTTGAGTACTGATCGATCGGACGGGATGGAAAGCGGCGCGGGCAAGGCCCTGGTGCCGCTGGTGCCGACGCTTGCGTGGGCCCACAAGGCGCCGCTGCCCCGCCCGGATTCGAGCTTCGTCACCCAGCTCATCGCCAATGCCGAGCAACTGCCCCAGGCCAACCAGCTCCGCCGCGCTTCTCCTGAGGATGCGCGGACGGCGTATGGCAGCAAGCGCCCGCTGCAAACCGTCAGCGCCCGCACGCGGCAGGTGGCTTGAGGTCGATCAGCGCGGCGTGTCGGGAGACAACGGCGTGCCGTTGCCCGGCTGCAAATGCGGCGAGGGGATTTCCGGCGAGGGCGGAATGCTCTGCACAGGTTTCGGCGCGGGGTGATCCATCAGCACGGACTCGGCGACCGACTGCGCCGAGGGCGCGGGTGGCGCCGCCGGTGAGTGCGGCACAACGACCGGCTCGAACTTGGACTCGGGAATTGCTTCATCGGCCGGCGGCTCGGCCTGACGTTTGGCCTTGCGAGGCGCCGCCTCGGCAACATAGGTCACGCGGCGACGCGTGCGCTGGGCGATGCCGCCGAGGAAATCGGCCATCGCGAGCAGCACCAGCAGGAAATAAGTGGAGTTGCCGAATTTGGGCCACATCACGAATTCGGCTGCAGCAGCACCGAACACGATCAGCGACAGCAAATGATCCATCAGGAATTTCGAGCCTGGTCGCGCGCCCTTGACCACTTCGAGCAGCAGCAGCACGACGCCGAGCGCCAGCATCACGTCGGCGAGCGTCACCGGCCAGGTCTCGCCTGACATCATCGGCACCTTGAACAGCACATCCGTGAAGGACACGGTGGGCATCAAGAAGGCGATGATGTTGTAGACGGCGAGCGGGATCAGAAGCAGCGGGAAACCGACCATCGGCAAAATGCCTTCTCGATCAAGATGTCCAGGCAGGACAATGCGGCGGCGAAGCGTTGGCTCCGCCGCCGTCACCGTCATATCTCATGGGTTGGCCGAAATCAGGCAGGCTCAATCCTCCTGCCCGAGAAAGAATCCTGCCTCAGGACTCTTTCTTTTTCAGGACCTGCCGGCCCTTGTACATGCCGGTCTTGAGGTCGAGGTGGTGCGGACGACGGAGTTCCCCGGAATCCTTGTCCTCGACATAGGTCGGCTTCTTGATCGCATCAGCCGAACGGCGCATGCCGCGGCGCGACGGCGAGGTTTTTCTTCTCGGAACGGCCATTTCAATATCCTCTAGGGATTGGTGTTGTCCGGGCATCGTCCGCGAGGGGACGGCTCAGCACCCGCAATAGGAGGCGAGCTGAATGCCGATCAAGGCCGGGCTTATAGAGGAAGGCTGACCGCAAAGCTAGGCTTTTGGACCGGAAAATGCGCCCGAAAGGGACCCAAATTCAGCGATTCTCCCGCCAGCAGGTCGACAGCGAAGAGGCCTGCGCCCGCGCCACATAGGTCCCGGCCAGCCGCCGGACGCCCGGGCCGGGGGTTCTGGCACTGCGTTTGACCGGATTGGGTAGGGTCGAGACCAGCAGCGCCGCCTCCCGGGGGGACAGGCTGGCGGCCGATTTGCCGAAGGCATAGGCGCTGCCAGCCTCCACCCCAAACTGGCCCTGGGGGCCGAGTTCGGCGATGTTGAGGTAAATCTCCAGAATCCGTGGCTTGGGCAGGACAAGGTCGATCCACAGCGCCAGCGGGAATTCCAGCGCCTTGCGCACGAAGTCCCGCCCCTGCCAGAGGAACAGGTTCTTGGCCACCTGCTGGGTGATGGTGGAGGCGCCCCGGAACGGCGTGCCGTCCTCCTGGGCATCGTCGATGGCCTCGCGCAGCGCGCCCCAGTCGATCCCGTGATGCTTGCAGAAATGGGCATCCTCAGCCGCCACCACCGCGCGCGGCAAATAGGGCGACATCGCCGCCAGATCGATCCATTCCCGCTGCATCGGCGCGCCCCGGAGCGAGCGCCAGGCCATCAGCGTCGAAACGGGGTGGCCGGTGCGGTAGAACGGCGCGATCACATAGGGCGCGAGAGCTGCGACCGCGAGCATCACCAGCAGGATTTTGACGATGCGCAAATCGACCTTTCCGGCGCAAAATGAAACGCGGCTGTGGGCTGGGCCATTAAGTCTGTGATAATTCGGGCCTTTTCCAGCACTTTTTAGGCCTTCCAAACGATTGACTGAGGCGGGCTCATAAAGGATTGTCCCGCCGAATTTTAGTTCTGGAGCCCTTCTTGATGACCGGCACGTCCCCGTCAGATTTCGCCAAACGTCTGGACAAGACCGCTGATGATACCGAAGCCCTGCTCGGGCGTTTGCTGGCGGACGACATCCTGCCCGATGAGATCGCGCGGCCCAAGCGACTGATGGACGCAATGCGCTATTCGAGCCTCAATGGCGGCAAACGCCTGCGGCCGTTTCTGGTGGTCGAGAGCGCGGCCGTGTTCGGCGTTCCCCGCGAGGCCGCGCTGCTGGCCGGTGCCGCGCTCGAATGCATCCACTGCTATTCGCTGATCCATGACGACTTGCCGGCGATGGACAATTCGGACCTGCGCCGCGGCCGTCCCACACTGCACAAGAAGACCGACGATGCGACCGCGATCCTCGCCGGCGACGGCCTGTTGACGCTCGCCTTCGACATCATCACCCGCGACGAGATCCATCGCGACGCCAATGTGCGCCTGCTGCTGACGCGCGCGCTGGCGCGCTGCGCCGGCATCGGCGGCATGGTCGGCGGCCAGATGCTCGATCTCGCCGGCGAAGGCCGGTTCGGCGACCGCGAGCCTGTCGATGTCGCGCGCCTCCAGCAGATGAAGACCGGCGCGTTGCTGCGTTATGGCTGCATTGCCGGCGCAATCCTCGGACAGGCGACGCCTGCGGAATATCAGGCGCTCGACGATTACGGCCGCGCGCTCGGCGAAGCCTTCCAGATCGCCGACGATCTGCTCGACGTCGAAGGCGACGCGGCCGCGCTCGGCAAGCCCTCGGGTCAGGACGCGGCGATGGGCAAGACCACCTTCGTGACCCAGCTCGGCATCGAAGGCGCCAGGCAGCGCGTGCGTGACCTGCTGGCCCGGGCCGACAGCGCGGTCTCGATTTTCGGCGATCGCGCCGCGGTGCTGCAAGCCGCCGCACGTTTCGTCGCCGAGCGGAAGAACTAGACGATCGATTCCAT
>NZ_VSTH01000006.1 GCF_008123965.1 Bradyrhizobium hipponense | reverse complement strand
GAGCCAGGCTCTGGTTTCTCGCGAGATGTGTGCGGAATGGTTGTCGAGGATCAACTTGATCGCGGTCCTGGCCGGATAGGCGGCATCGAGGAGCTTGAGGAATTCGATGAACTCTCGGCTGCGGTGGCGGTCTTTGACGAGCGCGTGGACCTTCCCGGTGAGCAGGTCAATCCCCGCCAACAGGCTGAGCGTGCCGTGACGTTTGTACTCATGATCGCGCGCGAAGGTCGCATGCACGCCCGGCACTGGCGGCAGATCCGGCGCTGTCGTCGCGATGGCCTGGATCCCCGGCTTCTCGTCGTAGGAGACGATCGCGACCGGTTTGTCCGATTTCTTCGACCGGGCGGCGGTTTTTTTCAGGACCTGGACCTCGCGATAGACATACAGAACCTCCGCCATCTTCTGCTCGAACTCGGCGTCGCGGTTTTCAAGATAGTAGCGCACCTTGTGCGGCTTGATTTCCTCCTGACCGAGAAGCTTGCACACCGTGCCCTGAACCAGACGGGCGAGACATTGATGTCCGGCCTCTGGTCCGTGCTCGCGGGCATGGCGGGCCAGCAGCCGCGTCGTCCACAACTCGTGTGGATAGCCATGCTCGTTGGCCTTGTCGCACGCCAGAGACACCAGCCAGGCCTTGGCCGCCGGCGTGATCACCGGCTCCTTGCCCGGTCGCGGGCGCTCGTCGAGCGC
>NZ_VSTH01000059.1 GCF_008123965.1 Bradyrhizobium hipponense | reverse complement strand
CGACCCTCCCCCTTCAGGCTAAGCTGTGCACACATCTTATGACTGACCAGCGGCATCGATGAGAATCACGAGTCTTTTCAATGCCCGCTGACCGACTGACATCAAGGCCGTTTCAAAACCGGGGGTCATCTAAGTCCCTGTTCTTGAGTCAGTTTTCGAGACGTGTGCACGCCTTAGCCCTTCAGGGGAGGGTAAGCAGCGCCGTAACTCGCTGATTTAACAACGAAACGCCTTCCTCCCCCCTTGACCGTGCGTTCCCCGTCGCCATCTGCTAGTGGATAGCCTGCGCGCCGGCCTTGAACCGGCGACGTCCGGAGAAAACCATGTTCATTCAGACCGAAGCCACCCCCAATCCCGCCACGCTCAAGTTCATTCCCGGCCGGGTCGTGACCGACGGCGGCCCGATGGAGTTTTCGAGCCCCGAAGCCGCCACGCGCTCGCCACTCGCCGAAAAGCTGTTCGAGGTGCCCGGCATCACCGGCGTGTTCTATGGCTCCGACTTCATCACCGTGACCAAGGCGGGCGGTGAATGGCAGCAGCTCAAGCCCGCGATCCTCGGTGCCATCATGGAGCACTACATGTCCGGCGCGCCGCTGCTCGCCGACGGCGCGGCGCCAAGCGATAGCGACCTCGACGACGCGGGCGAGTTCTTCGACGAGGCCGATGCCGAGACGGTCGACATGATCAAGGACCTGATCGAGACCCGGGTGCGGCCGGCGGTCGCCAATGACGGCGGCGACATCACCTTCCGCGGCTTCAAGGACGGCATCGTCTATCTCAACATGAAGGGCGCCTGCTCCGGCTGCCCGTCATCGACCGCGACGCTCCAGCACGGCATCCAGAACCTGTTGAAGCACTTCGTGCCGGATGTGGTCGAAGTCCGGCCGATGTGATTGCGCGTTCGACGATCGAGTTGAACACCGTCGTGCCCGGGCAAAAGCGCGAAGCGCGTTCTTCGCGCTAGATGTCCCGGGCATTCACGTTTTGGGCGGCAAAACCGTGGATGGCTGGGTCAAGCCCGGCCATGACGGCAAGAACATTGGGCATCATCCGATCGCTAATGATATGCTCGCCGCCATGCTGATCCTTGCCATCGATACTGCGCTCGAAGCATGCGCGGCCGCCGTGCTCGACACCGAGGCAGGCGAACTCCTTGCGCGGGAGCAGCTTCTGATGAAGCGCGGCCACGCCGAGGCGCTGATGCCGATGATCGCGCGCGTCATGCGATCAGCCAATCTCGCCTTCACCTCGCTCGACCGCATCGCCGTCACCGTCGGCCCCGGCAGTTTCACCGGCTTGCGCGTCGGTATTTCGGCGGCACGCGGCCTTGCGCTTGCGGCCGAGCGGCCGGCCGTCGGGCTGACGACACTGTCGGCCTATGCCGCCGCCATCATCGGCCAGAGCGGAACGGCGCCCGTGATCTCGGCGATCGATGCGCGGCACGATCACGTTTATTTCCAGATCGTCGCCGGCGACGGCAGCCAGCTGGTGCGGCCGAAAGTCGCCAGCGTCGACGAGGCGATTGCGGCCTCGCAATTCGGCGCACCGCATCTGGTCGGCAATGCCGCAAAGATCCTCGCCGAGCGCTGGCCAAAGGACGCACCGCAGCCGGTCGCGATCAATGCGCAGGCCGCGCCCGACATCGGCTGGGTCGCCTGGCTCGGCGCGGCCGCCGATCCCGAAACAACGCCGGCGCGACCGTTCTATCTGCGCGCGCCCGATGCAAAGCCGGCAGCACAGCCGCCACTCGCAGCGCAAGCCGCGACCTCATGATGACATGGCTGTCGCAATGGTGGCGCGAGGGCACTGCCGCCGTCGAGCCGGCTGCTGCGCGCGACGCCGCGCGGCTGGCGCAGCTTCATGGCGAGTCCTTCGCGCACGGCTGGGGCGAAGGCGAGTTCGAGACCATGATCGGCGAGCGCAACACGCTGGTGCATCGGCTGCGCCTGGGCCGCAAGACGGTCGGCTTTGCGGTGTCGCGGATCGGCGCGGATGAAGCCGAAATCCTCTCGATTGCCGTCGATAAGGCCCTTCGCGGCCGCGGCCTGTCCCGCACGCTGCTGATGACCCATCTCGGCCACCTTGCAGGGCGCGGCGTGCGCACGATATTTCTGGAGGTCGAGGAAAACAACCAGCCGGCGCGACGGCTCTACGACCGGGCCGGATTCATGGTGGTCGGGCGCCGCGAACGCTACTATAAGCAGCCGAACGGGGAACAATTGAACGCACTTCTGATGCGACGTGACTTGTCGTAACATTGTTGGCACAAAGCGCCCCGTCAGGCAGACAATTATGACCGCACTGAAACCTTCCTCCGCAGCCACCACATCCAGCGCGTCCGGCATCGAGGCACGCTGTGCCGCCACCGGCATGCGCATGACCGAGCAGCGGCGCGTCATCGCCCGCGTGCTTGCGGAGGCGGTCGATCATCCCGACGTCGAGGAATTGTACCGGCGCTGCGTCGCCGTCGACGACAAGATCTCGATCTCGACGGTCTATCGCACCGTCAAGCTGTTCGAGGATGCAGGTATCATCGAACGCCACGATTTCCGCGAAGGCCGCGCACGCTACGAGCAGATGCGCGACAGCCACCACGATCACCTCATCAATCTGCGCGACGGCAAGGTGATCGAGTTCACCTCGGAAGAGATCGAGAAGCTGCAGGCCGAAATCGCCCGCAGGCTCGGCTACAAGCTGGTCGACCATCGCCTCGAGCTCTATTGCGTCCCGCTCGACGACGACACGCCGACGTCTTGAGCACGCTTTTTTCGGATCACGCGCTAGTGCCCGTCGATCTCATCATTTTCGATTGCGACGGCGTGCTGGTTGACAGCGAGGTGATCTCCTGCCGCGCGCATGCGGATGTGCTGACCCGGCACGGCTATCCGATCACGTCGGACGAAGTGTTCGAGCGCTTCCTCGGACGATCGACACGGCAGGCCAATCTCGAGATCGAGTCCGAACTCGGACGCAAGCTGCCCGAGGCCTACCACGGCGACCTGCAGCACGAGCTGTTCCGCGCGTTCGAAGCCGATCTCGAAGCGATCCGTGGCATTCATGACGTTCTCGATATCGTCACCCAACGCGTCTGCGTCGCTTCCAGCGGGTCGCATCAACGGATGCAAGTGAGCCTGGGGAGCACGGGGCTCTATGAGCGCCTCGCGCCGAACATCTTCTCGGCCTCGCAGGTGAAGCACGGCAAGCCGGCACCGGACCTGTTCCTGTTCGCGGCCTCCGAAATGGGCGTGCCGCCGCAGCGGTGTGTCGTGATCGAGGACAGCCTTGCCGGCATTGCCGGGGCGCGAGCAGCCGGCATGACTGTGTTCGGCTTCCACGGCGGCAGCCATTGCGGCGACGGCTATGCCGAAACGCTGCGCCAGGCCGGCGCCGACCTGACCTTCGACGACATGCGGCAACTGCCGGAACTGGTCCGGCGGGTCGCGGCGGACGCCTTGGCCGGCTGATTCCGCCCCGTCACCGTCATTCCGGGGACGCGCGCAGCGCGTGTAAAGACAGGAATCCAGGACTTTTGGGTCGAGATTCCGACTTAACTCCCTTTCCAAGCGCCCGGAATTGCCCCCTTGCGGTCCATTCGCTGGATTTTCGCCACTCCAGCCTATATCTGAGGGCTGTCCTCCACCTCAATTTCGGGTTCCATGACGCCGCCGCGCAAGCTGCACATCAAATCATTTGGCTGCCAGATGAACGTCTACGATGCCCAGCGCATGGTGGACACGCTGGCCCCGGAAGGATTCGTGGAGACAGCGAGCGCCGAGGACGCCGACCTCGTCATCCTCAACACCTGCCACATCCGCGAGAAGGCATCCGAAAAGGTCTATTCCGAGCTCGGCCGGCTGCGCGTCGCCAAGGACGAGGCCGCGCGCGGCGGCCGCGCGATGCAGATCGCGGTTGCGGGCTGCGTGGCGCAGGCCGAAGGCGAAGAGATCGTGCGCCGCGCCCCTGTCGTCGATGTCGTGGTCGGCCCACAGAGCTACCATCATCTGCCGGAGCTGCTGAAGCGCGCCGGCAATGAAGGCCGTGCGATCGAGACCGAGTTTCCGGCCGCCGACAAGTTCGGCTTCCTCGCCCAGCCAAGGCCCGAGGCGATCCGCGCACGCGGCATTTCTGCCTTCGTCACGGTGCAGGAAGGCTGCGACAAGTTCTGCACCTTCTGCGTCGTGCCGTACACGCGCGGCGCCGAAGTCTCGCGTCCCGTGACGAAGATCGTCGACGACGCGACGCGGCTTGCCTACAACGGCGTGCGCGAGCTGACGCTGATCGGGCAGAACGTCAACGCCTATCACGGCGACGGGCCCGACGGAAAAAGCTGGCCGCTCGGCAAATTGCTCGAGCGCCTGGCACGGATTCCCGGCATCGCGCGGCTGCGCTACTCGACCAGCCATCCCTGCGACGTCGACGACAGCTTGATTGCGGCCCACCGCGACCTCGAGGCACTGATGCCGTTCGTGCACCTGCCGGTGCAGTCGGGCTCGGACCGGATTCTGGCGGCCATGAACCGGAAACATACCGCCGATAATTATCGGCGCGTCATCGACCGTTTCCGGGCCGCGCGCCAAGACATTGCTTTTTCATCAGATTTTATCGTCGGCTTCCCCGGCGAGAGCGAGCAAGATTTTCTCGCGACCCTCGCACTTGTCACGCAAATCGGCTACGCTGCGGCTTATTCGTTCAAATACTCCGCCCGGCCGGGAACGCCGGCCGCGGACATGCAGGAGACGGTGTCCCCCGCCGAGATGGACCAGCGATTGGAGCGGCTCCAGGAACTGATCGACAGCCAGCAATCGGCCTTCAACAAGGCCGCGATTGGCACAACCGTCGATGTGCTGTTCGAACGCCCGGCACGCAAGGACGGCCAGATCGTCGGCCGAACCGCCTACCTGCAGCCTGCCCATGTGATGGCGCCGCCCGATATCATCGGAACAATCCTGCCGGTCCGGATCGACAGCCTTGAGCGCTACAGCTTCCTCGGTGAGCTCGTGACGCCGCGCACTGCGCGCGAGCCCGCTTTATCACCCATCGCCACTGGAGCCTGAACCCTTGCCAAAAAGCGCATCGGATTCGCCTTCCTTCGCTCCCAGCCGCAAATTTGACCGCGACATGCAGGTACCGCCGGAAACCCAGGTCGTCATCGATTTCGACGACAACCGCGCCGCGTCCGCGCTCGTCGGCCCCTACGGCCAGAACCTCGCGCAAATCGAGCGGCGGCTCGGCGTCGTGGTGGATTCCAAGGGCAACCACATCACCATCGGCGGCACGCGCGACGGCTGCGATGCCGCCCGCCGCGTGCTGGAAATGCTCTACGCCCAGGCGGTGAAGGGACAGGATCTCGACCAGGGCGAGGTCGAAGGCGCGATTCGCTCCGTGATCGCGCAGGGCTCGCTGTTCGAGTTCGACGCCAAATCGGCCAAGTCGACCTTCGAGAGCATCAATTTGCGCAAGCGCCCGGTGCGGGCGCGCACCGCCGCACAGGACTCCTACATCCGCGCGCTGAAGCGCCACGAGCTGGTGTTTGGCGTCGGCCCCGCCGGCACCGGCAAGACCTGGCTCGCAGTTGCGCATGCCGCACAGCTGTTCGAGCGCAAGGAGGTCGACAAGATCATCCTGTCGCGCCCGGCGGTGGAGGCCGGCGAGCGGCTCGGCTTCCTGCCCGGCGACCTTCGCGAGAAGGTCGATCCCTATCTGCGCCCGATCTACGACGCGCTCTACGACCTCATGGACGCGCGCATCGTCGAGCGCGCGCTCCAGACCGGCGAGATCGAAATCGCACCGCTCGCCTTCATGCGCGGCCGCACGCTCACCAATGCCGCCATCATCCTGGACGAGGCGCAGAACACCACCTCGATGCAGATGAAGATGTTCCTGACCCGTCTCGGCGAGAACAGCCGCATGATCGTGACCGGCGACCCCTCGCAGATCGACCTGCCCAACGGGCAGACCTCGGGCCTCGCGGAAGCGACCCGGCTGCTGGGCGGCGTCGAGGGCATTTCGCAAGTTCATTTCACTGCCGAGGACGTGATTCGCCATGAGCTCGTGGCGCGGATCGTCTCGGCCTACGAAGGGCAGCCGCAGCGGCCGCCCATCGGCAACAGATCCTGACGGGACAACAGCCGGACCATGCGGGCGCGAACACAGCGCCCTTCGTTCCGAACAAAGCCATGTTACATCCCAACCCTCCCATGACCGAGGTCCTCGTCGTCGCCGATTGCTGGCAGAGCGAGCCCGACGCCGAGACCGTGATTCAACGCGCGGTTGCGGCCGCCGCCGAATCGGTCGACGAAGACGTCGCCGAGGCCGAAGTGGCTGTCATGCTGACCGACGATGCCGGCATCCGCACGCTCAACAGCAACTGGCGCGGCCTCGACAAGCCGACCAACGTGCTGTCGTTTCCGGCGCTCCAGCCGGAGGGCGCGTGGAAGCCGGGCGATGCGCCGCGCATGCTCGGCGACATCGCCATCGCCTACGAGACCATGCGGCGCGAGGCGGACGAGGAGCAGAAGCCGTTCGACCACCATTTGAGCCATCTGGCCGTGCATGGATTCCTGCATCTGGTCGGCTACGACCACGAGAATGACGACGACGCGGAGGAGATGGAAGCGCTCGAAACCCAGATCCTGGCTCATCTCGGCATCCCCGACCCCTATGCCGACCGCTGACGGATGGATTGAGATGCCGGATTCCGACCCGACCCACGACAATCCGCGCAACACGCGCAACCTGCCCGTCGTCGTGACGCCCGGCGAGGTGATGCGGCCGACCGCGGAAAGCTGGCTGCTGCGCGCCATCCGCACGCTGTTCGGCTGGAAGGCGGGATCGGTGCGCGACGATCTCCAGGTCGTGCTCAACGCCACGACGCCCGACGACACCGGGTTCTCCACCGTCGAACGCACCATGCTGCGCAACATTCTCAGCCTGCATGAGCGCCGCATCGCCGACGTCATGGTGCATCGCGCCGACATCATCGCGGTGAAGCGCGACATCCCGCTCGGCGAATTGATGGATCGTTTCGAGAGCGCCGGCCATTCGCGCCTCGTGGTCTACAACGAGACGCTCGACGATCCCGTCGGCATCGTCCATATCCGCGACCTGCTCGCCTTCATGACGGCGCGCGCGCGCGTGCCGCCAGTCACCAAGGCCAAGCGCAAGAAGCCGCTGCCGGCCGGGCTCGACCTGCGCGCCGTCGATCTCGCGCTGCCTCTTGAGGATGCGCGGATCATCCGCAAGCTGCTTTATGTGCCGCCGTCGATGCGGGCGATCGACCTGCTCGCGCAAATGCAGGCCACGCGCATTCACCTGGCGCTGGTGGTCGATGAATATGGCGGCAGCGACGGTCTGGTTTCGCTCGAGGACATCGTCGAGCAGATCGTCGGCGAGATCGACGACGAGCATGACAGCGACGAGCCGCCCTCGATCGTGCGCCTGCCCGACAACGCCTTCATCGCAGACGCCCGCGCCAGCCTCGACGACGTCCGTTCGGTGATCGGCGAGGACTTCGTCACCGGCGAGGCCGGCGAGGAAGTCGAGACGCTGGGCGGCTATCTCGTCAGCTTCGTCGGCCGCCTGCCGGTGCGCGGCGAGGTGATCTCGGGTCCGGGCAATTACGAGGTCGAGGTCCTCGATGCCGATCCGCGCCGCGTCAAGCGGCTGCGCATCTCGACACGGAAGGAGCGTCCCGCGCCCCGCACCCAGCGCGAGAGCCGCCGCCGCGAGTCCGCGCCGGAGAGCGGACAAACGCCTTCCGGCGACACACCCACTCCGCCGCCTGCCGACGGGTCCGGTTCCCAGTGAGCCCCTTCCAGCGCCTTCGTCAGATCGCCCTCGCCATCATCTTGACCTGGGGATGGAAGCGCGCCGTGGTTGCGATGTCAGCCGGCGCGCTATCCGTCCTCGCGCTGGCGCCATTCAACGCCTGGCCGGTGCTGTTCGTCACCTTCCCGGTGCTGGTCTGGCTGATCGACGGCGCCGGCGGCGGCCGGCTCGGCGGCGTCCCCGCAGCGGCGCTGACCGGTTACTGGTTCGGGCTCGGCTATTTCGTGCCCGGCCTCTACTGGATCGGCTACGCCTTCTTCGTCGAGGCCGACGTCTTTGCCTGGCTGACACCGTTCGCCGTGCTCGGCCTGCCGGCCTATCTTGCCGTCTTCACGGGAATCGGGTTTGCCCTGGCCCGCCTGCTCTGGAGCAAGGACGCCACGCGCGTGCTTGCTCTGGCAGCAAGCCTCACCATCAGCGAATGGCTGCGCGGCCACGCGCTGAGTGGCTTTCCCTGGAATGCTTTCGGTTATGCGCTGTCGGAGCCGCTGCCGCTGGCGCAGACGGCGTCGCTGATCGGCCTGTGGGGCATGACGTTCCTCACAGTCGCGATCTTCGCAAGCCCCGCGGCGCTGATCGACCGCACGTGGGATCGCCGCCTGTCGTGGCACGCGCCGGCCGCTGCGGTCGCGCTGCTGATCGTCATGGGGATTTTCGGCGCGATCCGCCTGTCGCTGCATCCGACCACGATGGTCGCGGGCGCCAAGCTGCGTCTGATGCAGCCGAACCTCCAGCAGGACGCAAAATTCAACTACGCCGCAAAGGCGGAGGTGATGAAGAAATATCTCGCGCTGTCGGACCGCGCTTCCGGACCGCAATCGACCGGCGTGCGCGACGCCACCATCCTGATCTGGCCGGAATCCGCGTTTCCGTTCTTTCTGACCCGCGAAGCCGACGCGATGGCCCAAATCACCGAGCTGGTGCCGAAGGGCACTGTGTTGATCACCGGATCGGTCCGTGCCCCTGACCTGCCGCCGGGCAAGCCGATCACGCGTGCCTATAATTCAATCTACGTGATCGACCACGATGGCAGCGTGCTCGCCATCTACGACAAGCTGCATTTGGTGCCGTTCGGAGAATATCTTCCTTTCCAGGATCTGATGGAGAAGCTCGGCTTTGAGCAACTCACGCGGGTGCGCGGCGGCTTCATTCCGGGCACCGTGCGGCATGCGTTGCCGGTGCCGGGTGCGCCGCCGGCGCTGCCACTGATCTGCTACGAGGCGATTTTTCCCGGCGAAGTCGCGGCGCGCAACGAGCGCCCGGGCTGGATCGTGAACCTCACCAATGACGGCTGGTTCGGCATTTCGACCGGTCCTTACCAGCATCTGGAGCAATCGCGCATGCGCGCGATCGAGCTCGGCTTGCCGCTGGTCCGCTCCGCCAATACCGGCGTATCCGCAGTGATCGATCCGGTGGGGCGAACGATCGCAAGCCTCGGCCTCGGAATCGAAGGCATTTTGGACGCAAATCTGCCCGCCGCAATCCCGCCGACGATCTATGCCAAGATTGGCGACGCGCCCGCGGCCGTGCTCGTTGCGTTGGCTGTGATTCTGGCGGTACGGCGACGTGTTGCCAAACGGTACCCCTGATCACGCCGCCACTGCCGAAGCGTCCGGAAACCTTTGACAACCGTAGTCCCACGGTTGACAGACTGCAGCTGGGCTCCTCATTCTGCACCGGCTGCGCAAGACAGCGGTACATTGCTAAATTTCTCCGCAATGTTTCCCCAATCAGAGTGAAGTTTGATGTCGCTGTCACCTGAGGCAATACTTCCCATTGCGCCGACGGTGGTGTTTGGAGGGCTGAGGAAATGTCGAAAGCGCCCAACCCTGTTGACAAATATGTCGGCAGTCGCGTGCGCATGCGCCGTATCATGTTGGGCATGAGCCAGGAAAAGCTCGGTGAAGCTTTGGGCCTGACTTTCCAGCAGGTCCAGAAGTACGAGAAGGGCACCAACCGCGTCGGCGCGAGCCGCATCCAGCAGATCGCCGAGATTCTCCAGGTGCCGGTGTCGTTCCTGTTCGAGGGCGGCCCGAGCGGCATGGCCGGCCCGGACGGCTTCGCAGAAGGCGCCTCGCCCTCCTACGTCTCCGACTTTCTAGCGACCTCCGAAGGGCTCGCTCTGACCAAGGCGTTCACCCGAATCACCGATTCGAAGCTGCGCCGCTCCATCGTCGATCTCGTCGAACAGATCGCCGCCCGCGAGGGCCCCGACAAGCGCTGACACGTCCCCTCGATCCGGTTTGAGGCGGCGTCAAATCTGGCCTATGTCGTCATCTGTAGGCGTGCCTTGGTGTGCGTCCTCTCCGATGATCCGATTCAAAGGCCTAGATGCTTCCATGGCGAGCTCCAATTTGTTCGATTCCCAAACTATTCTCGATGGCATCCGCCGCTGGGTGGAGATCGAGACGCCGACGGAAGTGCCTGAACAGGTCAACAAGCTGGTCTCGATGGTCGCGGAGCAATATCGCGATCTGCCTGTCACGCTCGAGCGCGTCGCCGGCGTCGATGGCTGCGGCGATCATCTCGTGGCACGCTCGACCTGGGGCCAGGACCGGCCAGGTGTCCTGGTGCTGAGCCACCTCGATACCGTCCATCCCATGGGATTCATCGAACGCCTTCCTTTCAAGGTCGAAGGCAACAGCGCGTTCGGTCCCGGCATCTACGACATGAAGGGCGGCGCCTACATCGCCTATCACGCCTTTCGCGCGCTTTGCGCCACGGCCGACGATTCGCCGCTCGGCATCACGCATGTGTTCACGTCCGACGAAGAGATCGGCAGCCCCACCTCGCGTGCGCTGATCGAGACGGAAGGACGCAAGGCAAAATACGTGCTGGTCACGGAGCCGGCGCGCGACGGCGGCAAGATCGTCACCGGACGCAAGGGCGTCGGACGATTCCAGGCGTTCATCAAAGGCGTGCCCACCCATGCCGGGACGCGGCCCGAGGACGGCCGCAGCGCCGTGCGCGAGCTCGCCAACGTCATCCAGGCGCTGGAGGGCATGAACGATCTGAACCGCGGCGTCACCGTCAATGTCGGCGTGGTGCGCGGCGGCACGCGGCCCAACGTCACGCCGGAAGAGGCCTATGCCGAGATCGATCTGCGCGTGCCGAGCCTCAAGGACGCGGAAGAGCTCGTCGGCAAGATTCTTGGATTGAAATCGAAAACGGAAGGCGTCACCGTCAAGGTCACGGGCGAGCTCAATCGTCCGCCCTATGAGAAGAGCAATTCCGGCGCAGCGCTGTACGAGCATGCAAGGACGCTGGCCGCGGAGATCGGCTTCGACCTGGTCGATACCCACACCGGCGGCGGCTCGGACGGCAATTTCACGGCGGCCAACACCGGCACGCTCGACGGGCTCGGCGTCGACGGCAAGGGCGCGCACACCCATTATGAGCAGCTTTATGTTTCCTCGCTCGAACCGCGCGCGCGGCTGCTCTATCGCCTGTACCAGACGCTGCAATGACCGAACGCAAATCAGATCCCGAGCGCGACGACAGCGAGCGCGCCTTCTTCGGACGCCGCAAGGGCCACAAGCTCAGGCAGCACCAGGCCGAGCTGGTCGACCATCTGCTGCCGCGTCTCGCGCTCGACATCGCAAGTGAAGCGCCGGCGAATGCCGGCGAGATCTTCGTCCCCGCGACGGATGAGGTGCGACTCGAGATCGGCTTCGGCGGCGGCGAGCATCTTGCGGCGGAAGCGCTGTGCTTTCCTGCAACCGGCTTCATCGGCTGCGAGCCCTATGTCAACGGCATGGCGAAGATCCTCGCGCAGATCGAGGCCGGCAACATCGGCAACATCCGCCTGTTCGCAGGCGATGCCGCCGAGCTGCTGGCCTGGCTGCCGCAAGCCTCGCTGTCGCGGATCGACCTGATTCATCCCGATCCCTGGCCGAAGCGGCGGCACTGGAAGCGGCGCTTCGTTCAGGACAGGACGATCGCAGCTATGGCCCGCGTGCTGAAAGCGGGCGGCGAATTCCGCTTCGTCTGCGACATCGACGATTACTGCGCCTGGACGCTGTCGCATCTTTCACGCTCGCCGGATTTCCAATGGCTCGCGGAGCGCGCCGACGATTTCCGGCAGCCCTGGGCCGGCTACACCATGACGCGTTACGGCCGCAAAGCTGCGCGCGAGGGACGCAAGGCTGCGTATCTGCGGTTTCGTAGGGTCTAGATCGTCTGCCGGTTGCGCCAGAAATTGACGACGCGCTCGGCGGTCACCGGCATCAGGCGCGTGAAATTCATGCGCGCCGCCTCGATGTCGGCATCGGCGGGCGTGCGGTGCGGCCCGTACCACAGCAGGATGAGCGCGCGCACCGTGGGCCAGCCCAGGTTCAACATCCGCCCCACGATCAGAATCGGATCGTAGCGGTCGCCCGCGATCAGACGGTCGAGGATCGAGATCCTGACGCCGGACATCGCCGAGAGCGAGGCGATCGCCTCCTCGTATTTATGCGCCTTAGCGAATCCGAGCAGCGCGCTTTCGCCGAGATGACCGCCGCGATGCAGGCTGAGCACCGTGCGCTGCGCCGCCGAATAATCGCGCCGCGGCCCGGGTGGCTGCGTGGCTTCCTCGATTGAAGCCATCGCGCGCTTGATCTCGACCTGGCGCGCCGGTTTGACCACGATGGAGAGGCGGCGGCGGATGACGTCGAGCGTGCCGTTCAGCAGCTCCTTGAGATGCTCGCCGGAAAGATCCTCGCGCTGGCCGATCTTGAGCGTCAGCACGCCGTCCTGCGCCGCGCGCTTGATCAATTCCGAATAGCCGCCGGACGAGAACGCCGCACCTGCATTGCCGGCGGCACGGCGCACCACGTCGCGATCGCCGCGCTCGACCAGCACGTCGGTGATGTCGGCCGACAATGTCGGCCGCTCGGTCATGGCGAGCAGATGGCCCTGTCCCTTCAGCCGCGCGATCTCGACCAGCGCGGCGTCATCGAGCACGGGCGAGCGGCGCAACACGGGCCCGGCCACCATGATCTCGTTTTCGCGCGCGAGCTGGCGCACGAGGTGGGGTGGCGCATTGTTCAGATGCGAGAAGCGCTCGGCGAGATCGACGCGCGAGGCAAGCTCGGCGTGCGGGACGAGATCGATGAGGAGATTGTCGAAGAGGTCGACGAGGTCGGGACGGAGGTTTGCAGCGTCGTGGAAGAACAATTCGGAGATGGCACGCGCCACCTCGCCACGGCGTCTCGGATCGCCGCGTTTGACGATATCGTCCAGTCCTGGAATGAGCGACGTGGCAACGGTCATGGAACGCTACTCGAATCTGGCACGCCGTGGGCGCGCCATAGGCTCAAGCCGCCCCACAATCGGAGAATTTAGGCCCCCTTGATGAAGGAAGCGTTTCGCGAGCGGCCGCAGACCCGGCCGCAAAAAGCCGGTTCGCAGCCGCAATGGGCCTTGTCCGCGTGGGTGGAAAGCGCTATATCCACCCCAACTTCATCTTCTCATACGATCCGCGTAGTGAGAGTGGGCCCGAAAGGACCCGCTCTTTTTTATTACCTGAAGGCGGCTTGGCAGAAGATGCGCGGCCGACCACCTGTCTGGACAGAGAGTTCCGAAGCAGGCTCTGAAATCGTAACCAAGCCTTAACCATCGAGCGCCTTGACCCTGGATATGACCGAGCCGAACCCTGGTTCCACGGATGCCGAATTGCTGGCCGAGCCGCGGCTCGTGGTCGAGCCGGGCGTGGCGGCGCGGGTGTCGGCGGTCGCGGGTCCTGTGCTCGAGGGCATGGGCTACCGGCTGGTGCGGATTCGCATTTCAGGCGAGGCCGGCTGCACCGTGCAGATCATGGCCGAGCGGCCGGACGGCACCATGCAGATCGAGGATTGCGAGGCGATCTCGCGGGCGCTGTCGCCGGTGCTCGACGTCGCCGATCCCATCGAGCGCGCCTACCGCCTGGAGATTTCCTCGCCGGGAATCGACCGGCCGCTGGTGCGTCGCTCCGATTTCGAACGGTATACGGGTCACCTGGTCAAGGTCGAGATGGCGACCGCCCATGAGGGGCGGAAGCGGTTCCGCGGCACGCTCGCAGGCGTCGAGGGCGACCGCGTGCGGCTCAAGCGCGACGACGTCAAGGGTGACGACGATGCCGAGGTTCTCCTGGTGATGGAGGATATCGGTGAGGCTCGGCTGGTGCTGACCGACGAGCTGATCGCGGAATCCATGCGCCGCGGCAAGGCCGCAGCTCGCGAAATGCGACGCAATCTCGGCCTGGAGCCGCCGGCTGCCCCGCACGCCAGCATCAGCGAGAAGACCACCAAGAACACCAAGCCGGAGAAGAAGAAGCCGGCCCCGACCAATACGAAGAAACATCGCCTTGCTGCCGAACGTGCGCGGCGCGGCGAGATCGAGCCTGACGAAGGAGACTAGCCATGGCAGTCAGTGCCAATCGACTTGAACTGCTCCAGATCGCCGACGCCGTTGCGCGCGAGAAATCGATCGACCGCGGCATCGTCATCGCGGCGATGGAAGATGCCATCGCCAAGGCGGCGCGGGCACGCTACGGCAGCGAAACTGACGTTCATGCCGAGATCGACCCGAAGAAGGGCGAGCTACGGCTGTCGCGCCATATGCTGGTGGTCGACAAGGTCGAAAACCATTCCAACCAGATCTCGCTGTCGGACGCGCAGCGCGCCAATCCCGGCGCCCAGGTCGGCGACACCATCGCCGACACCCTGCCGCCGCTTGAATATGGCCGCATCGCCGCGCAATCGGCCAAGCAGGTCATTGTGCAGAAGGTGCGCGAGGCCGAGCGTGACCGGCAATATCAGGAGTTCAAGGACCGCATCGGCGACATCGTCAACGGTGTCGTCAAGCGCGTCGAATATGGCAGCGTGATCGTCGATCTCGGCCGCGGCGAGGCCATCATCCGCCGCGACGAGATGCTGCCGCGCGAGGTGTTCCGCAACGGCGACCGCGTCCGTGCCTATATCTTCGACGTCCGCCGCGAGACCCGCGGCCCGCAGATCTTCCTCTCCCGCACCCATCCGCAGTTCATGGCCAAGCTGTTCGCGCAGGAAGTGCCGGAAATCTACGACGGCATCGTCGAGATCAAGGCGGTCGCCCGCGATCCCGGCTCGCGCGCGAAAATCGGCGTGATTTCCCGCGATTCTTCGGTCGATCCGGTCGGCGCCTGCGTCGGCATGCGCGGCTCGCGCGTGCAGGCGGTGGTGAACGAATTGCAGGGCGAGAAGATCGATATCATCCCCTGGTCGCCCGACATCGCGACCTTCGTGGTCAACGCGCTGGCGCCGGCCGAGGTCTCCAAGGTCGTCATCGACGAGGACCGCGAGCGCATCGAGGTCGTGGTGCCCGACACCAACAACCAGCTTTCGCTGGCGATCGGCCGCCGCGGCCAGAACGTCCGTCTCGCCTCGCAGCTGACCGGCTGGGATATCGACATCCTGACCGAGCAGGAGGAATCGGAGCGCCGTCAGGCCGACTTCGAGAATTCCACCCGCGTCTTCATGGAATCGCTCAACGTCGACGAGGTTGTCGGCCAGCTGCTGGCGTCCGAAGGCTTCACCTCGGTCGAGGAACTCGCCATGGTGGACATCAAGGAGCTCGCCGGCATCGAGGGCTTCGACGAGGAGACCGCACAGGAGCTCCAGAACCGTGCCCGCGAATATCTCGATCAGCAGGAAGCCGAGCTCGAGGCCCGGCGCAAGGAACTCGGCGTCGATGACGCCGTCAAGGACGTGCCCGGCGTGACCTCGAAGATGCTGGTGAAGTTCGGCGAGAACGACATCAAGACCGTCGACGACCTCGCCGGCTGCGCCACCGACGACCTGGTCGGCTGGACCGAACGCAAGGAAGGCGGCGAGCAGACCAAATTCGCCGGCGCGCTCGAAGGCCTCGACGTCTCCCGCGACGATGCGGAAGCCATGATCATGCAGGCCCGCGTCAAGGCCGGCTGGATCACCGAAGCTGACCTCGCCAAGCCGGCCGAAGAGGCTGAGGCGACCGAAGATCAGCCGGCTTAAGGGCGGCAGGAGATGTCGACCGGATGCTCGCGGATAATGACCACGATCTCGACAATGGCCCGCGGACCGAAAGGTCCGCGACCATGCGGATGTGCGCGGTCAGCCGCGAGGTCAAGCCGATCGACGAGCTAATCCGCTTCGTCGTCTCGCCGGAAGGGCAGATAGTTCCCGATCTCAAGCGCAAGCTGCCCGGGCGCGGCATGTGGCTATCGGCCTCGCGGCAGACGGTTGCGGAAGCCGTCCGTCGTCACCAATTTAGCAAGGCCTTCAAGCGCGAGCTTCGAACGCCTCAGACGCTTCCCGCCGACATCGAGACGCTCCTGGTTCGGAGCGTGATGGAAGCCCTTGGGATCGCCGCCAAGGCGGGCCAGATCGTAGCCGGTTTCGGCAAGGTCGAGAGCGCCCTGCGGGAAGGCACGGTCGAGGTCCTGATCCACGCTAGCGACGGGGCCGCGGACGGAATCCGCAAATTGGACACGCTGGCGCGTCAAAATGCCGGAAATCGCGGTACCAAGCCGCAGATTCCCGTCATCACCGCGCTGAAATCGATAGAATTGGATTTGGCACTTACCCGGTCAAATGTGATACATGCTGCGCTGCTCGCGGGCCCGGCGAGCCGGTCATTCCTGTCACGTAGCCAGATGCTGGTCCGATACCGGATGGCGGACGATGACAAGACGGCCGAAAAGCGCGGCCAGGATTTCTGAGAGACAACGACCACCCGATAGGACGGTGCGGCAACGCACAACGTTAACAAAGATCAGGATTAGGACTGCTGAATGGTTGATACCAAGACCCCTGGCGACAAGAAGCTGAGCGTTCCGAGCAAGACGCTATCGCTCAAGCCGCGCGTCGAAACGGGCACCGTGCGCCAGAGCTTCAGCCACGGCCGCAGCAAGCAGGTCGTGGTCGAAAAGCGCGGCAAGCGCCGGATCGGCGACGGCCCCGAGCCGCAGGCACCCGAGATTGCGAAGCCGGCACCGGCCGCGCCCGCTGCGGCACCGCGTCCTGTGCCGAAGGCTGCTCCGCCGCGCAACGCCGGTTCCGGCGTGGTGCTGCGGACCCTGACCGAGGACGAGCGTTCGGCGCGTGCCAGCGCGCTCGCCGATGCCAAGGTGCGTGAAGTCGAGGAGCGCCGCCAGGCCGAAGAGGAAGCCCAGCGCCGCGCCATCCGCGAAAGCGCCGAGCGCGTCGAGCGCGACGCCGCTGAAGCCCGCCGCAAGGCCGAGGAAGAACGTCACCGCCACGAAGAGGAGGCCAAGCGCAAGGCCGAAACCGAGGCCAAGAAGCGTTTTGGCGAGGGCGAGCAGTCTCCGTCTGCCGCGCGCGCTGCGACAGCCGCGCCGGCCACCAGTGCACCGCGCTCCGCGCCGACCACGTCGCGACCTGCGACGACCACAGCCCGACCGGCCGCGACGACCGCTCAGCGGCCGGCGGGTGCGCCGGGTCGCGCCCCCGGCGTTGCAGCCGGGCCGGACGAGGATGATGGTCCGCGCCAGATCCGTCGCGGCCCCGGAGGCGCCATGCGTCCCGTGGCAGCCCCCAAGACCACCCACAAGCCGGGTCCGCAGAAGGAGCGCGGCCGCCTGACGCTCGTCACCGCGCTCAGCGCCGGCGACGTGCGCGAGCGCTCGATCGCGTCGTTCCGCCGCCGCACCCAGCGCCTGAAAGGTCACGTCTCGAACGAGCCGAAGGAAAAGCTGGTCCGCGAGGTGGTCATTCCGGAAGCGATCGCCATCCAGGAACTCGCCAACCGCATGTCCGAGCGCGCGGTCGACGTCATCCGCATGCTGATGAAGCAGGGCGCGATGCACAAGATCACGGACGTGATCGATGCCGACACCGCGCAGCTCATCGCCGAGGAACTCGGCCATACGGTCAAGCGCGTGGCGGCATCCGACGTCGAAGAAGGCTTGTTCGATGCCATCGACGATTCCAATGACACCGAGCCGCGCTCGCCGGTGGTGACCGTGATGGGCCACGTCGACCACGGCAAGACCTCGCTGCTCGACGCGCTCCGTCATGCCAATGTGGTCTCCGGCGAAGCCGGCGGCATCACCCAGCATATCGGCGCCTATCAGGTGCTGTCGCCGGAAAGCGGCAAGAAGATCACCTTCATCGACACCCCCGGCCACGCCGCGTTCACAGCGATGCGCGCCCGCGGCGCCAAGGTCACCGACATCGTCGTGCTGGTGGTTGCGGCCGATGACGGCGTGATGCCGCAGACGGTCGAAGCCATCAACCACGCCAAGGCGGCGCGGGTGCCGATCATCGTTGCCATCAACAAGATCGACAAGCCTGATGCGAAGGCCGAGCGCGTGCGCACCGAGCTGCTCCAGCACGAGGTTCAAGTCGAATCCTTCGGCGGCGATGTCGTCGACGTCGAGGTGTCGGCCAAGAACAAGACCAATCTCGACAAGCTGCTCGAAATGATCGCGCTGCAGGCCGACATCCTCGACCTGAAGACCAATTCGGAGCGCCCGGCCGAAGGCACCGTGATCGAGGCCAAGCTCGACCGCGGCCGCGGCCCGGTCGCGACCGTGCTGGTCCAGCGCGGCACGCTTCGTGTCGGCGACATCATCGTCGCCGGCGCCGAGATGGGCCGTGTCCGCGCGCTGATCTCGGATCAAGGCGAGACGGTGCACGAAGCAGGTCCGTCGGTGCCGGTCGAGGTGCTCGGCTTCAACGGTCCGCCGGAAGCCGGCGATCGTCTCGCGGTGGTCGAGAACGAAGCCCGCGCCCGCCAGGTCACCAGCTATCGCGCGCACCAGAAGCGCGAGAATGCGGCTGCCTCGATCTCCGGCATGCGCGGCTCGCTCGAGCAGATGATGTCGCAACTGAAGACCGCGGGCCGCAAGGAATTCCCGCTGATCATCAAGGCCGACGTGCAGGGCTCGCTGGAAGCGATCCTCGGCTCGCTGGAGAAGCTCGGCACCGACGAAGTCGCCGCCCGCATCCTGCATGCCGGCGTCGGCGGCATCTCGGAATCCGACGTGACGCTCGCGGAAGGCTTCAACGCCGCGATCATCGGCTTCTCGGTCCGTGCCAACAAGGAGGCCGCCGCGGCCGCCAAGCGCAACGGCATCGAGATCCGCTACTACAACATCATCTACGACCTCGTGGATGACGTGAAGAAGGCGATGAGCGGCCTGCTCGCGCCGACCTTGCGCGAAACCATGCTCGGCAATGCCTCCATCCTGGAGATCTTCAACATCTCCAAGGTCGGCAAGGTCGCCGGCTGCCGCGTCACCGACGGTACCGTGGAACGCGGCGCCAACGTGCGCCTGATCCGCGACAACGTCGTCGTGCACGAAGGCAAGCTGTCGACGCTGAAGCGCTTCAAGGACGAAGTGAAGGAAGTCCAGTCCGGCCAGGAATGCGGCATGGCCTTCGAGAACTACCACGATATGCGCGCCGGTGACGTGATCGAGTGTTACCGCGTGGAGACGATCCAGCGCTCCCTGTAAGTCCAAATCTTACCGAAGCGCCCGGATCTTTTTGAACTGAAATTGCGAGAACGCGATGGCCGGATTTATTCCGGCCATCCGCGCCTCATTCGTTTCCAACCGGACAAATGACAGTACCCGTGCCGCAAACGCGGACATGACGAGGTGATTTTCGAACAATGCCCCGCCACCATCAGAGGAAAAGTTCCGCGCCAGGCGGAGGCTCGCAGCGTCAGTTGCGCGTCGGCGAGCAGGTTCGCCACGCGATAGCCGATATTCTGGCGCAAGGCAGCGTGCATGATGCGGACCTCGAAGGCCACATCATCACCGTGCCGGAGGTGCGGATGTCGCCCGACCTGAAGCTCGCAACGGTCTACGTGATGCCGCTCGGTGGCCGCGACACCGGGATCGTCATCGCTGCGCTCGAACGCAACAAGAAGTTCCTGCGCGGCGAGGTTGCGCGGCGCGTTAACCTGAAATTTGCACCTGACCTTCGCTTCCGCGTCGACGAACGATTCGACGAAGCGGAACGGATCGAGAAGCTTTTGCGAACGCCTGCGGTGCAGAAGGACCTGGAACAGGATCCGGACTCGGATCGGGAAGAAGAACGATGATGATGGACCCGGCTCACGGCATGATCGACGGCGAAGAGCCCGATTCGCGCGACGTGCAGAAAAATAATTTCGCGGACGTGGGCGGCGATACCCATCCGCATCAGGAGCCGCGCCGCGTCAACAACGATCCTCGCGCGGGCAAGCAGAAGGGCAATCAACCGCGCCGCGACCGGCGCGATGTCCACGGCTGGGTCGTGCTGGACAAGCCGATCGGCATGACCTCGACGCAGGCCGTCGCCGTGCTCAAGCGCCTGTTCCAGGCCAAGCGCGCCGGCCATGCCGGCACACTCGATCCGCTGGCCTCCGGCGGCCTGCCGATCGCTCTTGGGGAAGCCACCAAGACAGTTCCCTTCGTCATGGACGGCCGCAAGCGCTATCGCTTCACCGTATGCTGGGGCGAGGAGCGCGACACCGACGACATCGAGGGCCGGGTCACCCACACCTCCGACCAGCGTCCGAGCCGGGAGGCCATCGAGGCCCTGCTGCCCCGCTTCACCGGGGTGATCGAGCAGGTCCCGCCGCGCTATTCCGCGATCAAGGTCCAGGGTGAGCGCGCCTATGATCTTGCCCGCGACGGCGAGATCGTCGAGCTGGCCCCCCGCCCGGTCGAGATTCACCATTTATCCCTTGTGGATCAACCAGATAGCGACCGCTCCACGTTCGAGGCCGAGTGCGGCAAGGGCACCTATGTCCGCGCGCTGGCCCGCGATATGGGCCGGATTCTCGGTACTTATGGCCATATCTGCGCGCTGCGGCGGACCCTGGTCGGCCCATTCGGCGAGAACGACATGATTCCGCTGGATCAGTTGGAGGCTTTGTGCGATAGAGCCGCGTCCGGCGAGGGTAGCCTCGCCGACGCGCTTATGCCCGTTGAGACCGCGCTGGACGACATCCCGGCACTGGCCGTCACTCGGGCTGATGCGGCAAGGCTCCACCGGGGCCAAGCCGTTTTGTTGCGCGGACGGGATGCGCCCAATTGTAGCGGCACAGTCTATGTCACGGTGGCAGGCCGGCTTCTCGCGCTTGCTGAAGTTGGCAATGGCGAAATCATCCCCAAGCGTGTGTTCAACCTGACCGGCCTGACTGCCAGCTCCGGTCGCAACGAAAGAAATTGACGATGTCGATTGCCGCAGAACGCAAAGCGGAAGTCATCAAGACGAATGCCACCAAGGCCGGCGACACCGGCTCGCCCGAAGTTCAGGTCGCGATCCTTTCGGAACGCATCAACAACCTCACGAGCCATTTCAAGACCCACGTGAAGGACAACCATTCGCGTCGCGGCCTCTTGAAGCTGGTCTCGACCCGCCGCTCGCTCCTCGACTATGTGAAGAAGCGGGACGAGGCGCGCTACAAGGCGCTGCTCGAGAAGCACAACATTCGTCGTTAAGTGTTCCTGCGCGCGCCAAACGGCGCGCGTTTTCACGCGTGGTTTCGAACGAAAGCGCTTGTTTAAAGGTTTTTGATCGAGGCTACGTGCGCGTCGGGTGCGAGCCAATGATGATTCGCATCCCGGGGCATGACCAGCGAAGACCGCGGTTCGGTATTCGCGTTCGTGCCGACTGACAGTCCAGCAGCAATCCGGCGGCTGGGCACAACGGGCAAGGCGCCCGTATGACCCGAAAGGATGGACGCCATCCGAATTCCAAAAACCATGGCAGGATCGCAGGACGCTGATCGCCCGCTCCGATCAGCGTCCCGCAATCTTGCGCATGGTTTTTGTTTTTCGGGGCCGTCCCTTCTTTCGAGAACCCATGAAAGAAGACCTCTATGTTCAATAAGCATTCAGTCGAGATCGACTGGGGCGGACGCCCTCTCAAGCTCGAAACCGGCAAGATCGCACGCCAGGCCGACGGCGCTGTCGTCGCCACCTATGGCGAGACCGTGGTGCTCGCCACCGTCGTCGCGGCGAAATCGCCGCGCGAAGGCGTCGACTTCCTGCCGCTGACCGTCGACTACCAGGAAAAGACCTACGCTGCGGGCCGCATTCCCGGCGGCTATTTCAAGCGCGAGGGCCGTCCGACCGAGAAGGAGACGCTGGTCTCCCGCCTGATCGACCGTCCGATCCGCCCGCTGTTCGTCGACGGCTGGCGCAACGAGACCCAGGTGATCGTCACCGTGCTGTCGCACGACATGGAAAACGATCCCGATATCGTGGCGCTGGTGGCGTCGTCGGCAGCGCTGACCCTGTCGGGTGCCCCCTTCAAGGGCCCGATCGGCGCAGCGCGCGTCGGTTTCGTCAATGACGAATACGTGCTCAACCCGACCCTCGACGAGATGGTCGACACCCAGCTCGACCTGGTCGTCGCCGGCACCGCCGACGCGGTGCTGATGGTGGAATCGGAAGCCAAGGAGCTGAACGAAGACATCATGCTCGGCGCGGTGATGTTCGGCCACCGCCACTTCCAGCCGGTGATCAACGCGATCATCGATCTCGCCGAGAAGGCCGCGAAGGAGCCGCGCGAGGTCACCACGATCGACAATTCGGCGCTCGAAAAGGAAATGCTCGGCCTCGTCGAGCAGGAACTGCGCGCCGCCTACGCCATTCCGGTCAAGCAGGATCGCTACGCTGCGGTCGGCAAGGTCAAGGAAAAGGTGATCGCCCATTATTTCCCTGAAGGGCAGGAGCCGAAATACGACAAGCTGCGCATTGGCGGCGTGTTCAAGGAGCTCGAAGCCAAGATCGTTCGCTGGAACATCCTCGACACCGGCAAGCGCATCGACGGCCGCGACTCCAAGACGGTGCGCAACATCGTCGCCGAAGTCGGCGTGCTGCCCCGCGCCCACGGCTCGGCGCTGTTCACCCGCGGCGAGACCCAGGCGATGGTCGTGACCACGCTCGGCACCGGCGAGGACGAGCAGTACATCGACGCGCTGTCGGGAACGTACAAAGAGACGTTCCTGCTGCACTACAACTTCCCTCCCTACTCGGTCGGCGAGACCGGTCGCCTCGGCGGCACCAAGCGTCGCGAGATCGGCCATGGCAAGCTCGCCTGGCGCGCGATCCACCCGGTGCTGCCGCCGCATCACGAGTTCCCCTACACGATCCGCGTGGTCTCCGAGATCACCGAATCCAACGGCTCCTCGTCGATGGCTTCGGTCTGCGGCGCCTCGCTCGCGCTGATGGACGCCGGCGTGCCGTTGAAGCGGCCGACCGCGGGCATCGCGATGGGCCTGATCCTCGAAGACAAGCGCTTCGCGGTTCTCTCGGACATCCTCGGTGACGAGGACCATCTCGGCGACATGGACTTCAAGGTGGCCGGCACCGAGCAGGGCATCACCTCGCTCCAGATGGACATCAAGATCGAGGGCATCACCGAGGAGATCATGAAGGTCGCGCTCGGCCAGGCCAAGGATGGTCGTATCCACATCCTCGGCGAAATGTCGAAGGCGCTCACCAACGCGCGCGCCGAGCTCGGCGAATATGCGCCGCGCATCGAGACTTTCAAGATTCCGACCGACAAGATCCGCGAAGTGATCGGCACCGGCGGCAAGGTGATCCGCGAGATCGTCGAGAAGACCGGCGCCAAGGTCAACATCGAGGACGATGGCACCGTGAAGGTCGCCTCCAGCGACGGCGAGGCGATGAAGGCCGCGATCAAGTGGATCAAGTCGATCGCGTCCGAGCCGGAAGTCGGCCAGATCTACGAAGGCACCGTCGTCAAGGTGATGGAGTTCGGCGCCTTTGTGAACTTCTTCGGCTCCAAGGACGGCCTCGTTCACATCAGCCAGCTCGCTTCGGCGCGCGTGCAGAAGACCTCCGACGTCGTCAAGGAAGGCGACAAAGTCAAGGTCAAGCTGCTCGGCTTTGACGACCGCGGCAAGACCCGGCTGTCGATGAAGGTGGTCGACCAGACCACCGGCGAAGATCTCGAGGCCAAGGAAAAGGCCGCCGAAGGTCAGCAGGCTTCGCGCGAAGCGGCTGGCGAGTAAGTCTCGCTCAACATTGGAAACACGAAGGGCGGCCGAAAGGCCGCCCTTTTTGTTGTGCGCTCGCCCTGGGCGAAGTGCGCTCCCTCTCCCGCTTGCGGGAGAGGGCCGGGGAGAGGGTGCTTCCGCAGAGAGACTCCCAACGAGGTGAGAGCCCTCACCCGCGCCTTCGGCGCGACCTCTCCCGCAAGCGGGAGAGGTGAAGGACCTCACGCGGCGAGGTCGAACCGGTCGAGGTTCATCACCTTGGTCCAGGCCCTGGCGAAGTCCTGCACGAACTGCTCCTTGGAGTCCGAGGTGGCATAGACCTCGGCATAGGCGCGAAGCTGCGAGTGCGAGCCGAAGATCAGGTCGACGCGCGTGCCGGTCCACTTGACCGCGTTGGTCTTGCGGTCGCGTGCCTCGTAGGTGCCGTCAGTGCCGGCCGGCGCCCATTGCGTGCTCATGCCGAGCAGATTGACGAAGAAGTCGTTGCTCAGCGTTCCCACCTTCGAGGTGAACACGCCGTGCTTCGAACCGTCCGTATTGGCACCGAGCACGCGCAGGCCGCCGACGAGCACGGTCAGCTCGGGCCCGGTGAGCCTCAGGAGTTGCGCGCGATCGATCAAGGCCTCTTCGGGCATCATGAACTGCTGCCGCTTGCCGATGTAGTTGCGGAAACCATCGGCGCGCGGCTCCAGCGGCGCAAAGGAAGCTGCGTCGGTCTGCTCCTGCGAGGCATCCATGCGGCCCGGCGTGAACGCGACCTTCACCTCGACGCCGGCGTCCTTCGCGGCCTTCTCGACCGCGGCGGTGCCGCCGAGGACGATCAGGTCGGCAAGCGAGATCTTCTTCGCGCCGGCCGAAGCGTTGAACTCCTTCTGGATCGCTTCGAGCTTGCCCAAAACCTTCGAGAGCTGAGCCGGCTGGTTGACCTCCCAGTCCTTCTGCGGCGCAAGCCGGATACGCGCGCCATTGGCGCCGCCGCGCTTGTCGGAGCCGCGGAACGTCGAGGCCGACGCCCAGGCCGTCGACACCAGCTCCGGCACCGAGAGGCCCGAGGCCAGGATCTTCGTCTTGAGCGCGGCGATGTCCTGGTCGCTGGCCAGCTCGTGATCCACGGCCGGAATCGGATCCTGCCAGATCAGCGTCTCCTTCGGCACCAGCGGGCCGAGATAGCGCGCGATCGGTCCCATGTCGCGGTGGGTGAGCTTGAACCAGGCGCGAGCGAAAGCGTCCGCGAGCTGATCGGGATTCTCCAGGAAGCGCCGCGAGATCTTCTCATAAACCGGATCGAAGCGCAGCGAGAGATCGGTGGTCAGCATCGTCGGCCGATGCTTCTTGGACTTGTCGAAGGCATCCGGAATGATTGCCTCGGCGCCCTTGGCCGTCCACTGGTGCGCGCCCCCCGGGCTCTTGGTCAGCTCCCATTCGTACTTGAACAGGTTCTCGAGGAAGTTGTTGCTCCACTTCGTCGGCGTCGTCGTCCACGTTACTTCGATGCCACTGGTGATGGCGTCACCTGCCAGGCCCGAAGCGTGCTTGCTCTTCCAGCCGAGGCCCTGATCCTCGATCGCCCCCGCTTCCGGCTCCGGTCCGACCAGCGACGGATCGCCCGCGCCATGGGTCTTGCCGAAGCTGTGGCCGCCGGCGATCAGCGCGACGGTTTCCTCGTCGTTCATCGCCATGCGGAAGAAGGTCTCGCGGATGTCCTTTGCCGCCGCGATCGGATCCGGCTTGCCGTTCGGGCCTTCCGGATTGACGTAGATCAGGCCCATCTGCACGGCGCCCAGCGGCTCTGCGAGCTGGCGCTCGCCGCTGTAGCGCTCATCGCCGAGCCACGTGCCTTCCGGACCCCAATAAAGCTCTTCCGGCTCCCACACATCGGCGCGGCCACCAGCGAAACCGAAAGTCTTGAAGCCCATCGACTCCAGCGCGACGTTGCCGGCGAGAACCATCAGGTCGGCCCAGGAGAGCTTGCGGCCATATTTCTGCTTGATCGGCCACAGCAGCCGGCGTGCCTTGTCCAGGTTGGCGTTGTCGGGCCAGCTGTTGAGCGGCGCAAAGCGCTGCTGACCGGCACCGGCGCCGCCGCGGCCATCGGTGATGCGGTAGGTGCCGGCGCTGTGCCAGGCCATGCGGATCATCAGACCGCCGTAATGGCCAAAGTCGGCCGGCCACCACTCCTGCGACTCCGTCATCAGGGCGGTCAGGTCCTTGATGACCGCGTTCAGGTCGAGCGTCTTGAATTCCTTGGCATAGTCGAATTCCTTGCCCATCGGATCGGACAGGCCAGAATTCCTATGCAGCATGTCGATGCTGAGCTGGCTCGGCCACCAGTCGCGGTTCGTCGGCGCGGGTTTTCCGCCCGTAAACGGGCATTTTGAAGTGTCGTCCATGAATACCTCCTCTGGTGGCGTCGAACTCGCGCCTTTGACCAGATAGAGGCACTCTAAGCTCCGCATTCCATCAGGGGAAGTTGACTTTAATGATCGCTGCGATAGGATTTTCTGATGGTCGTCAACGTAACGATGCGCCAGCTCCGGTATTTCGATGCGCTGGCGCGCCACAACCATTTCGGCCGCGCGGCGGAGGCCTGCTCCATCTCGCAGCCGGCCCTGTCGATGCAGATCAAGGAGCTCGAGGAGGCGCTCGGCGGCCTGCTGCTGGAGCGCAGTGCCCGGCAGGTGGCGCTGACCCGGTTCGGCGAAGAGCTCGCGCCGCGGGTCCGCGACATCCTGCGCTCGGTCGATGAACTCGGCGATTTCGCGCGCGCCTCGCAGGACCGGTTCGCAGGGCGCCTGCGCATCGGCATGATCCCGACGATCGCGCCCTATCTCCTGCCCAAGATCACCAAGAATCTCACCCGTATGCATCCCGAGCTCGACATCCGCGTGCGCGAGACGATGACGCCGCGGCTGATCCAGGAGCTGGTGGAAGGCCGGCTCGACACCGCCATCGTTGCGCTGCCGGTGTCCGAGCCCTCTCTCACCGAGGTCGCGCTGTTTGATGAGAAGTTCCTGCTGGTCCGGCCGGGCGCGGACGAGGGAACGCCGGTGCCGTCGCGCGAGATGATGCGCGAGATGCGGCTATTGCTGCTCGAGGAAGGGCACTGCTTCCGCGATCAGGCGCTCTCGTTCTGCAATATGCAATCGGCGCCGCCACGGGAGATGCTGGATGCGAATTCACTGTCGACGCTGGTGCAGATGGTCAGCGCCGGCATCGGCGTTACGCTGATTCCGGAGATGGCCGTGCCGGTGGAGACGCGATCGGCCTCGGTCTCGCTCGCGCGCTTCCGCGACCCGCAGCCCTCGCGCACCATTGGCATGGTGTGGCGCAAGACCAGCCCGCTGGCGCGACAGCTCCTGCAAATCTCCGAGGTGGTGTGCCTCTCGGCCGGCAAGGTGCGCGCACCTCTACCCGTGCGCGGCCAGCGGGTTTGAGACTCCGATGTCGCATCCCATGATCCGACCTGCCCGCGCTGACGAATATGACGAGGTCGCCCGCGTCTGGATGGAGAGTTGGGTCTCGACCGGGCTCGCTGAAGCGAGCGACTTCCTGCTCGCGAACCTGCGCGCGCGCATCCGTCGCGAGATCGAGGACGGCTGGAGCCTGTTCGTCGCCGACGACGACGGCACGATCGCCGCCATGCTGGCGCTACATCTGCCAAGGCTCTATCTCGACATGCTTTTCGTCGCGCCCGCCTATCAGGGTCAATCGCTCGGCCGGCAATTGCTCGCCTTCACGCGCGCGCAAATGCCGGATGAAATTTATCTGCGCTGCGTGCGCGAAAACGAAAAAGCCTGGCGCTGGTACGAGCGCGAGGGCTTTGTGTTCCAGAAGGAAGAGGTCGAACCCTCGAACGGGTTTGTGATGAAATATTATCGGTGGAAGCGGCAGCGGCCGACCGGATAGACAGCGATTTCCGACTGCAGCTTGCGGTTGTCACGATCCCAACCTAGTGTGGCGTGTCCGATGACCTCTTGCCTCTGATCCCTGGAATCCATGATTCGATCTGCTGCCTCGGTGCTCGTCCTGCTGTGCTTTCTCACTTCGGCAGCCGCGCAAACCCCTTCCTCGACCGCCCCGCCATCCGCTCAAGCTGCACCGGCGAAACCGGTTGCCAAGAGGTCGGCGCCGAAGGCCAAACCGGTTGCGAAGCAACCGGTCGCGGCGGAGAGCGGCCCTTGCCGGCTTGGCGTGATCTCGGTGATCGGAAACCATTACTCCGTACAGAAATTTGGTCTTACGATCTTCGAGAATGAGGCAAGCGAGGTCCCAGTCGACTGGGGCCTCGATGACCTTGTCTTTGCGCGGGTGCGCGCGGCAACGAACAACGATCCCGCAGTGCGCAGGATCGCCTATCCCAAGGGCGTCTTCGAGCCCTTCTATAATCCGAAAACGATCCTCATCCGAGATCCCGGAGAGCGTCTGCCGGTGATCGTGCGCAGCTTCACTGCGAATGCGAATTGCGATCGCTATCTTGTTGCAACCACGTTCAAGGCGGAGTTGCCGAACACGCATATGACGCTGAATGGCATCGGCACCTACAATCAGGGGCTCGGCGGCCTGCTCCGGCACTCCCACCTTTTCGCCAATGTTGCGATCACGCTGATTGACGGCCGGAGCTACGAGGAGATCAAGCGCCCCTTTGTGAATTTCGGCGCGAACTTCGCCGCAAGCATGCGACTGACCGAAGACCCGCTGACCAAGCTCGACAACTCTCTATTCCCTGACCCGCCCGCGGCGGCTTCGGCCAACGCGGCGCTCCGCGAGAGGACGCGAGCACTCGTCGCAGACAGGCTCGACCGGGGCCTGCCGGGCTATCTCAAGGAAGACTGAGCTGGAGCATTGATTCCGGACGAAGCCGCCGAGATTCCAGCGCGCGGAGAAGATCGCGGCGTGCTAGGGCAATTGTCGTAGGGTGGACAAAGCGAAGCATGCCCACCTACCGTCTCGCCAGTGTTGAGAGATGGTGGGCACGTCGCTTGCGCTCCTTTGCCCACCCTACCGAGTCGGTCTATTCCGACTACAGATCCTCCGGTTTCGGCATCAAAACAATGTTGTAGCCGGAATCGACATAATGGATCTCGCCGGTCACGCCGCCGGAAAGATCCGACAGCAGATACAGCGCCGAGCCGCCGAGTTCGTCGAGCGTAACGCCGCGGCGGAGCGGCGAGTGCTTCTGCTGGAACGCGAACATCGCGCGCGCCTCGCCGATGCCGGAGCCGGCGAGCGTGCGCACGGGGCCTGCCGAGATCGCGTTGACGCGGATGCCGCGCGGTCCGAAATCCGCGGCGAGATAGCGCACGGAGGCTTCCAGCGCTGCCTTGGCGACGCCCATCACGTTGTAGTTCGGCATCGCGCGCATCGAGGCGCCGTAGGTCAGCGTGATCATGCTGCCGCCCTGCGGCATCTGCTCGGCGGCGCGCTTGGCCACTTCCGTGAACGAAAAGCAGGAGATCACCATGGTGCGCGAAAAATTCTCGCGGCTGGTGTCGGCGTAGCGGCCCTTCAGCTCGTTCTTGTCGGCAAAGCCGATGGCGTGGATCACGAAGTCGAGCCGGCTCCATTTCTCGCGGAGCACATCGAATGTGGCGTCGACACTGGCGATGTCCTCGACGTCGCAGGGCAGCACCAATTCCACACCGAGCTGCTCCGCCAGCGGCTTGACGCGCTTGCCGAGGGCTTCGCCCTGGAAGGTGAAGGCAAGCTCGGCGCCATGGGCATGCAGCGTCTTCGCCATGCCCCAGGCGATCGAATGATCATTGGCAATGCCCATGATCAGACCACGCTTGCCCTTCATTAATTCCTGCATTGCAGCCGTCGCTCCCATTTTCGACGTCATCGCCCGCGCAGGCGGGCGATCCAGTATTCCAGAGACGATCGTGATAGATCGAAAAGCCGCGGCGTACTGGATGCCCCGCCTTCGCGGGGCATGACAAAGTGCCGCGTCACACGTCCAGCCGGCTGAACACCAGCGTGGCGTTGGTGCCGCCGAAGCCGAAGGAGTTCGACAGCACGGTGCCGATCTTGACGTTATCGATGCGCTTGCGCACGATCGGCATGTCGGCGAACACGGGATCGAGCTCCTGGATGTGCGCGCTCTCGCAGATGAAGCCGTTGTTCATCATCAGCAGCGAGTAGATCGCCTCCTGCACGCCGGTGGCGCCCAGCGAATGGCCGGTCAGCGCCTTGGTCGCCGAGATCGGCGGGCACTTCTCGCCGGTGCCGAACACCCGTCGGAGCGCTTCGATCTCCGGCGGATCGCCGGCTGGGGTCGAGGTGGCGTGCGGGTTGATGTAGTTGACCTTGGTCTTCACCGTCGACATCGCCATGCGCATGCAGCGCTCGGCGCCTTCGCCGGAGGGCGCAACCATGTCGTAACCGTCGGACGTGGCGCCGTAGCCGACGATCTCGCCGTAGATGCGGGCGCCGCGCGCCTTGGCATGCTCGAGCTCTTCCAACACCAGCACCCCGGCGCCGCCGGCGATGACGAAGCCGTCGCGGTTGATGTCGTAGGGGCGCGAGGCGGTGGCGGGGGTGTCATTGTATTTCGACGACATCGCGCCCATCGCGTCGAACAGCACCGACAGCGACCAGTCGAGCTCTTCGCAGCCGCCGGCGAAGATGATGTCCTGCTTGCCGATCTGGATCGTCTCGTAGGCGTTGCCGACGCAATGGTTCGACGTCGCGCAGGCAGAGGAGATCGAATAGTTCACGCCCTTGATCTTGAACCAGGTCGCGAGCGTCGCCGACGCCGTCGACGACATCGCCTTCGGCACCGCAAACGGTCCGACCCGCTTCGGCCCCTTGGTGCGGGTGATGTCGGCGGCTTCGACGATGGTGCGGGCCGAGGGACCACCGGAGCCCATGATGATGCCGGTGCGGACGTTGGAGACTTCGTCGGGTCCGAGACCGGAATCCTGGATCGCCTGCTCCATCGCGATGTGATTCCACGCCGCACCCTGGCCGAGGAAGCGCATCGCGCGCCGGTCGATCACCGTCGAAGGATCGAGCGTCGGCTCGCCCTGGACCTGGGAGCGGAAGCCGAGCTCGGCGTATTTCTCCGCCCGCGAGATGCCTGACTTCGCCTCGTGAAGGCTCGCAAGCACTTCCTGGGTGTTGTTTCCGATGGAGGAGACAATGCCCATCCCGGTGACCACAACCCGCCTCATGACAGCCTCGCCTTAATCGTTGTCTTCTTCGTGATGCGCTCAGCCCAAGCTCGTGCCCTGCTTGAACAGGCCGACCTTCAAATCCTTCGCGCGATAGATAATCTGGTCGTCGACCGAAAGCCATCCATCGGCGATCCCGAGCACCAGCTTTGAACGCATCACCCGCTTCATATCGACATTGTACACAACCTTGCGGGCCTCGGGCAGCACCTGGCCGCCGAACTTCAGCTCGTTCAGGCCAAGCGCGCGGCCGCGACCTTCGCCGCCAACCCAGCCCAGATAAAAGCCGACCATTTGCCACAGCGCGTCGAGGCCAAGGCAGCCGGGCATCACCGGATCGTTCTTGAAGTGGCAGCCGAAGAACCAGAGATCGGGCTTCACGTCGAGCTCAGCGCGCACCAGCCCCTTGCCGAATTCGCCGCCGGTCTCGTTAATGTCCGTGATGCGGTCGAACATGAGCATCGGCGGCAGCGGCAATTGTGCATTGCCGGGGCCGAACATCTCGCCGCGACCACATGCCAGCAAGTCTTCATATTCGTAGCCATTGCGCCTGTTCAACATGCGGAAGCCTCTGTGTTCTAACCCGATTGAGCGGCGTTTCTGGCGAAAATGGGCTCCGTCTTGTTCGGAAAGCAACGCCGATTGCCGTCGTCAGGCGCGAATACCGAGGGCCCGGATGGACCTGCGGGCCTCAATGCCTGGCTGCGCCAAAATCGGCTAAGCGGAACCGCGCGCTCTCTAACACAGGCCTTTTCGGGTGGCAAAGCGGTCTCATGAAGGTAAAATAACGAGGGCCGCGCCCGGTTCCTTGCTCATTAGAACCACTCTAGTTGCGAGAAACTTGCATCTGCATCTATCTCTCCATATATTGCAGGATAGATAGTGCTCACGCGTGCTCGAATTTGGAAATGAACGAAAACAACGCGCCCCATCACGACGACGACGGCCATGCGGCGGCCCTTCTGTCCGGCCGCCAGCCGGCCCTGACGGGCTGCCCCTGGCATGACGTCAACGAAATGCTCCAGTCCGCCGGCCTTCGTCCGACGCGGCAAAGGATGGCGCTCGGCTGGCTGCTGTTCGGCAAGGGTGCCCGCCACCTCACGGCTGAAATGCTCTACGAGGAAGCGACGCTGGCCAAGGTCCCGGTCTCGCTTGCGACGGTCTACAACACGCTGAACCAGCTCACCGATGCAGGCCTGCTGCGTCAGGTCAGCGTCGACGGCACCAAGACCTATTTTGACACCAACGTCACCACCCACCACCACTATTACCTCGAGAACAGCCACGAGCTGGTCGACATCGAGGACCCGCATCTTGAGCTGTCGAAGATGCCGGAGGTGCCCGCGGGCTACGAGATCGCGCGCATCGATATGGTCGTGCGCCTGCGCAAGAAGCGCTGAGGTTTCCTAATTCAGAGGGAGATCGTCGTGGCCGGGCTCGTCCCGGCCATATTTATTGACGGCGTCAGTTCACCGGCTCGTCGGCATAGACGCCCCAGAGGCGTTCCTGCTGGATCCAGCCGTCGAAGCCGTTGCCGGTGACGCGGCACCAGTTTGCGCTGCACCTTTTCACCTGCGTGACGACTCCGGCCTGGAGCTTTGCTGCAATCGCACTCTCGGCATCAGCCCGGTCGTAGATCGGCGCGAGCTCGTCCTTCTGCTTCATGGTCACGACCGCGGTGCGGCGGCCCGACAGCAGCGAGTGATAGACCCAACCTTCGGCGCCTTCGGAATCGCGCACCCGGCGCCAGTTCTCGAACTCGGCGGTAATTTCGACCGGCAGGCCGGCGCGGGTATAGACCCAGGCCACGTCATTGTCCTTGGTCGGGCCGGCACGGACGTTGACGTGATCCGACTTGAGGCTGACATAACGCGGCACCGGCAGGCCGCTGGCGGTCTGCGGCGTGTTGTCCTTGGCCGAATGCCCGGGGCTGACCGAGGCGCTCAACCAGCCGCAAACGAGCGCCATCACCGCGCAAAAACGCCCCAACGCCATCAACCCGTCTCCTGTCGAGGACCGGCCAAGCCGGATCCTCACCCCAAGTCCAAACCCTGCCGCGCACCCCTTCGTCCTGCCCCACGCGGGTGTTCCCGAAGCCCGGCCCGTGGTTCTTGTCTTGGCCCGGCCTTCTGCTAGAGAGGACGGACGCTTGAACAACCAGTTTGCCCCGATTTTCCGGCCGGAAATGTCGGGGGAGCTTGAAGGAAACGCCGGGGACGACGCGGCAAGGGCAGTGTCGAACAACCGGGTTAATGAGGCCTGAACGGCCGGCCTTTGGCGACAGAGGCGGCTTGCGACGCCTGATGAGAGCAGGACATGTCGGTGAAGAAAAAGCCCCTCGTCGTCGTGACGCGCAAGTTGCCGGATTCGATCGAGACCCGGATGCGCGAGCTGTTCGACGCGCGGATCAATCTCGACGACGCGCCGATGTCGGCCGAGCAGCTCGCCGAAGCCGCGCGCGGCGCCGACGTGCTGGTTCCGACGGTCACCGACCACATCACCGCCGACATCGTCAATCAGCCCGACTGCAAGCTGCGGCTGATCGCGAATTTCGGCAACGGCGTCGACAACATCGATGTCGAGGCCGCGCACGCCCGCGGCATTACCGTCACCAATACGCCGAAGGTTTTGACCGAAGACACCGCCGACATGACCATGGCGCTGATCCTGGCCGTGCCGCGCCGGCTGATCGAAGGCGCTTCCGTCCTCACGGAGGGCAAGCCCTGGGCCGGCTGGTCGCCGACCTGGATGCTCGGCCATCGCATCGGCGGCAAGCGCCTCGGCATCATTGGCATGGGCCGCATCGGCCAGGCGGTGGCGCGCCGCGCCCGCGCCTTCGGCTTGCAGATCCACTATCACAACCGCCGGCCCGTGGCGCCGAAGATCGCCGAAGAGCTTGGCGCGACCTATTGGGAAAGCCTCGACCAGATGCTGGCGCGGATGGACATCATCTCGGTGAACTGTCCGCACACGCCGGCGACCTATCATCTGCTCTCGGCGCGACGGCTGAAGCTGATCCGGAAAGATGCCTACATCGTCAACACCGCGCGCGGCGAGGTCACCGACGAGGACACGCTGATCAAGCTGATCGAAGCCGGTGACATCGGCGGTGCCGGCCTCGACGTCTACGAGCACGAGCCCGCGGTCAACCCGAAGCTGGTGCGGCTCGCCAGGGCCGGCAAGGTGGCGCTGCTGCCACACATGGGCTCGGCCACGATCGAGGGTCGTGTCGAGATGGGCGAGAAGGTGATCATCAACATCCGCACCTTCCTCGATGCCCACAAGCCGCCGGATCGCGTGCTGCCGAGCATGCTCTGACTCCCAAGCTCTCCTTCCTCGTCCTGCGGAGCGCGGAACGCGCGTCTTGAAGGATGAAAGGCCGAGCTGCACCAGCGAGGCCTGCATGGTTCGAGACGCGCGCAAGGGCGCGCTCCTCACCATGAGGGTCTGGGGTCCCGACGCGTTTCGCTTGCGCCAGCTCGCGACGAAATCGATGAAGGCGGCGCGTAGCGCCGGCGGCACCTGGCGGCGGCTCGGATAGTAGGAGAACGGTCCCGGAAACGGCTCGCATCAGTCTTCGAACGCGCGCCGCGTAGCATCTGCGATCAGGTGCGATGGGCGCTGAGATCGGTCACGACCGGCCCATCGCCGTTGAGCGGATTGGCCGGATCGCGCGCGTAGCGCAAGGTCTCGAAGCGCATCGCGCGCGCATCGATCATCAGGAGGCGGCCGACGAGGCCGTCGCCAAAGCCGACGATCTCGCGGATCGCCTCCAGCGCCATCATCGAACCCATCACGCCCGCGAGCGCACCCATGACGCCGGCCTCCGCGCAGGCCGGCACCGTGCCCGGCGGCGGCGCCTCCGGAAACAGGCAGCGGTAGGTCGGGTTGAACACACCCTCGTCGTTCTTTTCATGCGCGCGAATCGTCGTCAGCGAACCATCGAATGTGCCGAGCGCGGCGGTGATGAGGGGCCGCTTGGCGAAGAAGCAGGCGTCTGAGGCCAGATAGCGCGTCGAGAAATTGTCGGAGCCGTCGAGCACAAGATCGTAGTCGCCGATCAGCGAGAGCGCGTTGTCGGCGTTGAGCCAGGTGGCGTGGCCGACAAAGCGCACATGCGGATTGAGCGCGGTGATCCGTTCGGCGGCGCTCTCGACTTTATGCCGGCCGATGTCGGGCGTCGTATGGATGACCTGGCGCTGAAGGTTGGACAGCGACACCACGTCGTCATCGACCACGCCGAGGGTGCCGACGCCGGCAGCGGCCAGATACATCAGGGCCGGCGCACCGAGACCTCCGGCGCCGATCACCAGCACGGATGCCCGCTTCAGCGCGGCCTGGCCAGGGCCACCGACATCGCGCAGCACGATATGGCGGGCATAGCGTTCGAGTTCGTCCGGGCTCAGCATCGTCATCCTTTCAGGTGCCTACCCTCATGGTGAGGAGGCGCGAAGCGCCGTCTCGAACCATGAAGGCCCCCGTTGCAACAGCTTGGCCTTCATCCTTCGAGACGCGCGCGAAGAGCGCGCTCCTCAGGATGAGGAGTCAGCTACCTTTCCCTGGCCTGAACCACCTCAACATTGTTCGCGACCAACGAGATGTGCTTCAATGGCTGCACGTTCAATGGTCTATTTGCAATGGGCTGGCTGGATTTGTCATGAGATCGATGCTTGCGGCAACACTGTTGTTCGCGACTGCCGCAGGCGCGAACGCCCAGATGACGACGTCACAGGTCTCCAGCACCAGGCCGAGGACGGTCCAGACCGTTCCGATCCGCCCGCCCGCACTTCAGACGCCGTCGGAGACCGCCGACGCCATGGCGCAGGCGGAACGCCTGTCGCTGCAATCCGACCTCGCCTGGGTCGGCCAATATAACGGCGCCATCTCCGGCGACGTCAGCGCGCGCATGGTCGACGCGATCAAGGAATACCAGAAGGCCAAGGGCGGCAAGCCGACCGGGGTGCTCAATCCGCAGGAGCGCGCCGCGCTCGCCGAGACGGCGCGCCGGAAGCAGGACGGCGTCGGCTGGAAGATCGTGATGGAGCCGACCAGCGGCGCCCGGCTCGGCATCCCCGGCAAGCTGGTGCCGCAGCAGGCGACCGATGCCAACGGCTCGAAATGGACATCGCAGACCGGAACGGTGCAAGTGCTGCTCAGCCGCCGCAAGGAGGCGAACCCGACCACGGCCAAGCTCGCGGAAACTGAGAAGAAGGAGCCCCCCGGACGCAAGGTCGACTACACCGTGGTGAAGCCGGACTTCTTCGTGCTGTCGGGCCTCCAGGGCCTGAAGAAATTCTACCTGCGCGGCACCTTCAAAGGCGACGAGGTCCGCATCATGACCATCCTCTACGATCAGGCGACCGAGAACACGGTCGAGCCGGTCGTGATCGCGATGTCGAGCGCGTTCAACGCATTTCCGGCAGGACCGCAGGCCGGACCGGCGCCGCGCAAGAGCGTCGAATACGGAACCGGCATCGTCGTCAGCGACGACGGCGCGATCGTCACTGACCGCCTTGTCACCGACAGCTGCCTCGCGATCACGGTCGGTGGCTATGGCAATGCCGACCGTCTCGCCGAAGACAAGGAGCACGATCTGGCGCTGCTGCACATCTACGGCGCGCGCGGCCTGAAGCCGCTCGGTCTCGCCGGTGGCGGGGCCAAGACGAACGTCGATGTCATCGGCATCGCGGATCCGCAAAGCCAGGGCGGCGCGGCCGGCGTCTCAAGTGTCAGGTCCGCGCTGGCGCCGGTGACGAGCAACGATTCCGCACTGTCTCCGCCACCGGCCGTGGGGTTTTCCGGCAGCCCGGCGATCGACGGCGACGGCAAGTTTGCCGGCATCGCGCTGCTGAAGCCGGCGATGGTCGCGGGTCCCGCGACATCGGTCCCTGCGTCACAAGCGGTGATGGTGTCCGCGGAAACGGTGCGCGACTTCCTGAAAGCGAACGATGTCATGGCGAACGGCACGTCGACCGATGCAAAGGCCGCCGTGGTGCGCGTGATCTGCGTGCGCAAGTAGGCCAAGGGCAGCATCCCTAATTCCCCGCACCCTTGGGTGGTAACGAGCACGCCCACGTACGACTACGGGTCCAGTAGTGGTACGGATTCGCCGTCATTCCCTATTCCGCCATCATCTTTAGCGTTGATTCGGACATCCGCGGTCCCCTTGGACTGGGCAGGGCACGTCCTGAGCGAGAAGAGCTCAGCATCGAGAAGCGATGCACGTTCGCGTGGCGTTACCCAGAGACCCGAGCGCTCCAAAGGATTCATCTTCCATGCACACGATCGTACTGGCCACCCAAAAGGGCGGCAGTGGCAAGAGCACGCTCGTCGTCGGCCTCGCGCTGGCAGCCAAGCAGGCCGGCTTCACCGTTCGCCTGATCGAGACCGACCTGCAGGGTACCCTGTCCAACTGGCGGCGCCGCCGCACCGCGGATGATCTCGTCGTCGAGCCGATTTATCATGCCATCGACATCGAACCGCGTCTGAAGATGCTGGCCGACAGCGGCCTGCAGCTTGCGATCATCGACACCGCGGCCGGCCTCAGCGCCGCCACCACCGCCGCGATCCGCCATTGCGACCTTTGCCTGATCCCGGCCCGGCCGAGCGTCGCCGACATCGAGGCGACCGCTTCGACGCTCAGCGTCGCGCGCGCCTGGAAGCGGCCCTATAGCTTCGTGCTGAACCAGACCCCGATCCGCGGTCAACGTATCGACAACGCGGCCAACACGCTCGCCGAGGAAGCGGCGCACGATCTGACTGAGGTGCTCGCGCGCCCGCTGATCGTGATGCGCAACGACCACCAGGACTCGCTCGCAGCCGGCCTCGCCGTCAGCGAATTCGCACCGAACAGCAAGTCGGCGGACGAGGTCCGCGGCCTCTGGCAGTGGATCGAGACCCGTCTCGAGCTCGCCGCCACGACCAATGTCCGGAGCGACCAGGTCGTCACGGCCACGGACGGCATGCTGCACGCTGCCGAGCTCTCGTCAGACAAGACCACGATACTGGCGTCCTGAGCGGGGCAATCGCTCAGACGGCAGCCGGGCTCTTCACCATCCGATCGAAGAGCCTCAGCGACGAAGCAATCCGGCCACCAGCCCGGCCGGATTGCTTTGATTCGCGCCTTTCGGAGGCTTCATCCATCTCGTCATTGCGAGCGCAGCGAAGTAATCCAGACTCCTTCCGCGGAGAGATCCTGGATTGCTTCGTCGCAAGGGCTCCTCGCAATGACGGTTGTGGTCAGCTTACCGTCCTTGTCGAATTCGACGCCTCTCGGCCGCTCGCCAGCTCTCACTTCTGACATTTCGCGCACCAGAAGGTCGATCGCCCATTCTGGGTGAAGCGCTTGATCGTGCCGCCACAGCATGGCGTCTTGCAGGTCTCGCCTTCGCGGTCGTAGACCTTGAACGCGTGCTGGAAATAGCCGAGCTCGCCCGAGGTCTGGCGATGGTCGCGAAGTGAGGAGCCGCCGGCCTTGATGGCGTCGTTCAGCACGGTGTGGATCGCGCCAACCAATCGCTTCGCATGGTCGGTCGGCTCGCCCTTCTTGGTCGACAGCGTGGCGGCAATCCGGCGCGGCGACAGATGCGAGCGGTGCAGGGCTTCGCAGACATAGATGTTGCCGAGACCGGCCACCACGCGCTGGTCGAGCAGCGCGGCCTTCAGGCTCGTGGTCTTCCCTGCGCACGACCCCGCCAGCATCGCCGCATCGAACGCGTTGCCGAGAGGCTCGGGACCGAGCCCGCGCAGTAGCGGCTCCTCGTCGAGCGCGTTGCGCGCAATCACTTTCATGTAACCGAAGCGGCGCGGATCGTTGAAGACGATGTCGGCACCCGAGGACATCCGAAACAACACGTGGTCATGCGTGGAGTCCTTGGCCCGCGGATAGTGAAACTCGCCAGGCGCCGCATCGTTGTCCGACTTGATGACGCGGAACGAGCCTGACATGCCCAGATGCATCAACAGCACGTCGCCTGAAGCGAGATCGGCCATGAGATATTTTGCACGGCGGCCGAGCCCGGTGACGAGCTGCCCCTGGAGCCGGGCCACGAAGTCCGGCTGAAAGGGAAAGCGCAGATCCGGCCGCCGGGCCTCCGCGACGAGGATCTTTGCACCTTCCATGACGGGCTGCAGGCCGCGGCGGACGGTCTCGACTTCGGGCAATTCAGGCATGGTCAGGCATTCACCTTATGAGGGCGGTGTGATAGCGCCATTGCGGCGGGCGCGCTATGGTCCGCCTCGTGGAGTAGAGTAATGGATCGGCCGGGCGAAACCACGCATTTTGGCTTCAGGGACGTTCCCTTGGGGGACAAGCAGACGCTGGTGAACGATGTGTTTCACAGCGTGGCTTCGCGCTATGATTTGATGAACGACTTGATGTCCGCTGGCCTGCACCGGGTCTGGAAGGACATCATGATCAACGCGCTCGATCCGCCCAGAAGCGAGCGGCCGTTCGCGTTGCTCGATGTCGCCGGCGGCACCGGCGACATCTCGTTCCGGGCCGCCAAGGCGGCCGGCTCCGGCTTCCATGCCACCGTTTGCGACATCAATTCCGGGATGCTGGCCGTGGGTCGCGAGCGCGCCGCCAAGCGGCATCTCGAGACCCAGGTCGATTTCGTCGAGGGCAATGCCGAAGCGCTCGCCTTCGCCGATCGCAGCTTCGATGCATATACGATCGCTTTCGGCATCCGCAACGTGCCGCAGATCGACCTTGCGCTGCGCGAGGCCTATCGTGTGCTGAAGCCCGGCAGCCGATTCCTGTGCCTGGAGTTCTCCACCGTCGAGATGCCCGGCCTCGACAAGCTTTACGATCTGTTCTCGTTCAAGGTGATCCCGCCGCTCGGCCGCATGGTGACCGGCGACGCCGAATCCTATCAGTATCTCGTCGAGTCGATCCGCAAGTTTCCAAAGCCCCACGCCTTCGCCGACATGATCCGCAACGCCGGTTTCGCCCGCGTGGGCTGGCAGACGTTGACCGGCGGCATCGTTGCACTGCATTCGGGCTGGCGTTTGTGATCTCTGCAATTACCCACACTGCGCGCCTGATGCGCGCTGCGTTCGTGTTTGCGCGCGAAGGCGTGTTCGGCTCCGTCGATCCGAGCCTGGTGCCGCCGCCAGGGCAGCTCGCGCTGAAGGTTGCGCGCCTTATTGAACGGCGCGGTCCCAAGCAAGGACCGCGGCTGTCGCGTGCGCTGACCCGGATGGGCCCGGCCTATCTCAAGCTCGGGCAATTCCTGGCGACACGTCCCGACGTGGTCGGCGTCATCATGGCGCGCGACCTCGAAAGCCTCCAGGATCGCCTGCCGCCATTCCCGCAAGCCGACGCGGAAGCCGCGATCGCGGCTTCGCTGGAGCGTCCGCTGACGGACGCATTCGCGAGCCTCGGCCCGCCGGTTGCGGCCGCCTCGATCGCACAAGTGCATCGCGCTGAAGTCTGGCGCGACGGCATCCGCAAACCGGTCGCCGTGAAAGTGCTGCGCCCCAACGTGGCCTCGCGCTTCCGGCGCGACCTCTCCGATTTCTTCTTCGTCGCGCACAAGGCCGAATCTTACTCGTCCGAAGCGCGGCGCCTGCGCCTCATCGAGGTCATCAACACCATGTCGCGCTCGGTCGCGATGGAGATGGACCTGCGGCTCGAGGCCGCCGCGCTGTCGGAGATGGCGGAGAACACGCGCGACGATCCCGACTTCCGCATACCGACCGTCGACTGGGACCGCACCACGCATAACGTGCTGACGATGGAGTGGATCGACGGCATCGCGCTGAATGATCACAAGCGTCTGGCAGAGGCGCAGGTCGACCTGCCCGATCTCGGCCGCAAGATCATCCAGAGCTTTCTGCGCCACGCGTTGCGCGACGGCTTCTTCCATGCCGACATGCATCCGGGCAATCTGTTCCTGGATGATACGGGCCGGCTCGTCGCGGTCGATTTCGGCATCATGGGCCGGCTCGGCATGAAGGAGCGGCGCTTCCTCGCCGAAATCCTGCTCGGCTTCATCACCCGTGACTATCGCCGCGTGGCGGAGGTGCATTTCGAGGCGGGCTACGTGCCCGCGCATCATTCGGTCGAGAATTTCGCGCAAGCCATCCGCGCCATCGGCGAGCCGATCCACAACCGCACCGCCGAAGAGATCTCGATGGCGCGGCTGCTGACGCTGCTGCTCGAGGTCACCGGCCTGTTCGACATGACTACAAGGCCGGAGCTGATCCTGCTGCAGAAGACCATGGTGGTGGTCGAGGGCGTGGCGCGCGGCTTCGATCCCAAGCTCGACATCTGGAAGATCGCCGACCCGGTGGTGCGCGAATGGATCGAGCGCAATCTCGGTCCGCTCGGCCGGGTCCAGGGTGCGATTTCCGGCACCGGCGACCTCGCGCGCGTGCTGATGCGGCTTCCCGACATCGCGCAGCGCTCGGTCGTGGTGCTCGAGCAATTGGAGACCATGACGCGCGAGGGTCTGCGGCTGTCGCCGGAGAGCATCGCCGCGATGGGGCGCAGCGAGGGCCGCAAGAACCGCTGGCGCACCGTGGCGCTCTGGATCATCGCCGCGACGTTCATCGGCATCCTGATTGCCGTCCGGAATCTATGATTGCATTGCAATCACGCGGCTGATAGCATCGCTATCATTCCGCGCTGGAGAGCGTCATGGCGAGCCTGACCATCCGCAAGCTCGACGAGAACGTCAAAACCTATCTACGCCTGCGCTCGGCCAAGAACCGCAGGTCGGTCGAGGAAGAGGTCCGGGTCATCCTGCGGGAGCTGATCGAGGGCCGTGAGGAGCCGCTGACGCCGTTTGCGGTCCCACCCGCGGCATCTACCGCCACCACATCCCAGCGCACCGGCGCCCTCCCTGAGGCCAGCGTCACCCTGATCATCGGCGGCGGGATCGCGGCCTATAAGTCGCTCGACCTGATCCGCCGGCTCAAAGAGCGCCGCATCGAGGTCCGCTGCGTGCTGACCAAGGCGGCGCAAGAGTTCGTCACGCCTTTGGCGGCGAGCGCGCTCTCCCATAAGCGCGTCCATACCGACCTGTTCGATCCCCAGAGCGAGTTCGACGCCGGCCACATCCGGCTGGCGCGCGACTGCGACCTGATCGTGGTGGCGCCTGCGACCGCCGACCTGATGGCGAAGATTGCAGGCGGCCATGCCGACGATCTCGCCAGCGCGATCCTGCTCGCTACCAACCGAAAGATCCTGCTGGCGCCGGCGATGAATCCGCTGATGTGGAATAACGCCGCGACGCGCCGCAATGTGGCGCAGCTTCAGCGCGACGGCGTGGTGCTGATCGGCCCAAATTCCGGCGAGATGGCTGAAGCCGGAGAAGCCGGCACCGGGCGCATGTCCGAAGCGGTGGAGATCGCGGCCGCCGCCGAGCGGCTGCTGCGGCCGCCGATGCCGCGCCCGCTCGCCGGCAAACGCGTGCTGATCACCGCGGGCCCTACCCACGAGCCGATCGATCCGGTGCGCTATATCGCCAATCGCTCGTCCGGCAAGCAGGGCTTTGCCATTGCCGCAGCTGCGCAAGCCGCGGGCGCCGAGGTGATCCTGGTGAGCGGCCCGGTCGATCTTGGCGATCCCCAAGGCGTGACGGTGAAGCATGTCGAATCGGCGCGGCAGATGCTGGAGCAGGTTCGGGCTTCGCTCCCGGTCGACATCGCCATCTTCGCCGCCGCGGTCGCCGACTGGCGGGTCGCCAGTGAAGGCGAACAGAAGCTGAAGAAGACCGCAGGCAGCATGCCGCCGCTTCAGCTCGTCGAGAACCCCGACATCCTCGCCACGATCTCGAAGCTGACGGACCAGCGCCCGCCGCTGGTGATCGGCTTTGCCGCCGAAACCGAGCACCTCATCGACAACGCCAAATCCAAGCTGGCGCGCAAGGGCTGCGACTGGATCGTCGCCAACGACGTTTCACCCGCAACCGGCGTGATGGGCGGGGACCGCAACACCGTTCATCTTATCAGCCGCAAGAATGGCGAGAGCACCGGCGAGATTGAGGTTGATTCCTGGCCGGTGATGACCAAGGAACAGGTCGCCACCCAACTGGTCGCGCGCCTCGTCAAGAGCGTGACCGGCAAATCCCTGGAGCCCGCATCTTGAGCACGAAAGTCACCGTCGAACTGCAACGCATGGCTCATGCCCAAGGCCTGCCGCTGCCGGCTTATCAGACCACTGAAGCCGCCGGCCTCGACCTCATGGCCGCAGTTCCGGACGGCGAACCTGTGACGCTCGCCCCCGGCCAATATGCGCTGGTGCCGACCGGGCTTGCGATTGCCTTGCCGGCCGGGCACGAGGCGCAGGTGCGGCCGCGCTCGGGGCTCGCCGCCAAGCACGGCGTCACGGTGCTGAACTCGCCGGGCACGATCGACGCGGACTATCGCGGCGAGATCAAGGTGATCCTGATCAATCACGGCGCGGTGCCCTTCGTGATCCAGCGCGGCGAGCGCATCGCGCAGATGGTGATCGCCCCCGTGGTGCAGGCCGCGCTAGTTCCCGTGGCCGAATTGCCGGCAACCGACCGCGCCGCCGGCGGCTTCGGCTCGACCGGCCGCTAACGCGCAGCAATTCCAACCGAATCACACGAACAATGACGGGGCTTGGAACAACGCGGCCGGCATTTTTGTAGGACCGGCTTTGCGTTCACGATCTGGACTCTTACCGGTCGAGTCACGATGAGGATATTGTCGTTTGATTCGCGCGCGGCGGGGGTCGCCGCGCGCAAATCCGTGCGATCTTGGGGCAACTATGTCAGGCGTGATCGTGTCGATGCGTCGGACGCTGCTGTCTTGCACATCGTTGGTGCGCGACGGTCTTGTGGGAAGCGCTCTGGCGGCGCTGTTGCCGGCTGGCCCGGCGCAGGCCGCCGACCTCGCCGACACCCTCTCCACATTGCTGGACTTCAACCGGCAGGAACTCGCGGTGCTGGCGACTGCACTGGCCCTGCTCGGCTTCTCGGTCATGGCCGCAATTCTGCTGATGCGCACGCGTGTGCGCACTGCGAAGAACGAGGCCGGGCTGCGCGCGCGGATCAGGGAGCTGCAATTGCAGACCGATCGCTTCGGCGCGCTGCTGTTCGCCGAGCCGCAGATCCTTATCTCGTGGCCGGCCGGCGATAACCGCGCGCAGATTTCCGGCGACCTCTCGATGGTGCTGCCGCGCGACTCGTCGCCGCAACGCGTGCTGGCGTTCGGAACCTGGCTGCCGCCAGAACCGGCGCTCCGGATCGACCACGCGGTCGAAGCGCTGCGTGACCGCGGCGACGGGTTCCAGCTGACGCTGACCACCACCAACGGCCGCACGCTGGAGGCCCTCGGCCGCGCCATCGGCGGTCAGGCCATCGTCCGGATTCGCGAACTCTCGGGTTTGCGCCGTGAACTGGCCGAGACCAATCTGCGCCACAAGGCGCTCTCCGACGAGACCGAGATGCTGCGCGGCTTTGCCACCGCGGCGCCATGGCCGATCTGGGCCAAGGGCGAGAACGGCGCGCTGACCTACGCCAATCCCGCCTATGTGCGTGCGACCGAGGCGACCAGCGTCAGCGATGCCCAGGAGCGCAAGCTCGAATTGCTCGACAGCGACGACCGTACCGCCATGGAGCGCGGTCTGAAGGACGCCGCCAACTTCACCTCGCGGCTGCCGATCGTGATCGGCGGCGAGCGGCGCATCTATGACGTGCGCGCCGTCAATGTCGGCAGCGGCAGCGTCGGCGTCGCCATTGATGCCAGCGAGGCCGATGCGCTGAGCTCGGCCCTGGTGCGAATGGCCGAAGCGCACCGCCGCACGCTCGACCAGCTCTCCTCCGGGGTCGCCCTGTTCGACGGCCAGCGCCGGCTCGCCTTCTACAACGATTCCTATCGCCGGCTGTGGGACCTCGACCGCAGCTTCCTCGACGCCAGTCCCGACGATTCCAGCGTGCTGGACCAGCTCCGCGCCGCGCGCAAACTGCCGGAGCAGCCGGATTTCCGCGCCTGGAAAGCCAAGCTGCACGAGGCCTATCGCGCGGTCGAGACCGCCAAGGACACCTGGTTCCTGCCCGATGGCCGCGCGCTCTCCGTCGTCACCACGCCGAACCCGGAAGGCGGCGTCACCTATCTGTTCGACGACGTCACCGAGAGCCTCGACCTCGCCCGCCGCTTCGACGGTCTGATCCGGGTCCAGCGCGAGACGCTGGACAGCCTCGCCGAGGGCGTCGCCGTGTTCGGCAGCAACGGCAAGGCGCAGTTGTTCAATCCGGCCTTCGTCCGGATGTGGAAGCTGTCGAGCGACGCTATGCGCGATGAGCCGCACATCCAGACCGTCGAAGGCTGGTGCCATCAGCTGTTCGACGATCCGATTGTCTGGCGGCAGATCCGTGAGGCCCTCACCTCGATCGAGAATCGTGCCGACGTGCCGCTGAAGCTGGAGCGCAAGGACGGCAGCGTGCTCGACGGCATGATCCGGCCGCTGCCCGACGGCGCCACCATGCTGACGTTCCAGGACATCACCGACACCGAGAACGTCGAGCGCGCGCTGCGCGAGCGCAACGAGGCGCTGGAAGCCGCCGACCAGATGAAGGTGGATTTCGTCCACCACGTCTCCTACGAGCTGCGCTCGCCGCTGACCACCATCATCGGCTTCGCGCATTTCCTCAGCGATCCCTCCACCGGGCCGCTGACGCCGAAGCAGGCCGAATATCTCGACTACGTCACCAAATCGACCAACGCGCTGCTCGCGCTCACCAACAACATCCTCGATCTCGCCACCATCGATGCCGGCGCGATGAAGCTGGAGCTTGGTCCGGTCGACGTCGTCAAGGCCATCGAGCTTGCCGCCGAGGGCATCCAGGACCGGCTCGCCACCGACCGCATCCGCCTCAAGGTCGAGATCGCGCCGGATGTCGGCAGCTTCATCGGCGACGAGAAGCGCGTGGTGCAGGTGCTCTATAACCTCCTCGCCAACGCCGTCGGGTTTTCTCCACAGGATTCCACCGTCGGCATCAGCGCGCGCCGAACCGACCGCAATGTCGTCTTCACCGTGACAGATTCCGGGCCTGGAATACCGGCCGACATGAAGGACAAGGTGTTCAACTGGTTCGAAAGCCGCTCGCAGGGCTCGCGTCACCGCGGCGCCGGGCTCGGGCTGTCGCTGGTGCGCTCCTTTGTCGAGCTGCATGGCGGCAAGGTGCGGGTGGATTCGAGCGCGGGCAAGGGCACAGTCGTGGTCTGCGACTTCCCGACCGACCAGGCGGCGCATCGCGACGCCGCCGAATGACCGCGCCCAAGAACATGTCAACGACATTCTCCGTCGCGCTCGTCAACGAGACGGCCACGGCAGAGCTCATGGCCGATCTGGCGCTGCTGGTCGGGCCCGGCGACGTCATCACGCTCACCGGCGATCTCGGTGCCGGCAAGACCGCGGCCGCCCGCGCCATGATCCGCTACCTTGCCGGCGACGAGGCACTGGAGGTGCCGAGCCCGACCTTTACTTTGGTGCAGGGTTACGAGCTGCCGCCGTTCACGGTACTGCATGCGGATCTCTACCGCGTCGAGGACGAGAGCGAGCTCGAGGAGATCGGGCTGTCGCCGCTGCCGGAAGCCACGCTCATCCTGATCGAATGGCCCGAGCGCGCGCCGTCGGCAATGCCGGAGGACCGCATCGACATGGCGCTGACGCATCGGCCGGCGCTGGGTTCGACCGCGCGCGCCGCCGAAATCACCGGTTACGGCAAGAGCGCCGCGCAGGTCGCGCGGCTGAAGGCGCTGCGGGGATTCCTCGATGCATCCGGCTACATCGACGCGGCGCGCCGACGCATGGACGGCGACGCCTCGAGCCGTTCCTATGCGCGGCTGATCCGCGACGACGGCATCGTCATCCTCATGAACTTCCCGCAGCGCGCCGACGGCGCTGCGATGTACAACGGGAAATCCTACAGCGCCGCGGTGCATCTTGCCGAAAACGTCAAGCCCTTCGTCGCCATCGACCAAGGCCTGCGCGCGGCAGGACTCTCCGCGCCGGCGATCCATCATTCCGATCTCGACCACGGCTTCCTGATCACCGAAGATTTCGGCGGCGAAGGCGTGATCGAAGGCGATCCACCGCGCCCGATCGTCGAGCGCTACGAGGCTGCAACCGACGTCCTCGCCGTCCTGCACGGAAAGACGCTGCCAGACACGCTGCCGCTAGGGGGTCAGAGCTACGCCATTCCGGTGTTCGACGCCGAGGCGCTGCTGATCGAGATCGGATTGATGCCGGAATGGTATCTGCCCGACCGCAACGCTCCGCTGAGCGAGGCAGCCCGCGCGGACTTTTTCGCGATGTGGCGCGAGTTGTTGCAGAAGCCGCTGGCGGCGCCGAGGACGTGGATCATCCGCGACTATCACTCGCCCAATCTGATCTGGCTCGCCGACCGTGCCGGCATCGCGCGCGTCGGCGTGATCGACTTCCAGGATGCCGTGCTCGGACCGCAATCCTACGACGTGGTCTCGCTGCTCCAGGACGCCCGCGTCGACGTGCCGGAAAGCCTCGAGCTGACGCTGCTGTCGCGCTACATCAAGGCGCGCCGCGCGGAAGATGCGAGCTTCGACCCGGCCGGCTTCGCCGAGCTCTACGCCATCATGTCGGCGCAGCGGAATACGCGCCTGCTCGGTACCTTCGCTCGCCTCAACCGCCGCGACGGCAAGCCGCATTACCTCCGGCACCAGCCGCGGATCTGGACCTACCTTCAGCGCTCGCTGGCGCACCCCGCGCTTAGCCGTTTGCACGATTGGTACCTCGCCCACGTCCCGCCGCCCCAATCCTGATTCGGGGCCGATTTACCGGCTGTTAGCCAAGGCGCCGGTATTCTGGCTGCGAGGCAGCCGGATCATTACGGGCTGGAGCAGAGCAGATGGCGGTGAAGACGGACCAGCGCGGCAACAGCCGGGTTGTTTTCGAGCGCGGGATTGCAGCCCAGATGATGGGGATCGACGGCACCTGGCGGCGCGACTGCACCATGGAGGACGTCTCCGAGAGTGGCGCCAAGCTGACCATCGACGGCTCGGTCGAAGGCCTGCATCTGAAGGAATTCTTCCTGCTGCTGTCGTCTACCGGACTCGCTTACCGCCGTTGCGAGCTCGCCTGGGTCAATGGCGACCAGATCGGGGTCAATTTCCTCAAGCTGGGCGACAAGAAGAAAAAGGCGCGTTCCACAGCCATCGGAGCGTAAGTGCAACACCCGTCGTACAACCGTCACGGCGGGTGACTAAGGCGACTGAGACGCGGTGCGGCTGACCGGGGCCCGTGCTAGGATTGCTGCGAACGCTCACAAGGTCCGAGAAAGCGAAGGATGTCCGTCAAACCGACCAAAGCCATGGTGCTCGCCGCAGGGTTTGGCCTGCGCATGCGTCCGTTGACGGAGAAGATGCCGAAGCCGCTGGTGCCGGTGGCGGGCCAGCCGCTGCTCGACCATGTGCTCGACAAGCTCGACCAAGCCGGCGTGAGCGAGGCGGTCGTCAACGTGCACTATCTGCCGGACCAGATCATCAACCACGTCGCGCCCCGCCAGCATCCGCGCGTGATCATCTCGGACGAACGCGACGAGGTGCTCGGCACCGGCGGCGGCGTGGTGAAGGCGTTGCCGCTGCTCGGCGATGCGCCGTTCTTCCATGTCAATTCCGACACGCTATGGATCGATGGTGTCCGCTCCAACCTGGCCCGGCTCGCGGAAAACTTCGATCCCGCCCGGATGGATATCCTGCTCTTGATGGCGCCGACCGCGACCAGCATCGGCTATGGCGGCCGCGGCGATTACGGCATGATGCCCGACGGCGCCTTGCGCAAGCGTCGGGAAAACCAGGTGGTGCCGTTCGTCTATGCCGGCGCAGCAATTATGTCGCCATCGATCTTCGCCGGCGCGCCAAAGGGCGAGTTCTCGCTGACGAAAATGTTCGATCGCGCCAATGAGCAGGAGCGGCTGTTCGGCCTGCGGCTCGACGGTGTCTGGATGCATGTCGGCACGCCTGATGCCGTGCACGCGGCCGAAGAGGCGTTTCTGGAAAGCGTGGCGTAGGGCTGCTCTAGCGTCCCCAACGCGGTGCCGTAGGTACAGAGTGGGCAAATCGAGCGTGCCCACCGCTCAAGCTGATGCTTGGTGAGAGACATGGTGGGCACGCGCAAGTGCGCATTTGCCCACCCTACAAGACTACGAAGTGTAGCAAACAGCGGGGAAGACTCCGCCTGCGCGCATGACCATTTGAGTCCGCTTCCCTATATTGGCGCCTGATTCCGAATCAGGCAGCCTATGCGCGTTTTCAGCGTTCCAGTCTCAGTTCCGTTCCTGCGCACCGTCGTATCAGGCCTGCTCGACGGCCGGCTGGTCGATGGTTTCAAGGCGCGCAGCGAGCCGGCGCGGCTTGCGGATGCCACGCTCTATTTGCCGACGCGGCGCGCCATGCGCGTCGTCCGCGAGATCTTCCTCGACGAGATGAAGGCGGACGCGGTGGTGCTGCCGCGCATCGTCGCGCTCGGCGACATCGACGAGGACGAGCTCGCCTTCGCGGGCGAGGCCGAACAGCTTTCCGGCGCGACGCAGCTCGACATTCCGCCGCAGCTTGGCGAGCTGGAACGGCGGCTGACGCTGGCGCGCCTGGTCGCGGCCTGGGCCAAGGGCCCGGTGCTGGCGCCGCTGGTGGTCGGCGGCCCTGCCTCGACGCTGGCCTTGGCCTCCGACCTCGCACGCCTGATCGACGACATGGTCACGCGCGGCGTCGATTGGAGCGCACTTGATGGCCTCGTGCCCGACCAGCTCGATCAATATTGGCAGCACTCGCTCGAATTCCTGCGTATCGCCCGCATCGCCTGGCCTAGTCACCTCGCCGAGATCAACCGGATCGAGCCTGCGGCGCGGCGCGACCTTCTGATCGCGGCGGAGGCGAAGCGGCTGACCGCGCATCCCGGCGGTCCCGTGATCGCAGCCGGTTCGACCGGCTCGATGCCGGCCACCGCGAGATTCCTCCAGGCGGTCGCCTCGCTGCCGCATGGTGCGGTGGTGCTGCCGGGACTCGACACCGATCTGGACGAGGACGCCTGGCGGACCATCGGCGGCGTGCGCGATGCGCTGGGCAAATTCGTGGAGCATCCGGCGTCGAACCATCCGCAATACGCCCTGCACGCGCTGCTAGAGCGCTTTGGCATCAAGCGCGGCGATGTCGATATCCTCGAACCACCGGCGGAAGGCGGCCGCGATCTGCTGGCCTCCGAATCGATGCGGCCATCCGCCAAGACGGAGATCTGGCACGACCGCCTGAAGCAACCGGATGTGGCCGCAAAGATCGCCGGCGGCATGGCTAATCTCGCGGTCGTCGAAGCGCCCAATCCCGAGATGGAGGCGCTCGCGATCGCGATCGCGATGCGCGAGGCGCGGCATCTCGACAAGTCGGCGGCGCTGGTGACCCCGGACCGCGCATTGGCGCGGCGGGTGATGGCTGCGCTCACGCGATGGAATCTCGCTTTCGATGATTCCGGCGGCGACGTGCTGATGGAGACCTCTGCCGGCACTTTCGCGCGCCTCGCGGCGGAGGCCGCGACCAAGGGGCTGGAGCCGCCGACGCTGCTGGCGATGCTGAAACATCCGCTGTGCCGGCTCGGCCGGTCACCTGGCGCGTGGAAGGCGGCGATCGAGGGCCTGGAGCTTGCGGTCTTGCGCGGCACGCGACCGCCCGCGGGGACCGCAGGCCTGCTCCGCGAATTCAACCGCTTTCGCGAGGAGCTCGCAAAGCTGTGGCGCAGTGAAGTTTCTGCGCTGCATCGCGCTGAGCCGCGCGCGCGTCTCAAGGCGGAGGATCTTGATCGCATCCAGGCGCTGATCGATGTCTTGCAAAAGGCTCTGGCGCCGGTCGAGACCCTCGCACCATCGAAACCGTATGACTTCGCCGAGCTCGCGCACCGGCATCGCGAGATCCTGATCGAGCTGTCGCGCGACGAGCAGGGCATCCCGCTGGCCTTCGAGCAACGCGAAGGCCTCGCGCTCGCCGCCGCTTTCGACGATCTCTTGCGCAGCGGCACGACCAGCGGATTGACGGTGCCGCTGTCGGATTACGCGGACGTCTTCCAGACCGCGTTCGGCGATCGCGCGGTACGGCGGCCGGACAGACCGGGCGCACGGCTTCACATTTACGGTCCGCTCGAATCGCGCTTGATGCAGGCCGACCGCGTCATCGTCGGCGGCCTGATCGAGGGCGTCTGGCCGCCGGCACCGCGTATCGATCCGTGGTTGAGCCGGCCGATGCGGCACGAACTCGGTCTCGATCTGCCAGAGCGGCGCATCGGCCTCTCCGCCCACGATTTTGCCCAGCTGCTCGGCGCCGACGAGGTGATCCTCACCCATTCCGCCAAGGCCGGCGGCGCGCCAGCGGTGGCTTCGCGCTTCCTGCACCGGCTGGAAGCCGTCGCGAGCGATGCGCACTGGAAGGCCGCGAAACAGGCCGGCGAGAAATATGTGCAGTTCGCCGGCGCGCTGGACCAGCCGGCCGAAGTCACGCCGATCAAGCAGCCGGAGCCGCGACCGCCGCGCGCGACGCGGCCGCTGAAGCTTTCGGTCACCGCGATCGAGGACTGGCTGCGCGATCCCTACACGATCTACGCAAAACACATTCTGCGGCTTAACGCGCTCGATCCGGTCGACATGCCGCTGTCGGCCGCCGACCGCGGCTCGGCGATCCACGATGCGCTGGGCGAATTCACCGAAACCTATGCAACCCAGCTGCCTGACGATCCCGCCCGCGTGCTGCGTGCGATCGGCGAAAAGTATTTTGCGCCGCTGATGGAGCGCCCCGAGGCGCGGGCGCTGTGGTGGCCGCGGTTCCAGCGCATCGCGCGCTGGTTCGGCGAATGGGAGACGGCCCGCCGCGACGCGATCGAGACAATCGTCGCGGAGACCCGCGGCGAGATCTCGATCCCGCTCGACCATGAGCGCAGCTTTCGCCTCTCCGCGCGTGCCGACCGCATCGAGCGGCGCCGCGGTGGCGGCTATGCTGTCCTCGACTACAAGACCGGCCAGCCGCCGACCGGCAAGCAGGTCCGCATGGGCCTGTCGCCGCAGCTCACCCTCGAAGCTGCAATCCTGCGCGAGGGCGGTTTTCCCGAGATCGACGCCGGCTCGTCGGTGAGCCAGCTCGTCTATGTCCGCCTGAGTGGCAACAATCCGCCGGGCGAGGAACGCATTCTCGAACTCAAGATCAAACCAGGCGACGCGCCGCAGCCGCCGGACGCCGCGGCTGCAGAAGCCAGGGCCAAGCTGGAGGCGCTGATCCGTGCCTTCGACGACGAGCAACAGGCCTACACGTCGCTGAACCTGCCGATGTGGACCAACCGCTACGGCGCCTACGACGACCTCGCCCGCATCAAGGAATGGTCGGCAGCCGGCGGACTGGGGATCGAAGAATGGTGAAAGCACCACGCCCCATCCCGGATGAGGTGCGCGCACGGCAGGCACGCGCCTCCGATCCGACCGCATCCGCCTTCGTGTCGGCCAATGCCGGCTCGGGCAAGACCCATGTGCTGGTGCAGCGCGTGATCCGTCTGCTGCTGGCGGGCGTGCCGCCGGAAAAAATCCTCTGCATCACCTTCACCAAGGCCGCCGCCGCCAACATGGCCGAGCGGGTGTTCACCACGCTCGGCCATTGGGTAACGCTGGACGACACCGCGCTCGATGCGGCGATCCGCGCCGTCGGCATCCCCCACCCCAACGCAAAGCTGCGGCGCGAGGCACGAAAACTGTTCGCCTGCGCGTTGGAGACGCCGGGCGGTCTGAAGGTGCAGACCATCCACGCGCTGTGCACGCGCCTGCTCCAGCAGTTTCCGTTCGAGGCCAACGTGCCGGCGCGCTTCGCCGTGATCGACGAGCGCGACCAGACCGACATGATGGAGCGCGCCAATCTGAAGGTGCTGCTGGAGGCCGCGCGCGATCCCGAGAGTGTCACCGGCCGCGCGCTGCTGACGGCGATGGCGAACGCCGCCGATGTCACCTTCAAGGAGGTCGTGCGCGAGGCTTGCCTGAGCCGCGACCATTTCATGGCCTGGACCGATGAAGCCGGCAGCGCCGAAGCGGCTGCCGCGGAGATGGCGGCGGTGCTGGGCGTCGATGCTCGCGAGCGCATGGAGGATATCGAGAGCGACATCCTCGATGGCCCGTTCCTGCCCCGATCGCGCTGGGACGAGATCGCCTTTGCGCTCGAGGATGGCAGCAAATCCGACAACGACCAGGCGACCCGTCTGCGCGAGGCAAAAGTCTTTTCAGGAGGTGCGCAGGTCGATGCTTATCTCGGCGTTTTCCTCACCGACGAAAAGCTGCCGCGCAAGGCGGTGCTGACCAGGAAGTTCTGCGATCAAAATCCGTCCGTCGCCCGCCTGTTCGAAGCCGAGACGCAGCGCATTATTGGGCTGATCGAAAAGCGCCGTGCGACAGCCGTGCGCGACCGTACCGCGGCCCTGCTGCATATCGCGACGGCTGCTGCCGCAAATTACCGGCGCGAGAAGCAGGAGCGCGGATTGCTCGACTATGACGACCTGATCGACAAGACGCTGGCGATGCTCAACCGCGTTTCTTCGGGCTGGGTGCATTACAAGCTCGACCGCGGCGTCGACCATGTCCTGATCGACGAAGCCCAGGATACCAGCCCGCGGCAATGGGACATCGTCGCGCACATCATCTCGGAATTCACCGCCGGCGAAGGTGCGCGTGAGGGGCTGAATCGCACGGTTTTCGCGGTCGGTGACGAGAAGCAGTCGATCTTCTCGTTCCAGGGGGCAGCGCCGCACGAATTCGATGCGCGCCGGCGCGAGCTGCACCGCAAGTTCACCGCCGCCGGGCTGAAATTCGACCCGGTCGCCTTCACCTACTCGTTCCGCTCGGGCGCGACGATCCTGCACTCGGTCGACCACGTGTTCCGCGAGCCCGAGATCTACAAGAGCATCCATTCGGCCGCGATCGGCCATCCCCTGCACAATGCGCTCGGCGATGCAGGTCCAAGCGCGATCGAGCTGTGGGATCTCGCCGAGGCCGACGATCGGCAGGACATCGAGGGCTGGCGCGCGCCGTTCGATGGCGTCGCCGTCACCAGCCCCGAGGTGAAGCTCGCCCGCCGCATCCAGACCGAGATCAAGCGGCTGGTGGAAAGCGGCACGCTGACGGGACACGAGGGCGAGCGGCGACCGCTGCGCTACGGCGACATGCTGGTCCTGGTGCGCCGTCGCGGCAATGCGTTCGATGCCGTGATCCAGGCGCTGAAGCACGCGGGTGTTCCGGTCGCCGGCGCCGACCGCCTCAAGCTCACCGAGCACATCGCGATCATCGATCTGATGAACCTCGCCGATGCCCTGCTGCTGCCGCAGGACGATCTCGCGCTCGCGGTCGCACTGAAAAGCCCGCTGTTCGGGCTCGATGACGACGATCTGTTCAGGCTTGCCTGGGACCGCAAGGGATCGCTGCGCCGCGCGCTCGGCGAGCATGCGGCCACAAGCGAAAAGTTCGCCGCCGCGCTGCGGCGCCTGGAGGCTTGCGAGAGACGCTCACGCGAGGAGACGCCATTCGCCTTCTATGCCTGGCTGCTCGGCGGCGACGAGGGACGCGCGCGCATCCTGCGCCGGCTCGGCTTTGAGGCCAACGACGCGCTCGACGAGTTTCTGGAGCTCGCGCTCAACTATGAGCGCAAGGCGCCGGCCTCGTTGCAGGGTTTTATGGCGTGGCTGCGCTCGGCCGATACCGAAGTGAAGCGTGACATGGAGATCTCGCGCGACGAGGTGCGGGTGATGACCGTGCACGGCGCCAAGGGCCTGGAGGCCTCCGTCGTGTTCATGGTCGACACCACATCCTCGCCCGCTGATACGCAACGCCTGCGGCTGATCCATGTGCCGCGCGGCAATGGCGGCGAGGTGGTGGTCTGGGCCGGCCGCAAGGCGGACGATCCAATGCCCATCATCGAGGCGCGCAAGGCTATGCTCGAAGAGACCGAGGACGAATACCGCCGCCTGCTCTACGTCGCGATGACGCGCGCGGCCGACCGCTTGGTCGTCGGCGGCTGCATGCCCGGCAACATGAGGACGGTCCGCAAGCTCAGCTGGTACGACCTGATCGACAAGGGCCTCGCCGGATCGGGCTTGGAAAAGCAGGTGATCGAGACGCCGCTCGGCAAGGTGACCCGCTTTGCCCGGCCGGGGGACGCAGCAGTGCTCGGCACCCCCGCAACCGCGGTGGACCAGACGATCGCGTTGCCGGCCTGGCTGCGGGCGGCGGCGCCGCGCGAGACCATCGACGACGATCCGATGCGTCCCTCCGGTCAGGCCGCTGAGGAGGGCCGCCCGGTCCGGACCGGCGAATCGATCCAGACCCGCGCGCTTGCGCTGCAACGCGGCACGCTGGTGCATCGGCTGCTGCAATCGTTGCCGGACATCACCGTCGAGCGCCGGCGCGACGCAGCACTCGGCTTCATGGCGCGCAACGCCTCCGACTGGACAGAGGCTGACCGCGCTGCGCTCGCCGACAAGGTACTCGCGCTCATCGCCGAGCCGCGATTCGCGCCCGTCTTTGCCACCGGCAGCCGGGCAGAGGTCGCCATCGTTGGCCGGCTGGAGCGGCCGGGCCGGTCGCCAGCGCTGGTGTCGGGCCAAATCGACCGGCTGGTGGTCACGTCGGACGAGGTCCTGATCGTCGATTTCAAGACCAACCAGAGCCCGCCGAGGAGCGCCGCCGAGGCGCCGGCGGCCTATGTGCGGCAGCTTGCGCTGTACCGGGCGGTGCTAGCCCGGCTTTATCCCCAAAAGCCGATCCGCGCCGTGCTGCTCTGGACCGAGGCCCCTGAATATATGGAGATTTCCGCGCCCGCGCTGGACGCGGCACTGGCATCCCTTCATCTCAGTGTGAGCGTCCTTGACCCGGCAACGAGCCATTCATAGGTTGACGCCATGATCTCTGGCGCGATTCCCGTCGCGCCCTTCTCTCAGGTACGAGGTATGTCCATGGCCGTTGGTAAGGTTTCCGATTCCGATTTCGAAGCCGAGGTGCTCAAGGCGAACGGCCCGGTGGTCGTGGATTTCTGGGCGGAATGGTGCGGCCCCTGCCGCATGATCGCCCCCGCGCTCGACGAGATCTCCGGCGCGATGGGCGACAAGGTCAAGATCGTCAAGCTCAACGTCGACGAGAGCCCGAAGACTGCGTCGAAGTATGGCGTGATGTCGATTCCGACCCTGATGATCTTCAAGGGCGGCGAGATGGCCTCCCGCCAGGTCGGCGCAGCGCCGAAGGCGAAGCTTCAGCAGTGGATCACCTCCGCGGTCTGATCCGCTTCGCAACTTGCGATGATTTTTTGACAACGGCCGGCAAGATGCCGGCCGTTGTATTTTTTGTCGGCGGCAATCATGCCGATCTCGTTTCGGCAAGTTCGGCGAGACTGGCGAGAACATCGGGAAAGTCCGACGCGACAGCCGGACCGATCTCGGACGCCAGCGGCCCTCGGGCATCGACGGCGTAGACGACGCGCCTGCGCGCGGGTCCAAGGGGGTCGATGCGATGGGCGACCTTGATGACGAGATCGCCGACTCGCGTTTCGTCGATGAAGCACGCGTTCTCGCGGACCTCGATCAGTTGCGAGCGCAGCGCCTCCTCGCCGGGAGGCTTCATCGTGAACCAGGTGCCGGCCGCAAATGGTCCGTCGATGTCGATCTGCTCGATACCTGCGTTCCAGGTTTTCCAACCGGGCACGTCGCGGAAAATGCTCCAGATCGTCTCCGCAGTTGCAGATGTCTCGATCGCGTATTCGCCCTGCCAGAAATTGTCGTCGTTCATGCACGCCGCCCTCTTCAATAGGTGCGCTTATAATAAGCGCGCTTATTAAGGAGTCGAGGCAGTCGGGACGCGCGTCTATCCGATCCAGCCCGTCGCCAATGCGGTCGCCAGCTCCGGCTGGCTGTTTCGACGCGCGAGCGCGGCCATCGCCTCGTGATCGTACGTGACGTGGCGGAACGTGACCTGCCATGCACCATCGACCAACTCCAGGATCGCATAGCGCGCGTGCGGCGTGCCGGCTTCGACGACATGGGGAAACGGATGCACGTCGCGATAACCCGGGCTGCCGACGCTGCCGGGATTGACGATCAGCCGACCGTCACGCAGCCGCACGCTACGGGCGAGATGCGTGTGGGCGCAGAGGATCAGGGACTGCGTGACGTCTTGCGCGAATTGTTCGATGCGATCCACGGGCGACATCGCGACCGTGCCGTCAGGATGCACGGTATCGAGCCAATAGACCTCGTCATTGTCCGGCGTCGCGTGGCAAAGGAAGACCCGGTCGCGAAACACGCGTGTCATGGGCTGGGCGCGCAGCCAGCCGAGATGCGCAGCATCGAGCTGCGCATGCGCAGGGCGATCCCACGAGCCCATCTTCTCCGGGGGACGGTCGAGCAGATGGCGGTCGTGATTGCCGAGCACGTGCACGGCGTCGATTTGCATTAGAATCTCGATGGTCCGCCGCGCATCGAGCGGTCCGCTCAGCATGTCGCCGAGATTGACGATGTCGGCAATGCCCTGTGCCCGGATGTCGGCGAGCACCGCGTCCAGCGCGAGGTAGTTTCCATGGATGTCGGCAATCACGGCAAAACGCATTGGCATTCTCACTCGTGCCCCGGACGCAGCGCAGCGCTTCTTCAGCGATGCGCTGCAGAGCCGGGGCCCATGGAGCCTCTGGGTCCCGGCTCTAAGGCTCCTCGCTTACGCGACGAGCCTTGTCCGGGACACGAGACCCTCTATGCAGGAGGCGTGCCGTTGATGGCGAGCACGTGGCCGGCGAGATAGAGCGAGCCCGTGATCAGGATCCGCGGCGGCACCTCGTAGGCGAGCTTCGCCAATGTACGCAGCGCGGCCTCGATGCCTGGGGCGATCTCGACGCGCATGCCGAGGCTGCGCGCGGCATCCGTGACGCGGTCCACCGGCATCGCATTCTCGGTGCCCGGAATCGGCACCGCGATGATGTGGCGGGTAAGGCCGGCGAAATTGGCGAGAAACGCTTTCGCGTCCTTGTTGGCCATCATGCCTGATATCACGACCAGCGGCCGCGACACCCGCTCCTCGAGATCGCCGAGCGCTGCCGCCGCGACGCGTCCGCCCTCGGCATTGTGCCCGCCGTCGAGCCAGATCTCCGATCCCTGCGGGCCCCAAGCGAGCAGCTCGCCAGACGTGATGCGCTGCATCCGCGCCGGCCATTCGGCACCGACGATGCCGGCCTCGAACGCCGCTTGATTGACCTTGAAAACGTTGGTGGCGCGCAACGTCGCGATCGCAAGCCCGGCATTGTCGAACTGATGGCGGCCGAACAGCCGCGGCGCGGCAAGATCCAGCAGGCCGCGATCGTCGGAATAGACCAGCCGTCCGTGCTCGACATTGACATGCCAGGCTTCGCCTGCGGCAAACAGCGGCGCGCGCATGCGTCTGGCCTGCGCCTCGATCACGGTCATCGCTTCGCCCGCCTGCTCGGCGGTAATCACCGGCACACCGCGCTTGATGATCGCGGCCTTCTCGCCGGCAATCGAGGCGAGGGTATCGCCGAGAAAATCCATGTGATCCATGCTGACCGGCGTGATCACGCAGGCGGCCGGCGTCTCGATCACGTTGGTCGAGTCGAGCCGCCCGCCGAGACCGACCTCGAGCAGCACCGCATCGGCAGAGTTCTGCGCGAACAGAAGGAAGGCGGCCGCGGTCTTGAGCTCGAACACGGTGGCGGCCTCGCCGGCGTTAACGCGCTCGACTTCTAGCAGGGCCGCACGCAATTCATCATCGCCGACCAGCACGCCGCCTCCGGCACGGCCGAGCCGGAAGCATTCGTTGATCCGCACCAGATAGGGCGAGGTGTAGGCGTGGACGCGCACGCCCGCGGCTTCCAGCATTGCGCGCAAATAGGCGAGCGTCGAACCCTTGCCATTGGTGCCGGCGATATGAATCACCGGCGGCAGCTTGCGCTCGGGATGGCCGAGCCGCTCGAGCAGGCGGTGCATCCGCTCCAGCCCGAGATCGATGCGCTTCTGGTGCAGGGCCGACAACCGCCCGATCAATTCACCGAGCGACGGTTTTGCGCTGTCCGCGGAGCCGTTCACGCGTGCGGCGCGGCCGGCGCCACGTCGGCGGCCGACACGATCTGGGTCGGGCTGGCGACCGGCTGCGCCGATTTCGACACGGTCTCGAGCGCCGGCGATCTGGTCAGCAGACGGCAGAGCCGCGCCAGCGTCGGACGCAAATCATGGCGGTGCACGACCATGTCGACCATGCCGTGCTCTTTCAGGTATTCGGCGCGCTGGAAGCCCTCGGGGAGCTTTTCCCGAATCGTCTGCTCGATCACGCGCGCCCCGGCAAAGCCGATCAGCGCACCGGGCTCGGCGATCTGCACGTCGCCGAGCATCGCATAGGACGCTGTGACGCCGCCGGTGGTCGGATTGGTCAGCACGACGATGTAAGGCAGCTTCGCCTCACGCAGCATCTGGATCGCGACGGTGGTGCGCGGCATCTGCATCAGCGACAAGATGCCTTCCTGCATGCGCGCGCCTCCCGACGCCGCGAACACGATGAACGGCGACTTCTTCTCGACCGCGAGCTCGAGCCCGCGCACGATGGCCTCGCCCGCGGCCATGCCGAGCGAGCCACCCATGAAATCGAAATCCTGCACCGCGACGACGACGGCGGCACCCTCGAGCCTGCCGTAGCCGACCTTGATCGCATCGTTCAAATTGGTCCGGGCGCGCGCATCCTTGATGCGGTCGACATATTTCTTCTCATCGCGGAACTTGAGCGGATCGGGGGTGACGTCAGGCAATGCGACGTCGAACCACGTCTCGTTGTCGAAGATCGACTTCAGCCGCGCCACCGCGCCCATGCGCATGTGGTAGTTCGAGCCGGGAATGACGAACTGGTTGGCCTCGACGTCCTTGTAGAACACGAGCTGTCCGGAATCCGGGCACTTGATCCACAAATTCTCCGGCGTCTCCCGCCGCAGGATGTTGCGGATTTTCGGCCGAACCACATTGGTGAGCCAGTTCATGGTTTGCTCCGATGTGCGATTCCGCTCCGGGATCGCCTGAAGGGATATATGGCCGCCGGACCCTGCCCCGGCAAGCCGCCGTGTCGCCCGCCCTGAGAGCGGAATTATGGCCTACTCAGCCGCCGCTCGCGCGCCCCTGACGCCCTCCGCCAGGGACGCCGTCAGTTCAGCGACGGCGTTAATGGTTTTGCCGGTCGCCCGCCCTTCCGCATCGAGGCTGCTCCTGAGCGCATCGACCAGCGCGGTGCCGACCACGGCGCCGTTGGCATGCGAGGCGATGGAGCGGGCGGTCTCCGGCGTGCGGATGCCGAAGCCGACGCAGACCGGCAGTTTGGTGTGCCGCTTGATCCGGGCAACCGCCTCACTGACGGCGGTGGAGTCCGCAGCCCCCGCGCCGGTGATGCCGGTGATCGAGACGTAGTAGACAAAGCCCGAGGTGTTCGCGAGCACCGCGGGCAGGCGCTTGTCGTCGGTCGTCGGCGTCGCCAGGCGAATGAAGTTGAGGCCGGCCTTCATCGCGGGCAGGCAGAGCTCGTCATCTTCCTCGGGCGGCAGGTCGACGATGATGAGGCCGTCGACGCCGGCGGTCTTTGCGTCGGCGAGAAACTTGTCGACACCGTAGATGTAGATCGGATTGTAGTAGCCCATCAGCACGATCGGCGTGGCGTTGTCGTCCTTACGGAAGCCGTGCACGAGCTCCAGCGTCTTCTTCAGCGTCATGCCCGCCTTGAGCGCGCGCAGGCCCGCAGCCTGGATCGACGGACCGTCGGCCATCGGATCGGTGAAGGGCATGCCGATCTCGATCACATCGGCGCCCGCCTTCGGCAGCGCCTTGACGATCTCGAGCGACGTCGCCGGATCGGGATCGCCGGCCATCAGGAAAGTGACAAAGGCCGAGCGGCCCTGCTTCTTCAGCTCGGCAAAACGGGTGTCGATACGCGTGGTCACTTGGTCTTGCCTCTCAGGATTTCGCCGACCTGCGGCACGTCCTTGTCGCCGCGGCCGGAGAGATTGACGACCATCAGGTGATCCCTGGGCCGCTTCGGCGCGAGCTCCATCACCTTGGCGATGGCATGCGCCGGCTCGAGCGCGGGGATGATGCCTTCGAGCCGCGACAGCAGCTGGAATGCGGCCAGCGCCTCATCATCGGTCGCCGAGAGATATGTCACGCGCCCGGTCTCGTGCAGCCAGGAATGCTCCGGGCCGATGCCGGGATAGTCGAGACCGGCCGAGATCGAATGCGCGTCCTGGATCTGGCCGTCGGCGTCCATCAAGAGATAGGTGCGATTGCCGTGCAGCACGCCAGGGCGGCCGCCCGCAATCGACGCCGCATGCAGTTGCGTGAGCCCGTGGCCCGCGGCCTCGACACCGAAGATTTCGACCGAGGGATCATCGAGGAACGGGTGGAACAGGCCCATCGCGTTGGAGCCGCCGCCGATGCAGGCCACCAGCGAATCCGGCAGGCGGCCTTCGACCTCCTGCATCTGCACCTTGGTTTCGTTGCCGATGATCGACTGGAAGTCGCGCACCAGCGTCGGATAGGGATGTGGACCCGCCACCGTGCCGATGCAGTAGAAGGTGTTGTGCACGTTGGTGACCCAGTCGCGCAGCGCCTCGTTCATGGCGTCCTTGAGCGTGCGTGTGCCGGACTGCACCGGGATCACCTTGGCGCCCAGCATCTCCATACGGATGACGTTGGGCTGCTGCCGCTCGACGTCGACGGCGCCCATATAGACCACGCATTCCAGACCGAAGCGCGCGCACAGCGTCGCGGTGGCGACGCCGTGCTGGCCGGCGCCGGTCTCGGCGATGATGCGCTTCTTGCCCATGCGCCGCGCCAGCATGATCTGGCCGAGCACGTTGTTCACCTTGTGCGAGCCGGTGTGGTTGAGCTCCTCGCGCTTCAGATAGATCTTTGCGCCGCCGAGATGCTCGGTCAGGCGTTCGGCGAAATACAGCGGCGAGGGCCGGCCGACATAGTGCTTGAGATAGCCGTTCATCTCGGTTTGGAAGGCCGGGTCGGCCTTGGCGTCGGTGTAGGCCTTTTCCAGGTCGAGGATCAGCGGCATCAGGGTTTCGGCGACGAAGCGGCCGCCGAAGATGCCGAAATGGCCGCGTTCGTCGGGGCCGCTGCGATAGGAGTTTGGTTTGGCGATGTTCATCGGACGCTCAACTCTTGCGTGGCGCGCGCGGCGCGAATGAAGGCCTTGATCATCTCCGGGTCCTTCACGCCGGGGGCGCTCTCGACACCGGAGGACACGTCGACGCCGCCGGCGCGGGTGACGCGAAGGGCCTCGGCGAGGTTCTGCGCATGCAGGCCGCCGGAGACCATGTAGGGCAGGCTCAGCTGAAGGTTTTCGAGCAGGTGCCAGTCAAAGGGCGCACCGAGGCCGCCGGGCCGGGTCGCGTCTTTCGGCGCGCGCGCATCGAACAGGATGCGGTCGGCAATTGCGGCATAGCCGGGCAGCACGGCGAGATCGGCTGATGTTGCGACCGGCACGACCTTCATCACCGGGCGGTCGAACCTCAGCTTGATGTCGCGCAGCCGCGCCACGCTTTCCTTGCCGTGAAGCTGGAGGATATCGGGCGACAGCGCGTCCATGACGTTGCCCAGCGTCGCATCGTCGGCGTCGACGGTGAGCGCCACCTTGAGCGCACGCCCCTTGACCTGGCGGCCGAGCTCGCGCCCCAGCTCCAGCGACAGATGCCGCGGCGACGGCGGAAAGAACACGAACCCCACCATGTCGGCGCCCGCGTCGAGCGCCGCTTCAAGCGTCTCGCGCGTGGACAGGCCGCAGATTTTGACGAGCAGGGACATGGTCTCAAAGCAAATGACGGCCGCGGGCCCGCGGCTGGAGAACCGGGTTTTCGATTGCGGCCGCTTCTACAACGTCGCGCGCTGCTTGTCTCGCCCGATGGGCCCGTAAAGGCCCAGCGCGGAGCGAGCTGGAAGGCGCTGCGGATCGGGCCGCGCCGGGGCCGTCGAGGCCCGCAAATCGGTGAGCTCGGCCCTGGCGGTGCGCGCATCTGCCTCATGCCGTCGCGCCGCCCGCCGCCAGTGCCGCTGGCCGAACCAGACGGCCGAGCCGCCGGCCAGGACACCCAGCGCGGCCACCAGGATCAGAAGCAGGAACAGCGGCAGCGTGATCGACAACGACGGATCGTTCGAAATGAAAGGATCGAACGAGACGGTGACGAAATGCCGGTTGGCGACGGCGAAAACCACCAGGAGCAGGCCCAGCGGAATCACGATCAGCGCGGTCAGGAACTTTCGCATCTGGCTTCGCTCGCCTTGACTCAAGCGTCCGGCCGCATTGCAGCGGCCCTGGGAAATCCTGACGCCGGCCTCAGTCGGGCGCGCCCGGATCCGGATGGTCGCGATTCAGCCGCTCGCGCATTTCCTTGCCGGTCTTGAAGAACGGAACGCTCTTCTGGTCGACAGGGACATGGGCGCCAGTGCGCGGATTGCGCCCGGCGCGCGCGGGGCGATGCTTGACCGAAAAGGCACCGAAGCCGCGCAGCTCGACGCGATCACCGCGTGCGAGGGCCGCTACGATCTCTTCGAGAATCGCATTCACAATGTTCTCGACATCCCGCTGGTACAGATGCGGGTTGTGCTCGGCAATACGCTGAACAAGTTCGGATTTGATCATCGAGAGATAGGACCCGGGAGCGTGCGGATGACCATTTCCGTGAAAATGCCTTGATCTGTCAAGACGCTAAATCAAGGTTGAGTGTCGCGAAAATGCGTGACAAATGCCGAAAAAGCGGGCTGCCCCGACACCCGCAGTGCGGGAAAGGGCTCGGTCGCTCGCGCGGTTCCGGTCAATTCGACGCCGCCGGCTGCCACAAGGCCAGCATTCCATCCATTCCGAAGCGATCAACCGCCTGCGCGACGCCGGTTTGCCCGATCTGATGCGCAATCGAGCCTAAACCCAGCGCTTCCAGCGTAACGGCGGCGGCCGCCCTGAGGAACGTCAGATCGCTGAAGCGCGGCTGAAGCTTGTAGTCGCGCACGTTAAGCCCCTTCTTGACGCCCTTCCGCTCGACCAGCCAGGTGACCGCCGTCTTCTCGTCGCCGATCTGGTCGATCAGCTTGAGATCGATCGCCTGGCGCCCGGTGAAGACGCGGCCATCGGCCACTTTCTCGAGCTGCGTGTCATCCATGCCACGCCGCTCCTTCACCAGTCCCTTGAACCAGGCGAAGGAATCCTTGACCAGCGCGTCGAGCGCGGCGCGCGCCTCGGGGCTGGTCGGCTCGAAACCGTTGGGCGCGGCCTTCAGCGGCGAGGACTTCACCTCCTCGACCTTGACGCCGATGGTCTTCAAGAGCTCGGTGACATTGGGATACTGGAACAGCACGCCGATCGATCCGACCAGCGAGCTCTGCTGGGCGACGATGTGATCGCTGGCGATCGCGGTGATGTAGCCTCCGGAAGCGGCGAGACCTTCGACCACGACGACCAGCGGCTTCTTCGCCTTCAGCCGTACGAGCGAGTCGTAGAGTTGCTCGGAGCCGGCGGTAGTACCGCCCGGCGAGTTGATGTGGATGATGACGGCTGCGGCCTGCGAGTTTTCGAGCCGCTCCAGCGCCTGGGTGCGGTCGGAATCGCTGCGGATCAGGCCGTCGATCTGTACACGCGCAATCGAGCCTGCGGACGCGAAGGTGCCGCGCGCACCAGGCGTCGCGATCAGCGCAAAGCCTGCAATCGCCGCGATCACGATCAGCGCGGCGAAGACTCGCCAGAAGGTCAGCTTGCGGCGGATCCTGCGACGATCAACGATGATGTCCGAATCGAGCGACATCGGAATATCTCCAAATGAAAGGCCAGGCGCGTTGTGCCGTCACAGCGTGACCATCGGCTTATCTGGATACATCAATTGCGGCGCAATTTGAAGAAAACAAGACCGGTCCTGGTTGGGCCGAGATCTTGCCACACGCTCCCTCGTCGTCCCGGACAAGCGCAGCGAAGCGGAGCGCCGATCCGGGATCCGTACCCACAGGATTGAGTTTGGCGAAGACTCGGAGTTGCCAACCCGCGCCAAACCACTCCCTGTGGTTATGGATCGCGGATCTACGCGCGCTTAGGGCGCGCTTGTCCGGGACGACAGCGGAGTTCGCGAAGGCCGCAAACAAAAAGCCCCGGCTCGCGCCGGGGCTTTGATGCTTGCGAAACAGGCGTTTCGCTTACTTGTCACGGTTCTTGAGCGCGGTGCCGAGGATGTCGCCAAGCGTCGCCCCCGAATCGGAGGAGCCGTACTGCGCGATGGCTTCCTTTTCTTCGGCAACTTCGAGCGCCTTGATCGACACCTGGACCTTGCGGGCCTTCTTGTCGAACTGGATCACCCGGGCATCGACCTTCTCGCCGACGGCAAAGCGTTCGGCGCGCTGGTCGTTGCGGTCACGGGCAAGCTCCGAGCGCTTGATGAAGGTCGAGAAATCGGTACCGGTGATCTTCACCTCGATGCCGCTTTCCTTCACTTCGAGCACTTCGCAGGTCACGACCGCGCCCTTCTTGACGTCGCCTGGCTCGGCGAAAGGATCGCCTTCGAGCTGCTTGATGCCGAGCGAGATACGTTCCTTCTCGACGTCCACATCGAGCACCACGGCTTTCACCACGTCGCCCTTCTTGTAGTTGTCGATCACCTGCTCGCCCGGAAGCTTCCAGTCGAGGTCGGAGAGATGGACCATGCCGTCGACGTCGCCCTCGAGACCCAGGAACAGGCCGAACTCGGTCTTGTTCTTGACCTCGCCCTCGACCGTCGAACCGGTCGGATGCCCTTCGACGAAGACCTCCCACGGGTTGCGCATGGTCTGCTTGAGGCCGAGCGAGATGCGGCGCTTGACGGAATCGACTTCCAGCACCTGCACTTCGACTTCCTGCGAGGTCGACACGATCTTGCCGGGGTGCATGTTCTTCTTGGTCCACGACATCTCGGAGACGTGGATCAGGCCTTCGATGCCCGGCTCGAGCTCGACGAACGCGCCGTAGTCGGTGATGTTGGTGACGCGGCCGGTGAAGCGGGCACCCAGCGGGTACTTGGCTTCGATGCCCTGCCACGGATCATCCAAGAGCTGCTTCATGCCCAGCGAGATGCGGTGCGTCTCGTGGTTGATCTTGATGATCTTGACCTTCACGGTCTGGCCGATCGACAGCACCTCGGTCGGGTGGTTGACGCGGCGCCAGGCGATGTCGGTGACGTGCAGCAGGCCGTCGATGCCGCCGAGATCAACGAACGCACCGTAATCGGTGATGTTCTTGACCACGCCGTCGATGACCTGACCCTCTTCGAGGTTCTGCACCAGCTCCTGACGCTGCTCGGCGCGGGTCTCTTCCAGCACCGTGCGTCGGGAGACGACGATGTTGCCGCGGCGGCGGTCCATCTTGAGGATCTGGAACGGCTGCGCGTTGTTCATCAGCGGCGCAACGTCGCGGATCGGACGGATGTCGACCTGCGAGCGCGGCAGGAAGGCCACGGCGCCGTCGAGGTCGACGGTGAAGCCGCCCTTGACCTGGTTGAAGATGACGCCGGTGACCTTTTCGTTGTTCTGGAACGCCTTCTCGAGCTTGCCCCAGCTTTCTTCGCGGCGCGCCTTGTCGCGCGACAGCACGGCTTCGCCGAGGGCGTTCTCGATGCGATCGAGGAACACTTCCACCTCGTCGCCGACCTTGAGCTCGCTGTCACGGCCGGGGCCGGAAAATTCGCGCAGCGCGACGCGGCCCTCGGTCTTCAGGCCGACGTCGATGACGGCCATGTCCTTTTCAATTGCAACTACCTTGCCCTTGATGACGGAGCTTTCCTGCAGGTTGCCACCGGCGAAGGACTCGTCGAGCATCGCGGCGAAATCGTCGCGCGAGGGGCTATAGGTATCAGCAGAAATCGAAGCCATTTGTTCTCCAGTTGCGGATGTCTTGCCGGCCGTTGGGTTCATGGGCGTCTCGGGCGCGCAGTGTCGGAAGGTCCGCAGAACCTTCGGGCGACCGCTCGCTGCTCCGGCTGGCACCGGAACGGCGGAAGCGGGCCGGCTGAGGCCCGCGCGTTCGAAACGTGGAATCTTTTGTCCGGAGCCTGGATCGCGCCGGTCCCAAAACAGGGACCGAGGTATCGACCTCAAAGAGCGGGAGCGGGCGCTTCCTCCAATGACGACCGCGGCTTAACCCCGCGGACGGCCCGCTCGAACGGCCTCGATAATGTCGATGGCGGCCCGGACCCCGCCTTCTATATCCAGTTGGGAGTTATCTAGCAAGTAAGCATCGGGGGCAGGTTTCAGGGGTGCGATCGGGCGATTCTTGTCCCGCTCATCGCGCTGGATGATGTCGGCAAGCACGGCCGCCTCGTCCGCCTCCTCGCCCCTCGCCTTGGCCTCCATAGTCCGGCGGCGCGCGCGCACCCTGGGGTCTGCGACCACGAAAATCTTCACGTCGGCATGGGGGCAGATCACGGTTCCAATGTCGCGGCCGTCCAGCACTGCCCCTGGCGGGTCGGCGGCGAACTGCCGCTGGAAATTGACCAGGGCTTCGCGAACCCTGGGGATTGCCGAGACGATCGAGGCGCCCTCGCCGACCTTCTGCGTTTTCAGGGCGGGATCGCCGAACTTTTCGGGATCGAGTTCGAGCGCTGCCGCGACTGCGGCCGCCTCGTCCCGCAGGTCATGCCCGGACTGCATCAGGGCGTAGGCCACCGCACGATAGATCACGCCGGTATCGAGGTGACGATAGCCGTAATGATGGGCAAGCCGCTTGCCGAGCGTCCCCTTGCCCGAGGCCGCAGGCCCGTCGATGGCGATGATCATGAAAACTCGGCTCCCAGCGAACGCATCATCGGAATGAAATCCGGAAAGCTGGTGGCGATGAAGGCGGTGTCGTCGACGGTGACCGGCTGGTCGGACGCGCAGCCCATCACCAGCGCGGACATCGCGATACGGTGGTCCATGTGGGTGGCGACGAGGCCGCCACCAGGTACATGACCGCGGCCTTCGACGATCAGATCGTCGCCGGAGACCTCGACCTTCACGCCGTTGACGCGCAGCATGTCGGCGGTGGCTTCGAGCCGGTCGGATTCCTTGACCCGCAGCTCCTGCAGGCCGCGCATGATCGTGGTGCCTTCGGCGAAGGAGGCCGCGACCGCCAGCACCAGATATTCGTCGATCATCGAGGGCGCACGCTCCGGCGGCACCTCGACGCCGCGCAGTTTCGAGGCGCGCACGCGCAACTGCGCCATCGGCTCGCCGGCATCGCCGCGAACTTCGCTTTCCTCGATCGAGGCGCCCATTTCACGCAGCGTGATGAACAGGCCGGTCCGCAGCGGATTGGTCATGACGTCGGACAGAATGACGTCGGAGCCTTCCACGATCAGGGCGGCGACGACTGGAAACGCCGCCGAGGACGGATCGGCCGGCACCACGACGACGGCGCCATGCAGTTCAGGCTGTCCCACCAGTGCAACGCGGCGGCCATGCTGGCCCTCCTGCGTCGAAGTGATGTCGGCGCCAAAATGCTTCAGCATCAGCTCGGTGTGGTCGCGGCTGGCTTCGGTCTCGATGACGGTGGTCGTGCCCGGCGCGGCCAGGCCCGCGAGCAGCACGGCCGATTTGATCTGGGCCGAGGCCACCGGGGTTTTGTAGGTGATCGGCAGCGGATCGCGGGCGCCCTGGACGGTTAGCGGCAGACGGCCGCCCTCGCCGCCGGAAACGACCCTGGCACCGATCTTTTCGAGCGGGTCCAGGATTCGGCGCATCGGACGGGTGCGGAGCGAGGCATCGCCGTCGAACACCGCCGAAATCGGGCAGCCGGCAACGGCGCCCATGACCAGGCGGCAACCCGTGCCGGAGTTGCCGAAATCAAGCGCCGCCTTGGGCTCGGCGAAGCCAGCCACGCCCACGCCGTTCACCTTCCAGGCAAAATCGCCGGTGCGCTCGACCCTGGCGCCCAGGGCCTGCATGGATTTCGCGGTATTGAGAACGTCCTCGCCTTCGAGCAGGCCGGAAATCCGGGTCTCGCCGACCGCCAGCGCGCCGAGGATCAGGGCGCGATGCGAGATCGACTTGTCCCCGGGCACCCGTACTTTCCCGGTCAGGGGACCGCTGGCGCGAGACTTGAGCGGCCTCGGTTGGTCGGAATGGGTCAAGATTGTGTCCTTGGATGTGCCCTCAAGCGGCGGGAGCGCAGGTACCACATGGTCCTTGCTCCGTCACGGCATGTCATTCTCCCGTAATGCGCTATTGACAGCGGGCCGCCAACTAGCCAAGTGAAACACCGCTTTTCAGACATTCCAGGATTCCTCTGCCGTGGCCAAGTCCGAACTCGGAACCAAACGTATTTGCCCGACCACGGGCAAGAAGTTCTATGACCTCAATAAGAATCCGGTGATCTCGCCCTATACCGGCGAAGTTGTGCCGATTGCCCCGCTGGCACCGGCTCGCGCGGGCCGTGGCGCCGAAGCCAGACATGCTCCTGTTGCCGACACCACGCCGGAGCCGGCGGAGGCTGAAGAATTGGTCTCGCTCGAGGAGGCCGACGCCGAGGAGAGCACCGGCAAGGTCAAGGCCGTTGTGCCCGAATCCGAGGACGACATCGAGGTCGACGAGACCATCGAGGACGATGACGACGATGATTCGACCTTCATCCCCGACGACGAAGAGGGCGATGAGGACGTGACCGACATCATTGGTGATGTCGGCGGTGACGAAGAGACTTGAGATAATTCCAGAACTGTGGTTCTGGGTCTTTCCCGACGCGTCGCCCAAGGCGCGTCGGACGGTTAAGGGGCCATAGCTCAGCTGGGAGAGCGCTTGCATGGCATGCAAGAGGTCGGCGGTTCGATCCCGCCTGGCTCCACCACGCTTCGCCCTTCGGGCTACGCGTGGCGCAGCCGCGCAGAGCCCGATGGGTGAAGCGTGGTGTCCGGCGAAGCCCGAAGGGCGAAGACGGACTGGCAACGTTGCTTGGCCCGCTTAGCGACTACCCAGGCGAAAATCGTCAATGTGGTACGTCTATATCATCCGCAGCGTCGAATTTCCCGAGCAGGAATACATAGGGGCCACAGAGGATCTGAAACGCCGCATCCCCGAGCACAACGCCGGCAGGTCCACGCACACTGCTAAGTTCAAGCCATGGGTACTCGTCTGGTACTGCGCTTTCCCCGACAAACTCAAAGCTCTGGCATTCGAGAAATACCTGAAGTCGCACTCTGGCCGCGCATTTACGAAGAAGCGCCTTTGCTGATCCCTACTCCCCGGTCACGGCGTTGAGCCTGTCGCGCAGCGCGACGATCTCGTCCTTCATCGTCACCAGTTCCGATACCGAGCAGTCCGATGCCGCCAGGATCGACTGCGGCACGGCGCGTGCTTTTTCCTTCAGCGCATGGCCCTGCGGCGTCAGCGCGATCAGCACCAGGCGCTCGTCATCGCTGGAGCGCGTGCGCTTGACCAGATGGGCAGCCTCCAGACGCTTCAGCAGCGGCGTCAGCGTGCCTGAATCGAGAAACAGGCGTTCGCCGATATCCTTGACCGGCACATCGTCGCGCTCCCACAGCACCAGCATCACCAGATATTGCGGATAGGTCAGGCCGAGCCGGTCGAGCAGCGGCTTGTAGACGCGGTTGAAGGCATGCGCGGCCGAATAGACGGCAAAGCAGATCTGGTTGTCGAGCCGCAGCGGCGCGTCCGCCGCCGATTGTTTCCGAGCCATGTTCGATCTCACGAGATTCGTTCCGCCATTCTGGGACCTGGCGGCCGCGTATTCAATTGCGAACAATTAAATGTGAGGCACTCCAATTTCAATTGCGCGCAATCTAATTGTCTGCGATATAGGTGCCCGCCACCCGAAAAACCACAGGGAGACCACCATGTCCGTGAATGTTCTCTACAAGACCAGCGCCAAGGCCACCGGCGGCCGCGACGGCCATGCCGCAACGCTCGACGGCGCCCTCGACGTCAAGCTCACCACGCCGAAGGAGCTCGGCGGCGGCGGCGGTGCCGGCAACAATCCCGAGCAGCTGTTTGCGGCCGGCTATGCCGCCTGCTTCATCGGCGCGATGAAGTTCGTGGCCTCCCAGGGCGGACCGAAGGTCCCGGCCGACGCCTCCGTCACCTCGACCGTCGGTATCGGCCCGCGTTCGGCCGGCGGGTTCGGCCTCGACATCGATCTTTCCGTCTCGCTGCCGGGCCTTGCCCGTGCCGAAGCTGAGGCCCTGGTCGAGAAGGCTCACCAAGTGTGCCCCTATTCCAACGCCACCCGCGGCAATGTCGACGTCCGCCTGACCGTCGTCTGATCGGAACGGCGGATCGGCTGGCCCGAGATCCCCATCGGGCCGGCCAATTCCGTTTGATTTCCACCGGCGCATGCGGCCCCACGTTTGGGGCCATTGCTGGCGTGCACGAACCTCGCTAGGCCTTGTGATCAACAATCGACACAGGGGAAGCGAAGGCATGAGTTCTGAAGCCGCAGGTTCTGAAGCCGTAATGGGCGCGATGAGCGGACTGCGCGTCATCGATCTCACGCGCGTGCTCGGCGGCCCCTACTGCACCCAGATCCTCGCCGACCACGGCGCCGACGTGATCAAGGTCGAGCCGCCCGCCGGCGACGAGGTGCGCGACTGGGGTCCTCCCTTCCACGAGGAAGACGCGGCCTATTTCGTCGGCATTAACCGCAACAAGCGCTCGATCGGTCTCGACCTCGCCTCCGAGGGCGGCCGCATCGTGCTGCTCAAGATGCTGGAAACGGCCGACGTCCTGATCGAGAATTTCAAGCCGGGCACGCTGGAGAAATGGGGCATCGGCAACGAGGTGCTGCGCAAAAGGTTCCCGCGCCTCGTGCATTGCCGGATCTGCGGCTTCGGCGCCGACGGCCCGCGCGGCGGCAATCCCGGCTATGACGCCATCATCCAGGCCATGACCGGCATGATCGCGGCGACCGGCTCGCCCGAGAGCGGGCCGATGCGGATTGGCGTGCCGCTGGTCGACATCACCACCGGGCTCCATGCGGCGATCGGCATCCTGATGGCGCTGTCGGAGCGGCAGCGTTCCGGCCAGGGCCAGTTCCTGGAGACGACGCTGTACGAGACCGGCCTTGCCATCATGCATCCGCACACCGCGAACTATTTCATGCATGGCAAGCCGCCGGGCCTGACCGGCAACGAGCATCCCAACCTCGTGCCCTACGCGATCTTCCCGACCAAGACCGACGACATCTTCATCGGCGTCGGCAATGACGGCACCTTCCGCAAGCTCGCCAAGGAGATCGGCAAGCCCGAGCTCGGCACTGATCCGCGCTTTGCCCGCAACAAGGACCGCATCGCCAATCGCGAGGCGCTGCGCGCCGAGCTCGCCGCGGTGTTCAGCCAGCACGAGGCCGAGCCGCTGTGCGATCGCCTGCTCGCCGCGGGCCTGCCCGCAGGTCCCGTGCAGAAGATCGACCAGGCCTTGACCAACCCGCACACGATCCACCGCGGCGATATCATCGAGAAGGATTGGTACAAGGGCGTCGCCTCACCGATCCGGCTCGATCGCAGCAAGCCGAGCCTGCGCCGGTTGCCGCCGAAATTCAGCCAGCACGCCGCCGAGGTGCTGGGCGAGTTCGGGTACTCCAGCGCAGAGATCGACGCGATGGTCGAAAAGGGCACCGTCTGCGGACCCGAGCGCAAGCGCTAAGGCTGAGACGAGAACAAGGCCGAGCGGCAGCGCAGGTGCGCTCCCTCTCCCGCTTGCGGGAGAGGGCCGGGGAGAGGGTGCATCCGCAACGGGGCAATCCCCAAGGGGAGAGAGCCCTCACCCGGCGCTCCGCGCCGACCTCTCCCGCAAGCGGGAGAGGTTAAGGGAGACCGGAGCCGCATCGGATCCCCGCCATTCCGCACCGACGGCGCTCGCCTTCCGCATCGTCCGATGCCGCATTGCGGCGCGGGCGCGCGCGTGCACCGCGAACGGATCACGCAGCCCGCGTCTTCGCCTAATTGACGGCTTCCCTTTTGCAGCGCTTGCCGCTTTCGTTTCGGCCGCTTACACAGTCATGTGAACGTCATATGGCGCTGCTAGCGCAAGCGATCAATTTTGACGGCCCTAGGGAGGTTTTCTTGATGGCACTTCGACACTTTGGTGCGGCTGCCGCCGTTGCAGTCACGTTTGGTTTGGGCGCCTCGCCGGCCCTGGCCGTGACTGAAATCCAGTGGTGGCACGCGATGACCGGCGCCAACAACGACGTCATCGTCAAGCTCGCGACTGACTTCAACGCCTCGCAGAGCGACTACAAGGTCATCCCGACCTACAAGGGCAACTACCCCGACACGATGAACGCGGGCATCGCGGCGTTCCGCGCCGGCAACGCACCGCACATCATGCAGGTGTTCGAAGTCGGCACCGCGACCATGATGGCCGCAACCGGCGCGGTCAAACCCGTCTACAAGCTGATGGCCGAGGCCGGCGAGAAGTTCGATCCGAAGATCTACCTGCCCGCCATCACCGGCTACTATTCGACCTCGAAGGGCGAGATGCTGTCGTTCCCCTTCAACTCGTCCTCGACTGTGATGTGGGTCAATCTCGACGAGCTGAAGAAGGCGAACGTCGAGATCCCGAAGACCTGGCCTGAAACGTTCGAGGCCGCCAAGAAGCTGAAGGCTGCCGGTCACGACACCTGCGGCTTCTCCGGCTCCTGGATCACCTGGGTCAATCTCGAGCAGCTCTCCGCCTGGCACAACGTGCCGCTCGCCAGCAAGGCTAACGGCCTCGACGGATTCGACACTGTGCTGGAGTTCAACGGACCGCTCCAGGTCAAGCACCTCGAAACCCTGGTCGAGCTCCAGAAGAACAAGACCTACGACTATGCCGGGCGCACCAACACCGGTGAAGGCCGCTTCACCTCCGGCGAATGCCCGATCTACCTGACCTCGTCGGCGTTCTTCGGCAACGTCAAGGCGCAGGCCAAGTTCAACTTCACCGCGGTGCCGATGCCGTATTATCCGGACGTCAAGGGCGCACCGCAGAACTCGATCATCGGCGGCGCCTCGCTGTGGGTGATGGGCGGCAAGTCGGCCGAGGAATACAAGGGCGTCGCGAAATTCCTGACCTTCCTCTCCGACACCGATCGCCAGGTCTACATCCACAAGGCCTCGGGCTATCTGCCGATCACCAAGGCAGCCTATGAGAAGGCCAAGGCAGAAGGCTTCTACAAGGATCAGCCCTATCTCGAGACCCCGCTGCTCGAGCTGACCAACAAGGAGCCGACCGAGAACTCGCGTGGCCTGCGCCTCGGCAACATGGTTCAGCTCCGTGACGTCTGGTCGGAAGAGATCGAGCAGGCGCTGGCCGGCAAGAAGACCGCCAAGCAGGCGCTCGACGCCGCGGTCGAGCGCGGTAACACGATGCTGCGGCAGTTCGAAAAGACCGCCGTCAAGTGAGGCAATGAGCGGCAGGCCACGCATTCGCGGCCTGCCGCTCTGCTGACATCATGCAAAAGCAAGCCATTTTCCAAGCAAGGCTATTGCCCTATGTGCTGGTTGCGCCGCAGCTCGCGATTGTCCTGATTTTCTTTTATTGGCCGGCCTTGCAGGCGGTGATCCAATCCTTCCTGCTCCAGGACGCCTTCGGCCTGTCGACGACCTTCGTCTGGTTCGAGAATTATCTCGAGCTGTTCAGGGATCCCTCCTATTTCGCGGCGATCGTCCGGACCTTCTTCTTCTCGTTCGCCATCGCCGTCTCGTCGCTGTCCTTCGCGCTGCTGCTCGCGGTGATGGCGGACAAGCCGCTGCGCGGCTCGATTCTCTATCGCACGCTGCTGATCTGGCCCTATGCGGTGGCACCGCCCGTGGTCGGCGTGCTCTGGATCTTCATGCTGCATCCCTCGCTCGGCGTGCTCTCGCGCTATCTGCGTGCGATGGGTGTCGACTGGAATCCGCTGCTCGACGGCGACCAGGCCGCAGCGCTGATCATCCTGGCCGCCGCGTGGAAGCAGATCTCCTATAATTTCCTGTTCTTCCTCGCCGGCCTGCAAGCGATTCCGAAGAGCGTGCTCGAGGCCGCTGCGATCGACGGCGCGCGCCCGATGCGGCGGTTCTGGACCGTGACCTTCCCGCTGCTGTCGCCGACCATCTTCTTCCTCCTGGTCGTCAACATCGTCTATGCCTTCTTCGATACGTTCGGCATCATCGACACCATGACCCGCGGCGGGCCCGGAACGTCGACGGTGACGCTGGTCTACAAGGTCTATTCCGACGGCCTGCTCGGCGGCAATCTCGGCAGCTCCGCGGCGCAATCGGTGATCCTGATGGTCATGGTCATCGTGCTGACGGGAATCCAGTTCCGCTTCGTCGAACGCAAGGTGACCTACTGATGGTCGAGGAAGAGGGCTTCAGGCGCTACGTCGCCCACATCATCCTGTGGATCGGGATCGCGATCGTCGCCTTCCCGGTCTACATCGCGATCATCGCCTCCACCCAGGACAACGCGCTGATCGCCAACGGGCAGATGTCGCTGTTGCCGGGCGGCCATTTCTTCGAGGTCTATTACCAGACCATCTTCGTCGGCACGAGCGGCTCGACCCGCGAGCCCGTCGGCAACATGATGCTGAACTCGCTGGTGATGGCGCTGGCGATCGCAATCGGAAAGATCGCGATCTCGATCATCTCGGCCTATGCGATCGTCTATTTCCGCTTTCCATTCCGGATGCCGATCTTCTGGATCATCTTCATCACCTTGATGCTGCCGGTCGAGGTGCGCATCTATCCGACCTACAAGATCGTCGCCGATCTGCACATGCTCGACAGCTATGCCGGCCTGTCGCTGCCGCTGATCGCCTCGGCCACCGCGACGCTGCTGTTCCGGCAGTTCTTCATGACGGTGCCGGACGAGCTTCTGGAAGCCTCGCGCATCGACGGCGCCGGCCCGGTCCGCTTCTTCTGGGATACGCTGCTGCCGCTGTCGCGCACCAACATGGCGGCGCTGTTCGTGATCCTCTTCATCCTCGGCTGGAATCAGTATCTCTGGCCGCTGCTGATCACCACGCGCGACGACATGCAGACCATCCAGGTCGGCATCCGCAAGATGATCACCACCACCGATGCGCTGACCGAATGGCCGATCGTGATGGCGACTGCCGTGCTGGCGATGCTGCCGCCGGTGTTCGTCGTGGTCGTCATGCAGAAACTCTTCGTGCGCGGACTGGTCGAGACGGAAAAGTAGGTTCTTGGAAGTGAGTTGTTATGGCTAACGTCACCCTGCGCAACGTGCGCAAGACCTATCTCGGCGGCTTCGAGGCCATCAAGGGCGTCAACGTCGATGTTGCCGACGGGCAGTTCTGCGTGCTGGTCGGCCCCTCCGGCTGCGGCAAGTCGACCCTGCTGCGCATGGTCGCGGGCCTCGAAACCGTCACCGGCGGCGAGATCGATATCGGCGGCCGTGTCGTCAACCAGGTCGAGCCCGCCGATCGCGACATTGCGATGGTATTCCAGAACTACGCGCTCTATCCGCATATGAGCGTCTACAACAACATGGCCTACGGCCTGCGCAACCGCGGCATGGCGGAAGCCGAGATCAAGACCCGCGTCGAGGAAGCCGCGCGCGTGCTCGAGCTGACCTCGATGCTGGAGCGCAAGCCGCGCCAGCTGTCCGGCGGCCAGCGCCAGCGCGTCGCCATGGGCCGCGCCATCGTGCGCCAGCCAAAAGTGTTTCTGTTCGACGAGCCGCTCTCCAATCTCGACGCCAAACTGCGCATCGCGATGCGGGTCGAGATCCGCAAACTGCAGCGCCGGCTGAACACGACGTCGATCTACGTCACCCACGATCAGCTCGAAGCGATGACGCTCGCCGATGTTCTCGTCGTGATGAATGGCGGCCAGGTCGAGCAGGTCGGCAATCCGCTGGCGATCTACGAGAAACCGGCGACAACGTTCGTCGCCTCCTTCATCGGCGCCCCGCCGATGAATTTGATGTCGATCCGCCAGGACGAGATCACCTCGCAGCTCGGCGATGGCCGCGCGAGCGAGGCCGGCATTCTCGGCATCCGCCCGGAAGATTTCGTCATCACCGACCAGACACCGGTCGGCGGGATCGCGCTGCCGCTGACCGTGGAGGCGATCGAGCGCGTCGGCGCCGAGACCTTCATCTACGGCGCGCGGGCGCATGACGAGCAGCGCATCGCCGCCAATCCCGGCGAGCTGCCGCCGGGCGAGGTCATCGTCCGGATTCCCGGAACCGAGGCCCCGGCCATTGGCGAGAAAATCCGCGTCGCCGCGGTACAGGCGAAGCTGCATCTGTTCAGCTCCGACGGGCGGACGCGGATCGAAATCTGACCGGTTCCGAAGGGCCGGCAAACAAAAGCGCGAAATCAACCCCATGCACAGTAGCCGGGGGTTTGTTTTCGTTGAGATAAATCGTCCGCGAATCCGTCATGCCCGGGCTTGTCCCGCCTGCGCGGCCGAAGCCGCTTCGGCGAGGCGAAGGCCCGGGCATCCACGTTCTTGGATGTTTTGTGTCGCGCAGATCGTGGATGGCCGTAACAAGCCCGGCCATGACGATGTGGAAATGTCGGCGCGATGGTCCCGAAACCACGATCCACAGCTCCCCGGCTACGTCCTTGAACTGACACGGGGATATGACCATATTGCTGACCAAGGGGTGCCTCTACGGGCCCTGAAACGCCAAAGTCGCTTCGAGAGGACTTTGTAAACTATGTCTCGTGTTCCCACGCTTTCCAGTCCGTTCCTTCTGGGCTTCGACGAGATTGAGCGCGTGCTCGATCGCGTCGTCAAAGGCGCCGACGGTTACCCTCCCTACAACATCGAGAGGTGCGACCGATCGGAGGGCCAGCCCGAGCGGTTGCGCATCACGCTGGCGGTCGCCGGATTCACCCGCGACCAACTCGATGTAACCATTGAGGAAAACCAGCTCGTGATTCGCGGGCGGCAGCAGGACGACAAGACCCGGCAATACATCCATCGCGGCATCGCCGCGCGCCACTTCCAGCGCACCTTCGTGCTGGCGGAGGGGATGCTGGTGCTGGGTGCGGATCTGAAGAACGGATTGCTGGCGATCGATCTTGCCCGGCCGGAACCGGAGAGGATCGTTAAGACAATCGCTATCAATGAGCACGAATAATGGAACGAGTAGCGGACTCGACCGCTTAGTTTCGAGAGAGGAGTCGAGACCATGAGTGAAGGTCATGTTGCGTTCGAATATGAAGCCCAGAATGTCTCTCCGGAGACACTGGCGACCCTCGGCGAAGGCCATATCGCCTATGTGAAGCAGATCCGCTCCGAGGATGTGCCGGGTCTGTTTCCGGAAGCGCCGAAAATCGCGCCGGGCCTCAAGCTCTTCGCGCTCCATTCCGCGGACGGCACGCCGATCATGCTGACCGACAGCCGCGAAGCCGCAATCGCCAATGCCTGGAGCAACGAGCTGCAAGCGGTGAGCGTGCACTGAGCACGCGCACGCCGCACGAATAGAGTTTCAAGCGGGCATGCCTTCGCAGGAAGGCGTGCCCGTTTTGCTTCTTTCCGCATACTGCAGGATTGTCAGCCGGAAGGCGATGACGGGATGCTCAAATCCGGGTCGTGCTCTAGATTTGCCTGATAATCGATATCACCATACAAAATAGCATGATGGCTCCCCACCCAAGTGCCACCCAGTAGAAACACACGCAGGCGCCGAAAACTGTCTCGTTGCTTGTACGGGTTACATAGCCGTTACGGCTCCAAACTTTTCCCTTGGTACTCGCAAGCCGCAATTGCCAAACCACGCTGGCCAACCATCCAAACATGCCGGCGAGTACGAGGAATGTAATCAAGGGAAGATCCTCTTGCGAGGCGTACCGCTTAGTCGTGGAAGCAGGGACTTCTTATTGGATCGATGCCTGCGAGAGAAGGCGTGCCCGTTTCCATTTTGAGAGATGACGTTTCCGCGTCGTCATTGCGAGCGCAGCGAAGCAATCCAGAATCTTTCCGCGGACGGACTCTGGATTGCTTCGTCGCAAGAGCTCCTCGCAATGACGGTGTTGAGAGAGCTTCGCTCGCAATAACGGATTAAGCCGCCGTCGCCGGCGGCAGTGCGAGCACCGAATAGATCGCCTGGGCATCGCGCGAGGCGCGGAGCTTTTTCGCGATGTCCTGGTCGCGCAGCAGGCGGGCGATGCGCGCCAGCGCCTTGAGATGATCGGCGCCGGCGCCTTCCGGCGCAAGCAACAGGAACACCAGATCAACCGGCTGGCCGTCCATCGATTCGAAATCGATCGGACGGTCGAGCCGCGCAAACAGGCCGAAGATCTTTTCCAGCTTGGGCAGCTTGCCGTGGGGAATGGCGACGCCGTAGCCGACCGCGGTGGTGCCGAGCTTTTCCCGCTGCAGCAGCACCTCGAACACCGCGCGCTCGTTCTGCCCGGTCAGCTCGGCGGCCTTGGCCGCAAGTTCCTGGAGCGCCTGCTTCTTGCTGTTGACCTTCAATGCCGGGAGAATCGCCTCGGGCGCGACCAGATCGGTAATCGGCATGGAAGACTTCCGAGGTGAATGAAAACGTCAGGTTCCGAATTGGCCAGCCTGGACAGAGAACCGAGGCGGGCCGGCGTCAAGAAGGTGAAGCAGGAGGCGGACTTAACCCTTGCCTGATGTGGGGGGCTTCTACTCCAACGCAATCCCGGTGCCAACTGCCGCGTGCGGCTTTGTCCCGGTCATTGTTAAGGGGCGGTGGGGGCACGGCCGGCGCCCCCTCAGGCCTTGCCTTCCGGCTTGCCCGCGGGCGGGTCGATCCAGCCGACATTGCCGTCCGCCCGGCGGTAAATGATGTTCACCCGGCCGCTGGAGCCATGCTGGAATACCAGGCAGGGAGCGCCGCTCAGGTCGAGTTCCATGACGGCTTCGCTGACCGAAAGCTGTCTGAGCGAGGTGGTTGCCTCCGCAATGATGACGGGGCTGTAGCCGGTGACCTCGTCCTCGGACGGCGCCTCCAGGACGTAGCTCGTGGCATCGAGCGCGGCGAGTGCCGCGGCAGCGTGGGACTTGCGGCCGGAGCGGTCCTTGAGCCGGCTCTTGTAGCGGCGCAGCCGTTTCTCGATCATCAGCAGCGCCTGGTCGGCACTGGCATAGGCGTCCGGGGCGTTCGAATCGGCCTCCAGCGTAATTCCCGAATCAAGGTGCAGCGAGCAATCGGTGCGGAAGCCGAAGCCGTCCTTGCTCAGCGTGATGTGGCCGGAATAATTGCCGTCGAAATATTTGCGCAAGACCTCGTCGGTTCGCCCGGCAACGCGGCCGCGCAGGGCGTCGCCGACGCTGATGCTTTTTCCCGAAATCCGGAGGGTCATGTGATGCCTCGCTGGTTGAGGGCCTGGCTTCGGTCGCGATGGGGGATTGAGAGTAGCGCGATTTGGCGCCAGCGCAATCAGGCCGGCTCGGTGTTGCGGGAGCGATCGGGCATTGCGGTGGAGAGGACGTTACCAAGAGCGCTCTGCTTGTCGCGTCGGCGTTGCACCGAGGAGGGAATACGCATGGCTTCGCGGTACTTCGCGACCGTGCGGCGGGCAATATCAATGCCCGAGGCGCGCAACCGTTCCACGATGGTGTCATCCGACAGGATCGCGGAGGGTGCTTCCGAATCGATCAGCTGCTTGATGTGGTGGCGCACGGCTTCGGCGGAATGCGCCTCGCCGCCGTCGGCCGACGCGATCGAGGCCGTGAAAAAATACTTCAGCTCGAAGGTGCCGCGATTGGTCGCCATGTATTTGTTGGCGGTGACGCGCGACACCGTGGATTCATGCATCTGGATGGCGTCGGCCACGGCCTTCAGATTGAGCGGCCGCAGATGCGCCACGCCATGGGTGAAGAAGCCGTCCTGCTGGCGCACGATTTCGGTCGCAACCTTCAGGATGGTGCGGGCACGCTGATCGAGCGCGCGCACGAGCCAGGTCGCATTCTGCAGCGCGTCGGTAAAATACGACTTGTCGCCGTCCTTGCCGATCTTCTTCGACAGTTGCGAATAATAGGTCTGGTTGACCAGCACGCGCGGCAAGGTGTCGCTGTTGAGCTCGACATGCCAGCCGCCGTCGGGACCCGGGCGGACATAGACGTCCGGCACCATGGTCTGCAGACGCGCCGAGCCGAACTTCATGCCGGGCTTGGGATTGAGCCGGCGGATCTCGCCGATCATATCGGCGATGTCCTCGTCGTCGACGCCGCAGACCTTGCGCAGGCCCGCGATGTCGCGTTTGGCGAGCAGATCGAGATGCTCGACCAGCGCCTGCATCGCCGGGTCGTAGCGATCGAGCTCGCGCAGCTGGATCGCCAGGCATTCGCTCAAATTGCGCGCGCAGACGCCGGGCGGATCGAATTTGTGCAGCACGGCAAGAACCTGCTCGACGTCTTGCTGCGATGCGCCGAGCCGCTCGGCGGCCTGGCCAAGGTCCGCCGGCAGATAGCCGGCCTCGTCGACGAGATCGATCAGATACTGCCCGATGATGCGTTGCGCGGGACCGGTGAAGGCGACCGAGAGCTGCTCGGCCAGATGGTCGCGGAGCGTAATCTCCGCCGCGACGAAGGCCTCGAGGTTGTAGTCCTCGTCGCTAGAAGCGCCGCCGCCCCATTCAGTATAGGTGGTCGGCGCGACATCCTGCGCGTTGCGCGCAGCCGCCTCGGCCGGCTCTTCGGAGAAGACGTTGTCCAGCCCGGTGTCCAAAGTCTGCTCGATCTCGGCGCGGGTGCCGAGATCCTTGCTCATCCATTCTTCCTGGCCGGGCTCGAAGGCCTCGCCCGGGCCGCCGCCAGGTTCGTCGTTGTGGCCGCCGTCGCTGTCGTTGAACTGACCGGTCTCGGCCGGGGCTTCGCCGGCCGGCGGCTCGTCATTGGCCCGTTCCAGCAGCGGATTACGCTCGAGTTCCTCTTCCACGAAGGTCGTGAGATCGAGATTGGACAATTGCAGCAGCTTGATCGCCTGCATCAGCTGCGGCGTCATGACCAGCGACTGCGATTGCCGGAACTCTAATCTCTGCGTGAGCGCCATGAAGCAAGAACCGTCCCCAAAAATTGGTCCGATTTTTGCTTATCCTAGTCTGAGCCCGATGTACACGTCTTGACGTAACGCAAAAACCGGCTAGAGGCGGAATTCCTCGCCAAGGTAAAGGCGGCGAACGTCCGGATCGTTGACGATCTCATCCGGGTTGCCCTCGGTCAAGATTTCACCGGCATAGACGATATAGGCGCGGTCGGTCAGGCCGAGCGTCTCGCGGACATTGTGGTCGGTGATGAGCACGCCGATGCCGCGATTGGTGAGATGGCGCACCAGGTCCTGAATGTCGCCGACCGCAATCGGATCGATGCCGGCGAACGGCTCGTCCAGCAGCATGTAGTTCGGACGTGTCGCCAGCGCGCGTGCGATCTCGACGCGGCGCCGCTCACCACCGGACAGCGCGATCGACGGCGATTTGCGCAGCCGCGTGATGTTGAACTCGTCGAGTAGCGCGTCGAGCTGCTGCTCGCGCTGCTTGCGCGACGGCTCGACCACTTCGAGCACGGCGCGGATATTCTGCTCGACGGTGAGGCCGCGAAAGATCGAGGCTTCCTGCGGCAGATAGCCGATGCCGAGCCGCGCGCGCTGATACATCGGCAGCTTGGTGACGTCGTGGCCGTCGAGCTCGATCGCGCCGCGATCGGGCTTGATCAGGCCGGTGATCATGTAGAACACCGTGGTCTTGCCGGCGCCGTTCGGACCCAGCAGACCGACCGCTTCGCCGCGGCGCACATAGATGCTGACGCCGCGCACCACCTGGCGGCTGCCAAAACTCTTTTCCACGCTATGCACAGCCAGAAAGCCCGGCCGCTTCAGAAGCTGCGGGCCGCCCGAGCCGTTGGGCTTGGCATTGGCCTTGGCACCGGCTCTGGCCGGTTGAGCCGGCGGCTGGCGCGGCCGCGGCGGCTCGGCGCGGAACTGGTCCGGCTCACGGGCAATGGGGGGCGCGTCCCGCACGGGGCTGGTCACCAGACCGCCGACGCCGTCGCCGAGCGAGGTGATGTCCTGACGCGCAAATCCTGGCCGGCCGCGCTTGGCGGGGCGCCGACGGAACATGCTGAATAGATCGACCATCCCCGCTGTCTCAAGCCTTTCACGGTAATCCCGCACGGCGATCCCGCACGCTGATCCCGCGATCTGCCACGCCGGCGCGCGATTCGCCGGTGCAGCATGAGTGAAAGGATGTCTCATGCCCAGAGAAACACCCCCGAATAAGCGGATCCCGCTTCGAAGCCCGTTGCGCTAGATACAGTCTTGCCGGCCCGGCTTCAACCTCGGATCACCGTCGCCTAGCTCAAGTAATTGAATTTACTTCTGTTTACTTGCGCCCGGCAATTGCAGCGGCGCGCCCGGGCCGGGCTTGACCCCTTGGCCAGCTTGGCCACCTTGGCCGCAATCGTTGCCGCCGCCCTGCGGCAGCAGGGCCTGCACCCGGCCGCTGTCGGATTCCACGCGGGACACCCCGGTCGTCATGTCGACCATTAGCCGGTCGCCGCGCAGCACGTTCTTGCACTGCGTCAGGACCACTCCGCCGAGCATGGTGATGAGATTGGTCTTGGTGTCGAACACGGCGGTCTCGCCGGTCACCACCTGGTCCTTCTGGGTGACGACGACATTGCCGCGCGCCTCCAGCCGCTTGATCGAGGAGGCGCCGCCCGGGCCCGGCGTCGCCGACTGCATCGGCGCCGACTTCGCGCCCTTTGCAGCTGCGCTTGGCGCAGCCGCCGGCTGCGGCGGCTTGTCGCCACCGGATTCGTAGAACACCACCAGCGTCTTCGAGGTCATGGTGGTGTCGCCCTGCACGACCTTCACATTGCCGGCGAAGGTCGCCTCCTTCTTCTTGTCGCGCATCTCGAGCGAGGCGGCTTCGATCTGGATCGGCTGATCGCGGTTCTGCGAAAAGCCCTGCATCGCATTGGGCACGCCCTGCATCGTGCTCTGCGCGAGCGCCGCACCGGCTGCGATCAGCACGATGCCGAAGACGGACGCAATGGCGCCGGCGCTCAGGCCCGCGCTGCGCGTACCGCCCGGAAAAAACTTCGTCATGAAAATCATCTTGAGTTGGCAGGCTTGTTCTGGGGCGCACGCGTCTTTGCCGGCGGTGCGGGCTCGACGGGCGCGGGCTGAGCGGCGGCGGGATCGTCCAGCTTGTCCAGATGCATCACGACATTGCCCTCGAAGCGGATGACGTCGCCGCCTTCGGTGATTCGCAGTCGATCCGACGTCAGCGTGCCGTTGGTCAGCTTGACGTCGACATGCTCATCCGACGAGACGGTGCCCTTGGCCATGTCGACGAAGGCCGAGTTCAAACGCGCCTCATAGCCGGTCGAGGTGCGCAGGAAGATGTCCTTGTGCAGGTCGAGCTGCTGCTGCTTGTTGTCGAACCGGCCGGTGCGGGCATCGAGGAACAGGTTCGATTGATCTTCCATCAGCACTTTCGCGCGCAGATCCGACAGATCGACATGGTCGGGGTCGGTGATGTCCTGTGTCGCGGTCTTGGCCCAGAGCTCGTAGGGCCGCTGGTCCGGGGTGAAGCCGGCCATATGCGGCGATTCCATCGTGATCTTGGTGCCTGTCACCACGAGGTTTCCGGAGTCGAGTTTCAAGGGGATCTGGAACGGGTTCAGAAAGGTCGAGACGGCGACGATCGAGGCCATGGCCACCACCACAGTCACCGGCACCGCGACGCGCAGAATCCGCACCAGACGGCTATGGCGCGCCGCGCGGGCAAACCGCGCCGCAAGCGCAGCGTCATAGGTGGGATACTGGGCCGAGTTCACCGCTGCTCCAGAGCGTCGCTAGCCTTTTCCAGATGAAGGCTCCCATCGAAGGTGCCTCATTGTACCCGGCACCGGCGGAATATGCAGCCCGCGACAGGCCGTTACGACTGTGTCCGAAACGGGGCAGCAGGCCTCCGCCCCAAGCGGCCGAAAGCTTCAGGAATGCGCGAAAATGTCCTCCTCGGCCCAGCCCTGGAGGTCGAGCAGGGCGCGAGTCGGCAGGAAGTCGAAACAGGCCTTGGCCAGCGCCGTGCGGCCCTCCCGCACCAGCATCGCATCCAGCCGTTCGCGCAAGCCGTGCAGATGCAGCACGTCGGAGGCGGCGTAGGCGAGTTGCGGCTCGGACAGGCTGTCGGAGCCCCAATCGCTGGATTGCTGCTGCTTGGAGAGATCGATATTGAGCACCTCGCGCACGAGGTCCTTGAGGCCGTGCCGATCGGTGTAGGTGCGGGTCAGGCGAGAGGCGATCTTGGTGCAGTAGATCGGCCCGGTCATGATTCCGAAGGTCTGGTACAGCACCGCAACGTCGAACCGCGCAAAGTGAAAGATCTTGGTGATCGCAGGGTTGGCCAGCAGCGCCTTCAGGTTCGGTGCGTCGGTATGGCCCTTGGGGATCTGCACCACGTCGGCACTGCCGTCGCCGGGCGAGAGCTGCACCACGCAGAGCCGGTCGCGATGCGGGTTCAGCCCCATGGTCTCGGTGTCGATCGCCACCGCTCCGGTGTAGCGGGACAGGTCGGGCAGGTCGCCGCGGTGCAGGCGTACGGTCATGGCGTGTCAAAACCCTCATTCGAATCGGTGCGTCGGCACAATAGGCTAATCGGATCGACCGCGATGTATCCACTGGCGGCGGGTCGCGCAAGCGCCGGCTCGGCCCTCAAGGCGGTCAGATCGCCGCCAGCATGATGCAGATCATCGCCGCCACGGTGATGCGGCTGGCGCCGTCGCGGTAGGTGTAGAGAATCGGATCGTCCGGCATCTCGCGGCGATGCGCCATCATCAGGGCGCGGCCGAACCAGTACAGCAGCAGCGGGTTGAGCAGCCACAGCATCCAGGGACGGCTGTACAGCGGCGTGACCGCGGACGAGGACACATAGAGCGAAAACACCGTCACCGCATTCATGGCGCTCGCAGCCGCCATGGCGGCGATGATGTGCAGGTCGGTGATCCTGTAGTCGCGGTTGGAGGGATCGGACAGGCCCGCGTCCTCGCGCATGCTGAGCTCGCTGAAGCGCTTGATCAGCGCCAGCGAGGTGAACACGAACAGCGAGAAGATCAGCAGCCATTCCGACAGCACCACGCCGACGCCGACGGCGCCGGCGATGATGCGCAAGCTGTAGAGGCCGGCGAGCGTGACGACGTCGACCAGCATCTTGCGCTTGAGCACGAGCGAATAGGCGATGGTGGTGGCGAGATAGGCGCAGAGCACACCGAGGAAGAGTGCGGAAATGCAGAGGCTCGCCGCGACCGCGAACAACCACAGCACAGGGATCGCGAGCAGTGCCGAGGAGATCGGCAAGTCCCCGGCCGCGAGCGCGCGATGGCGCTTGGTCGGATGCTGCCGGTCGGCGGCAAGATCGAGCAGATCGTTCATCAGATAGGCGCCCGACGCGCAGGCCGAGAACGCCAGGAACGCCAGCAGCGCAGAGCCGAGCGTCGCAAAGTTCAGCTGATGCGCGGTGATCGCCGGCACGAACACCAGCGTGTTCTTGGCGTATTGATAGACCCGCAGCGCGTTTGCCCAGGTATTTACGCTGGGACGGCTGCTGCCGCTTGCTTTGCTGATGCGCGTCATCGAAGCGAGATCGAACGGCAGCTGCTCGGCCGCGGCGAGATGGGCCGGCGCCACGACACCATCGAAGCCGAGATGCGCGGCAATGCCAGCGGCATGTTGGCTGAAGCGGCCGGCGACGAGATAAATCTTCGCGCCCCGCGCCCGCGCCGCCAACGCCTGGTTCAACACGCCGGAATCATAGGGCAGATGGGCGTAATCAATCTTGGCGTCCGCCAGAATATCCGTGAGCGCCACCATGCCTGGGCGTCCGCCCGCGCCAAAGCGGGCCAGCATGCGGCCGGGCGCGCTGAACAGCGCTTCCATCACCAGCTCAGAGCGTAGCAGCGCACCTTCGAGATCGATGAGCAGCGTCCGCGCAGGCGCCGGCATCGCCGATGGCTCGGACGCGCCGCGATCATACTGCCAGGCAGGCTGCTCCATCCGAAAACGCTCGATTGACCGCGACACGACCGGCCCAAAGGCTGGGGGAGGCCGGGAGCAGGGAAATGGACGCGGAGAGCCTAGGCGAGCATTCGCTAAGGGTGGCTTAATTCGGGTGTGGGAGCAGCCGGACACCGGCGCCAAACGCCGGCGAATTCGGCGAAAATCGCTGTCTCATGGGGATGAGATAAAAGATGGTGCCCAGGAAAGGACTCGAACCTTCACGGCTGTTAAGCCACTGGCACCTGAAGCCAGCGCGTCTACCAATTCCACCACCTGGGCATGCCGGTTGGGGCACGGAGGCGGTTACTACGGATCGGTGACGCGGTTGTCAATTCATGCTTGAATCGGGTTGGAACGATCCTTGGGGCTGCGGATTGCGCATCGCAAAATGGCCCGATACAAGCCTCGCCAGGCGCACCCTCCATTAGGAATCGACCCCCATGGCATCGAATCTGGAAACTCTCGTCACGGTTTTCGGCGGATCGGGGTTTTTGGGCCGGAATGTCGTCCGCGCGCTGTGCAAGCGCGATTACCGGATCCGGGTCGCGGTGCGGCGGCCGGAACTGGCCGGCTTCCTGCAGCCCTCCGGCAAGGTCGGACAGGTCCACACCGTGCAGGCCAATTTGCGCTATCCGGCCTCGGTCGAGGCGGCGATGCGGGATTCTGAGGTCGCGATCAACCTTGTCGGCATCCTCACTGAGGGCGGGGCGCAGAGCTTTGACGCCGTCCAGGCCAAGGGCGCCGAGACCGTCGCCAAGGCCGCCGCGGCCGCCGGCGCCCGGATGGTGCATGTCTCGGCGATCGGCGCCGACCCGCAATCGCCCTCGCACTACGCCCGGGCCAAGGCGGCCGGCGAGCAGGCGGTGCTGGCGGCGGTGCCGTCAGCCACGATCTTCCGCCCGTCCGTGATGTTCGGGCCCGAGGATCAGTTCACCAACCGCTTCGCCGCGCTGGCGCGGATCTCGCCGGTACTGCCGCTGATCGGCGGGGGGACGAAGATGCAGCCGGCCTATGTCGGCGACGTCGCCACCGCGATTGCGGACGCGGTCGACGGCAAGGCCAAGCAAGGCGCCACCTACGAGCTCGGCGGGCCTGAAGTGCTGACCATGCGCGAGATCATCGAGACGATTTTGGCCATCACCGAACGCAAACGCACGCTGATCCCGCTGCCGTTCTCCCTTGCTCGCTTCCAGGCCAACTTCCTGCAGTTCGCGCCGGGCGCGCTGAAGCTGACCCCGGACCAGGTCACGCTGCTCGAGCGCGACAATGTCGTCTCGGAGGCGGCGAAGGCGGCGGGGCTGACGCTGGAAGGCCTCGGCATCACCCCCGATTCGCTGGAGGCGATCGCCCCGCAATATCTCTGGCGTTTTCGCAGCGCCGGGCAGTTCCAGCGCTAGAGCACGTGAGCCTACCCCGTCGGCGGTCTTTCCCAACCTCTCCCGCTTGCGGGAGAGGTCGGCGCGTCAGCGCTGGGGGCTTTCTCCTCGTCGGGAGTCTCACTGCGGAGATACCCTCTCCCCAACCCTCTCCCGCAAGCGGGCGAGGGAGCGCACCTTTAGTGCGGCAGCAGCCTCAAAACCTCAGCTTCTTGAACACTGCTTCCGGCAGCGCCTTGATGATTAGCATCACGAGGCGCCATTTGCCGCTGACATAGACGACGTCGGTCTTCCGCTCGACGGCCTGGAGGATCGCATCGCCGACCACGCCTGCCTCGACGGTGAGCGGGCCGATCAGCTTCATGCTCTCGGTCATCTTGGTGCGGACGAAGCCGGGCTTCACGGTGACGACGTGAACGCCGCTGCGGCTGGCGCGGGCGCGCAGGCCGGACAGGAAGGCCGAGAAGCCGGCCTTGGCCGAGCCGTAGACATAGTTCGAGGCGCGGCCGCGATCGCCCGCGACGGAGGATACGCCGACCAGCGTGCCATTGCCGCGGCCCAGGAATTTTTCCGCGAACAGGCCGAGGATCAGCGAGGGCCCTTCGTAATTGGATCGCATGATGGTCGTGGCGTGCGCGAGATCGCTTTGCGCCCTCTCTTGCACGCCCAGCAAGCCAACGATCGAAATGACGACGTCAGGCAATGCGGGAAGGCCGCCGGCAAAGCCCTCGAACGAGGCAGTGTCGAGCACGTCGAACTTGAAGACACCGACATCGACATTGTAGCGCGCGCGCAGATCGGCGGCGTCCGGCTCCAGCGCCGCGATGTCGCGCCCTGCGAGGGCGACATCGTAACCCGCCTTGGCAAAGGCGCGCGCGGCGGTGCGGCCGATATCGGAGGAGCCGCCCAGTACCAAAACGGACTTGCGCGACGTCATGGCTTAAACCTCATCAAGCAAACGCTGTGAAAGTTTCGAGCGGATATTGCCCGCAGGATCGAGCGACTTTCGGATCGCGTTGAAGCGCTGCAGGGCAGGATAGCCGGCCTCGAACGTCGCGCGCGACTGGCGCGCATCCTTGGCGAGGTACAGCCGGCCGCCGGCGGCGACGACGAGGCGGTCGATCTCGTCGAGGAAATTCAGGATGTCGGCCCTCAGCGGGAAATCCAGCGCGAGCGTGTAGCCGGGCAACGGAAACGACAAAACGCCGTCGCCCTGGCCGAGCTTCTTCAGCACCGCGAGGAAGGAAGCATCGCCGCGCTTCGCGACGCGAGCGAGGATCTCGCCGAGCACGTCGCGCGCGCCCTTCTCCGGGATCACGCATTGATGCTGGAGAAAGCCGCGTTTTCCGTAGATGCGATTCCACCCACCGATACTGTCGAGCGGGAAGAAATAAGGGAAGAGCGAGACCACATGACTGCCGCCGGCCCGCCTTGCGCCCATGCGGTAGTAGAGCTCGTTGAAGGCTCGGATGCTGTAGCGGTTCAGCGTCATCGACGGAAAGTCGATGGGCATGGCGAGACTGGAATCCTGGCCGACCGGAAATCGCTCGGCGGATACCGCAAGCTCGTCCGCGCCGGCGTGCTCGCCGAGATAGATCAGCGAGCGGCCGAGATTGCTGCCGCCCGCGGCGCAATCAATCCACGCCACCGAATAGGTCGCGGAAGCACTCGCCTCGAGCGCGCGCATCGCTGCATCGAGATCGGCCGCGGAGATCACCCGCTCGCGAATCCATCCCGTCTCGACCGGCCGCAGCCGGATCGTGGCTTCGAGAATGACTCCGGTGAGGCCCATGCCGCCAACGGTCGCAAAGAAGGCATCGGCATTCTGGTCGCGCGAGGCCTCGATGGTCTCGCCCTGACCGGTTCGCAGCAGGATACTTTCGACATAGCGACCGAAGCCGCCCTCGCAATGATGGTTCTTGCCGTGCACGTCGGCGGCAATGGCGCCGCCGATCGACACAAAGCGCGTGCCTGGAACCACGAAAGGCAGGAAGCCGCGGGGGCCGAACGTGTCGATCAGGTCCGACAGCAGCATGCCGGCTTCGAGACGGATACGGCCGGTTGCCGGGTCGAACGACCTGACCCGGTCGAACCCGGTCATCGCGATCGTCCTGACAGCGCCGATACCAGCGTCGCCATAGGCACGGCCGTTACCCCTCGCCACGCAGCCGCTCATCGCAGCGACGGCTTCACCGACGGCCTCGAACGACCGCGGCCGCAGCACATCGCTATCGACGACCGGGAAACGCCCCCAGCCGCTGACGAGGGTCATGGTTCAGCTCCTGTGCAGGACGCGCGGCGCCTTGCGTTGGAAACTGCCTATCGATCAAAAGCTTATATTAGGTTGAGGCGCGTCAGCGAGTTTTCGAGAGGTTAACGGCCGAGCGCCAGCGCGATCAGGCCGAGCGTGCCGACGACGACGCGCCACCAGGCGAACACCGCAAAGCCGTGCCGGGTGACGTATTCCAGGAACGTCTTGACCACGATGATCGCGGTGATGAACGACACCACAAAGCCGATCGCGACGATGCCGATGTGGTCCACGTTCATCTCGGAACGGTTCTTGTAGAAGTCGTAGGCGAACGCGCCGATCATGGTGGGAATGGCGAGGAAGAACGAAAACTCCGCCGCCGCGCGCTTATCGGCCCCCAAGAACATCGCGGCGACGATGCTGGCGCCGGAGCGCGACACGCCCGGGATCATCGCGACGCACTGCGCGATGCCGATATAGAGATACATCAGCAGCGGAAAGCGGGTGGCATCATACTCGCGCGGCTTGAGATCGATCCGATCGACCCACAACAGGATGGCGCCGCCGACGATCAGCGAGAAGCACACCACCCACGGATTGAACAGCAAGATCTTGATGTATTTGCCGGCGGCGAGGCCGACGACGACCGCGGGCAGGAACGCCACCAGCACGCCGATCACGAAGCGGCGCGCATAGACGTCGCCTGTGAACATGCCGATCGCGACGTCCCACAGTTTCTTGAAGTACAATACGACGATCGCAAGGATCGCACCGAGCTGGATCAGGACCGTGAACGAATCCCAGAAGGCGCCTTCGCCGAGATCGAAGAAGCGCTCCGCAACCAGCAGGTGGCCGGTCGAAGAAACGGGAAGGAACTCGGTCACACCCTCGATGATGCCGAGGATCACTGCCCGTATTGCATCTGACATATTTACGGTCCATTTCCGCTGGAAAAGCGGGGCTCTTCTCGCCTATTCGCCCCCGTGCCGCAATCGCAAAATGCGCCGTCGCGCCCTTGCTTCGCGGTTTTGAGGGACTAGTGTGGCGCCGCACAAACATTGATGGATTCTTAAGCACCATCACATAGTCAAAGGCTTCATGTTTACGCTGTTTCATCATCCGTTCTGTCCGCATTCGCGTTTCATCCGCCTGATCGCGGGGGAGTACGGGCTCGACCTGAAGCTGGTCGAAGAGCGCAGCTGGGAACGGCGCGAGGCATTTCTGCTGCTCAATGCGGCGGGCACGACGCCTGTCCTGGTGGACGAGGAGCAGCCGATTCCGGGCGCGGCCATCATCGCGGAGTATATCGATGAGGCCTATGGCGCCGAGATGGAACCCAAGCGCCTGATGCCGGAGACAGTCGCCGAGCGCGTCGAGGTGCGCCGGCTGATGGCCTGGTTCAACGAAAAATTTTTCGAGGAGGTCTCGCATCCTCTCGTCACCGAGCGCATCTACAAGCGCTTCATGAGCGAGGAGAACGGCGGCGGCGCACCCTCGGCCGACGTAATGCGCGCGGCGAAAGCCAATGTGCGCTATCATCTGGCCTATATCGGCTGGCTGGCGCAGACGCGTAACTTCCTCGCCGGCGACCGGCTCACCTACGCGGATCTCGCCGCCGCGGCGCATCTTTCGGCGATCGACTATCTGGGCGACGTGCCATGGAGCGAGGACGACGCAGCAAAGGCGTGGTACGCGCGGGTGAAATCCCGCCCGTCGTTCCGTCCGCTCCTAAGCGAATGGCTGGCCGGCGTGCCGGCGTCGCGCACCTATGTGGACCTGGATTTCTGAATTTCAATCCGATTGAACTGAAGGCGGCGCTTGCGCGCGAGGCGCGCGCGCTCGGCTTCGACTGCATCGGCATCACCGAACCCGGTACCATCGAAAGCGCTGGAAAGCACTTTCTCGAATTCATCGCCTCCGGCGGCCATGGCGACATGGACTGGCTCACGGCAAGCCCCGAGCGCCGCGTCGATCCGCGCGGGCTGTGGCAGGACGTGCGCAGCGTGATCATGCTCGGCGTCAATTACGGTCCCGACCAGGATCCGCTCGCGATTCTCGAGCAGCGTACGCGCGCGGCGATCTCGGTCTATGCGCAGGGCGACGACTATCACGACCTGATCAAGAAGCGCCTGAAGGCGCTGGCGCGCTGGCTGATCGCGGCGGCGCCTTGTGAGGTGAATCCTTGCGAGGTCAAGGTGTTCGTCGACACCGCGGCGGTGATGGAGAAGCCGCTGGCGCAGGCCGCGCATCTGGGCTGGCAAGGCAAGCACACCAACCTCGTCTCGCGCGAATTCGGCTCATGGCTGTTTCTCGGCGCGATCTACACCACGCTCGAGCTGCCGCGTGACGACGCCGAGATCGATCATTGCGGCTCCTGCCGGGCGTGTCTCGACATCTGCCCGACCGCGGCATTCCCCGCGCCCTACAGGCTCGATGCGCGGCGCTGCATCTCCTATCTCACCATCGAGAACAAGGGGCCGATCCCGCGCGAGTTTCGCAAAAGCATCGGCAACCGCATCTACGGCTGCGACGACTGCCTCGCGGCGTGTCCCTGGAACAAGTTTGCGCAGCGGGGGCGCGAAGCCAAGCTCAGCGCACGGGATGAATTGCGTGCCCCGACGCTGGTTGAGCTGGCGAGACTCGACGATGCTGCCTTTCGTGCGCTGTTTACGAAGTCCCCGGTCAAGCGCATCGGCCGCGACCGCTTTTTGCGCAATGTGCTGATCGCGATCGGCAACTCCGGTGATGCGGAGCTGGCGCAGGAGGCGCGGCGATTGCTGGCGGATGAGAGCGCGCTGGTGCGCGGGGCTGCGGTGTGGGCGCTGGCGCAGTTAGTGCCGCGGGAAGCGTTCGCAGCGGCGAAGGCGGCTGCAATCGCGAACGAGCCCGATGAGAGCGTTCGTGAGGAGTGGCAAGCAGCTTCCTAACCCTCCGCTGTCATGCCCCGCGACGGCGGGGCATCCAGTACGCCGCGGCCCCTCCGTCTCCACTCACCGAGTTCTGTGCGTCAAGGGCACGCAGCGTAGCGGCGGTGTTGGACATCGGCGTTTCTCCCGAGTTCTTTTCTTTCCCTCTCCCCTTGTG
>NZ_VSTH01000058.1 GCF_008123965.1 Bradyrhizobium hipponense | reverse complement strand
CCCCATACAAGGATGACGGAATTGAGAGTTGCGCGCCCTCGTCTTACGAGAAGAACGCGATCTTCTCGGCCTGGGTCATGCGGCGGAGCGGGGCCAGGGGATCATTGGCGGGAGTGCGGGGCTTTTGCAGCATGCCGCTGGCGAGGATGGTGGCGCCGAGTGACTGTTCGGCCATTGCCATGGGCGAGGGCTTCGGCAGCGTTGCGGTCGATGCCATCGCCGGCGCGGGGCGCTCCATCACCTCAGCGGCGGCCGCTGCGATGGCATCAGTGAGGCGCGCGAGCGATTCCATCGCGATCGGCGCCTCGGCTGCCTGCGGCTCCTCCGCAATCGTTGCGAGGCCTGGCTCCGGCACCACCAGCTCCGGAATCTCGGCGGCGGTCGGCGCTGCGACTTCCGCGACGATGGGCTCCGGAATTGCCGCGGCGATCTCGACGGGCTCGACGATCTCGTCGAAGTCCGGATCGGGCGCGGCCATCTCCATCGCGATCCGCTCGAGCACGGCTTCGTCCTCGGCCTCCGCGGCCGCATCGAACGGAAGCTCTTCGGCGGACTCGGTGAGGGCGGCAGGCTCGTCCTCAGCCGCAGCGAAGCTCTCTTCCACCGCGACATGGCTTTCGGCGATGACCTCGGATGCAAAGGTGGCGTCCATCGCCTCCTCGGCAAAGGACATCGCTTCAACGGGCGCGGCGATCTCAACGGCGGCTTCAGACGCCGGAGCCGCGGCGACGTCTTGCGAGGCCTTCGCAAAAGCCGCGGGCGCTTCGCTCGCCATCGCGGCAGGCGCGATCTGCGCGGGCGGGACGTCCGCCATGGCGGGGGCCTCCTGCGCCGGGGAGGGCGATACCGCTGCCTGCGGCGCTGCGCTGTCGTCCGCCTCGGTCTGCGCGACCCGGTCCTTCAGGAGATCGAAAGCGGCCGCAAGGTCGGCGCGCGGGTCGATGCTCAAAACCTGCGTGCAGGCGCTCTCGATGGCGGCAAGTTGCGAATCAATCAGATCGCAGATTCGGCCGTCGGCGCCGATCTCGCGCCAGCGCCAGGAGATCTCCTTGATGATGCGGACCCCGCGCTGAATCGGCCCGACGCTCGCCTCGATCGCGGCGGGGTCGAACGCCCCGAGCGCGATCGTCTCGGCCTCCCGGATGGCGTGGCGGATCTGGACCAGCGCCTCGGGCAAGCGGTCCTCGACGACGGGTTGCCGCTGTGCCGCAAGGGTTTCCTCGATTTTCGCGACCGCATCGAGCACCATGCTGGTGTCGGCATTGCGGTTACGCCTGGCAAATTCGCCGAGGAACCAGCGGCCGCGCGCAGTCTCCATGAAGGCTTCGCGGATCGCGTCGTAGTCCTGCTCGTTCGGCTCGGCCGCACGGGCAGACATAGGCGAGAGGGCAAATGCTTCAGAGGCCATGTCATTCTCGTCGCGCAAATCACTGCGCGTTACGTTAACGATCACCACGATATCGACCGAATCGCAATTGGTTTGATGGCGCCCGAATCACAAATCCCCATCGCAGCGTCCGAAAAGCGGCGATTCGCCGTGCGGCTGGCGCTGTTCTATTCGGCGGTGTTCGCGGTCTCGGGCACGCATCTGCCGTTCTTTCCCCTCTGGCTGAAGGCGATCGGCATCGATGCCGCCTGGATCGGCGTCATCAACGCGCTGCCGGCGATCACGCGATTCACCACGCTGCCCTACGCCACCGCCCTTGCCGAAAAGCGCCATGCCATTCGCGCCGGCATGATGGTGTCGGTGCTGGCGACCGCGGTGGGCTTTGCCGCGGTCGGCTTGCAGCAGCAACCGCTGGTGCTGCTCCTGATCTATGCGCTGACCTGCATGATGTGGACGCCGACGATCCCGCTCACCGATGCCTATGCGCTGCGCGGCGTCGCCCGTTACGGCATCGACTACGGGCCGGTGCGGCTGTGGGGCTCGGCGGCCTTCGCCGCCGGCTCGCTCGCCTGCGGCTATCTCGTCGACAGCATCGCCGCGCGCGAGCTGATCTGGGTCATCGTCGCGTGGGCTGTCGTGGCGGTGCTCGCCAGCCTGTTGCTCCAGCCACTGGACGACGTGCGGCGCAGGAGCGCGGCGGTGCCCGCCAGCAAGGCGCTGCTGCGCGATGCCGGCTTCTGGGCCGTCATCCTGTCCGCGGCGCTGATCCAGGGCAGTCACGTTGCCTACTACACGTTCTCGGCCATCAACTGGCAGGCCCATGGCCTTGGCGGGCTGACCATCGCCGGCCTCTGGACGCTCGGCGTGATCGCCGAGATCATCGTCTTCGCGCTGTCGCCGCGCTTTTCGCTGCATCCATCTTCGATGATGGCGATCGGCGGTGCGAGCGCCGTCGTGCGCTGGGTCGTCACCGCGCACGATCCGCCGCTGGCGCTGCTGGCGGTCGTACAGCTCGGCCACGGCCTGACCTTCGGAATGACCATCCTCGGCACCATGAATCTGCTGGTGCAGCGCGTGCCGTCGCATCAGATCGCGCGCGGGCAGGGCTATTACGCCGTGTGTATCGGTTTGCTGGGCGCGATGACCTCGATCGCGTCAGGCGCGATCTACGCCCGGATCGGCGACGGCCTCTATTACGTGATGGCCGCGATGGCCGGCCTTGGTGCGGTCCTGATCTGGTCGGCACGGCACCGGCTTAAGGCTCAGCCCCAGAGCGAGGAGTCCGGCGGATAGACCAGGCTGTCGTCGTAGCGCAGACCATGCTCGCGGTCGCGTGCCAGCAGCAGGGGGCCGTCGAGATCGACGAAGCGCGCCTGCGGGGTGACCAGCATCGCCGGCGCCATCGACAGCGAGGTTGCGACCATGCAGCCGATCATGATCTCGAAGCCGAGCGCCTGCGCCGCATCGGCCATGGCGAGGGCCTCGGTGAGGCCGCCGGTCTTGTCGAGCTTGATGTTCACGGCGTCATAGCGCGCGCGCAGCGGCGCAAGCGAAGAGCGGTCATGCACGCTCTCGTCGGCACAGACCGCGAGCGGTCGCTTGATCCGCGCCAGCGCGTCGTCGTTGCCGGCCGGCAGCGGCTGCTCGACCAGCGTGACGCCGGCGGCGTCGCAGGCGGCGAGGTTGTATTCCAGATTGGCTTCGGTCCAGGCCTCGTTGGCGTCCACGATCAGCTCCGATTCGGGGGCGGCCTTGCGCACCGCCGCGATTCTGGCGTCGTCGCCATCGCCGCCGAGCTTGATCTTGAGCAGCGGCCGGTGCGCCGCCCTGGCGGTCGCGGCCGCCATCGCCTCGGGGGTGCCGAGCGAGATGGTGTAGGCCGTGGTGCGCTCGCCCGGCACCGGGCGGTCCAGGAGGCTCCAGGCGCGCAGGCCCGCCGCCTTGGCCTCGAGGTCGATCAGGGCGCAATCCAGCGCGTTGCGGGCGGCCCCTGGCGGCATGGCGGCTTGCAGGGCCTGCCGGGTGAGACCGCCAGCCACGGCGTCCTGCATGGCCTGGATCGCCGCAAGCGCAGCTTCCGGGGTCTCGCCATAGCGAGGATAGGGCACGCACTCGCCGCGGCCGGCCAGGCCGTCCCGGCTGACCTCGGCCACGATGGTGACGGCCTCGGTCTTGGCGCCCCGGCTGATCGTGAAGCTGCCGGCGATCGGGAAGCGCTCGATTCGCGCGCGAAGTGCCGGAACTTTGCTGGAAGTCATTTTGAACTCTGGCGAAATCTGAACCTGCTAGTTACCTGTTGCAACTAACAATGGCCAGCTGGGGTACCTTTTCTAGGTAAGGGCGCGTGCGCATCCATCACTTTTTCTCCGCCCTGGAAGGGAGCGGACATCTTGAATAGCGATCCGAAGCTGGAGCGGATTGCCAAGGGCAATGCGCTGGCACTCTGCGCCACCGGAACCTGGACCGCGAGCTTCGCGCCGGTCCTGGAACGGATGGTCGCGGATGCCGAGAAGCTGGCGGGCGGTTCGCAGAGCATCTTCATCGACGTGTCCGAGGTCGCCAAGCTCGACACTTTCGGCGCCTGGCTGATCGAGCGGCTGCGCCGCAGCCTCACCCAGGGTGCCGTCGAGGCGCAGATCGCAGGCCTCTCCGCCAACTATTCGAGTCTCGTCGACGAGGTCCGCCGGGTCAGGGCGACGCCCGTGATCGATACCGGTGCGATCACCATCACCGGCATGCTGGAGCAGATCGGCCGGGCCGTGGCCGGTGTTGCCGGCACGGTGGCAGGCTTGATCGACATGCTCGGCGCGGTGCTCGCGGCGTGCGGGCGCGTGCTGATCCATCCGCGCTCGCTCCGCCTGACCTCGACCGTGCATCATCTGGAGCAGGTCTGCTGGCGCGCGGTGCCGATCGTGGTGCTGATCACCTTCCTGATCGGCTGCATCATCGCCCAGCAGGGCATTTTCCACTTCCGCCGGTTCGGCGCCGATCTCTTCGTCGTCGACATGCTCGGCGTGCTGGTGTTGCGCGAGATCGGCGTCTTGCTCGTCGCGATCATGGTCGCGGGCCGTTCGGGCAGCGCCTACACCGCCGAGCTCGGGTCGATGAAGATGCGCGAGGAGATCGACGCGCTGCGCACCATGGGTTTTGATCCGATCGAGGTTTTGGTGTTGCCGCGCATGCTGGCGCTGGTGCTGGCGCTGCCGATCCTGGCCTTCCTCGGCGCCATGGCCGCGCTCTATGGCGGTGGTCTCGTCGCCTGGCTCTATGGCGGCGTCGAGCCCGAAGCCTTTTTGCTGCGTCTGCGCGACGCCATCTCGATCGACCATTTCATCGTCGGCATCGTCAAGGCACCAGTCATGGCGGCGGTGATCGGCATCGTCGCCTGCGTCGAGGGGTTAGCTGTGCAGGGCAGCGCGGAATCGCTCGGACAGCACACGACATCCTCGGTGGTGAAGGGGATCTTCTTCGTCATCGTCATGGACGGCGTGTTCGCGATCTTCTTCGCCTCGATCGGGATGTGACGATGGCTGGCGAGATCCAAAACCCCATCATCCGGGTCCGCGACATCACCGTGCAGTTCGGCACGACGCGCGTACTCGATGGCCTCAACCTCGACGTCAAGCGCGGCGAGATTTTGGGCTTCGTCGGCCCCTCAGGTGCGGGCAAATCGGTGTTGACACGCACCATCATCGGACTCGTGCCGAAGGTTGCCGGCAGCATCGAGGTGTTCGGTGTCGATCTGGATGCGTCCAATACATCGCAGCGCCGCAACGTGGAGCGGCGCTGGGGCGTGCTGTTTCAGCAGGGCGCGCTGTTCTCCTCGCTGACCGTGCGGCAGAACATCCAGTTTCCGATGCGCGAATATCTCCGGGTCTCGCAGCGGCTGATGGACGAGATCACCATCGCCAAGCTCACCATGGTCGGACTCAAGCCCGAGGTGGCCGAGCGGTTTCCGTCAGAGCTCTCCGGCGGCATGATCAAGCGCGTGGCGCTGGCGCGCGCGCTGTCGCTCGATCCGGACCTCGTGTTCCTGGACGAGCCGACCTCGGGCCTCGATCCGATCGGCGCCGGCGATTTCGACGAGCTGGTCAGGACGCTCCAGCGCACTTTGGGGCTGACCGTTTTCATGGTAACGCACGACCTCGACAGCCTTTACACAGCTTGCGACCGCATCGCCGTTTTAGGCAACGGTAAGATCATTGCGGCAGGGTCGATCGCCGACATGCAGGCCTCGCAGCATCCCTGGCTGAGGCAATATTTCCATGGCAAGCGCGCTCGCGCGGTGATGGGCTGAGGTGCCGGAGTAGCTGATGGAAACGCGGGCAAATTACGTATTGATCGGATCGTTCACGCTGGCGGTGATTGCCGCGGCGATCGGCTTCGTGTTGTGGTTCCAGTCGCTGCACACCACCAAGCAGCGCAGCCCGCTGCGCGTCGTGTTCGAGGGCCCGGCGGCGGGCTTGCGCAACGGCGGCAGCGTCAATTTCAACGGTATCCGGGTGGGCGAGGTGGTCTCGGTGAAGCTCGACAACCCGCGGCGGGTTGTCGCACTCGCCATGGTCGAGAACAACGCCCCGATCCGCAAGGACACGCTCGTCGGTCTCGAATTCCAGGGCCTCACCGGCGTTGCCGCGATCTCGCTCAAGGGCGGCGAGGAGGCGGCGCCCGCGCCGCCGCTCGACGAGGACGGCATTCCGACGCTGACGGCCGATCCCAACAAGCTCCAGGACGTCACCGAGGCGATCCGTGGCACGCTCCAGAACATCAACAAGATCGTCGCCGACAATCAGGAGTCGGTGAAGAACTCGCTCAAGAACCTCGAGACCTTCACCAATTCGCTCGCGCGCAACTCCGAGAAGATCGATGGCGTGATGGCCAAGGTCGACGGCGTGGTGCTCAAGGCCGACAGCCTCATGCTCGGCCTCAACACGCTCGCCGGCGGCAAGGATGGCGGCGAGCTGTTCCAGGCGGTGAAGTCGATCCGCGAACTGGCCGATGATTTCGACAAGCGCTCCGGCGCCCTGATGACTGACGGCCGCCGCACCCTCGGCGACATCAGCCGTGCCGTGAACAACTTTGATCGCAATCCGACCCGCGTGCTGTTCGGCGCCAGCACCAGCGCGCCACCGCCGGCGCCCGCGCCTGAGGCGGCGAAGCCCATACCCGCGAACGAGCGCAAACGGCAGTAGCGGCCTCCCTCTCTCCTCCGTCATTGCGAGCGAAGCGCGAAGCGAAGCAATCCAGACTGCCTCCGAGGAAGCCGTCTGGATTGCTTCGTCGCAAGGGCTCCTCGCAATGACGGTGCTTGTGGAGACGCCGCAATTCCCTAATGGCGCGGTGAGTTACTGGCGCAAATGACGAACCCAAACAAAAAAACGGAGGCCGTGAAGCCTCCGTTTTCATTCGCTATTCGCTCCTCGCCATTGGCGAGCTTTGCCTTATCCCAGCCGTCCCGCCGCATGCGCGAGCAGGGTGTAGACCAGGCCCGTCTCCGAGGTCAGGTGGTTGCGCAGCTCCTGCGGGCCACGGCCGTCGCGGGCGACTTCGTCGAGCAGGCGCTCGAACTCGGCGACGTAGCGGTCGACCGTGCCCTTGAAGTTGCGGTCGGCGCGGTACTTGCGGGCGACCTCGTCAAAGGCCTTCTGGCCGGCGGGCGTGTAAAGGCGCTTGGTGAAGGCTTTGTTCTCGCCGCGCTGGTAACGGTCCCACATCTCCGAGGCGAGGTTGCGGTCCATCAGCCGGCCGATGTCGAGCGACAGCGATTCCAGCGGATTGCCGCCACCCTGCGGCGCCTGCGGTTGCGGAGCGGGTGCCGCGCGGCCGCGCGGGGCCTCACGTCCGGTCGGGGCACCCTGGTTGGCGTCCGTGCGGCTCAGCAGGTCGGACAGCCAGCCGTCATGGCCCTGGTCGTTGCCGGCGGGCGCGACCGGCGGCGCCTCGGTGCGGCGCGAGGCCGGCATGCCGAGGTCCGGCGGCGGTAGGGTGGAGGCGCTGCCGGTGTCGCGCATGCGCGTCTCGGTGCCGCGGCCGCCGACCGCTGCCATCGCCGGCTCTTCCTGGCGCTGCACGGTGGCGCGGCTCGTCGTGGTGACGTCGAGGCCGCGGCCATGCTGGGCCACGATGCGGTTGAGCTCGGCGAGCGCCTCGATCTGGTCGACGATCACCTTGCGCATCTGCGCGGTGCTCTCGGCGGCCTCCTGCGGCATCTCGAGCACGCCGCGGCGCAGCTCGTTGCGGGTGGCTTCGAGCTCGTTGTGCATCTCGAACGCCATCTGCTTCATGCTGGAGACGAGGTTGCCGAACTTCTCGGCCGACTGCTTGAACATCGCATCCGCCTCATCAGTGGTCTGGCGGTAGATGTCGTGCATGGTCTCGATGGTCTGACGGTGCTCCTCTTCGGAGGCCGAGCGCACCGCCTCGAACTGGCGGGTGATCGCGGCAGATCCCGCACCGGCGGTCTCCGCCACGACGCGGGCGATGTCGCGGGCACGCTCCTCGGCGGCGGCAAGCGATTCATCGAGCAGGCCGGTGAAACGCGACAGCCGCTGGTCGAGATCGGTCGTGCGCAGGTCGATGGTGGTGACGAGCGATTCCAGCGCCTGCTTGCGTTCGGCAAGCGAAGCGGTGGTGTTCTTGTTGCTCTGCTCGACGACCTGCGCGGCCTCGACCAGCGCCTTGCCGTGCGCGTCGAACTGGGTCGACAGCTCACCGAGATCCAGCAGCGCCTTCGTGGTCTTGCTGTTGAAGACGTTGAGCTGGTCTTCGAGGTTCTGCGTCGCCGCGCCATTGCGCGAGGTGACGTCGTTCATCGCGGAGACGAAGTCGGCAACGCGCGTCACCAGCGCCCGCTCGAGCGAGTTGAGGTTGTCGTGGGCGCCGGTCAGCACCTCCTGGAGCAGGATGTTGCCTTCGCGCAGGCGCTCGAACAGCGCCACCGTGTCGGTGCGCAGGATCTTGCTGGTCTCCTGCATCTCGGTGACGGCCGCGATCGAGACCTGACGCGACTGGTCGATCGCCGCCCGCGAGGCCTGCTCGAGGTCCTTGAGCGACTTGTTGACCGCGCCAGTGGCGATCTCGCTCGCCGAGTTGATGGTGCGGGCGACTTCGGAGCCGTTGCCCATCATGGTCTGCGAGAAGGCGTGGCCGCGCGTTTCGATCGACTTCAGCGCGTCGGAGGTGACGCGGTCGATGTCGAGCGTGAGCTGGCTGGTCTTCGAGCCGATCGCATCCACGAGCGAGCCGCGCTTGGCGTCGATCATGTTCGCGAGGCGGTCGGACTGCTGCTGCACGTAGGTGACGATCTCGTCGGTCTTGCCGGTCATGGCCTGGCCGAAGCTGCTGCTGGCAGCGAGCACCGAACGCTCGACATCGGCCGAGCTCGACTTGACCCGCGAGCTCGCCTCGTTGGAGGCGTTGATCAGTGCGTTCTGGGCGTTGAGCGCGCTGGTCTGGATGTCGTTGGTCGCATTGGCCGTAGCAGTGCTCAGGGTGCGCTCGATCTCGGTCGAGATGGTGCGGATCTGGCTCGCGGCGTCCGCCGACGTCGAGGTCAGGGAGCTCTGCGCCTCGCGTGCACTGTTAAGGATGGTCGAGGCGGTGTCGGCGCCGACCGCGGTCAGGGTGCGCTCGATGTCCGTGGTCAGGGACTTGATCTGGCTCGCCGCATCGCTCGAAGCGGAGATCAGCGTGCCCTGGGCCTCGCGCACGCCGCTGGTGAGCGCCTCGATGGTGGCGCCGCCGGCGGTCGCCAGCGCGCGCTGCATCTCGGCCGCCAGCGAGCGGACTTGGCCGGTCTGTTCCGCCGAGACCGCGAGCAGGGTGCTCTGGGCGTCGCGGGCGCTGGTCGTGATTGTCTCGGCGGTCATCTGGCCCGCCTGCGACAGCGAGCGATGCATCTCGGCCGCGAGCGACTTGACCTGGCTCGCCGCGTCCGAAGACGCCGTGACCAGGGTGTTCTGGGCCTCGCGGGCGCCGGTCATGATGGTCTCTGCCGTCGAGGTGCCCGCCATCGAGAGCGAGCGCTGGACGTCGGAGGACAGCGCCTTGATCTGGTTGGCGGTCTCGGTCGAGGTCGCGATCAGCGTGCTCTGCGCATCGCGTGCGCCGGCGGTGAGCGACTCGGCCGTAGCGGAGCCGGCCATCGACAGCGAGCGCTGCACGTCGGCGGTGAGCGTCTTGACGTGGTTGGCCGCGTCCGCAGAGGCGGTGACGAGCGTGGTCTGCACCTCGCGTGCGCCGGCCAGGATCGAGGCCGCGGTTGCCGAGCCTGCCGCCGACAGCGTGCGTTCGACGTCGGCCGAGAGCGACTTGATCTGGTTGGACGCATCGCCCGATGCCGCGACCAGGGTCGACTGCGCCTCGCGGGCGCTGGTCAGGATCGAGTTGGCAGCGCCCGTTCCGACCGCGGTGAGCGCGCGCTCGACTTCGGCCGAGGTCATCTTGAGCTGGGCGTTGACGTCGGAGGAGACCGTCATCAGCGACTGCTGGGCGGTGCGGGCGCCGGTCTGGATCGTCTCGCTGGTGTTGACGACGAGGTTGGTGAGCGAACGCTCGGCGTCCTCGACATGCGAGCGGATGGTGGTGGAGATCATTTCGGCGCGGGACATCATGTCCTCGCTGGCCTGGCGTCCGCTGCTCTCGATGCGGCCGGCGACGGCCTCGACGCGCGAGCCGAGCAGGTCTTCGAACTGCGCCACGCGCACGTCGATGTCGTTGGCGACCGAGCCCACCTTGGTCTCGATGGCCTGTTGGATATCCTGGAAGCGCGCGGTGACCGTGTCGGTCAGGTGCATGCTGCGGCCGTCGATCACCTCGGTGACGCCGGTGATGCGGCGGTCGACTGCCTCGATCGCCTGCGCGGTGCCGTCCGTGAGCGTCGAGGTCAGGAGGCTGAGACGCGTGTCGATCGACTGCACGGCCTGCGAGGCGCCGTTCGTCACCGCGGTGGTCAGGTAGGTGAGGCGGGTGTCGATCGACTCGAGCGCCTGCGACGCGCCGCCGGTGAGCGTCGTCGTGAGCTGCGTCAGCCGCGTGTCGATCGTCTGGATCGTCTGCGACGCGCCGTCGGTCAGCGACGACGTCATTTGGGTGAGGCGGGAGTCGATGGATTCGAGCGCCTGGGATGCGCCGCCGGTGAGCGTCCTCGTGAGATGCGTCAACCGCGAGTCGATCGACTGGATCGCCTGGGTGGCGCCATCCGTCAGCGACGTAGCGAGCGTGTTCAGGCGTTCATCGATGGTCTCGGTCACGGACTTCGCGCGGGTATCGAACGACTGTTCGAGGGCCGCAACGCGGCCGCCGAGCTGCTCGTCGAAGGTCTTGATGTGGCTTCCGATGGTGCCGTCGAGACTGGTGATCTTGCCGTTCAGCGACGAATCGAGGTTGGTGACGCGCTCGCCGATCGTGGTCTCGAACTGCACCAGGCGCTGGTCGAGCTGCGCGGTGATCTGGCCGCCGTTCGAGGTGAAGCGGGTGTCGAAATTGTCGACATAGGTCTTCAGCGTCTCGGCGATGTCCTGCGTGCGCTGGCCCAAGCGCTCGACGATCTCGCCGCCGAAGGTCTTCACGGTGCGGTCGAACTCGGAGATGTGGCGCGTGATCAACGCGCCCAGCGTGCCGGAGTCGCGGGCGAACTTCTCGACCAGTTCGGAGCCCTGATTCTTCACCAGCTCGTCGAACGCGCTCATCTGGAGCGACAGCGAGTCGTGCGCGGTCTCGGTCTGGCTCACCACCTTGGCGACCAGCGTGTTGACGGTGGCGTCGAGCGCCTCGCTCGCCTTGTCGCCGGAGGTCATGATCTGGCCTGCAAGCCGGTTGCCGGCGTCGTCGATCTTGGCGGAGAGGTCGTTGGAGCGCAGCTCGAGTTCGAGCAGCAGCGAGTCCGACGAATTCTTCAGGGAGTCGTGGACCTGCTCGGTGCGCTCGGAGATGCCGTCGACGATCGCGGCGGAACGCTGCTCGAACTCGCCGGTGATGCGGTCGATGCGCTCGTTCAGCATCTCGTGGACGCGATCGGCGAGGTCGACGAACTCGTCGTGGACGTGGCCGGTCTTGAAGTTGAGGCTGGTGGTTAGTCGCTCGCTGGCGTCGAGCACCGCGCGCGTGGTCTCGTTGCTGGCTTCCTCGAGACGGTCGAGCAGATCGCCGCCACGCTCGCCGAGCGCGAGGATCATGTTGTCGCCGGCGTTGCTCAGTGCCCCCGTGATATGGGCGCCGCGCTCTTCCAAAGCGCCGGTGATGCTCTTGGCGACTTCGTCGACGCGCGAGGCGATCGCGTCCGAGATCAGCGCGATGTCGTGGCGCAGATCGATTTGCACGCCGGAGATGGCGCTACGAACCTGCTCGGCCTGGCCGACCAGGTTGTCGCGCTGATGTGCGATATCCTGGAGCAGGGCGCGGATGCGCACTTCATTGTCGGAATAGGCGCGTTCCAGCGCTGCGACCTCGTTGGCGACCAGCGTCTCGAGTTCGCCGGCGCGCGCGATCGCGCGCTCAATGCCGTCGCCCATCGCCGCGACCTCGCGGCGGATGGCCTGGCCGACGGTGACCATGGAATCGGAAGCCGAACCTTCCGGCTCGGAGAAGCGCATCGCCACCTGCGCCATGGCCTGTGCGATCATGCGCATTTCCTGGCCGCGCCAGACCAGGCTCGCTAGGAAGTAGAACAGCATGATGGGCGCAAAGAACATCGCGATCAGACCGGCGATGACGAGCACGCCGCCGCTCTGGCCCATGGCAGCCTGGATCGAGGGCAGGAAGCCGACGCTCAGCGCGGCGCAGGCTGCAAGCCAGATGCCGGCGAAGATGGTGGCGAAGGTGTAGACGCTGCGCGCAGGGCGGCCCTTCTGAAGCGCCTGGAGCAACTGGCCGATGGTCTCGCGGTCGTCATTAGCGGCGCGGCGTGAGGTTCGGGGCTCCTCCATCGGCTCGAACACGGCCCGCTCGTTGGCGGCCTGACGCGGCTCGAAGGCCGGTTCGTCGAACATGGGAGGCGTTGGCGGCGCCACCTGTGGCGCCGTTTCATTGCGCATCGACGCGTTGCGGCTGGTGTCCGCGGCGGTGTCGCTGATGTTCAGGGCTTCCTGGATCGCAGAAAGCGCAACTTCTGTCGGGTCTTTGACCTTTTTCGGAGTGTTCGCCATGTTCAGTCCGAGCCCTCGTTACTTGTACGCGTCCCCCCGCGAGCCCTGCGCGCTGCGCAAGCCCACAGATCGGATCATGCCGCTTATGCGGATCTCCGAGCCATCCCCACCCGGACGGCTTGTCCGCCAATTTCCGCAACATCCTATTGGCAGAGCGTCGCGAATGAAATGCCCGCGGTTAAGACAATCTTAATCATCGTTAACAGGATCGCGCCCTAACGCCTTAGCAACAAATGAAATTCTCCACCGAACTTGGCCGATTGCGGCGACTTTTCGTCAATAAACCGGCGGAATTACGTAAAACGGCCCAAACATTTCGTTAACCATTTCCATGCTTGGGTGGGCGGAACCTTGCCGCCGGACCGGCGGAATGTCGCGCGATGCCGGGGCCTGCGCCATGACGCCTGATCTGCAACGGATGGAATGGATGCCCTCGCCCCCGCTTGCGCCCGTCGACGGCCCGCTCGACCTCGACCACCTCTCGCGCATGACTCTCGGCGATGCCGAGCTGAAACAGGAAGTGCTGGCGATGTTCGCCGAACAGGCGATCCGGCTGGTCGCGGCGATGGCAGCGATGCCGGCCGACGCCGGGGCACTCGCGCACAAGCTCAAGGGCTCGGCGCGCGGAATTGGCGCCTTTGCGGTGGCGGATGCCGCCGCCAGCCTGGAGACCGCGATCCGGACCGGCCACAGCCGGCCCGATGCTTTCGCCGTGCTGAAAGAGGCAGTGGCCGAGGTCCGCGCCGCGATCGAGGCGATCCTGAAGCACTAGGCCGGCGCCGGCGCAAGATGCGGCTGGCTTGCGCGCCTAGTCTTTTGTTTTGACGTGTTTTCTTCAGGTGGATCGGTATCCACTTCGCCTCAAAACGCTATGGCGCCGGGCTGATCGACCCGTTATAGGACAGCCCGGACTCTCCTTTATTCCCTAGATCGCGCAGCACGAGCACACATGGCCAAAATTCACTTTGTCGATCACAAGGGCGAAACCCGTACGGTGGACGTCGAGAACGGCGCGACTGTGATGGAAGCCGCCATCCGCAACAGCATTCCAGGCATCGAGGCCGAATGCGGCGGCGCCTGCGCGTGCGCGACTTGCCATGTCTATGTCGACGAAGTCTGGCGCGAGAAGGTCGGCAGCCCGACGCCGATGGAAGAGGACATGCTCGACTTCGGCTTTGACGTGCGCCCGAATTCGCGCCTGTCCTGCCAGATCAAGGTGTCCGACGAGCTCGACGGCCTCGTGGTGGCGACGCCGGAACGCCAGGCCTGAGCATTCCTCTGTTCTATGCGGCAGGCGGGACGACTTCGATGCCCCGCTTGTGCCAGGGCTTCAGCTTGGCGATGATCTCCGCCGTGAGCGGTGCCGGACGACGCGTCACCTCGTCGAGCATGACGCCGACCGACGTTGCCGACGCGATGCATTTTCCTTCAGAGAAAACGACCTGCTCGAAGGTCACCGAGGTTCGTCCCAGCTTCACGACGCCAAGGCCGAGCTCGATCGTATTGGGCCAGCGCAGCTCGGCGCGAAAATGCATGTCGAGGCGCACCATGATCCAGGCCAGGCCCGGCGGCGTCAGCCCATATTGCGGGCTCTTCATCAAGGTGACGCGGCCGGTCTCGAAATAGGTGGCGTAGACCGCGTTGTTGACGTGCTGGTTGGGGTCGAGATCGCCGAAGCGGACATTGTCACCGAGGCGATAGGGGAAGTCCTCCAGGCGCGGCGTCATATCGAGGCGGCTTGGTGCGTTCACCGGTTGATCTCCGTCATATCCTTCCTCGTTACATCCCAGTTATTTTGACCCGGCAAGTGGGCGCGGCTGCGGGGCGCTCCCGCTTTTATGCCTTCCCTGATCCATCCCCGTTGGCTAGACAGGCAGGGTTCCTCTGCCCGCTGGGCGCCGTCCCACCGACAACGATCGATAAAGAGACGACATGAGCGACGCGATCAAAACCGATGTGCTGATTATTGGTGCCGGCCCCTGCGGCCTGTTCGCCGCCTTCGAGCTTGGCCTTCTCGACATGAAGACGCATTTCGTCGACATCCTCGACAAGATCGGCGGCCAGTGCGCCGAGCTCTATCCGGAAAAGCCGATCTACGACATTCCCGGCATTTCGCATATCTCCGGCCAGGGTCTCACGGATGCGCTGATGGAGCAGATCAAGCCGTTCCATCCGACCTTCCATCTCGGCGAGATGGTGGAGACGGTGGAGAAGATCGGCGATCCCTTGTTTCGCTGCACCACCGACGCCGGCAAGGTGTTCGAGTGCAAGGTGCTGGTGATCGCGGCCGGCGGCGGCTCGTTCCAGCCCAAGCGCCCGCCGGTGCCGGGGATCGAAGCCTATGAAGGCACCTCGGTGCATTACGCCGTGCGCAAGATGGAGACGTTCCGCGACAAAGACGTGCTGATCGTCGGCGGCGGCGATTCCGCGCTCGACTGGACGCTCAATTTGCATCCGCTCGCCAAGCGCATCACGCTTTTGCACCGGCGCGACGAATTTCGCGCGGCGCCTCACAGCGTCGAGCAGATGCGCGCGCTGGTGGCTGACGGCAAGATGGATCTCAGACTCGGCCAGGTCACCGCGCTGGCGGGTAGCGACGGCAAGCTCACCGGCGCGACCATCAAGGGCAACGACAACAGCATCACCGAAATCGCCTGCGACACCCTGCTGCCGTTCTTCGGGCTGACCATGAAGCTCGGACCGGTCGCGAACTGGGGCATTGCGCTGGAGAACAATCTGGTGCCGGTCGAAACATCCGCGTTCGAGACCAACGTGCCCGGCATCTTCGCGATCGGCGACATCAACACCTATCCCGGCAAGATCAAGCTGATCCTGTGCGGCTTCCACGAGGGCGCGCTGATGTCGCAAAAAGCCCATCGTTACGTCTATCCGGATAAGCGGCTGGTGTTCCAGTACACGACTTCGTCCTCTAGCCTGCAAAAGAAGCTTGGCGTCAATTGATGGCGACGGGCGGGGAGGCGATGCCCCATGTTTCTGGTGCTGGAACCGTTCGCGAAATCGCCGTAGTCTGCGGCCACTCAAGTCGCGGGCTAGCAAGGTGATCATAATGCTGAATCTCTTTCCCGGCCTTCGGCTGCTCTCGCTCCTGGCGCTCGCGCTGTCGCTCGGCGCGATGAGCCCGGCTGCGGCGCAAGTTCCGGCTGCAGCGCAGACCCAGCCGACTGCTGCAGGCCTTTGGCAAAAGGTCGAAGATGGCAAGACGGTGGGATGGTTCCTGTTCGTCGATCACAACGGCATCTTCGAGGGCGTGATCGCAAAGACCTTTCCGCGTCCCGGCGACGATCCGAACGAGGTCTGCGCGAAATGCACGGACGATCGCAAGAACGCGCCGGTGCTCGGGCTCTCCTTCATTCGCGACATGAAGCGCGATGGATTGAAGTATGAGGGCGGCAACGTGCTCAATCCGCGCGACGGCCAGATCTGGAAGGCCAACATGAAGGTCAGCCCGGACGGGCAGACGCTGACCATGCGCGGCTTTCTCGGGATCTCCCTGTTCGGCAAGGACGAGACCTGGACCCGCCTGCCGGACGCCAACATCGCGCAGGTCGACCCCGCCATCGTCGCCAAATACCTGCCCGCTCAGGCCGCCGCGCCCAAATCGCCACCGGCACCCGCGGCGAAAAAGGGCGGCGCGATGATGGCGCCGGCGCCGAAGCAGTAGGCGCGCTGTATCCCCGCTATCGTCCTGATGATCCAACGAGCACGCAGGCTCTGTAGCGTGCATGAGCTCATCGCCGACGCTAATTGAGGGTAACGTCTCGCTCCAGTAGTTCCCCGGAATGCGCGCTGGCGCCGGATTTGCATAGCTATCGGCAAAGCTGCTGGGGGATGAGTCGCCGCCTCCACGCCTGTCGCACACCGTGCGGACGGCGGACGGCAGCGTCTGCCCCCGCGGCGGTGATTGCGAACTGCGGGAGACGACATGAGACTTGCAAGACCGTGTGCGGCGGCGCTGCTGGGGCTGGCGACGCTGCTGGCGACGTCCGCGCTTGCGCGAGACGATGGGCGCTACGCCACCTCGCCGTTAAAGCCCTGGTTCGAGAGCCTGCATAGCGAATACGGGCAATGCTGCTCGGATGCCGACGGCTATGTCGTGGCCGATGTCGATTGGGAGTCCGATCGGGGGCGCTATCGCGTGCAGCTCGACGGCGAATGGGTCATCGTGCCAGACGGCGCCGTCATCACGGAGCCGAACAAGATCGGCCGCACCATGGTGTGGAAGCACTATATCGACGGCCACCCGCACGTACGCTGCTTCATGCCGGGCAGCATGACGTAGGGATGACGTGTCATTCCGGCTCGCGCCTGGCGCGCCCCGGAATGACAGGAGGTGCTCAGCGCGCCTCGCTCTCCGGGTTCACATTTGCGAGCCGCTTGACGCGCGGCGACAGCACCAAGATCTGCGCGGGCGAGGCGGGCATGCCGGCGACCATCATCGCCGGCGTCGCCGATTGTTCCTCGATGCTGGCGCCGCCGAGCACCCGGACCTGCATCGTCGAGATCGGAAATGAATTCACTTCGTAAGATGGACGCTCGGCGGCGAATGCGCCGGACGAGCTCGCAATCGTTGCACTGAGAATGGCGATCATCGAAACAACACGCATTGGAAAAATCTCCGTGGAAAATGGCAATCGGAGGTTTGGTCGCGGCGATCCCGCAACAGGTTCGCTCATATGCGAACATTCGATCACCGTCAGCGGAGTATTTGGTTGCGTGATGTGGGGTCGACGAAGCGAGCAGGAAATCTTCCATGCCAATGTTTCCGGACGGTTTCGCGGAAGCATTCGCGTGTCTTCGCGTCGGGTCGCGCCTATGCTTCGTATCGGGACTCTCGCACCACCGCATCCGCGCGCCGTCGCAAGTCCGGATTGAGCGCAAGCCCGAGGCCGGGCGCACGCGGCGCAGATACGATGCCGTTGTTCACGGTCGGAAGCGCGGTGACGAGATCGCGATACCAGGTCGACAACGTCGCGCGCACGACCTCCTGGAAGATCGCGGTTGGCGCATGCAGCGCCAGATGCAGACCCGCCATCAGCGCGACCGGGCCGGTGCAATCGTGCGGGGCGAGCGGCTTGTTGTACGCTTCGGCGAGAGCGGCGATCTTGCGCGCCTCGCTCAGGCCGCCACACCAGGCGATGTCGAGCATCACCACGTCGATGGCGTCGGCCGCGAGCAGATTGCGGAAGCTCGCTGCGCCCGCCAGCGTTTCACTGCCGCAAATCGGCGTTTTCACGCGCCGCCTGAGATCGGCAAGGCCCTGCACATCGTCCATCTTGCCGAGGGGATCCTCGACCCAGAACACGCCGTAATCTTCAAGCGCGCGGCAGATGCGCTCGGCGGTCTGCGCGCCCCACAGGCTGTGCAGTTCGCACATGATCTCGATGCGCTCGCCAACGGCGGCGCGGATCTTGCGGAACGGTTCGAGACCGGTCTTGAGGTCGGTCAGCGAAATCGAATGGCCGCCGTTGGCGGCAAAGGGATCGAACGGCCAGATCTTCATGGCGCCATAGCCTTCGCTCAAAAGGCTCTCGGCGAGCGCTCCGGCGTCGCGCATGAAGGCGATCTGGTCGTCATAGGGGCCGAGCGCGGCGTCGTCAGCGCCGATCTCGCGGCGCTTGGCGCTCCTGGTATTGTAGGCGTAGCCGGCGCAGGTATTGTAGGCACGGATTTCGAGCCGGCTCGCGCCGCCGAGCGCCTCGTGTACGGGAATGCCGTGACGCTGGCCCTTGATGTCCCACAGCGCGATATCGATGGCGCTGGCGGCGCGCACCTCGGCGCTGACGCTGTGGAAGCCGAGATAGGGCGTCAGCAACTGGCGCGAGATCGCCTCGATCCGGCGGGAGTCCTGGCCGAGCACCAGCGGCGCCGCAAGCTCATGCACGGCAGCCTCAACGGCCTGCGCGCCGCGAAAGCTTTCGCCAAGGCCGGTCAGTCCTTCGTCGGTCTCAACCTCGACCCAGATCAGGTTCGGCCGCTCGTCGATGCGAATCGTGCGAAGAGTCGTGATGCCGGACATTGAACGTCCTCTTGGCGTTTTTGCCGGCGCGTGATCGCCCTCAGGTCACCGGCGCCGGATTGAACAGCGTGAGGTCGTTGTGGATGCCCCAGCGATCTGACCATGGCTTTGTGCGACCGCTGGCGACATCGAGGATCAGGCGGAACAGGTCCCAGCCGGTTTCCTCGATGGTTCTCTCGCCAGTGGCGATGCGGCCGGCGTCGAAATCGATCAGATCCTTCCAGCGCCGCGCGAGCTCGCTGCGGGTCGCGACCTTGATCACGGGCGCAGCGGCGAGGCCGTAAGGTGTGCCGCGGCCGGTGGTGAAAACCTGCAGCGTCATGCCGGAGGCGAGCTGGAGCGTGCCGCAGATGAAGTCGGAGGCAGGCGTGGCGGCAAACAGCATGCCCTTCTGCGTCGCCTTCTCGCCGGGCGACAGCACGCCGGTGATCGCACTCGAGCCCGACTTGACGATGGAGCCCAGTGATTTTTCGACGATGTTGGCAAGCCCGCCCTTCTTGTTGCCGGGGGTGGTGTTGGCGCTGCGGTCGGCGCCGCCGCGGGCGAGATAAGAATCATACCAGGCCATCTCGCGCACCAGCGCGCGGCCGACGTCCTCGTTGATGGCGCGTCGCGTGAGCAGCTGGATGGCGTCGCGCACTTCCGTCACTTCCGAGAACATCACGGTGGCGCCGGCGCGCACCAAAAGATCCGCGGCGAAGCCGACGGCGGGGTTCGCGGTGACGCCGGAGAAGGCGTCGCTGCCGCCGCATTGCAGGCCGATGACGAGGTCGGAGGCCGGGCAGGTCTCGCGGGTGCGCTTGTTGAGGATTTTCAGGCGGGCCTCGGCCTGGGTCATGATCGCGTCCACGATCGCGCCAAAACCGTCAAAGGCTTCGTCCTGCATGCGCACGATGGCATCGCTGATGCCTTCCGGCACCAGCCGCTCCGGCGCAAGCTTTTCACAGCCGAGGCTGATGACCAGGATCTCGCCGCCGAAATTCGGGTTGAGCGCGATGTTTTGCAGCGTGCGGATCGGAATCACTGCGTCGGGCGCGGTGATGGCGACCCCGCAGCCATAGGCATGGGTCAGCGGCACGACGTCGTCGACGTTCGGGTATTTCGGCAACAGCTCGGCGCGGATGCGCTTCACCGCATATTCCATCGTGCCCTTGACGCATTGCACGGAGGAGGAGATGCCGAGGATGTTCTTGGTGCCGACCGAACCGTCCGTATTGCGGAAGCCCTCGAAGGTGAAGCCTTCGAGCGGCGGCAGCGGCGCGGGGACGGCGGTCGAGATTTCGAGCTTGTCGAGGTCAGGTGCCTCCGGCATGCGGATGCGCGCTTCGTCGACCCATTCGCCTGCCGATATCGGCGAGAGCGCGTAGCCGATCACCTCGCCATAACGTACGATCGGCTCGTCTTGCGCGATATCGACCAGCGCCGTCTTGTGCCCCTGCGGCACGAAGGCGCGCAGCGTCAATCCGCAGGCAAAGCGGGAGCCGGCGGGCAGCCCAAAATCATTGACCACGATCGCGACATTGTCGCGCTCGTTGAGCTTGATGTAGCGGGGCTGCTCTTTCGCTGCGACTGACTGGTCCATAAGGACTCCGAAAGTGTAGGGTGGGCAAAGGCGCAACGCGCCGTGCCCACCATGCTTCACACCGAATATAAGCGGTGGGCACGCTTCGCTTTGCCCACCCTACGATATCAGCCTATCAACCGGGATAGGTATAGGCGGTCTTCACCGTCGTGTAGAACTCGCGCGCATAGGAGCCCTGCTCGCGGGCGCCATAGCTCGATCCCTTCCGGCCGCCGAACGGCACGTGATAGTCGACGCCGGCGGTCGGCAGATTGACCATCACCATGCCGGACTCGCTGTTGCGCTTGTAATGCGAGGCGTATTTCAGGCTGGTGGTGCAGATGCCGGAGGCGAGGCCGAACTCGGTGTCGTTGGAGATCGCGAGCGCCTCTTCGTAGTTCTTGGCGCGAATGACGGTCGCCACCGGCCCGAAGATTTCCTCGCGCGCGATACGCATGTTGTTGTTGGCTTCAGTGAACAGCGCCGGCTGCAGGTAGAAGCCGGGCGTCTCACGGTTGAGCAGCTCGCCGCCCCAGGCGAGCTTGGCGCCCTCGTCCTGGCCGATCTTGATATAGCGCAGGTCCTGGTCGAGCTGGCTCTGGTCGACCACCGGGCCGATATGCACGCCGGCCTTGAGTGCGTCGTCCACTGAAAGGCCTTTGAGGCGCTCGGTCATCGCCGCGACGAAACGATCGTGAATGCCTTCGGTGACGATCAGGCGGGAGGAGGCGGTGCAGCGCTGTCCCGTGGAGAAATAGGCGCCGTTGACGGCGACCTCGACGGCGGTCTTGAGGTCGGCGTCGTCGAGCACGACCAGCGGGTTTTTGCCGCCCATCTCGAGTTGGAATTTCTTCATCGGGTTCGACAGCACGCAGGCCTGCGCGATCTTGCGGCCCGTTTGCACCGAGCCGGTGAAGGAGATCGCCGCAACATCCGGGTGCTCGATCAGGGTCTGGCCGACCACCGAGCCGGAGCCGACCACCAGGTTGAACACGCCGGCGGGAATGCCGGAGCGGGTGATGATCTCGGACAGCGCATGCCCCGAGCCCGGCACCAGCTCGGCCGGCTTGAACACCACCGTGTTGCCGTAGCAGAGCGCGGGCGCGATCTTCCAGGCCGGGATCGCGATTGGAAAATTCCAGGGCGTGATCATGCCGACGATACCCACCGGCTCACGCGTGAGCTCGACGTCGAGCCCGGGACGGACGGAGGCGCCTTTTTCGCCGGTCAGACGCAGCGCCTCGCCGGCAAAGAATGCAAAGATCTGGCCGGCACGTCCGACCTCGCCGATGCCTTCCGGCAGGGTCTTGCCTTCTTCGCGGGCAAGCAGGCGGCCGAGCTCTTCCTTGCGGGCGAGGATCTCGGTCGAGATCTTGTTCAGCGCGTCATAGCGCTCCTGCGGCGTCGAGCGCGCCCAGGCGGGGAAGGCGGCCTTGGCGGCGGCAATCGCCTTTTCGGTCTGGGCCTTGTCGGCCTTGGCGTATTCGCCGACGACGTCCTTAGTGTTAGAGGGATTGATATTCCTGGTGACGCCGGAGCCGTCGACCCATTCGCCGCCGATGAAGTTTTTCAGGATCGCAGTCATCTCTCGTCCTCCAAAAGTTTCACTTCCAGTTTGGACATGATCCTCAGCGGAAAGCCGGTATCCGCTTGTCCGGGATCACGCTCTAGCGCACGAGGCAGGGACGCTTGTCGTCAAAGGTCCAGCCGGGGATCAGGTCCTGCATGGCAATAGCGTCATCACGGGCGCCAAGTCCATGCTGCTTGTAGAGGCTATGCGCGGCTTCGATGGCTGCCCGGTCAATTTCGATGCCCAGGCCCGGCCGTTCCGGCACGGCGATCTTGCCGCCCTCGATCTGGAGCGGCTCCTTGGTGAGGGCCTGGCCGTCCTGCCAGATCCAGTGGGTGTCGATCGCGGTGACCTTGCCGGGGGCGGCGGCGCCGACATGGGTGAACATGGCGAGCGAAATGTCGAAATGGTTGTTGGAGTGCGAACCCCAGGTCAGGCCGTTGTCGCGGCAGGTCTGGGCAACGCGCACCGAGCCTTGCATGGTCCAGAAGTGGGGATCCGCCAGTGGAATGTCCACAGCGCCGAGGCGCAAGGCGTGCGAGAGCTGCCGCCAGTCGGTCGCGATCATGTTGGTCGCGGTCGGCAGGCCCGTGGCGCGACGGAACTCGGCCATGATCTCGCGGCCGGAGAAGCCGGCCTCGGCGCCGCAGGGGTCCTCGGCATAGGCGAGGATACCGTGCATGTCCTTGCAGAGCCGGATAGCCTCATCGAGCGACCAGGCACCGTTCGGGTCCAACGTCACGCGCGCGTTCGGGAAGCGTCTCGCGATGGCGGTGACGGCCTCGATCTCCTGCTCGCCGCGCAGCACGCCGCCCTTCAGCTTGAAGTCGGCAAAGCCGTAATGGTCGTGGGTGGCTTCCGCGAGCCGCACCACGGTCTCCGGCGTCATCGCCTCCTGATGGCGAAGGTTGAACCATTCCGGCTTGCCGGTCTCGCCCGCGACGTAGTCCAGCTTGCTCTTGCGGTGGTCGCCGACGAAGAAGAGATAACCGAGCGTCTCGACGCTGGTGCGCTGCTGGCCCTCGCCGAGCAGGGCGGCGACGGGCAGGTTGAGATGTTGGCCGAGCAGGTCGAGCAGCGCGGATTCGATCGCGGTGACCGCATGGATCATGACGCGCAGGTCGAACGTCTGCTTGCCGCGGCCGCCCGCATCGCGGTCGGCGAAGGCGGTGCGGACGTCGGCGAGGATGTTGTTGAACGCACCGACGGTCTTGCCGATCACCAGATCGCGCGCGTCCTGGAGCGTCTGCCAGATTTTTTGCCCGCCCGGCACCTCGCCGACGCCGGTGTGACCGGCATTGTCGGTGAGGATGACGATGTTGCGGGTGAAGAACGGCGCATGCGCGCCGCTTAAGTTGAGGAGCATGCCGTCGCGGCCCGCGACCGGGATCACCTGCATCGCGGTCACGATCGGTGCGCCGGCGACTGACGCGCCGGATATTCCGTTCTGGACCATCGGCTGCTCCTCCCTTGTGTCTGTCGTTATTCTGCGGCCTGTTGTGTCGAAGCGATGGCGGGCAGATTTTTCACCAGCGCGGTCAGTTCCGCGATCTCCTGCTCGGTGAGGTCGGTCAGCGGCGGGCGGACCGGGCCGGAGTCGCGGCCGATCACCTTCATGCCGGCCTTGATGATCGAGACCGCGTAACCCTTCTTGCGGTTGCGGATCGCGATCAGCGGCAGGATGAAATCCTTCAGCCCGGCATGGATCGCCGCGTGATCGCGCTTGCGCACGGCGGCGTAGAAACTGGTCGCGAACTCCGGGACGAAATTGAACACGGCCGAGGAATAGGTCGTCACGCCCATGTCGAGATAGGGCAGTGCGAAGGTCTCAGCGGTCGGCAGGCCGCCGACATAGGTGAGGCGATCGCCGAGCTTGGTGTAGACGCGGGTCATCAGTTCGATGTCGCCGATGCCGTCCTTGTAGCCGACGAGATTCGGGCAACGCTCGGCGAGGCGCGCCAGCGTATCGGGCTGCAGGATGGCGTTGTCGCGGTTGTAGACGATGACGCCGATCTTCACCGCAGCGCAGACCGCTTCGACATGGGCGGCAAGGCCCTCCTGCTCGGAATGGGTGAGATAGGGCGGCAGCAGCAAGAGGCCGTCGGCGCCGGCCTTTTCGGCGCCGATCGCGATCTCGCGCGCGGTCGCAGTGCCGTAACCGGTGCCGGCGAGCACGGGCACGCGGCCCTTGGTCTCGTCGACGGCAATCTTGACGACTTGCGGAACCTCTGCCGGCGTCAGCGAGAAGAACTCACCGGTGCCGCCGGCGGCGAACAGACCGGCGACGTCATAGCCGCACAGCCAATCCATGTTGGCGCGATAGGTGGCCTCGTCAAAGGAGTAGTCCGCCTTGAACGGCGTAACGGGAAAGGACAGGAGGCCGGAACCGATCTTCTGGGCCATTTCCTGCGGGGTCATCTTGCTCATGGGCGCTGCTCCCTTGTCTGGTGTTGTCGAGGACGCAGCTGAAGCCGCGCGTCCATGCGCCGTTATTTAGGAGACCGTTCGATGCGCGTCCAAGCCAAAGCCTATATTGACCAATGCGGATTCAGCATCAATCTTCCACTGCCTCCGCCGAGGACAATTCGCTCGCGATCTTCACCAGCGCCGAGACCAGGGGATTTTCGTCGTCACGGCGCCAGACCATGAACAATTCGACCGGAATGCGCGTGCGCAGCTTGAGCGGCCGCAGGCGCACGTCGGCGATTTTGAGGCTGGCAGCCGCAGCCGGCACGATCGCGAGGCCGAGCCCGGCGCGGACCATGGCGAGGATCGAGTGGATCTGGCTGAGATGCTGGACATAGCGCGGCAGGATGTCGGCACGGGTGAAGAGTGCGACCAGCAGGTCATGAAAGTAGCGGCTTTCATAGGGCGAATACATCACGAAGGGCTGGCCGTCGAAATCCTTGATCGTGATGCTTTCGGCATTCGCCAGCGGATGCTTTTTCGGGACTGCCGCGAGCAGGGGCTCGGCGACGACGCGGCGGCTGGCAATTTCGGGGCGCGCGATCGGCGGACGCAACAGGCCGGCATCGATCTGGCCCGAACTCAGCGCCTCGAACTGGTCGCCCGACACCATCTCCTTCAGCGAGAAGTCGACCTCGGGCAGTTTGGCGCGGCAGGCGGCGACGAGCTCCGGCAAAAAGCCGTAGGCGGCGGCCGCGGTGAATCCGATCTTCACCGATCCGGTCTTGCCGAGCGCGATGCGGCGGGCGACCTGCGAGGCGCTTTCTGCAAGCTTCAAAATGCGCCGCGCTTCCGGCAAGAAGCTGCGGCCGGCGGGCGTCAGGCGCACCGAGCGGCTGGTGCGCTCGAGCAGGGGCGCATCGATGATGTGCTCGAGCACCTGGATCTGCCGCGACAGCGGCGGCTGGGTCATGTTCAGCCGCGCCGCGGCGCGGCCGAAATGCAGTTCCTCCGCGACTGTGACGAAGCAGCGGAGCTGGTTGAGGTCGAACATTGATACATGCCTTGGATGGATAAGGCGTTTCCCTGGCACTTCTAGCATCGATCTTCCCCGAAACAAAGACGGCGGCTGTTTAGGCCGCCGTTGAGTTGCCTGGTCCGCTCCGATTGCCCGGAGCGCTCAGGAGGAACGTTTGAGCACCACCCGCTCGATCTTGCCTACGACCACGAGATAGGCGAACGCGGCGACCAGCGCGTTGGCGCCGACGAACAGCAATGCGCCATTGAACGAGCCGGTCGCGGCCAGGATGTAGCCGATGACGATCGGGGTCGTAATCGAGGAGAGATTGCCGAAGGTGTTGAACAGGCCGCCGGAGACGCCGCCGGCTTCCTTGGGCGAAGTGTCGGAGACCACGGCCCAGCCGAGTGCGCCGATGCCCTTGCCGAAGAAGGCGAGCGCCATGAAGCCGACCACCAGCGCCTGGCCGTCGACATAGTTGCAGGCGATGATCGACATCGACAGCAGCATGCCGCCGACGATCGGGATCTTCCGCGCCAGCGTCAGCGAGCCCGTCTTGCGCAGGATGGCGTCGGAGATGACGCCGCCGAGAACGCCGCCGATGAAGCCGCACAGTGCCGGCAAGGTGGCGACGAAGCCGGCTTGCAGGATCGACAGCCCGCGCTCCTTGACGAGGTAGACCGGGAACCAGGTCAGGAAGAAATAGGTCAGCGTGTTGATGCAGTACTGGCCGAGATAGACCCCGAGCATCATGCGGTTGGAGAGAAGCTGGCGGATGTGGCTCCACCCCGGACCTGAACTCGGCGCGCGTTCGTCGCGGGGCGCATCGAGATCGACCAGCGCGCCGCCTTCCTTGATGTAGTCGAACTCGGCGTCATTGATTCCCGGATGCTCCTTCGGCCCGTAGATGGTCTTGACCCAGACCAGGCCCATCACGACGCCGAGCGCGCCCATCACGAAGAACACGTAGCGCCAGCCATAGGCATGGGCGATCCAGCCCATCAACGGCGCGAAGATCACGGTGGCGAAATACTGTCCGGAATTGAAGAAGGCGGACGCGGTGCCGCGCTCGTTGCCGGGAAACCAGGCCGCGACGATGCGGGCGTTGGCCGGGAAGGAGGGCGCTTCGGCGATGCCGACCAGGAAGCGGAGTGCGAACAGCACGACGATCGCTGTGCCGGCGCTGAAGAAGCCGACCCAACCCTGTAGCATCGTGAACAGCGACCAGACGATGATGCTGAAGGCATAGACGAGGCGCGAGCCGTAGCGGTCGAGCAGCCAGCCGCCCGGCACCTGCGCGATCACATAGGACCAGCCGAAGGCCGAGAAGATGTAGCCCATGGCGACGGGATCGAGATGAAGCTCCTTGGAGAGCGCGGGACCCGCGATCGAGAGCGTGGCGCGGTCGGCATAGTTGACGGTCGTGACCAGGAACAACATGGTCACGATGAGCAGCCTGACGCGAGACCTCCTCACGTCCGCTGCGGACACAATCGCGCTCATCATGCGCCTCCTTAGAATTCGAAATGTTTCCTCAAAACGACTCCTAGAGGCGCGCGCGGCAAAGTGTCCAAGTTGAAGGGGGTATCAATCGATGCCGTTTTTGAATGGATGGAACGGCAGGTGGCGGGAACGATGCGTGGAAATCGTGAGTGAGATGGATAGATCGAGCCTCAATCTCGTCATTGCGAGTTGGGA
>NZ_VSTH01000057.1 GCF_008123965.1 Bradyrhizobium hipponense | reverse complement strand
CCCACGCCGACCCCGACCCCGACCCCGATGCCGACGCCGACCTCGTCCTCGGCCAATTACGACCGGTCGGCCGGTAACGCCACGCTCAATCTCGGTTCGGGATTTTTGGAGCGGCTCGGCAACCAGGCATCGGGCGGCTTCAATCGAGCATTCCGCACCAACCCGGGCGGTGGCGGCGCGTCCGAGAGCACGGAGGATCCGCGCTACCGCACCTGGTTCGAGGGCTACGGCATCTCGGTCCGGTCCGATGCGCAGGGTGATTTCGTCGGCGACAAGCGCAAGACCTTTGGCGGCGTCGCCGGCTTTGGCGCGCGGCTCGCGCCGGGCGTCAACATCGGCTTTTCCGTCGACCAGAGCCACACCGACATCGACGTGCCGCTCGCGCTCCAGTCGGCAACGCTCGACCTGACCCAGCTCGGCTTCAACGGCTCCGTAGACAAGGGGCCGTGGACCTGGGCTTTCGCGGTGGTGCACGGTTTCGGCAAGGTGCGTTCCAGCCGGGACACCGGCTTTGGTCTGGCGACGGCGGGCTATCGTGCGTCGATCGACGGCGCGCTGACCGAGATCAGCTATTACTGGACCAAGGATCAGATGCGGATCGTGCCAAAGGGAGCGCTCGAATATGTCCGCGCCACCGGCGCGGCATTCCAGGAGACCGGCGGACTTGATCCGTTGAACGTCGGCTCGACTGCGCTCTCTCGCGCGCGCGTCATGATCGGAGCCGAGATCGGGCGCTACTTCATCTTCGGCCGGAAGATTCTGGACTTGTCAGCCTATGGCAAGTTCGTCGACAATTTCTATCAGGACCTGGGCGCTATCGAGGTCAGCCTGGGAACCGAGAGCATCGTGGTGCCTGGCATCGACGAGAGCCGCTACGGCATGGATGCTGGCGCCTCGGCCTCGCTCAGCCTGACCAGCACCGCGCGGCTCTACGTCAATTACGACGCCAAGTTCCGCAACGAGCTGAGGTCGCATCAGGGCACGGTCGGTTTCGAATACCGGTGGTGAGGCGAAGCTCTCCTGCTTACACCGGCGTCGCAGCAACATACCCGGTCAGGCCAAAGCCATCGCGCGCGGCCGTCATCATCGGCACCAGCGCGTCCGGATGAATGAACTCGTCGCGGAAGCAGGGATAGGTCTTGGGATCGAAGATCTTCTTCAGCCACTCGACCACGATCTTGTGGCGCTCGGAGGCGCGAAACTCCTTGTGATAGGTGAGCCAGAGATCGGCGTGGTGGCTGACGCCGAGATCGACCGCAACGAGCGAGGCGCCGAGAGCGATCGACACCGTTGGCAGGAAGCCAATGCCGGCGCCGCGCTCGACCGCATAGAGTGCGCCCACCGAGGAGTTGGTCTTGATCGCGACGATGCCTTCGAGCGATGTCAGTCCGAGGATGCGGGCATAGGCGGTGTCGTCGACCTGCGGCGCCGTCTGCTTCACGATCCTGTGGTTCTTCAGTTCGGCAAGCGTCGCCGGCACGCCGTAGAGGGTTTCGTACTCCTTGGAGACGAAGGGATAGATGTGGAGACGACCGAGCTTGGCGACGATAAGATCGGGATTGGTGGGCGGCTCGAGCTGGATGGCGATATCTGATTCCAGGCGCGCGACGTCGGCCTGCTCCATGGCGCAGCGCAGATCGACGGCGATCTTGCGGTAGGTCTTCTGGAAGTCAATCAGCCGCGGCAGGATCCAGAAATTGCCGGGGCCTTCCGTCACCGCGATGCGCACGGTGCCGGCCGTATCGTTCGAGGAGCGCGAGGCGCGGCGAAACACGTTGAAGGCGTGACGCTCCATGTGCGCGACGTCGGCAATCATCGCCGTGCCTTCGTCGCTGAGCGTCAGTCCGCTCTGGTCGCGCAAGAACAGCTTGCAGCCGATGCTTTCCTCGAGCCGGTCGATCCGGCGCATCAGGGTGGTGCTGGTCTGTCCGAGCTCCTCGGCGGCGTTGCGGAAACTTTTATATTTTGCGCACGCTAAAAACAGTTTCAAATCGTCCCAGGACGCGCCCAGGGCTTCTTCACGGTGCTGCATCATCGCAGCACCCCGGTGCAATTGTTGCTGCATACTCCTGATCCCCAACCGCTAAGCTCCTCGGCAAAGCGGGGCACGAAAGCGTCAAAAGATAGAGGGGCGGCATGGGTATGGAAAGAGGCTGGTTTGCCGTAAGGCATGATTTCGACGCGCTGCCGCTCAGTCCGGACATCGATGTCAGGTGCGCGGCATTTTCCGAAATTGACGCGCTTTCCGAGATGGCCCGCCGCCTGGTGCCGGGGGTGCAGCTCGGGACGGCGGAGCTTGCAAGATACTTCATTTTCGATCCCCAGAGCATCCTGACCTTCAGTCGGAGGGGCGATCTGCTTGGCGGCATGGCCTTTTTGTTTCTGAACGATCGCGGACACGATGCGCTGCTGCTCGACGAGATCTGCCTGACCGCGCCCGAGACCCGCTATCTCGCGTCCGCGACAGAGGAGGTTGCCGCTGTTTACATCTGGGCGATCGCGGCGACCGGGCGCGGCGTCGCCGGTCTCGGGAAGGCGGCTGCACATCTGCGCCAGGCGCGGTTTCGCAGCGCCGATTGCTATGCGCAGCCTTCGACCGCGGCCGGACGCGACATCATGAGGGCGACCGGCTTCGAACCGGTGCCGAGTTTCCAACCCGACCTCTGGTGTTACGAACGGCCCTGGAACCGGCGGCCGATGCGCTTGCCGGGCTCCATCATCCAAGCAAGGAGTTTTGCAGATGCACGGCACTAGAATTCCTCTCGCCAAGCCGGACTCCCGCGCCATCAGCATCAGGATTGCGCGCGATCCCAGCGATCTTATGCTCGTCACCGCCATCCGCTCCGCGGTCTATCTCGCGGAGCAGGATTGTCCGTTCGACGAGGAGTTCGACGGCAACGACATGGTGGCCGCGCATTTCATCGGCTTCGTCGGCAATGAGCCTGCGGGCTGCCTGCGGGTGCGCTTCTTCGGCGATTTCGCCAAGGTGGAGCGGCTCGCGGTGCGCCATCAATATCGGCGCTCGCGCGTCTCGTTCAAGCTGGTGCAGGCGAGCGTCGATTACGTGAAGCGCAAAGGGTTCCGCAAGATTTACGGCCAGGCCCAGGACCGACTGGTCGACTTCTGGGCCCATTTCGGCGCCAAGCCGCTCGGCCACAACCGCAAGATCACCTTCTCCGATTTCTCCTACACCGAGATGGTGCTGGAGATAGAGCCGGGACCGGACGCGATTACGCTGGACAGCGATCCCTATGTGATCATCCGCCCCGAGGGCGATTGGGACCGGCCGGGGGTGCTCGATGCCTCGGCGGGAAGGGCCGTGACGTCACCGTTGAGGGACGTCGCGCTCGCCGGTCGTTGAAACTGGTGCAGCCGCGCACAAGATAATGCTGGTTTCCATTCACGACGATCCGCCAATCCTGGTCTGCGCGGATCTCCAGGTCGAATATCTCACCCAGGGGCGTCGCCACGTCATCCTCGATGGCGACGCCGCCACGTCGCGTTGCCTGGAGCTGCTGACGCTGTGGCGCGACCGTCTCTGGCCAGTCATGCATTTGAAGCGCATCGCGCAGGCGGCATGGTTCAATCCGGCATCGAGGCTGACCGATTGGATTGCCGAGGCGAAGCCGCGGCCGGGTGAGATGACGTTCGAGCACCCGCTGCCGTCGGCCTACAGCTCGCCGCGGTTCGTGGACTACATGTCCAATATCCGCAATGCGCGCTGCGTGCTGGCGGGCTTTTCCCTGGACGAGACCATCCTGGCCACGGTGGTCGAGGGGTTTCACCGCAGCCATCGCTACCAAGTCGTCGGCGACGCCGTGGCGTGCCGGCAGCCCAATGCAGGCGATCCGGCCGCCTACAAGCAGGCAGTGGTGAATGTCATCGGCAATTTTGCTACAATTCATTCCAGCGCCGAACTGATCAAGACCAGCGGCGCCGTCGCGGTGTAGGCGGACGCGATCGGCGGATGGATAGGGTGGTACATTGTCGCGGGGCGAAGAGCTGAAGGAACTGGCGGCCGACCTGGCGCGCGCCGTCGAGAGGGCGCGCCATGTCGGCCTGCCCACGACGGTCTATCTGCTTGCGATGGCACTGGTCGAGGTGAGGGAAGCCGCTGACGCTGCCGACGGCGAGGATGACGACGGCGCAGCCTGAGGCTGAACCTGAGTCTGAACCTGAGTCTGAACCTGAGTCCTGGCACTCACGAGTGCCGCTTTGTGCAACGCTGCTGGGCGTTTGCTACCGACGAATTGGCGTTGCAACTTGTCCACTCTCGCAATAGCCAAGTGATGACGCCGGCTACGTGACGACTTAAGGATTCTCGCAAATGTCCATGCTGCCCAATTCGCAAGAGGCCCGGGATGTGGCCTACCAGCTCCACCCCTACACCAACGCGCGCACCCACCAGCAGGCAGGTCCGCTGGTGATCGAGCGCGGCGAGGGGCCCTACGTGTTCGATGCGTCGGGCAAGCGCTATTTCGAGGCGATGGCAGGGCTGTGGAGCGTCGGGCTCGGTTTCAATGAGAAGCGGCTGGTCGAGGCAGCGCACCGGCAGATGCAGGCGCTGCCATTCTATCATACGTTCTCCGCGAAATCGCACGGTCCCTCGATCGATCTCGCCGAGAAGCTGGTGGCGCTGGCGCCTGTGCCGATGAGCAAGGTGTTCTTCACCAATTCCGGCTCGGAGGCCAACGACACCGTCCTGAAGCTGATCGCCTATCGCTCCAATACGCTCGGCCAGCCGCGGCGCAAGAAGGTGATCAGCCGCATGCGCGCCTATCATGGCGTCACCATCGCCTCGGCAAGCCTCACCGGCCTGCCGAACAACCACCGCTCGTTCGACCTGCCGCTGCCGAACATCCTGCACACGGGCTCGCCGCATTTCTACAAGGATGGCGCGCCGGGCGAGAGCGAGGAAGCGTTCGCAACGCGGCGGGCCGAGGAGCTCGACGCGCTCATCCAGAAGGAAGGGCCGGACACGATCGCGGCCTTCTTCGGTGAGCCGGTAATGGGGGCGGGCGGCGTCATCGTGCCGCCGGCGACCTATTGGGACAAGATCCAGAAGGTCTTGAACAAGTACGACATCCTGCTGATCGCCGACGAGGTGATCTGCGGCTTCGGCCGCACCGGCAAGATGTTCGGCTGCGAGACCTATGGAATCAAGCCCGACGCGATCGTGGTCTCCAAGCAGATCACGTCGAGCTATTTTCCGCTGTCGGCGATCCTCCTGAACGACCGCATGTTCGAGCCGATCGCGGACGAGAGCAACAAGATCGGTGTGCTCGGCCACGGCTTCACCGCGGGCGGGCATCCCGTCGGCTCGGCCATTGCGCTGGAGAACCTCAAGATCATCGAGGAGCGCGGCCTGGTCGCGCATGCCGCCGAGCTCGGTGCTTACATGCAAGGCAGACTGCGCGATCTCGCCAGCCATCCACTGGTAGGCGAGGTCCGCGGCGTCGGCATGATCGCAGCCATCGAGCTCGTGCTCGACAAGCAGCGCAAGACTGCGGCGGCGACGCCGGGTGCCGTCGGCGGCATCGCCAGCCGCATGCTCCAGGAGCGCGCCGTGATCTCGCGCAACATGCTCGACGCCATCGCCATCTGCCCGCCGCTGATCGTCACCAAGGCTCAAGTCGACGACCTCGTCGCCGCGATCTCGGGTGTGCTGGATGATATGAAGGGCGAGGTGGCCAAGCTGACCCCGGCGTAGGGGAGAGTCAGGGCCTCAAACTCCGTCTTTGCGAGCGCAGCGAAGCAATCCAGACTGCATCCGCAGAAAGATTCTGGATTGCTTCGCTGCGCTCGCAATGACGATGTGGGGCGATGGTGCCCAACCTCCCACCGCTTAGACCGCTATGCCCGCTCGACCCCGATCACGCGACCCCTTTCGATCGCCAGTGCCAGCCCGCCGCGCTTGAGTTTGAGGGCGGCCTCGCCGAACAGCTCGCGGCGCCAGCCGCGCAGGGCCGGCACATCGGCCTCGTCGTCGGCGGCGATCTCCTCAAGATCGTCGACTGTCGCGATCACCTTGCTCGCCACCGCGTGCTTCTCCGCAGTCATCCGCAGCAGCACTTTCAGCAGCTCGACGATGGCTGCGCCGTTAGAATTGTTGCGCGGCTTGTCCAGCTTTGGCAGCGTGGACAAGTCCCGTGCTAGTCCGCGCTCGACCGCCGCGACGATGTCCGCGCCCCATTTGGACTTCTCGAAACCCTTCGGCACCGAGCGCAGATGGGCAAGCTTCTCGATCGTGTTCGGGGCGTGGGTTGCGATGTCGCTGATGGCTTCGTCGCGCAGCACGCGGCCGCGCGGCACATCGCGGCTCTGCGCCTCCTGCTCGCGCCAGGCAGCCACCTCCATCAGCACCGCGAGGTCCTTCGGCTTGCGCACCCGCGTCTTCAGCCGTTCCCAGGCACGCTCGGGATGGAAGTCGTAGGTCTTGGGCGAGGTCAGGACCTCCATCTCGATCGAGACCCATTCGCTGCGCCGTCGCTTCTTGAGGTCGGCGTCGAGCGCGGCGAACACGTCGCGCAGGTGGGTGACGTCGGACACCGCGTAGTGCATCTGCTCCTTGCTCAGCGGCCGGCGCGACCAGTCGGTGAAGCGGTGGGTCTTGTCCGGCCGGTGGCCGGTGACCTTCTCGACGAGCTGGTCGTAGGCGATGCTGTCGCCATAGCCGAGCACCATGGCGGCGACCTGGGTGTCGAACACCGGGTGCGGGATGATGCCCGCCTGGTGCCAGATGATCTCGATGTCCTGCCGGGCGGCGTGGAACACCTTGAGCACGCTCTCATTGGCCATCAGCTCGAAGAACGGCTTGAGGTCGATGCCCGCAGCCAAAGTGTCGATGACGATGGCTTCTTCCGCGCTTGCCATCTGCACCACGCATAACAGCGGGTAATAGGTGGTTTCGCGCAGAAACTCGGTATCGACGGTAATGACGGGGTGCTTGGCCAGCCGGCTGCAGGCAGCCGCCAGGTCAGCGGTGGTGGTAATCAAATCCATGAACGGCCCTTGACACGTCTATCAGCCGTTCTGCCGAAAGCGCTGTGATGTCAAGGGGCTCGATGCAAATTCGAGCCCTGCATTTGGGCCGAAATCGTCCTTTTCCAGCGAAATGCTATTCGTAGCGGACCCGCTGCGAGGGTTTTCGGGCGCAGGGCAGTGCCACCACGATTACGCACATGGCGACCAGCGCCAGTCCCAGGAACTCGAAAACCAACAAATCCACGGCAAGATCCCCCGAAAGACCGTTAGACTTGTCGGGGGCGCGTTGAGGGTCTGTTAATTGTCGTGGTTACCGGCGGTGGGACCGGCCGGATGGTGGACAGAGGGTTAACGAGGCCCAAATGACATCCGGCCTTAGGTCATGAGCTTCGGCAATGCTGCCGCCAAGACGTCGACGGCCGCGCGAACCTTTGGCGGCATCCGGGGCGAACGGGGCCAGAGCGCGTGGCAGTCGTAGAGGAATTCGGGCTGTCGTTCGAACAGACTGATGAGCGCACCGCTGCGAAGGCGTTCGCGGATCAGCCAGTAAGGCAGCCAGGCGAGGCCCATGCCCTGCGTTGCGGCGTCCGCGATCGCTTCGAGATCGTCGAGCCTGAGCCTTCCGGTCGGCGTCACCTCGCGCGGAGGCAAGTCCTGCGGAGACAGGGCCTCTCGCGGAAATAGCCACGGCCGGACGCGCCCGGAGCGGCGGTAGATGATCGCCTGGTGCTCGGCCAAATCGTCGATCGATTTCGGCCTGCCGTTGGCCCGCAAGTAGGACCGCGAGCCGCACACCACCATGCGCTGTCGCGCGATGCGCCGCGCGATCAGGCCGGATTGGTCGTCGAGATCGCCGGTTCGGATCGCGAGATCGTAGCCGGTCTCGACGATGTTTGCGATCGGATCGCCGAAGGAGAGATCGAGCTCGAGACGCGGATATTTGCGCGCCAGCTTCATCAACAAGGGGGCGATGCAGTGCCGTCCCAGCAGAGCGGGCATGGTCACGCGCAGTCGGCCGCGCGGCTCGGAAAGCGCGTCGGACGCGACGGCGTCGGCCGCTTCGGCTTCGCTGAGCACGGCCCGGCAGCGCTCGTAATAGACCTGGCCGGCTTCGGTCAGGCTTTGACGCCGGGTGGTGCGGTTGAGGAGGCGGACGCCGAGGCGCTCTTCGAGGAAACGCACATGCTTGCCGACCATTGGTCCTGACATCTCGAAGGCGTCGGCCGCGGCCGCGAACGAGCCGAGATCGACGGCCTTGACGAACACGGCCATGCTGGTCAGGCGGTCCATTAGAAACTCCTAGTTTCGACTGTTCACTCGTCTAGGCGATTTATCGGCTGCGGTGCCCTTGGCATAGCTCCATTCGGTTCATTTGTTTTGGAGTTTTCCATGCCTCGTGTCGTTCGCTTCCATCAGCATGGCGGTCCCGAAGTGCTGCGTATCGAGACCGTCGATATGACACCGCCGGAAAGAGGCGAGGTGCAGATCCGCGTTAAGGCGCTCGGGCTGAACCGGGCTGAGGCCCTGTTGCGGAGGGGGACCTATATCGAAACGGCGACATTTCCCTCAGGGCTTGGCCTTGAGGCCGCTGGTATCGTCGAGGCGGTCGGTGATGGTATGGCGGGCTTTGCGCCGGGCGATGCCGTCAGCATCGTGCCGCCCGTCTCGACGGTGCGAAGGCCGGCCTATGGCGAGCTCGTCACCTTTCCGGCCGAATTCGTCGTGAAGCACCCGCCCGGGCTTGGCTTCGAGGCAGCTGCTGCGGTTTGGATGCAATATCTCACGGCGTATGGCGCGCTGGTCGACATTGCAGGCCTCGCGAGAGGGGAGGTCGTCGTCATCACGGCGGCATCGAGCAGTGTTGGGCTTGCCGCAATTCAGATCGCGAACCGGATCGGTGCTGTCCCGATCGCCCTGACACGGACCTCGGCCAAGCGGCACGCCTTGCTCGATGCCGGCGCCGCCGACGTCATAGCCTCGGACGAAGAGGACATCAGGTCGCGGCTGGCGGAGATCGCCGGTGTCAACGGTGTCCGCGTGGTGTTTGACGCGGTCGGAGGTCCTGCGTTCGAGCCGCTGACCGCGGCGATGTCACCGGGTGGTATCTTGATCGAATATGGCGGGTTGAGTCCCGAGCCGACGCCATTTCCGCTCTTCAACGTGTTGAGCAAGAGCCTGACGCTGCGCGGCTACCTCGTGCACGAGATCGTCCGCGATCCCGCGCGCCTTGCGAAGGCAAAGGCGTTCATCCTCGACGGGCTGTCAGACGGCACATTGATGCCAATCATCGCCAAAACATTTCCGTTCGAAGAGATCGTCGAAGCGCATCGTTTTCTGGAGTCGAACGAGCAGTTCGGCAAGATCGTGGTGACGATCTGAGCGCGCGTCTTTCGGGGGCCGTAGCCTCGTAGGGTGGGCAAAGCGAAGCGTGCCCACCATCGCTCAACAAAGTTGAGACGCAAATGGTGGGCACGGCGCTGTGCGCCTTTGCCCACCCTACGAAGGCCACTTACGGCAGCTTAAGCGCCGTCTCCGCGTTGTACGGCTTGAGCAGTTCGTCGGCGGCCTTCTGGGCGGCGACGAGCGCCTCCTTGGGCTGCTTCTTGCCGTTCAGGACCAGCATCACCTCGTCCTCCAGCGTCTTGCGCACCGGCACGGTCTTGTAGGTCGCGAACCACGGCTTGGCGACGTCGAGCTGCTCGACGGCGGTCTTGGCGTCCGGGTTCTTGCTCAGGAAGTCGACCATATCAGGCGTCTTGTAGGCGGCCATGTTCGGCGCGAAATAGCCGGTGGCGCGGCTCCACCAGGCGCTCTTCTCGGGCGAGGTCATCCACTTGATCAGCGTCCAGGCGGCCTTCTGCTTGTCGGCCTCGAGCCCTGCCGGAATGATCAGCGAGGCGCCGCCGATCGGCACGGCGTTGCGGACGTTGCGCGGGATGAAGGCGACCTTGTAGGCGAACTTGGCGTTGTCGCGCACATAGGTCAGCGAGCCCGTCGACAGCATCATCATCGCGGCATTGCCGGAGATGAAGGAGGTGCTGACGGCCGGACCGGGGGTCGCGCCGGGCGGATGCACCTTGTGCTTGGCGATGAGGTCGTTCCACCAGGTCAGCGCGCCCTGCATCGAGGGGGTGTCGTAATAGACCTCGCCGCCGAACTCCTCGTTGTAGTAGCGCCCGCCATTGGTCATGGTGAGCGTCTCCATCATCCAGCCGCAATAGTCATAGGCGCAGGGAATGGCGATGCCCCAGCGCGTGACCTTGTCGCCCTCGCGCTTGGTGAGCTTCTTGGCCCAGTCGGTGAGCTCTGCCCAGGTCTGCGGCGGCTTATTCGGGTCGAGGCCGGCTTCCTTGGCCTGGTCGGCATTGATGTAGAGCAGCGGCGTCGAATTGTGGAACGGCACGCCGTAGACGGAGCGGCTGATCACCGCGTTGCCCTGCAGCGCCGGGAAGAACTGGCCGAGGAACTGGTCCTTGCTGGTGCCGTCGGCGGCGATCAGGGAATCGAGATTGGTCAGCTCGTTCTCGATCTGCATGTCGAGCAGGAAGTTGGCCGACATGATCACGGCGGCCGGCGGCTTGCCAGCCTTGATCGAGGCGCGCGTCTTGATCAGCGTGTCGTCATAGGAGCCGGTGTAGACGGCAGTCGCCTTGATCGCGGGATGGGTCTCGTTGAACTCCTTGATCAGGGTGCCCATGTCGCGGGCGAGCTTGCCGTCGACCGGAACGGGGAAGAACAAATCGATCTCGGTCGGGCCTTCGGCCTGCGCCGGGAAGGCGAGGGCGCCTGCCATGGTACCTGCGATGGCGAGGCCGAGCATGAGCCTGCGGGAAAACAGCATCGAGAAATCTCCTATTTGATGCCTGAGGTGACGAAAGAGCTGATGAAGCGCTTCTGGAAGATCAGGAAGGTGATAAGCAGCGGCGCGATCACCATGAGCGTGCCGGCGGCGATGGTGCCCCAGGCCTGCGTGCCTTCGGCCGTCTTGGTGAACACGGACAGCCCAACCGTGAGCGGACGCTTGTCCGGCGAATTGATCACCATCAGCGGCCACAGGAAGTCGTTCCAGTGGCTGGTCACGGAGATTATGGCGAAGGCCGAGAAGCTCGGCATCGACAGCGGCACGTAGATGTGGCGGATGCGCTGAAACAGGCTGGCGCCATCGATCAGGGCTGCGTCTTCGAGCTCAGTGGGGATGGCTTCAAAAGCCTGGCGCATCAGGAAGGTGCCGAAGGCAGAGGCGAAGAAGGGCATCATCACGCCGGCGAGCGTGTCATAGAGGCCGAGCTGCGCCACCAGGCTCAAATTCGGCACGATCAGAAGCACCGGCACCAGCATGAGCTGCATCAGGAACAGGTAGAAGATCAGCGTCTTGCCGGCGAAGGCGAGGCGCGCGAACGCAAAGCCCGCCAGCGTGATCGTGACGAATTGCACCAGCAGGATGCCGGTGCAGATGATGGTGGTGTTGAGGGTGTAGCGCGGGAAGTCGCCGATCTCCCAGGCATCCCTGATGTTGTCGAGCGTGGGCTTCAGGCTCGGCATCAGCTCAGCCATGGTGTTGATGCCGTCCGAAGCGGGCCGCAGCGTCGCCACGCCCATCCACAGGAACGGGATGAGCCAGACGATCGCGAGCAGCACGGTCAGCGCAAAACCGAGCTTTGGCGTGATCTCGCCGCGGGTGGCGAGCGGCGCATCCTTGAACAGCGCGTCGAACAGCCTCATGCCCCGCCCTCGCGGTTCGCCATGGTGCGGAAGGAGAGCGCGGTGAGGCCCATCAGCGCCGCCAGCGTCAGCAGCGTCGCCGCCGAAGCCTTGCCGATGTCGTAATGCTCGACTGCCTGCTGGTAGATGTAGAACAGCACGAGATTGGTGGCGTTCGATGGGCCGCCCTGGGTCAAGACGAAGACGTGGTCGACCTGCGTCACCGCATTGAGCGTTGCGATCACCGTGACGAACAGGAAGGTGGGCTTGAGCTCCGGCAGGATGATGTGGCGCAGCCGCTGGAACGGCCCGGCGCCGTCGAGATGCGCCGCTTCCATCACGTCCTCGGGCACGGCCTGAAGGCCGGCCAGGAAGAACAGCATGTAGTAGCCGGCATTCTTCCAGATCGTGATGATCATGATCGCGTAAAGTGCGATGTCGGAATCGCCGAGCCAGTTCGGCAGCACCGGAAGCAGCCGGCCGATGTAGTAATCGAGCAGCCCGACATTGGGCAGGAAGATGAACAGGAACAGCGCGGAGGCCGCGACCATCGGGATCAGCACCGGCAGGAACAGTGCGGCGCGCAGCACGCTGGTCACGGCGTTGGTGCGCGACAGCGCCAGCGCGAACAACAGCGCAAGCGCGATGCTCGGGATCGCCGTGCCGACGGCGTAGATCAGGTTATTGACGACCGCGCCGGTGAAGGCGGAGTCCGCAAGCACCGCGCCGATGTTGTCGAGGCCGACGAAGCGGACCGGTGCCTTCGGCGTGGCGCGCTGGTAGAGCGCGTCGATGAGCACGCGCCCCATCGCGCCATAGGTGAACAGCGCAAGAAAGACCAGCGAAGGCAGCAGCAGCAGATAGGCCGGCAGCGAGGCTTTGAAGCCGGTCGTGAACCGCTTCAGGATGTGGAGCCGCGGCGATACTGATGTCGTGACCGGGAGCGCCGTGGGTTCGGCGAGGCTCATCTCACCGGGCCGCGAAATTGAGCGCATAGTCGCGATCGTTCATTCCCTCAGGCGCCGCAAAGGGAAACCGCAGGCTGGTGTCGAGGAAGTCGTGGCTGTGCACGACCAGGTTCTCCTGATCGATCAGCACCACGCCATAGGCGGGCGGCTCGTGGCTCGCCAGGTGCGGCGCGCTCGCATCGAGCTCGAACCAGACCTGGTGGTTGGTGCCGCGCAGGGTGGAGAAGGGAATCTTGCCGTAGCTGCCGAAGATCGGCCGGTGCACATGGCCGAAAAAGAGGTGGCGGATGCGGGGACGATAGGGCGCGATCACCTCGGCGAATTCGGCGCTCTGCGCAAGCGAGATCTCGTCCATGGCGTGAACGCCGACCGGGAACGGCGGATGATGCATGAACACGACGAACGGCATATCGGCCGGTGCGGCGGCGAGCGTGCTTTCGAGCCAGCCGAGGCGCTTGGCGCACATCTCGCCGGCGTGGCTGGTCTCGTCCAGCGTGTCCAGGAAGACCAACAGGCCGTGCTCGGTGGTTCGGGTGCCCTGCACGAAGCCGTTTGAATCACGCGGCGCGGCCTTCAGGCCGTCGAGGCAGGCAACGCGGCGGTCGTGATTGCCGACCATGGCGATGTAGGGAATTTTCAGCGCCGCCATCGCCTCGGCGAAATTGGCATAAGCCGTAGGCTCGCCCCAATGGGTGAGGTCGCCGGTCACGACCGCGAAAGCGGCGTCGATGTGGTGCTTGTTGATGTCGGCGATCGCGGCATCGAGCCGGGCGCGCGGATCGAGGCCATAGAGCTTTTGTCCGGGGCCTGCGAGATGCGTGTCGGTGAGGTGGATGAATTTGAACGGCATGGGGCGCTGTGTCGGGACTGTTGGAGGATGGGCGCCTCCGGCAAGACGGCCCTGACAGGCCGTTAGAGTGCGAGTGTTTCAGTTTGATGACAGCGGTTCCAAGAGCGAAGCGCGTCCACAGCTAGTCAGCAGGACGCGGATCGGCCGATCTCGCGGCGATGGCGTAATCCACCACCGCGAGGCCCACTTCGAGTTGTGCCGGGTTCCTCAGCTAGAGCTGGTTCACGTCCCGCAGAACGTCTGCAACACACGCTGATCCGGCAGCGGCGGATCGGCGTAGGCTGCATAGTCCGGCTGGTCGGCGTAGGGCTTGGCCAGCACCTTCACCAATTCCTCGAACGGTGCATAGTCGTCGTTGTTCACTGCCGCCTGAATGACGGCTTCGACGCGGTGGTTGCGCGGGATGAAGAGCGGGTTGACGGCGTTCATCGCAGTCCGCCGCTCGGCCGCGGTCTGCGGCTCCAAAGCCGTGCGCTCGCGCCAGCGCTTGGCCCATTCATCGAAGACTGCGGGGTCCATGAACTGCGCGCGCGCGGGCTCGTCGGCTGCCGCGTCACCGGCCGCATCGCCGAGTCTGCGGAAGGTGAGAGTAAAATCGGCCTGGTTCTTCGCCATCGCGTCGAGCAGGTCCTGGTTCAGCGCCTCGTCGCCGTCGCGTTCGGTGAACAGGCCGATCTTGCGACGCAGGCCGGCCTGATAGGCCTTGCTGAAAATGTCCGGAAATCCGCCCAGAATTTCCTGCGCCTGTTCGATCGCTTTCTCCTGCTCCTCGCCGAACAGCGGCAACAGGCACTCGGCGAGCCGGGTCAGATTCCACAGCGCGATGCGCGGCTGGTTGGCATAGGCGTAGCGGCCCATCTCGTCGATCGAGGAAAACACCTGTGCGGGATCGTAGGTATCCATGAAGGCGCAGGGGCCGTAATCGATGGTCTCGCCGGAGATCGAGCAGTTGTCGGTGTTCATCACGCCATGGATGAAGCCGACCAGCAGCCAGCGCGCGACGAGATCGGCTTGGCGCGCGACGACGCCGGCGAGGAGCGCGTGGTAGGGGCGCTCGACGCTGAGCAGCTCCGGATAATGGCGGGCGATGACATGGTCGGCGAGTTGGCGGATCGCGTCGGTGTCGCGGCGAACCGCAAAAAACTGGAAAGTTCCGACGCGAATATGGCTCGAGGCAACGCGGGTCAGCACCGCGCCGGGCAGCGCGGTCTCGCGGATGACGCGCTCGCCGGTGACGACAGCGGCGAGTGAGCGCGTGGTCGGGATGCCTAGCGCGAACATCGCTTCGCTGACGATGTATTCGCGCAGCACCGGGCCGAGCGCGGCGCGGCCGTCGCCGCGGCGGGAGAATGGGGTGGGGCCCGAGCCCTTGAGCTGGATGTCGCGGCGGACGCCGTCCCAGTCAATGACCTCGCCGAGCAGGATCGCCCTTCCGTCGCCAAGCTGGGGAACAAACTGCCCGAACTGGTGGCCGGCATAGGCCATGGCGATGGGGTCGGCACCCTCGGGGACGCGCTTCCCGGCCAGGATTTCCGCACCTTCCGGGCTCTCCAAAAGGTCCGGATCGAGCCCAAGCTGGACGGCCAGCGGCCGGTTCAGCTTGATGAGCCGGGGGGCCGCCACCGGAGTCGGCGCGACGCGGGCAAAAAAGTTCGCCGGCAGCGCCGCATAGGAGTTCTGGAACGGGAAATGGACTGTCATGGCCTCAAGATAGGCCTGGAACACCCATCGGCAAAGGTCCCGGCCGCGAGGGAGCAAAAATGGGTACTTCGGGCCCAAAACAGGCCGTTCCCTTGGTTGCCGCCCTCGGCCTCGTCGGGTAAACCCTGCCGCACTTCGGCTAGGTCATTTTGGCCTACTCGATTCGACCCCTCCGACATTGAATTTGGGACGACCATGCATCGCTACCGGTCACATAAATGCGGCGATCTCCGCGAGGGCAACATCGGCGAAACGGTTCGCCTCTCGGGCTGGGTCCATCGCGTTCGCGACCATGGCGGCGTGCTGTTCATCGACCTGCGCGACCATTACGGCCTGACCCAGTGCGTGGTCGACCCGGACTCGCCGGCATTCTCGCTGGCCGAGAAGCTGCGCTCGGAATTCGTGGTGCGAATGGACGGCAAGGCCCGCCGCCGCCCCGAAGGCACCGACAATGACGATCTGCCGACCGGCAAGGTCGAGATCTACGTCAGCGAGATCGAGGTGCTGGGACCTGCCGGCGACCTCCCGCTGCCGGTGTTCGGCGACCAGGAATATCCTGAAGACATCCGCCTGAAGTACCGCTTCCTCGACCTGCGTCGCGAGAAGCTGCACCAGAACATCATGACCCGCATCGCGATCATCGATTCCATGCGCAGCCGCATGAAGGGGCAGGGCTTCTTCGAGTTCAACACCCCGATCTTGACCGCGTCCTCGCCGGAAGGCGCGCGCGACTTCCTGGTGCCGTCGCGGATCCATCCCGGCAAGTTCTACGCGCTGCCGCAGGCGCCGCAGCAGTACAAGCAGCTGCTCATGATGAGCGGCTTCGACCGCTATTTCCAGATCGCGCCCTGCTTCCGCGACGAGGACCCGCGCGCCGACCGCCTGCCGGGCGAGTTCTACCAGCTCGACGTCGAGATGAGCTTTGTCACGCAAGAGGACGTGTTCGCGGCGATGGAGCCTGTCATCACCGACGTGTTCGAGGAGTTCGGCAAGGGCAAGCCGGTGACGAAGGGCTGGCGCCGGATTCCGTTCGCGGAAGCCTTGCGCAAATACGGCAGCGACAAGCCGGACCTGCGCAATCCCATCGAGATGCAGGACGTCTCCGAGCACTTCCGCGGCTCCGGCTTCAAGGTGTTCGCGCGCATGCTGGAGGATCCCAAGAACCAGGTCTGGGCGATCCCGGCACCGGGCGGCGGCTCGCGCGCCTTCTGCGACCGCATGAACTCGTGGGCGCAGGGCGAAGGCCAGCCTGGCCTCGGCTACATCATGTGGCGCGAAGGCGGCGAGGGCGCCGGTCCCCTTGCGAACAATATCGGAGCGGAGCGCACCGCTGCAATCCGCGCGCAGCTCGGCGTCAAGGAAGGCGATGCCGCCTTCTTCGTCGCCGGCGATCCCGACAAGTTCTGGAAGTTCTCAGGGCTCGCCCGCAACAAGGTCGGCGAGGAGTTGAACCTCACCGACAAGGAGCGGTTCGAGCTCGCCTGGATCGTCGACTTCCCGATGTACGAGTACAACGAGGAGGACAAGAAGGTCGACTTCTCGCACAACCCGTTCTCGATGCCGCAGGGCGGCCTTGATGCGTTGAAGGGCCAGGACCCGCTGACCATCAAGGCGTTCCAGTACGACATCACCTGTAACGGCTACGAGATCGCCTCGGGCGGCATCCGCAACCATGTGCCGGAAGCCATGGTGAAGGCGTTCGAGATCGCAGGCTATGGCGAGCAGGAAGTGGTCGAGCGTTTCGGCGGCATGTACCGCGCCTTCCAGTACGGCGCGCCGCCGCACGGTGGCATGGCCGCGGGCGTCGACCGCATCGTGATGCTTCTGTGCGGGACCAACAATTTGCGCGAGATCTCGCTGTTCCCGATGAACCAGCAGGCCATGGACCTGCTGATGGGCGCACCATCGGAAGCAACGACCAAGCAGCTCCGCGAGCTGCACGTGCGGGTGAATCTGCCGCAGAAGTGATGATCTTCGCCTCTCCCCGCGTGCGGGGAGAGGCCGCATCGCATCGAAGATGCGAGGCGGGTGAGGGGGACTCTCCGCGGGGCGATCCGGCTGATATTGTGTCAGCTCTCTCCGCGTCGTCATTGCGAGCGCGGCGAAGCAATCCAGAGTCCATCCGCGGAAAGATTCTGGATTGCTTCGCCGCGCTCGCAATGACGGGGAGGGATTTTCGCTAGTTCAATTGCCACCCCTTGCGCAGGGATACGCTTTACAGTCCCGTCGACGCCTCGATCTTGAATTGCGCCAGCGTGCCCTCCGGGTCGGCATTGAAGAGCTGCATCAATTGCATCAGCGGCACGTTGGCGCGCGGCGTGACCTTGATGACGAGCGTCTGGCCCGGCGTCTCGATGAAGCTTGCGATCGCATCCACCGCCGTGCCCGCCTCCGGATTGGCGGCGGCGACGTCCGCTCGGTCCGCCCTGACGCTGTCGACGAGGGTCTGGCGCGCGGCGTCGCGGCTGACATTTCGTCCTCGCGCATTCTGCGTCACAGCGAAGTCGACGAAGCCATTGTCGCGCACTGAGAATTCGAGCGCGACAGCCTCAATCCGGGCCGCCTGACCCAAAAGCTGGGCGGGATCGGACGAAAACACCTCGCGCGGCACGTTGCCGAGTGCGATGCGTAATTTCGCTGTTGCGATCCCTCCGATGTCGAGGGTCGCCGGGGCCAGCACGAAGCTGTTGGACGACTCGGTCCACCCCGCGCCGAGATCAAGGTCAATCGCGAGCTTGTCGATGCCGCCGGCGATCAATGGAAGCTGCTTCGGATCGGATGGATCGATCGGCGTGACCATTTTGGCGACGACATGCGCCTTGGTCGGGATCGAGCCGACCAGCTGCCCCCAATCCACACTCAGCGTGTCGATTGTAACCAGCTTGTCGGTGTTCTTGAAAGGCGCGACGACGCCCTTGATCTCGGCGCCGTCGAGCACCCGAAACAGGCCCAGCATCTGATCGGGCGAGGGCCGCTGGCCGGGATCGGAGAAGCCTGCCGCCCGACGCAGCAGGTTCGCCACGCTGAACGATTTGAGGGCGAAGCGCTCCATCTTGATCTGGCCTTGTGGCGTGGGCGCATCGAGGCCTTCGAGGGCGAGTTCGCCCTGCCGGTATCTGATCGCCTTCAGCTTCGGCGTTGCCTGCGGGGTCGTCATCGACAGATTGCCGATGTCGATCCTGCCGACGCGAATACCCTCATAGAATCGCGCGAGCTTCTCCATCATCTCGCGCGATTGCGCCGGCGTCGGAAGTGACGTGCGATCGCTGGCCGGCAGCACCGCGAGGACCTCGGCCAGCCGGAATTTCGACGGCTGGAGCGCGATGTCGTCGATGGCGATCCCGTCGACCTGCACCCGTATGCCCGGTGTCGATGTCGCCACATATGGTCCGGTCGAGATCTGCCCGTAGGCTCGGTGATAGCTGTCGTCGCCCGCCTTCTGCGGATCGAGCGCGGCGGCCATCGCGGTCACGTCGATATCATTGATGGCGACGGTGGAGATTTCGCCGGTCAGCTTGTCCGCCTTGCCCACCGACTGCACGTTGATCGTGAAGTTGACGCGGTCCGCCTTCATGGCGTCGATCTTGCCCCGCTTCAGATTCTGGATCGCCAGCCCGGAATAGGAGATATCGCCGCTGCCGGCGGCACCGCCGCCTCCATCGAACGTGAAGGTCAGCGTCGGGGCCGTGACCGAAGATGCCGTCACACTGGCATATCGTTCGAGCGCGTAGCGGTACATGTCGATCGATGAACCGCCCGTTGGCACCTTCAGCGCGCTGAGAGGGCCGGCATAGTCCCGCATGGTCAGTTGCGGAATCTTGTATGAGCCTTTCAGCTTCGCCGGGCCAATTTCGCCCAGCGCAAGTTCGAGCCCCGCGATGTCGACGTTGTCGGCCGAAACGCGCGTCTCTTCGAGGAAGCGAACGCCCGTGCCCTTGATGCCGGCGATCTTGATCTGCGCTTGCGACTCGCTGCCGGGAGTGATCGCGATATCCTCGACCGTCAGCGTCCGGCTCATCGCATCGAATGCGATCTTGCCGTGGCTCGCCTTGCCGCCTTGCTTGCGGATCTGCTCGAACGCCGCCTCGACCTCGGCGGTGGCGCGATGTTTTGCGTAGAGATTGAAGCTGAACCATCCGGCCGCTCCGAGCACTGCGAGTAAGATCAGGCCGATCAGGATCCGCTTCATTCCCAGCTCCAGTTGCTCGTTTTGCACTGCGCAACCTGCCATATTCGCGAAACGCCGTGCGGTCCGGGGAAAGCTATGGTTTTCAAATATTTGACCGCCCGCCCTGTTGATGGGGCCGCAATCGGATGTTGCCACCGGGGCGCCGGCCGTGCTTCATCCCGTTTCCATGACCCGGAATACCGCGACCCGCGACAGGCCGGTCAGGACAACGTAATTTGAGGCCGGTAACGCGAGGCGAGGGACCGCATGTCGTCTTATTCTGATGATCTTCACCAGGCGGCGCTGGCCTATCATCGTCTGCCGCGCCCTGGAAAGCTCGAGATCCAGGCGAGCAAGCCGCTCGCCAACCAGCGCGATCTCGCACTTGCCTATTCTCCGGGTGTCGCCGCCGCCTGCATGGAGATCGCCAAGAACCCGGCGGAAGCCGCCTCATTGACGATCCGCTCCAACCTCGTCGCGGTGGTTTCGAACGGCACCGCGGTGCTCGGCCTCGGCAATATCGGTCCGCTCGCGTCGAAGCCTGTCATGGAAGGCAAGGCGGTCCTGTTCAAGAAATTCGCCGGTATCGACGTGTTCGACATCGAGATCGCGGCTGATACCATCGACCGCGTGGTCGAGACGGTGGCGGCGCTCGAGCCGACCTTCGGCGGCATCAATCTCGAGGACATCCGCGGACCGGAATGTTTCGAGATCGAGGCGCAGCTGAAGGAGCGCATGAAGATCCCGGTCTTCCATGACGACCAGCACGGCACCGCGATCATCGTTGCAGCCGCCATCACCAACGGTCTGCGGCTGAACGGCAAGAAGCTGTCGGACGTCAAGATCGTGGCGTCGGGGGCAGGGGCCGCAGCGATCGCAACCCTGAACCTCCTGGTGTCGATGGGGGCACAGCGCAAGAACATTTGGGTCTGCGACATCGACGGCCTCGTGCATGAGGGTCGCAACACCACGATGGATCGCTGGAAGGCGGTCTATGCGCAGAAGACCGACAACCGCACGCTCGGCGACGTGATCGGCGGCGCCGACATCTTCATCGGCCTCTCGGCGCCGGGCGTACTCAAGCCCGAGATGGCAAAGGCGATGGGCGACAAGCCCTTGATCATGGCGCTCGCGAACCCGACGCCGGAGATCATGCCGGAGGAGGCGCGCAAGGCGCGCCCGGACGCCATGATCTGCACCGGGCGCTCCGACTTTCCCAACCAGGTCAACAACGTCCTCTGCTTTCCCTTCATCTTCCGCGGCGCGCTCGACGTCGGCGCCACCGCGATCAACGAGGAGATGAAGCACGCCGCCGTCGAGGCCATTGCCCAGCTTGCACGCGAGGCGCCGTCGGATGCGGTGGCGCAGGGGTTTGACACCGGCGAGACACAAGGGTTCGGCCCGGGCTCGCTGATCCCGAGCCCATTTGATCCACGGTTGATTTTACGCATCGCGCCGGCCGTGGCCAAGGCCGCAATGGAGTCGGGCGTCGCGACGCGGCCCATTACCAACTTCGACGAATACACCGCGCTGCTCGAGCGCTTCGCCTTCCGCTCCGGCCTGGTCATGAAGCCGATGTTCGCCAAGGCCAAGACCCAGCCGGTGCGGGTGATCTACGCCGAAGGCGAGGACGAGCGCGTGCTGCGCGCCACGCAGGTGGTGCTCGAGGAGAACGTGGCGCGGCCGATCCTGGTCGGCCGTCCGTCGGTGGTGGAGGCGCGCATCAAGCGCTTCGGTCTCTCGATCCGGGCCGGCAAGGACTTCGATCTCATCAATCCCGAGGACGATCCGCGCTATCGCTCCTATGTGCAGTCCTATGTCGAGGTCGCCGGCCGCTGCGGCGTGACGCCGGACGCGGCGCGCACGGTGGTGCGTACCAACAATACGGTGATCGCGGCGCTCGCAGTGGTGCGCGGGGAGGCGGACGCCATGCTCTGCGGCGTCGAGGGCCGCTACATGAGCCATCTGCGCCATGTCCGCGAGATCATCGGCTTTTTCCCGGGCGTCAGCGACTACGCTGCGCTGGCGCTTCTGATCACCAGCAAGGGCGCGTTTTTCATCGCCGACACGCAGGTGCGCCCCAATCCGAGCGCGGAGGAGCTTGCCGAGATCGCTTCGCTGGCAGCGGTCCACGTTCAGCGTTTCAACATCAAGCCGAAGATCGCTTTCGTCTCGCATTCGGATTTCGGCAGCTACGACACCGAGTCCTCGCGCAAGATGCGCCGGGCGACTCAGCTGTTGAAGGATAAGCATCCGGAGATCGAGGCCGACGGCGAGATGCAGGGGGACACAGCGCTCTCGGCCGCCGCCCGAAAAATGGTGCTGCCGCACTCCAAGCTCGAGGGCGAAGCCAATATCCTGCTCATGCCGAGCCTCGACACGGCCAACGTCGCCTATCAGATGATCAAGTCGCTCGCGGACGCGCTGCCCGTCGGTCCGATCCTGATCGGCCCCGCGCGTCCGGCCCACATCCTCACCCCGTCCGTTACGGCACGTGGCATCCTCAACATGACAGCGGTTGCGGTGGTGGAAGCGCAGGAGCGCGCAGCGCGGCAGCAGCCGACGTTGTTTACGTAGCGAGCCGGTGCCGCGCGGGTGGTGCAAATCCTTCTCCCCTTGTGGGAGAAGGTGGCGCGAAGCGCCGGATGAGGGGTTGTTTCCGCGAGTCGAAATCTCGCGAGTTTTCCGTGCCGATAGATACCCTCACCCGTCTCGCCGCTGCGCCATAGCCGATGCGAAGCATCGGCGTTCTAAGGACGGCGGCCGAAGGCCGCCTATGCCACCCTCTCCCACAAGGGGCCCACAAGGGGAGAGGGGAAGAACGCGGCCGACTTTGAATAACTTGCAGTTCTCTATTTCCCCGTTTGTAAACCGCGAACGGACACTTCATAATCCCCTGAAGCGTCTCGCGCTCAGAGTTTTGCCAAGAGGCCGATCATGCCAGCGTTCGTGACTTTCGGGCGGATCCTGTTCGCCGTGCTGTTTATATACACGGGCGCGACCAAGCTGCTCGATATTCCCGGCACCGCCGAGATGATCGCCAGCAAGATCACAGTGCCAGACATCGTCGCAACCTATGCCCAGCAAGCCGAGCAGGCGACCGGCAAGACCACGCCGCAGCTGCTGGCGATCGCGGTCGGCGCGCTCGAGATCATCGCCGGCCTGATGATCGCGCTGAATTTCGGCGCGCGCTTCTTCGCGATGCTGCTGATCGTCTACGTCGCGGTCGCGACCGTGCTGTTCTATGATTTCTGGAACCAGGCGCCGCCTGACAACGGCAAGGTGCTGGTCGACGCGCTCAAGAACCTCTCGATCATCGGCGCGCTATTCATGATCATGGGCTACGGCCGTGCCACGCGTCCGGCCGAAGCGGCGTACGGGGACGTGTAGAGGTCTATAGGCGCCGCTCAAGGCATCCTGGCCGGCGGCCCGTTCTACTTTGCATGGGGTTGTTTTCTCAATTTTGAGAAGGCGGGAGGTTCAACCCGCCCGACGCCACGGCGTGACGGTCACCTCATGCGCCGCGTCAAGCAGGAACGGCGCGCCCGGCTTCATGCCGTGTGAAGCCAGCACCTGGTGCGGCGTCCGCGCCGGCACGCCGATAAAGCAGCCTTCGCCGCCGGGCAGGCGGACGTGCGGGGCCTCCGACAGCCAGAACGTGTCGTAGCGGTCCATGAACATGTCGAACACGAAGGGGCCGCCGATGATCGCGACGGTACCGGAGGCGACTTCGGCGAAGGCGCAGGCCTTCTCGAAGCTCGCATGATCCGGATTCCATAGCGTCGCGTTCGGCGTCTCCAGATCGACGGTGAGGGCCTTGATCTTGCGGGTTGCGATCAGCCGTTTGCGCTTCGGCGAGTTCGGCTGCTGCTCGTGCGAATGCCGGCCGTGCACGATCAATGCGGCGCGATCAAGCGCCTGCTCGAAGAACAGCTTGTCGCCTTCGAACTTGAGGCTGTCGGGCATGACATGATCCACGTCAGCGAGCATACCGTCGGCGGAGACGATGACGTAGCCTTCGATGCGGAAGGACAATGGCAACGGCTATTCGGAGACCGTCGTCACGACGCTGTTGACCGGCCGGTTGCTGACCGTCGGCAGCTTGACGTCCTTGAGCAGCTCCTGGTCATACTCGGGCAGCGTCGTGGCCGGGAACTTGGCGCGCATCGCCACCACCTTGAAGCCACCGGCCTTCAGGCGGTTCAGAAGTTCGGGAAGAGCCTCGGCCGTGTGCTTCTGGAAGTCGTGCATCAGGATGATGCCCTTGCCGAGCTTGTCGAGCTTTTTCATCACGGTGTCGATCACCTTCTCGGGCTTAGAGGCCTTGAAGTCGAAGGAGTCGAGGTCGCAGGAGAAGATCGCGATATTGCGGTTGCCGAGATAGGTGACCATCTCCGGCGGATGCTGGAGCGCCGGGAAGCGGAAGAACGGCGAGGGCGAGACGCCGCCGAGTGCCCATTTCACCGCGGAAAAGCCCTTCTCGATCTCATCCTTCTTCTGCTGCTCGGTGAGCTTCTTGTTGTTGAGATTGGCGTGCGACCAGGTGTGTGCGCCGATGGTGTGGCCGGCCGCGTAGACCTGCTTCAGGATCTCCGGCTCATAGGTCGAGTGCTTGCCGATCGGGAAGAAGATGCCGGTGGTGCACTGGTCGGCGAGCGCCTTGAGCACCGCCGGGGTGTTGCGCGGCCACGGGCCGTCGTCGAAGGTCAACACCACCTCGTGGTCGCGGAGGAAGTCGAGCTCCTTGAAATGCTCGAAGCCGAAGCCGGGGCCGCCAGTGGTATCAATCTCGACGGTGCGGGCGACGCCTAGCGCGTTCGGATTGTTGCAGGCAGCGCGAGCCGGCTGCGGCGCTTGTTGCGGCGGGATCGGTTTTGCCGCAGCCTGGGGTGCGGGCGCTGCTGCCGGAACCGGACCTGCCGGCGTCGCGGCCGGTACCGCCTGCGTTGCGGCTGCAGGCTTCGCGGCCGGGGTCTGCGACCATGCTGCGCCTGTCATCGCAACAGACATCGCGCTTGCCAAAATCAGTCCTGCCGCCACACGCATGGTGTTGTCCTCGAGATTGATCCCGTTGTTCCGCCGTGGCTTTTCGCCTCCGGCAAAACCATCCTGCCCCTTGTGATACTAGCCTAGATGGTGGCCCATCGCCATGGCAACGGCTGTTTGGCACTTCGCCCACAATTGTGCCCAACGGTGTTGGGGGCGATACGTCAACTGGCGGCCAGCGCCTTGGCGATTGCCGTCTTGACCCGCGTGTCGGTCGGCTCGACGGCCGATGCAAACACGTCGGCGATATAGCCGTCGCGGCCGATCAGATACTTGTGGAAGTTCCAGCGCGGAACGTCCCGGGGCCGCGCTTCCGCCGCCCATTTGTAGAAAGGATGCGCCTTCGGTCCCACCACGGCAGCCTTGGCCGCGATCGGGAAGGTAACCCGTATTGGTGGTGCGCGGTCTTCGAGATCTCGCTGCTGCCGCCGGGCTCCTGGCTACCGAAATCGTTGGAGGGCACGCCGATGACTGTAAGCCCGCGCTCCCGAAACTCGCTCCAGAGCTCTTGCAGACCCACATATTGTGGCGTGTAGCCGCAAAGCGAGGCGGTGTTGACCACCAGCAGCGGCCGGCCGGTGAAGGCAGCGAGGCGGATGTCGTCGCCGGACAATGCGGGGAAGGAGAAGGCGTAAGCCGAGATCCGGCTCATGCCGCCGTCGGCCAGCACGCGTGTTGAAGACGCGGCCGTCGCGAGAAGCGCGGCAAGCATGGTCCTGCGGTTCAGCATGGCGACGTCCCCCGACGTGATCCGCCACGCACTCTACTCCGTCAATGCGTTCGGCCTGCTCAACACCGCGTTATCTGGCGCGGCGACGCGCGCTAGCGCAGGCGGACGATGAAGTCGGTGCCTTCGCCGGTCTCGCCCTGGTTGAGGCCCTGGTCGGACACGATGATCGAGCCGCCGCTGGTCAGCATCTCGTTGACCTGGGCCATGGTGTCGGCAGGGATCGAGATCCGGTCGAGCGCCTCAGTCGGGCTGTCCGGTGTGACGACGGGCTTTGCCGCAACGGGGATCACGGCGGCCGTGCGCTGGCGGCGCGTTATGCGGCCGTCGTCCTCGCGCTCGGCGGAGCGGACGGAGACGGGCAGGGATACCACCGACCAACGCAGCGCATTGGCGTCGGTCTTGTCGACCACGGCGGTAAAGACATGCGTGCCGAGCGGCCGGTCGCTGGCCGCGATCGTGACGGGCACCTCGAACAGCGGCGCAAAGTTCTGCCGCACGTAAAGCTTGGAGTCCTTGCGGCTGATGAAAACCGCAATCTGGCCGGCCCGCTTCGGCACGTCCGGCTTCGCGGCGGGCGCGGGATCGGCGGCCCGAGTCTGATCCTTCCTCGTCTCAGGCAAGGCCGCCTGCTTGGCCGTCGTTGCCGTCACCGTCGCGTCAGCCTGCTTCGCGGGCTCGGACGTTGTAGTTTGAGCGGCTTCGGTCTTCGGGGCTTCGGCCTGCTCGGTCTTGGCGGCCTCCGCCTTCTTGACCGGCACTTCATCGGCGGTCATCGCCCTGGGCGATTCCGCAGCATCGACCGGATGCGCTTCGGCGTTCGCGGACTTGGCGGCTTCTTCGGCTTGAGGCTTCGCAGTCTGGGCAGTATCAGTCTTGACGTCGGACTTAACGTCGGACTTGGCCGCATCGTTGTGCGCCGACGCGTTGCCCGTCGTCGCATCCGACATCACAGCGTGGCCGACCGTCGAGCGCAGCTCCGGCATGGCCTCCGCGCTGGCGGACTTCGTCTCCACTGGTTTGGCTTCAGTGACCTTGGCTTCAGTGACCTTGGCGTCAGTCGCGCCCTTGTCTGCCTTGTCGCCGACCGTGGTCGTCGGTTCGAGGCTCGCAGCGGGCTGCGGCGGCACGCGCGCGGCGGCGAGCAGGGGATGTGAGAAGTCTTGCGGGGTCGTCTGGCCCGGCGTGACGATCACGCGCGCACCCATTCTGGTCCAATTCCACATCTTCACCGCGAACGCCATCGGCATGCGGATGCAGCCGTGCGACGCCGGATAGCCCGGCAGCACGCCGGCATGCATGGCGATGCCGGACCAGGTGATCCGCTGCATGTACGGCATCGGCGCGCCGCTGTAGATGTTGGAGTGGTGAAATTTGTGCTTCTGGATGACGCTGAACACGCCCATCGGCGTCGAATGGCCCTTCATGCCGGTCGACACCGGCGATTCCGCAAACACGCCATGGGTGTCGTAGACGGTGACCTTTTGACGGTCGATCGAGACGATGATGACGAGCGGCCCTTGCGGCTTCGCGCCGGCCTCCTTTTCGGCGACGACCTCTTTCTTCCCGGTCGCACCACGCTTCTGCGGCTTTTGCCGGGGCCCCTCGATATGGCGCTCCTGCCGGCCGTAAGACCCGTCGGAATAATCAGTCCAATAATAAAACGCTGCTTCGGCCTGGTTTGCCGTACCGATCGCACCCGCCGCCGTCAAAATGGCGACCTGCCAGAGCCGCGCCGGCTTGGCAGAGAAACCAGACCCGTTCACGCTATTCATCCTCGAATCCATAATCCAAATCAGATGTTAGTCTCACAGAGGGGATACGCGTTCACCAGCACGGCAGTTCTGCCATCAGCTACATTTGTCCAAGCCGTAGCAAAAAAGCCTCACGGAGCGGTAAACGGTGGCCGTGATCGGGCGCTTGTCGCCTTCCTGGCCGGCGTTCGCGTGCCTACATTGCGGGGAGTTGCTACCGGAGAACTTCATGTCATCCCGTTTCCCCGTTCTTTCCGACATCCGCTTGAAAGATATCGCTTTATTGCTCGTGCTGCTGGTCGTGCCTGTGGCGTCCGCGTCCGCTGCGGACGAGCCGGATCTGATCTTCCGCCGCTCTACAGTGTTCAAATGGGTCAGCCCGAACGACAAGCTCGCGACCTACGGCCTCGACGATCCCGAGGTCGAGGGCGTCGCCTGTCATTTCACAGTGCCGGAGAAGGGCGGTTTCAAGGGTTGGCTGGGCCTGGCCGAGGAGGTCTCGGACGTCTCGCTTGCCTGCCGCCAGGTTGGACCGATCAAGTTCAAGGACAAAGGGATGGGGCAGGGCGACGATATGTTCCGCCGGCGACGCTCGCTGTTCTTCAAGAAGATGCAGATCGTGCGCGGCTGTGACGCCAAGCGCAACGTGCTCGTCTACATGGTCTATTCGGACAAGCTGATCGAGGGATCGCCGAAGAACTCGACATCGACCGTGCCGATCATGCCGTGGGGACCGGCTGACGCCAACGTCCAGAAGTGCGGCGAGTTCTTCACTCAGTGAGGTGTTGCGCGTTCACTCAGTGACGCGTTGGCGGCTGACGCGGGATTTGGCGAGGTGCGAGCCGGTCAGCCGCACGAACGCCTGCGGCGCGGCCTCGAAGCCGCGGCTCGATTGCACTGCCATGGCGCCAGCCGAGGCCGTGCCGTCGCGAACGGGGCGTTGATCTGTGCGCTCGGTCCGCTGGCCCGCGTCGCGCGCCGTTGCGCGATCTTTCGCCATCATGATGGCCTTCCCTCACGTGAACCCACCCGGTGGTGATCCGGGCTTGTCGGTTTCGATGGCATGGGTCGCGCGCGACGCGCTCCCGGTTCGACGAGCCCAGCCTCGTTCGGGTCTCTTCAGCAGAAAAACGTAAAATGCATGTGAAGCGTGGAAGGCATGAATGTGACCGTGCTCCGGCGCAGCACGCTTCCGGGGCTTGAGCGGCGCTTACCGGACCGCTTTGAGCCACCGCGCGACCCATCTGAAATGATTGAAGTTTCCCGCCGAATGTTTCGTCGCCCAGGAGCGACGAAACAATTCTCACGAACACGAAACCATTTTCCGCCTTTGGCGCATCACGCGCGAAACCGCGCATGGTTATCAACCTCCCAACGACGACGGCTCACCGCAGGCCACGGAACCTGGAGACAAGTCCATGCGCGCGCTTAGCTTCATCCTTGCTTTTGGGTTCGTATTCGCCGGTTCCTCGTTCGCGGGATCGCCCGACGGCAATCTGCCGGGCGTCGGCACCTTCCAGTACAGCGGCTCGCCGGTCACAACCACCGCGCCGCAGGCGCTCGTGACCAGGGCGCCGCAGGCAATCGTGGTCGCAGCGCGCTTCTGATCGCCAACAAGAAAATCAGCCGGTAAAGGCCATCATGCTTGTTCGTCTCTGCGCCGCAGCATTCATTTCCTTTTTGACGATCAGTTCCGTCCAGGCGCAGGTGCGCTCTCCCAGCCGACTTCCCGATCCCCGCATCGAGTTCGTGCGCCAATGCGCGCCGCGCATGCTCGGGCGCTGGGAACATCCCGAGGAAGTTTGCGGTTGCCTGCATGATCATGCTGCCGCAGTCGTCGAGGATCGCGACCTGCGCGAGGCGCTGTTGCGCGGCATCAGCGAGACCGGAGTGCCGACGATCGAGACCGATTGGGTGCCGACGTCGAAGCAGAGCGAGATCGGCCCCACTTTCACCAAGATCGCCAAGCCGACTTTGCAGTGCATGTTCGATCCGGCGAAGCACGGCTCTTAAGCGCAGCTATTTCGATTTCGGACCGAACCGCGGCACGCAGGTGCTGGTTCGCGAGACCCCCTTGTCGGTCATCTTCGCGCCGCGCACCTCCTTGACCTGCCCGGCGGGGCAGGTTCCGTCATCCACCTGCACACGCTGGCCGAGCTTGAGATCAACGATGTCCTGCTCGCGCCCGACGGTGCCCGCGCGTGCCGTCGTGGCGAACGCGAGGCAGATCAGGAGCGAGAGGCAGGTCGCGCAGCGCTTCAGCATGGTGTGAGATCCCGGCATCGATGCTGCAATGTAGGGAGCGGCACGCGATTCTGACAGGAAAGCTTCGTCACGCCCGCTGAGCCGATTGGCCTCTCGCGCGCAGGGCGGCGCGCGATTCGCGCGCGAGGCGCTCGGCTGATGCTACCAGTTGCGGAACCGTATGGCCGGAAAATCCCAGCACGAATCCGGGCAAGGGACGTGCCCGCGCGTAGGTGTCGGCCAGCAGCCAACCTTCCACGCCGGCGGCCCGTTTTGCCTCTGCCGCAACCGCGGGGGCCACTGAGGGATCGAACCGCGCGACCAGATGCAGGCCCTGCGAGGGCACCGGCACCGACAGCGCGCCGTCGGAAGCCGCTTCCAGCGTTTCGGCCAGCGCGTCGCGCGCCTCCCGATAGAGCTTTCGCACGCGCTTCAGGTTTGCGGCGAAGGCACCGGAATTGAGCATGTCGGCAACCGCGCCTTCCATCAGCGTGCCGGGAAAGCGGTCGAGTGCGGCCCGCGCGGCGGTGACGTCCGCGATCAGGCCTTCGGGCAGGGCGCAATAGCCGATGCGGAGGCCCGGAAACAGCGTCTTGGCGAACGTGCCCATGTAGATCACCCGCTGGAGATGATCGATGCCGGCGAGCGACATCAGCGGCGCGCCGTCGTAGCGAAACTCGCTGTCGTAATCGTCTTCGAGCACGAATGCGCCAGCCTGCTTCGCCCAGTCGAGAAGTTCGAGCCGCCGCGGCATCGACATCTGCACGCCCAGCGGAAACTGATGCGACGGCGTCACATAGGCCGCACGCGCGGATGGTGCCGCGGCCCGACCCTCGGCGACGTGCAGCCCATGCGGATCAACGGGAATGGGGACGGTGCGATAGCCGCATTGCGCGATGGTCCTGCGTGCAATGGGATAGCCGGGATCCTCGCACCAGACCTGATCCTTCGCCTTCAGGATCGTGCCGAGCACGATGCGCAACGTGTGCAGCGTGCCTGACGTGAGCATGATCTGGTCGGGGTCGCAGCGCAGTCCCCGCGCCGACAACAGATGATCGGCGATCGCAACCCGCAGCTCGCGGCTGCCGCGCGGATCGCCGTAGTGCAGATGCTCGGCGCCGAAAGCGCGCATGCGCCGGCCGACGATGGCGCGAAAGCGCTGCACCGCGCGCTCGTCGATATGGGTGCAGCCGAGCGAGAGCGCGCCCTGCCGCGGCGATTCGACCGCGGCCTTCGTTTTCTTTGGCGTCGCGGCTCGGGCCGGGATGCGCGCGGCGACGAAGGTGCCGGAGCCGACGGTGGCTTGCGCGAAGCCGTCGGCGATCAGGCGCTCATAGGCGCTCACGACGGCGTTGCGGCAAAATCCCGTCTGTTTGGCCAGCGTCCGCGACGGCGGCAGCGGTTCGCCGGGCTTCACGAGGCCTCCGACGATCATCTCGCACAGCGCCTGGTACAGCCGGTGCGCGGCAGAGGCGCCGGCCGTGACGTGCGGGCCGGTGAGGTCGAGCGGCAGCTCGGCCTTGGCCGGTGAGGAGGGGAAATTGGTCGCCATATTTTGCATGGAATTGGCACTATCGCAGACCAAATCCGCGGCTACAACTGTGATGGAATTCTTGCAACGCCTACAGGAGCGGCCGTGAGCCAAGCTGAGACTCAAAATTCCTATCCGACATCGGCGCGCAACCAGGTGAAGCGCCGTCACGACCGCGGCTTCTACGACCACGCCACCGTTCACCGCATCCTGGACTCCTCGATGCTCTGCCACGTCTCCTATGTGATCGACGGCCAGCCCTATTGCACGCCGACCTTCTTCTGGCGCGAGGGGACGCGCCTTTACTGGCACGGCTCGAGCGCCAGCCGCATGCTGCGTAACCAGACGAGGGGTGAGCGGGTGTGCCTGACGGTCGCCCATCTCGACAGCCTGGTGCTGGCGCGCTGCGGCTTTAATCACTCGGCTGACTACCGCGCCGTGATGGCGTTCGGCACGGCCTATCTCGTCACCGACCCCGAGGAGAAGGAGCGCGCGGTGGTCGCGATGGTCGACCGCTTCTTCCCGGATCGCACCGCGAGCCTGCGCCAGAGCAACGCGCAGGAGATCAAGGCGACCTCCTTCATCGCGATGGAGATCGAGGAAGCCTCGGCAAAAGTCCGCGCCAAGGGTGTTGCCGATGACGATGAGGACTATGCGTTGCCGATCTATGCCGAACGCATTCCGGTGCGCACCGTGCTCGGCGCGCCGGAGCCATGCCCGCGCGTGCGCGATGGCGTGACTCGGCCTGCGACGTTGAATGGCTATTCGGAAGGCCGACTGCTCGAAGATGCATTGCGGGATGCTTATTTTGTGCAGTACCCGAACGGCTGAAATCGGCTAGCTTGCGCTCCTTCGATGAACTGAATGCCCGATTGGAGTTGCCTGATGAATGCCGAAACGCAGCAGAGGATTCTTGACGCCGTCGATGCCGGCTTTGAAGCCCAGCTTGCGACCACAAGTGACTTCGTCGCGATCCCCTCGACCCGCGGTGCGGAGGGGCCTTGCCAGGACATGATTGGCGACCTCCTGCGCATGCGCGGCTACGAGGTCGATGACTGGCATCTCGATGTCGACGACTTGAAGGATCTGCGCGGTTTCGGCCCGATCGAGCACGATTTCTCGAAGGCGCGCTCCGTGGTCGGCACCTACCGCCCGCAAACCAACGGCGGCAAATCGCTGATCCTCCAGGGGCATTGCGACGTGGTGCCGGCGGGGCCGCTGGAATTGTGGGACACGTCGCCATTCTCGCCGGTCATCAAGGACGGCAAGATGTTCGGCCGCGGCGCCTGCGACATGAAGTCCGGCACCATCGGTGCACTATATGCGCTGGACGCGATCAAGACTGCGGGCTTCAAGCCGACGGCACGGATCCATTTCCAGTCGGTGATCGAGGAGGAGAGCACCGGCGTCGGTGCGCTCTCGACGCTTCAGCGCGGTTATCGCGCCGATGCCTGTTTCATCCCCGAGCCGACGGGCGGCAAGATGGTGCGCTCGCAGGTCGGCGTGATCTGGTTTCGCCTGCGGGTGAAGGGCCATCCGACTCACGTCGCCTTTGCCGGCTCCGGGGCGAATGCGATCATAGCGGCGTATCATTTGATCCAGGCGATCCAGAAGCTGGAGATCGAATGGAACGAGCGCGCGAAAGCAGATCGCCATTTCAAGACGCTCAACCATCCCATCAACTTCAATCCCGGCATCATCAAGGGCGGCGACTGGGCCTCCAGCGTGCCGGCCTGGTGCGACGTCGATTGCCGCATCGCGGTCTTGCCGGGCTGGTCGGTCGCCGATCATCAGAAGGAGATTCTGGCCTGCGTCGCCGCCGCCGCGCGCAACCACCGCTTCCTCGCCAACAATCCGCCGGAGATCGAATGGTCGGGCTTCCTGTCGGAAGGCTATGAACTGACCGGCGCCGCCGCGCCGGAAGCAGCGTTCGCAAGAGGCTTCGAGAAAGTCTACGGCGGGGCGGTCGAAGACCTGGTCTTCACCGCGCTTACCGACACCCGCTTCTACGGCCTCAACTACGGCATTCCCAGCCTCTGCTTTGGCGCCAGCGGCGGCGAGATGCACGGCTTCAACGAATATGTCGACCTGGAGTCGCTGAAGAAGTCGACGAAAGCGATGGCGCTGTTCATTGCGGAATGGTGCGGGGTGGAGAAGGGTTAGCGAGAGGCTCTGCTTTTTCCACCGTCATTGCGAGGAGCTCGCGACAAAATTGCGGAGCAATTTTGCGCGGATGCGACGAAGCAATCCAGACTACCGCCGCGGAAAGACTCTGATTGCTTCGCTTCGCTCGCAATGACTGAACGTGAAGCTAGTTTCTCATGCTGAGGAGCTTGCGCAACCAGCGTTTCGAAGGATGAAGACCTGGCCGGTGGCCTTCGCCCTTCGAGACGCCGCTTCGCGGCCCTAGGGTGAGGGGGAAATTTCTTGCCTTTGCGGCCCGTGCCCGAAACGAGGGCGGCGCGAGATACTTTAAGCTTAAAATGAAGACTAGGATGTCGGACCTGCCGGTGGCAGACTGCCCGCGATCGCAAGGCCTGAGTCCTCGGGGAGTAACGATGCGCGATTGGGATGATGCTTACGCCAATTCGGCCCATATCCCGGGGTCGGACAAGCTTCCGGCGCTGTGGGCGGAGCGGGCGGCGGCCTATCGTGCCGCGCTGAGGGGTTTTCGCCCCGACATCGCCTACGGTGCCAGTGAGCGCCAGCGCCTCGACCTGATCGTGCCCGACGGCGACAGCAAGGGCCTCGTCGTGTTCGTCCACGGCGGCTATTGGATGCGCTTCGACAAGTCGGCCTGGACCGATCTTGCCGAAGGCGCCCGCCATCACGGCTGGAGCGTCGCGCTGCCGAGCTACACGCTGACGCCCGCCGCGCGCCTCTCCGACATCACCGCCGAGATCGCTGCCGCCATCGCGAAGGCGGCCTCGCTCGTCGCAGGGCCGATCCGGCTCGCCGGCCACTCCGCAGGCGGCCATCTCGTCACACGCATGCTGTGCGACGACAGCCGGCTCGAACCCGCCGTCTACAACCGCATCGCCGGAACGCTCTCGGTCAGCGGCCTGCACGATCTGCGCCCGCTCTTGAAGACGAAGATGAATGAGACGCTGCGCATGACCATGGAGGAGGCGACGCTCGAAAGCGCGGCGTTGCATCTGCCGCGCGGGCATTCGCCAGTCACAGCCTGGGTCGGCGGCGGCGAGCGGCCCGAGTTCATCCGCCAGTCCGACCTGATGGCCAATGTCTGGACCGGATTCGACGTGCCGACGCACCTGGTCATCGATCCCGGGCTCAACCATTTCACCGTGATCGACGGGTTGAAGGACCCGTCGTCGCCGATCACGGCGCGCCTGATCGGTTTCGACTGATTGTGGCCAACAGGATGATCGATCGAGAGGGCCTGTCATGACGTCCAGCGATTACGATCCTGCAACCGAAGGCGCCGAAACCGACTTCGCCCGGCGCATGTCGTACGGCAACTACCTGGCGCTGGATGCGATCCTCGGCGCGCAGCATCCGATCTCCGAAGCGCATGACGAGATGCTGTTCATCATCCAGCATCAGACCACCGAGCTGTGGATGCGGCTTGCCATCCATGAGCTCAGCGCGGCTCGGCGCGCCATCGCGCAGGACGAGGTGGCTCCCGCCATGAAGATGCTGGCGCGGGTCTCGCGCATCTTCGAGCAGCTCAACGGCGCCTGGGACGTGCTGCGCACGATGACACCCAGCGAATACACGCGCTTCCGCTCGCAGCTCGGCCAGTCCTCCGGCTTCCAGTCGCGCCAGTACCGATTGATCGAATATCTGCTCGGCAACCGCAATCACGCCATGCTCAAGCCGCACGCGCACGACGCCGAAGTGACGAACCTGCTGGAGGCCGAGCTCGCGACGCCGAGCCTCTATGACGAGGTGCTGCGGCTCGCCGATCGCAACGGGCTCAAAATGCCTGCGGCCGTACTGTTGCGCGACGTCCGGGAAACCCACAGCTTCAACGAGGGTGTGCTGGAAGCCTGGCGACACGTCTACGAGGCGCCTGAGACGCACTGGATGCTCTACGAGGTCGCCGAGAAGCTGGTTGATTTCGAGGACTATTTCCGCCGCTGGCGCTTCAACCACGTGACGACGGTCGAGCGCGTCATCGGCTTCAAGCGCGGCACCGGCGGCACCGGCGGTGTCAGCTATCTCAAGCGCATGCTGGAAATCGAGCTATTCCCTGAACTCTGGCGCGTTCGCACCGTCCTCTAGAGATGTCCAAAGAGATGTCCACTTCCGAGTCGAAACTGCGCGTCTATGACGACACCAAGTCGCTGTTCCATCTCCCCGACGGCGTGATCTATCTCGACGGCAACTCGCTCGGCGCGCTGCCGTTGGGTGTCGCCGAACGCGTCGACCACGTTATCAAGGCCGAGTGGGGCGATGAGCTGATCCGGGCCTGGAACAGTGCGGGCTGGTACGTCCAGCCGCGCCGCGTCGGCGACCGCATCGCGCGGCTGATCGGCGCGGAGGCCGGCTCGGTGATGATAGGCGATACGCTGTCGCTGAAGGTCTATCAGGCGCTTGCCGCCGCGCTCGACATGAACGGGACGCGCAAGGTCATCCTGTCGGACACCGGTAATTTCCCGACCGATCTCTACATGGCCGAAGGCCTGATCGCGACGCTCGGACGCGGCCATCAATTGCGCCTGGTGGCGCCGGAGGAAATCGAGACGGCGCTGTCGGAGGAGATCGCGGTCCTCTACATCACCGAGGTCGATTACCGCACCGGCCGCCGTCACGACATGGCGAAGCTGACTGCGAAAGCGCATGCGCTCGGCATCGTCACGGTCTGGGACCTCGCGCATTCCGCCGGCGCGCTGCCGGTTGATCTCGCAGGCTGCGGCGCCGATTTCGCCGCGGGATGCACCTACAAATATCTCAACGCCGGCCCTGGCGCGCCGGCCTTCCTCTACGTCGCGCCGCGCCATGCCGACAGCGCACGCGCCGCGTTATCCGGGTGGATGGGCCACGCAAAGCCGTTTGCATTCGAACTCGCCTATGCGGCCGCCGGCGGCGTCGAGCGCATGCGCGTCGGCACGCCGCCGGTGCTGGCGATGGCGGCGCTGGAGGCCTCGCTCGACATCTGGGACCGCGTCGATATCGCGGACGTCCGGGCGAGGTCGCTGGCCCTGGGCGACCTCCTGATCAGCGAAATCGAACGCCGCTGCCCGTCGCTGAAGCTCGTGACGCCCCGCGCGCATGAGCGCCGCGGCTCGCAAATCTCGCTCGCCTTTGACGGTGGCTATGCCGCCATGCAGGCTCTGATCGCCCGTGGCCTGATCGGCGACTTCCGCGCGCCTGACATCATGCGCTTTGGCATCACGCCGCTTTATATCGGCGAGGCCGAGGTGCTGACGGCGGCCGGGATCATCGAGGAGGTGATCGTGGGCGAGGTTTGGCGTCGGCCGGAATACCAGGTCGTGAATGCGGTGACGTGAGGTCCAGACGTCATAGCGAGGAGCCCTGGCGACGAAGCAACCAGAATCCTACCGCAGAGGCATTCTGGATTGCTTCGCTTCGCTCGCACTGACGATGGAGGGATCAGAAGCGCATCGCGTCGAGCGCAACCGCCGGCCCGATGTCACGCTTGCCATTACCTCGGACGTCATTGCTTTGCGGCGCGGGGCAATTCACGTTGAGAACCACAACGAATTGGGAGGAGATCCGATGACGCCGCTTGAGAAACTTAAAGCGATGAGGATGCCGTTTGCCGAGCTCAAGGGCGTCGAATTCGTCGAGGCGGAGACGGATCGCGTGGTGGCGCGGATGACGGTGAGGCCCGATCTCTGCACGCTTCACCACACCATCCATGGCGGCGCGGTGATGGCGCTGGCCGACTCTGTCGGCGCAGCCGCGACCGTGATCAATCTGCCGGAGGACGCGAAGGGCACGACCACGCTGGAGAGCAAGACCAATTTCATCGGCGGGGCCAAGGAGGGAACCACCATCGTCGCCACCGCGACCCCGGTGCACCGGGGCCGGCGGACCCAGGTCTGGACGACTCGGCTCGAGACCGAGGACGGCAAGCTGGTTGCCGTGGTTACCCAGACCCAGCTCATCCTCGTATGACTTCGGGGCGTTGATTTTGTTAACGATTTAGTCGCTTCCGGTGCCTCTAACTTGGGCAGGTTCCTGTCTTGAAAAATATGGTGCGACGCACAATATTGGGGGCCTAGGGATTCGAACGCCTCCTCGAGGGACACCAAGAGGAGTTTTGACTTGTCACTCGAAGTAGACTTGGCACTTGAAGACATCACCCGCACGCCGTCCGGCTCAAAGTCCGTCCGGGGTTACGTGCGGACCTTGAGCCAACAGGAAGAATTGCCGCTTTTGCGCGACCACCTGTTGAGGCTCGATGCCGAAAGCCGGCACGACCGTTTCAACGGTTTTCTCGACGACAGTTTCATCGAGCGTTACGCCGCCCGCTGCGCCGAGGACGGCACCGTGATCGTCGCCTATATCGTCGACGGCGTGGTGCGCGGTGCGGCCGAGCTGCATCCGCCGGAGCAGGGGTCGCTCCCCGAAGTCGCCTTCAGCGTGGAAGCCTCCGCACGCCGACAGAACGTCGGCACCGTGCTGTTCAGCCGCCTGATCGCGGAAGCACGCTGGAAGGGTTTCAAGCGGCTGCGCATCACCACGGGCGCGGAGAATCACGCCATGCGCGCGCTTGCCAGGAAGTTCGGAGCGCACCTGCAATTCCGCCACGGCGAATCGACCGGGACCATCGATCTGGCCAAGACGCCCGAAGCCGAACTCGCCGAACTTGCAGCAGCTCCGTTCACGGCCAGCCGCGCCTTGCTCAGCTTCAATTCGACCTGCTGGAAGCTCATCTCCAGCATGTACGGCAACCGCGCCGCCTAAAATCAAAAAGCGGACCGGCAAGTCCGGTCCGCTTCGAAATCAGGTTAACGAAATAGCGTGTTCAGGTGCCAGTGCGCTTGTCGTTGCCAAAGCGGCGGACGACGCGGCGTTCGACCACGACCGAGCGCTGTGCCCCCTGTTCGCCGGCGATCACGCGGGTCGCGGTGATACGGCTATTGGTGCGGGTCTGTTTCTTCACCTCGGCCTGCACGACTTCGAGCGGCATCCCCATCAAGGCTGCGGCGATCTCGGCCTGCTGCTCCTGATCCTCGGTGATACCGACGGCGGCGAAGATCGCCTCGTCCAGGGTGGGCGGATCGTGGCGGACGCGCCGCGTGCCGTACTTGGTATTCCAGTCTGCGTTCATAGGTGCCTCGTTTCGATGCCGGGATACCTAGTGCCGTCTATGTTGCATTGCAATATGAAATTGGTGTGGCATCTCAGCTATGCACTCAAAGCTTCGCGAGCTGGTTGGCAATGAGATCGAGTGTCGTCGGGCCTGTCACACTGCCGGTCACCACGATCATGCGCTTTCCCATATGCCCGTGGCTACGGTAGTGCCGCTTCGCGTGCGGTGTCTCCGACCGGGCCCTGCGGCCAGCGCCTGAGCGCCGCGTGGCCGGCGTCCGTCAGTCCATAGATCCCGCGCTCGGCGCGCTCGAACCAGCCATAGACATTGTGCAGCAGAATCTTGCCTGCATCGGGGCAGCGCTCACGCAGTTCGCGCACCGGCCGCGGGCCGGCGGCAAGTGCGGAGGCGCAGGCCAGCGCCTGCTGGCGATAAGCCGTCATGATCGGCGAGCGCGTGCTGCCGCCCAGCACTGGGTCGCCCAGGCGCCGCTGATGTTCGGCAACCAGCCGTGAGCGCGTCTTCGGCTCGCGGCGCGGCGCCGCGGTAGGCGGCTTTACTAGCACCTCGACCTCGCCGCGGTCGGTGACCCCGAGCATTCCGAAGCCGAGCCGCCGGCAGAGATTGCGATAGCGGGCATCGCTCTCGCGCCCCTTGCCGCGCACCGACATTTTTGCAGCGATCCAGATCTCGTCGCCGGCCGGCGCGCGGTCCACGGCCTGAAGGATCAGTTCGAGATTGAAGGCGAGCTTGAGCTCGCCGATCACCACCACCGGCGGGTCGCCGGCGCTGAGACCCACGAGATCGCAGCCGCCGATCTCGCCCTTGACCGAGAAGCCGAGTTCTTCGAGGAAGCGTTTGACGGGCAGGTAGAGCGCGGTTTCCACAGGCTTTCCGATCGGAGAATCAGTTGCAGGCAGTCTAGAGCCTTCTTGAGTCCGGTTGAATCAAACCCGGCGCCGGGACAACCCGATCGGTATGCGACTACACCCGTCCGCTCACCGGGATCAGCGCTCCGGTGATGCCGCTCGCGGCATCGCTGGCGAGGAAGAGGATGACCTCCGCGAGTTCCAACGGCGTGACCCATTCGGAGAAGTCTGCATTCGGCATGCTGGTGCGGTTGATGGCCGTGTCGATGGTGGAGGGCAGGACCGCATTCACGGTGACCTTACCCTTCCACTCATTGGCCAGCGCCTCGGTGAGACGATGTACGCCTGCTTTTGATGCGGCGTAGGGGCCCATGCCGGCGCTTGCCTGGAGCCCACCGATGGCGCCGATATTGACGATGCGGCCGGTCTTGGAGGCGGCAAGATGCGGCAGCGCCGCGCGCGAGGTGTTGAGCGCGGTCAGCACGTTGAGCGCAAACATGCGCTGCCACGCCCTGGTGTCGCCGTCGCCGACGGTCTCGAAGGCAAAGCCACCGGCGATGTTGATCAGCGCATCGAGCCTTCCGAAATGTTTTGCCGCAGCTTCAATCGCAGTCGTCGCCTGCGCCGCGTCGGACAGATCGACGCCGCCGAATTCGATGCGTTCGGGCGTCAGAGGTGCTTGCGATGGCGCGTGATCGATTCCGGCAATGCGCGCGCCCCGCGCCTGCGCGATTTCTGCCACGACCTTGCCAAGTGCGCCGAGCGCGCCGGTCACAACAATCACTTTTCCCGGCACGGTACTCTCCGTCGTTTTCAATTCGCTCTTATCATTGCTCTTGGCGAATTGGACTTGCAATGGCGGCGGCTTCAAGGCTGAATGAGCGATGCAACGTCAGGTCGTGGAGGTGGGTCATTTATGCCCGATAATTTGCCGACCGTCGAATTTCCAGCTGCGATCGTCGATCTCAGATATTCGCTGACGACATTCCGACAGGTGTTGAACGGAAAGGGGCCCGTGCGGATCGTCGCGATGGGCTCGTCCTCGACGGCTGGACGAGCCGACGTCGTTCCCTTTCCCTACAGGCTCGAAATGTATCTACGGCAGCGATACAAGGATACTCACCCGGATATCCGGATTGATGTACTCAATCGGGGCAAGGGCGGCGAGGACGCCAACGAAGAGCTCGACCGCTTCGAGACGGATATTTTCCAGGATGATCCCGCCCTGGTCATCTGGCAGGTCGGGACGAACGCCGTCTTTCACGATGATAAATACGACGTCGACGTTGTGGCCCAGAACATCCGGAAAGGCCTGGCGCAATTGCGCGCTCGCGGTTTTGAGGTTCTGCTGATCGATCCGCAGTACGTGACGAAGATGCTCTGGGATGACCGCGCCGAGCTGTCGGATAAGATGGTGCGCCTGATCCGCGCTGCGGCCGACGAGGCCAAGGTCAATCTGTTTCAGCGCTGGGCGCTGATGCGTCATTGGCACGTGCAAAACAAAGTGTCGTTTGAGCAATTATTGGATACGAGCGATCCGGACCAGCTGCACCAGAGCGACTGGAGTACCTGGCAAGTGTCGGTCGCGCTCACGAATGCCATCGTCAAGGCCGCGGCACCGATGGCTTGAGGCGACCGCTGCAAGTCAGGCTTGCAGATAACGCTCCTGCAGCGCCGTCCGCTCGGCCGCACCCAGCTTGAGCCCGTCGCGCAAGTAAGTTTCGAGGTCGCCGTAGTCGTCCCCGACGGCTTCGAAAGCGGCCGCAAGATACGAGGCCTCGACGCTGCCGATGGCGTCGAGAACGTCGGCAGGAAGATCGGAGGCGCTTGAGGCATCGCGCTTGTAGTACCTGTTGGTCAGCAGATAATCCTCGGCAATGACGTCGTCGGGCACGCCGAGCGCATGCAGGATCAGCGCGCTGGCGAAGCCGGTGCGGTCCTTGCCGGCCGTGCAGTGGATCACCAGCGGCGCGCGGTCTTCGAGGAGGTGGCCGAACAGCGTGCGAAAGCTGTGCGTGTTATGGCGGACATAGTTGCGATAGGATTCCCGCATGATATCGAGCGCGACCGGCGCGGTCAGAGAGCCGCGAGCGAGCTCGGCGCGCAGCGCAGCCACCACCGTCGGCTCGATCGGCAGCGAGTGCACGGTGATCTCATTCACGACGCAGACGCCGGCTGCGCGCTCCTCCAGCCCACGAAAATCGAACGCGCTTCTGACGCCGAGCGCGCGGACGATCTCGATGTCATCAGCCGTGAGCTGGCCGAGATGGTTGGAGCGGAAGATGTGCCGCCAGCGCGTGGTGCGGCCGTCGGCGGTCGGATAGCCGCCGAGGTCGCGAAAATTGCTGGCGCCTTGGAGGCTGAGGTGGCGGGCAGGGGAGTCTGACATCGGATCAGCTTGGGTTATGTTTCTTGAGTTATGTTTCGTGCGGACGCTCTTGCTACGCGTCCGTGAGTCGATTACGGGGGCAATCATGGACCTGCACAAGGCCATTCTTTTGGCCATCACCATGCTGGCGGGCGGAATTCTCGGCGCACGGCAGGGCGGTGCCCAGACGTTCCAGACCTATCGCTGTGCCGATGGTACGCAGTTCAGCGTCGGGTTTTATGACGACGACAAGCGCGCCTTCCTTCAGATCGATGGCGAGCCGGTCACGCTCGCCAAACGGCTGACGGTCTCGGGCACACGCTATTCGGGGGCGGGGACCACGCTGACGATCGGCAAGACCGGAATCACCACGGTCAGGCATCTAAAGCGGCCCGCGACGGCCTGTGCGGTGATCTGAGCTCAGCTTCGAAGCAAGAATCAAAGAAGCAAGAATCAAAAAGGGCCGAAACTTCGTTGTTTCGACCCTTTTTCAGCTGCCGCCGGGCGCTTCGAAGAGCGCGGCGGTATCAAACCAACCACAGGCATCAGCGGTCCCATTTCGGCTTGGCTTCATCGACCGCTTCCTGGTGGTACCAGCTCTCGCTGCAAATCGTCTCGTTCACGGGGAGCGAGGCGTGGTTGGCGGGAAGGCGGGTCTCACCGTAGCGGCGTCCGGCAAGAGCCGAGCGGCCCCCGACGGGGAATTGGTAGATCTGTGCAGATCCGTGACTCAGTCCATTGTTCATCATTGCGGTATCTCCTGAGATCGCAGCGCTTGGCCTCCATGGTGCGCCCGACTCGTTGGCTTGTGGTTACTGGAATCCCCATATCGGCCGTGCATTCCCAAATGCAAAGTGCTGAAAAGGAAATCAGTGTTGGCCTATTTTGTGGGCAATCCGCATTCTGCTTCCCCCAAGGCACAGGTTCGGTGGCTAACGCTTGGGCCATTGCGAAGGTTGCGAGCGTGGGCGGCAGACTTGGCGAATATTGCCGGACGTTGATGCGCGTTTAGTCGGCAACTCCAGGCTGGGACTCACCTGCACCAGAATCGGGCGTTTTCCGCGGAGTTTTTGCGGTGCAGCTTCACGGAATGGTGCGCGGCTATGACGCATGCCGCTGCCGAACATATTCCCTCCGCCGGCCATGACCGGGGCGGTGGAAAACCCTCCCGCGCTGCGGCGTTTTGGCACGTAAAATGCTTGTAAAGGGGCGGCCGATGGTGGCCGGGTACAAACGTGCGGGGACTAGCCGCCCCGAGCTTTCGCATCATCTACAGAGAGGCTCAATGACCAAGTATAAGCTCGAGTACATCTGGCTCGACGGATATACGCCGACTCCGAACTTGCGCGGCAAAACACAGATCAAGGAATTCGCGTCGTTCCCGACGCTCGAGCAGCTTCCGCTCTGGGGCTTCGATGGCTCCTCCACCCAGCAGGCCGAAGGCCACAGCTCCGATTGCGTGCTAAAGCCGGTCGCGGTGTTCCCGGACGGCGCCCGCACCAACGGCGTGCTCGTGATGTGCGAAGTCATGATGCCTGATGGTAAGACGCCGCATTCGACCAACAAGCGCGCCACCATCCTCGACGACGAGGGCGCGTGGTTCGGCTTCGAGCAGGAATATTTCTTCTACAAGGACGGCCGTCCGCTCGGCTTCCCGGCCTCCGGTTATCCGGCGCCGCAGGGCCCGTACTACACCGGCGTCGGTTATTCGAACGTCGGCGATATCGCCCGCAAGATGGTGGAAGAGCATCTCGACCTGTGCCTCGCTGCCGGCATCAATCATGAAGGCATCAACGCGGAAGTCGCGAAGGGCCAGTGGGAATTCCAGATCTTCGGCAAGGGCTCCAAGAAGGCCGCTGACGAAATGTGGATGGCCCGCTACCTGATGCTGCGCCTGACCGAGAAGTACGGCGTCGACATCGAGTTCCACTGCAAGCCTCTCGGCGACACCGACTGGAACGGCTCGGGCATGCACGCCAACTTCTCGACCGAGTACATGCGCACGGTCGGCGGCAAGGAGTATTTCGAGGCGCTGATGGCTGCCTTCGACAAGAACCTGATGGACCACATCGCCGTCTACGGCCCGGACAACGACAAGCGTCTGACCGGCAAGCACGAGACTGCGCCCTGGAACAAGTTCAGCTATGGCGTTGCCGATCGCGGTGCCTCGATCCGCGTTCCGCACTCCTTCGTCAACAACGGCTACAAGGGCTATCTGGAAGACCGCCGGCCGAACTCGCAGGGCGACCCATACCAGATCGCTTCGCAGATACTGAAGACGATCGCGTCCGTGCCGGCCGACAAGAAGGCCGCCGCCTAAGATCCTCCCGGCTCGGGCTGGGGGGCTGGCCCGGGTTGGCTCTCGATCCGCCGGAGTCGCAAGACTCCGGCGGATTTTTTGCATCTTGATGACAGCCGTTTGTGTGGTCCGCGGGGCTGGATTGCGCGAAACTTGTCCATCGCGGCCGAAAGCGGGATAGACTGCGCCCGAATGCGCGTAAGGCCGGGGACGGCTGGTGTTTGAAGGCTTCTACAAGGTGAGATTTCAGCTCGGCGATGCGGTCGGCCGGAGCGTGATGCATGCCGGCAACGGCAAGATGCTCGGCGGCAATTCGGCCTTCGCCCATATCGGCAGCTACGAGAAGACCGACGACGCTGTCGACATCGTGATCAAGACGGTCCGCCATAATCCCGATCCGAACTATCGCGCCATGGCCGGCACCGATGATGCGACCTTGACCGCAAAGGGCCGGGCGGACGGCGATCTCTACCGCTTCAAGGGAGAGCTGAAGGAGCTGCCCGGCGTTCCCTTCCAGTCGGTGATGACTCCGATCACGGAGGACGAGGTGCCGATCGCCGGCGGTATCGGTGAGGGCGGCATTGCCGACGGCCTCTATTCGATCCATCTGCGCATGCTGGACGGCCTTGACGGCGGCCTCACCGGGGTGATGCTGCTGAACCGGGGTCGCATTCTCGGTGGAGATGCGTCGTTCTACTATCTCGGCAGCTACACCGCAGCGAACGGACGCTGGAAGGGCCAGATTCTCAATCAGGAGCACACGCCGGCCAAGGACGATCCGGTCTTCGGCGGCCACGAGGTCGGCATCGGCTTCTCCGGCACCTATGACGAAGTCCAGGCCGTGCTGGAGGCAACGGCGCTTGCCGGCAAGCGCAGCCTGCGCCTGACTGCGGCGCTCAAGCTGATACACCGCGCCTGACCGCTACGTTGGGATCAAGTCGACGGCATCGAGGTGATCGGCCCGATCCCGCATGACCTGCAGAGTCCGGCGGTGTTCTCCGCCGGCCGCGTGGCAGACGCGAAGCACGCCGCGGCCGCCGACCGCTTGCTGCGCTTTCTGGCATCTGCCGAGGTCGCACCCGTGTTGCGGCAATCGGGACTCGAGCCTTGAATTCGCCGGCACCGCGACGCAATTTGAGGTCCATGCGAAACACTCTCTGCGCCATCCTCTTCACGCCGGCCATCGTCACCCTTGCAACGCCGACGTCGGCGCATGCGCAATCGGCCGACCTCGTCCTGTGCGATCGGGTGGCGGCCGATCCCAGCGATCCCGACAAGCCGGCCGATGTGAGGGGCGTGACGGAGCTCGCAGCCTCCGACATCTCAACCGCGATCAAGTTCTGCAAGCAGGCCGCGCCGTCGTCGCGCCGCGCGATGTTCGCGCTCGGGCGCGCCTATGCGGCCAACCGGCAGACGGCGGACGCGATCGCCGCCTGGCGCAAGGCGGCTGACAAGGGCTCGAGTGCAGCGATGGTCGAACTCGGCGTGCTCTACGGCACCGGTTCGGGCGTCGCGAAGGACGAGGCGCAGGCACGAAAACTGTTCGAGAAGGCGGCGCAGGCCGGCAATCCCCGCGGCGTCAGCAATCTTGCGGCGCTCGGCGGTGCCGGCGGCGCCGATCCTGCACAAGCCCGCGCGCTGCTGGGCAAGGCCGCCGAAACCAATGCGGAGGCGCAGTACCAGCTCGGCCTCATGCTCTCCGACGGCACCGGCGGCGCCAAGGACGACGTCGCGGCGCGCGCGCTGTTCGAGAAGGCCGCGGCGCAAAACCATCCCGGCGCGCTGGAGCGGATGGGCGCCTTCGCGCAGGAAGGCCGCGGGGGAGCGAGGGACAAGGACGCCGCGAAGGCCTATTACGAGCGCGCCGCAGCGCTTGGCGACGATGACGCCAAGAAGGCGCTGGAGCGGCTGCGCTGCCCCTATGCGATCAAGGACAAGCAGGGCAAGCTCGTCACCACGCTGTGCTTCTAGCCGGCCGCCAGGCCGAGATGGAACAGACCTCGCGCGAAGCGGGTTGATTCCGAAAGCACGGCAGGAGCGCATCCATGATCCGCAAACTGGCATCCGGCGAATACCGCCTCTACTCACGCAAGGTGAACCCCAAGACCGGCAAGCGCCGCAACCTCGGCACCTTCAAGAGCCGTGCGGCAGCCGAGAAGCACGAGCGCGAGGTGCAGTATTTCAAGCGTCACTAGCTAGCGCCTGATGAACGCAGTCCGGGCGCGGCAAACGAAAACGCGAAAACAACCCCATGCACAGTAGCTAAGGCGCTGAAATAGCTGAGGTGTTGAAATCGCATCTTACGGATTTGGCGAAATTGTTGCTCCGTCGGGCAAAGCAGGAGCATGATGGCATCATGGCGCGGAAGGTCCCGGCATCGGCTCCTGCGCGGAAAAGTCGGATGGCCTCCGTGCAGCAGCAGTGCTAGGTCACTCACGATTCTTTTTGATTTTGCAGGTTTATTGCGTTGCTGGACGGACTTTACAAAGTTGAATACGGCATCAACGGCGCCTTCGGCCGCAGCATCATGTGCATGCACAATGGCAGGATGCTGGGCGGCAATTCCGCTTTCGCGCATCTCGGGACCTACGTGGTCAGGGGCGGTGTGATCGAAGCCGAAGTCATCACCGAGCGCCACAATGACGATCCCAATTTCAAGCCGCTGATGGGCGCCGACGTCGCTGCGATCAAGGTGCAGGGCAGGGCGGAGGGATCGACGATCCTGTTCGAGGGCAAGGCCGATCCGATGCCCGATAGCGTGTTCTGGGCAAACCTCACCCCGCTCGACGATGAGGCGCTGCCGCCGCGTGGAACGATCGGGCCAGGCGCGATCGTCAACGGGCTCTATGCGATCAATCTGCGTGCGCTCGATGGCGTCGATGCCGGGCTCTCCGGCGTGATGCTTCTGAAGGACGGCCGCATCCTCGGCGGCGACGCGTTCTTCTACTATCTCGGCTCCTATTCCTCGGCGGACGGCCGCTGGAAGGGCGAATTGCTCAACCAGGAGCACACTCCGGCGAAGGGCGAGAACCCCGTCTTCGGCGGCTATGAGGTCGGGATCGGCTTCTCCGGAACTTGCACCGCCGATAGCGGCGAGCTCGAAGGCATCGCGCTCGCTGGCAAGCGCAGCCTGCGCCTTGCGGCCTCGCTCAAGCTGATGCGGCGGGCTTGAGGCGTGTGCTCACAAATGCGGATGTCCGTTTCTTGTGTGAAGCGGGCCTCATGCATCGGCCGCGGCCGTGTTGGCGAGAGACCCGCAGCGGAGATGCCACGGCATGTCCAACTGTGTGTCCGCCATACAGCTCTACTGCAAGGGGCAAATGCGCCCCTGAGCGACTCGGCCGACGTGTTAGCAGCCACGGCACACGCCCTTTATTCGGTTGGGAAGATTGATCTCATCACGAAGGAGATCACAACTCCGCTTAAAGTCTTGCTCCGAAACACCAACTGGCTTCTGGAATACAAGCACGACTTCGAAGTTCAGGTCGTTGTCCGAGGCTTCGGGAGGAGCTGGCGGAAATGGTTGAGCTCTGTTCACGGCGGCCAAAGCGGCGGCATCAAATCGCAGTGACGCCTGACCCGCTCATGAGCTTGCTAGAAATCACTTTGCCTGAATGATCAAGAGCGAAAGTCAACTTAGGTTCGCCGCTCCGACCGCACGCCTCTGGTGGAAACTGCGCATGGGACTTTAATTGAAGCCGAATCTTCTGCTTCCACGTGTTCGTCGCGTCCGACTGTGCCTAAGACGGTAAACAAATGATGACCAGAACTAAGAGCCAAGGCCACAAGTTATTTGTCAATCGATCGAGCATCGAAAGCCTCATCCCACAAGGCAATTTCCAGAGCGTCCTCATATCACACCTAGCAGTTGATGTTGCCTTCTGACGCCAAGCCGAACTGCTCAGTTGGCCGATTGACTGGGGTTGAGGCATTTACGGACGAGCCTGCGATGACCGCGTGCCCCACGTGGCGGATGCGGCGGCTTTACGTGCACCGGCAATTCAGACGACGCGAAATTGAACGCACTGTAGTGGGCCGCTCTGCTGCTAGAAGCGGCAAAGAAGGTTTCCACCGTGACAGTGCACGCGGGGAACGATGGGGCTGCCAAGTTTTGACAAGCGATCGGATTTAGACCAGTGGAAAATCGAGCTTGGTCCCACGAAGCACGGGTACGGGCCAAGTCCTGATGTCCATCTCACCAGCGAAGAAGGTTTCTTGATTCACACTACTGTCGAGCGAAATGGCATCCGACCACCGCTGGTATAAGCTCCGGCGAGACACCGTTAAATTGCCCAATGGGCGCGTTGTTGACGACTACTTTGTTGGCGGCGGCCTAATGTGGCTATTGCGGTCCCGCTCACAAGAGAAAACAATGTTATCCTCGTTCGGCAGTATAAGCATGGCGTGCAGGCAATCACCTTGGAATTCCCGGCCGGCACCTTTCAGTCGGAATCACCGGTGACGGCAGCAGCGCGGGAGCTTGAAGAAGAGACCGGCTATTCGCCGAGCGACATGATCGACCTCGGAACTTGCTTTGACGATTCAACCAAGAATTCGAATCTAGTGCATATTTTCCTTGCGAGCGGATGTGTGCTGACAGGCAGGCAACGCCTTGACGAGTTGGAAGAGGCGTCAGGAGTCGAAGTTGTATTAATGTCGCTGCAGGAAGTGATTAAAGCGCTCGTGGACGGAGGAATTAAATCTATGGCGTCGGTTGCCGCGGGCTATAAGGCGCTCCGCGCAATCGGAGCATAAGCTCAAGAAGGATCAGGCTTTCCAACGGCAAAGCCGGTTATCGCTGCACCGCATATGTCGGGTTGTGGCCCATCAGCGAAGTGGCAGCGCGCCTCATCGAGGTCCGTTCAATGAAGCATAGCGGACTGAATTTGCTCACGTTGAGTTTTTCGCGTTTTGACCCAAACCTGACCTAAGTGATCCAGAGAAAACTCCCTCTGCGGTGTTGGATACTCAAGCCTGAACATCGCCGTGCCGACCTTTGGGAACTTGGTGCCTCCAGAAGCTAAACACCGCCCTGCGCTCAGACCAGGCACCCGATGGCGCGTCAAGTTTGCTGCGGCCGGGACAAGAACGTTCTAGAATGCCCCGCGCGGAGGCTCCCATGGTATCGGGCGTGCGCAACCGCGTCGAGCGTAAGCTTGCGGCAATCCTGGCTGCTGACATTGCCGGCTACAGCCGGCTGATGGGGGCGGACGAGGAAGGAACTCTCGCGCGTCTCAAGGCACATCGCCGCGAGCTGATCGATCCGAAGATCGCCCAGCATCAAGGCCGCATCGTCAAGACGACTGGCGATGGCATGTTGGCCGAGTTTCCGAGCGTCGTCGAGGCGGTGCAGTGTGCGGTCGAGGTCCAGCAGGCCATGTTTGCGCGCAACCGCGATCTGCAGCCGGACAAACGCATAGTCTTTCGCGTCGGGATCAATCTTGGCGACATCATCGTCGATGAAGGCGACGTTTATGGTGAGGGCGTCAATGTGGCGGCACGGCTGGAGGCTCTTGCTGAACCGGGCGAGGTGTGCGTATCGCAGGCTGTGCACGATCAGGTACGCGACAGGTTACCCAGCCTAACCTTCGAAGATCGCGGCGAGCACAGCGTAAAGAACATCGCTCGCCCCGTCCGGGTATTTGGCGTCAATTTCGACAATTATGCGGCGCCAATAGCCGCGCCTATGGCTGCCGTCCGCTTACCAAGTCGCGCTTTGCGCGCTGGTATTGTAGCGGCGGGCGTCGCGCTGGTGGTCGTTTGCGCCGGCCTGTGGTGGCAACTTGGAAGAACCCCGCCGCCCGCTCGGATCGGTGTGACCGCACCTCCTGGAACGAGCAATTCTGCAGCCCCGGCTGAAGCATCGGCTCCCCGGCTGTCGATCGTCGTTCTGCCGTTTGCGAACCTGTCGAACGACCCCGAGCAGGACTATTTCGCTGATGGCTTGACCGAGGACCTGACGACCGATCTGTCGCGCATCTCGGGTAGCTTTGTTATCTCGCGAAACACGGCGTTTACCTACAAGGGCAAACCGACCGACGCGAAGCAAGTGAGTCGGGAGTTGGGTGTGCGCTACGTGCTCGAAGGCAGCGTTCGCCGTTCCGCGAACCAAGTGCGGGTCAATGCCCAGCTCATTGACGGCGAGACCGGCGCTCATCTGTGGGCCGATCGCTTCGACTACCAGCGGGGCGATCTTTTCCAGATGCAAAACGAAATCACCGCGCGAATTGCGCGAACACTGAGCCTGGAGCTCGTCGAGGCTGAAGGTCACCGGGCACTGCGTCAGCGGCCGAACAATCCCAACGCGATGGATCTCGTGATGCGCGGCACCGCCATCATGAATAGAACTCGCCAGGGAGACGACCTGTCGGAGGCACGCCGACTTTTCCAGGAGACGATTCGGCTCGACGCCAATATGGCGCCGGCCTGGGAAGGCCTAGCCGGCACGTTTCTTTTCAACTCTCGTTTCAGCCCGTCGCGTGAGGAAGACCTCCGACAGGCGGGCGAAGCGATCGAGCGGGCGTTGACTCTCGATCCCAAGAGCGCCCTCGCGCACCATATGAAGGCCACGCTGCATTATCAATTCGGGCGTCTCGAGCAAGCGGTGACAGAGTATGAAACTGCCATCTCTCTCGATCGAAATTTCGCCAACAGCTATGGGATGCTCGGGGCGACGAAAGTCATCCTTGGGCAACCGCAGGAGGCATTCGAGCACGTGCAAAAGGCGATCCAGATCAGCCCCCGAGACTCGTCCCTCTCGGTGTGGCAGTTGTTCGTGGGAGTTGCGAATCTTCATCTCGGACGCGACGATGAGGCCGTCGTGTGGCTGAGGAAGTCCGTCGATCTCAATCCGCGAAGCAGCTTCGGCCATTTGTTTCTCGCCAGCGCGCTTGCCCTTGCTGGGCAGGAAGCCGCGGCGCGGGTCGAGATGGCGGAGTTCCAGCGCCTTAATCCAGGCTTCACGCTAGGCCGGTTCAAGGCCGTCGAGCCCTCTGATCGGCCGGCATTTGTCGCACAGCGCCAACGAGTTTACGAAGGTCTACGCCAGGCGGGGATGCCGGAATGATCTATGCGTGGGTGCTCGTCCGTTCATGGCCCTTAGCCGAAAAGCGCCTCAGCCACCGTGATGTCCGCTGTCGCTGGTAGAACGGACGTCGAGTTGCACTTGCCTCGACCGCCGCTTTCGACCCGGAGCGGAAGTCGCAGACCAAGACGGTCCGAACCTCTGGCACGGACACCAGCCTACGAATCCGGCGGTGGCGCAAATGCGAAGTTCCGCGGCGTCTACTAGGGCGACCTTCGCGTAGACCAGAGGATAGCGTTCGTGAGGATCCGCTGGTAGCGGTCGTCCTGCCAAACTGACGGCTCGTGGCCTAGCGCCGAATAGAATACTCGTCCCTCGCCATAGTATCGGGTCCAGGTGAGAGGCCAGCCATAGAATCGTTGATGTACGCCGGTCTTGCCAAGGTCCACCGAGCTTGGGTCGAGGCGCAGGAGCACGCGTGATCCACGATAGTCGAAGTCGCTGATTTGGTAGATCTCGTCCTCGACTTGCAACGAATTCCCGAGAAAAGCCACCAGGGGATCGCCAGGATCAACCACCTCGATCTTCACGGACTGATGCCAAGGATGACCATTAAAGTAGCCGCCGACCAGATCGAGATAGTCCGGCCAAGTGTAGAATGTGTCCGTCGCCGAATGAACACCGAGAAACCCGCGGCCCGAGCGTACAAAGTTGAGGAGAGCTCTCTTTTGCGCGTCGCTCATCGGAAGTTCTCCGGTTGTGTAGAACATCACCGCTGCGTAGCGCTCGAGGTTTTCGGTAGAAAATTCAGACGTGTCTTCCGTTGCAGTGACTTCGAAGACACCCGAATTGCTTCCGAGCCGGGTCAGGATTACCTTAGAAAGCGGTATGACATCATGCCGGTAGCCGGCGGAGTATGTGAAATAGAGGATGCGCTCTGGCGGACGCTCCGGATGCGCGCCGAGTGGTCGGATTGCCGCCGCGCCGCCGAGGAGCGCGATGAAGTCACGTCGCCTCACAATCGCCTCCGCCAAGACTAACCATGTGTTGAAGAAGCCTAACACAGATCACCCCAGCGCCGGTCCTGGGGCATCGCCCTCTGGCTATGCAACGCTGCTGGCCCTAAACCGAAAAGCGCTTAAGTGATCGTGACGTCGGTGGTCGCCGATAAACCGGACGTTGAGCCGCGCTTGCTTCGACCGCCGCTTTTGACCCGACAGGGACATTAGCCTTGGCAATAGGATTTATTCGGCTGCTGCCAGCCGGCCTACGCGCAGCTCTCCGACGGCTTGGCGGACGACTAACACAGCACCCTGAATCGCAAGCGCTGCCATGATCGCGGCCACGATCACGTCGGGCCACCCTGTGCCTGTCCCGAACACGCCAGCGGCTGCCAATAAGACGGCGAGGTTCCCAAGCACATCGTTACGGGTGCAAATCCACGCGGATCGCATGTTGGAGTCACCATGACGGTACGCCCAAAGCAGACCAAATGAAGCGGCGTTGGCAGCCAGAGCCGCAACTCCAACCGTGCCCATAGCAAATGCGCTTGGGAGGGTTCCGTGTAGCGAATGCCAGACGACTGTTGCGATGACCCATACACCGAAGGCGGCCATTGTAGCGCCCTTCGCGAGGGCAGCAGCAGCGCGATAGCGGAGTGCCATGCCGACTACGAGCAGGCTTATGGCATAGTTCGCAGCGTCACCTAAGAAGTCGAGGGAGTCAGCTTGTAACGACGCCGATCCAGCAGCGAGGCCCGCGACGACCTCAACCGCAAACATTGCGGCATTGATCACCAGCACAGCCCACAGCACCCGGCGGTAAGCGGCATCCCGTTTCTTGTTTGCGCCCAAGTTGAGGGGCGGCGGAGCACAACAGCAATCGTTCATGGGCGGAAGATAAGTTGAATTGAGGCCAATCGCTAGTCGAGTTCGTGTCGCCTTTTGGCCCCTAGCCGATGCGTCAACGCGGGCCGATCATGTCTGCTCGCAAGTGTAGAGCGGCCGTCCGTCCAAATCGAATTGCTCTAGGGAGCCGGACACGCCGCCCCGGTCTTCACCCGGGCTTCGACCAGCGCGCCGGCCTGCTCCTGCGTGCCCGGCACGGGTGCACGGCCGAAGCCGGGCTTCCAGGCCCGGCCGACGAGGGTGTCCTTGCCGGTATGGTCGATCAGGTCTTCCACCTAGCGCCCGCTATTGCGCGCGGGTCTTTGATCTGCGTGCAGATCTCGCCGACGGTCTTTCCCTCCCAGGCCATTTCGCGTGGGGCGGCCGCCGATCCAGACGTTCAGAAGGCTGTAGCGTTCGCAAAAGAAACACGCTGCTTCATTCGTTATCAACGGTCGTTTTTCCGGCCATTGTTTCCGCAAACAGTTTAGAGAGTGCATCGATCTGTAAGGAGGCGATGATGGCGGCGACGCATCGGGGAAGCTGCATCTGCGGCAAGGTCGCGTTCGAGGTCAATGGCCCGTTCGAGCGTTTCCTGAATTGCCACTGCTCACGCTGCCGCAAAGCGACCGGCACCGCTCATTCGTGCGAGGTCATCGTGAAAGCATGGGCCTTTCGCTGGCTTAGTGGCGAGTGTTCGGTCGCTCGGTTCGACCTCCCGCAGGCTCGCAGTTTTGCAACTGCCTTCTGCAAACAGTGCGGCAGCCCGATGCCGCATCTGACGCGCAGCGGCCGTGAGGTGATCATTCACGCGGGCGCCTTCGATGATCCGCTTGGCGCGACACCCGACCGGCACGTCCATTGGGCATCGCGCGCAAACTGGTAGGTCCATGGCGAGGGCTTGTTTGTGGAAGACGAGTGATCTTCGTAAAGCCAAGGACGCTTTCCGAAGAGTTCAGGAGCCTGTTCAAAGCAGGATTCTTCGGCGCGGCCGTCCTCTGCTCCGTGCGGCCAGCTCCGGCGTGGTGCTGCTGATGGACGGCCGCATCCTCGGCGGCGACGCGTTCTTCTACTATCTCGGCTCCTATTCCTCGGCGGACGGCCGCTGGAAGGGCGAGATGCTCAACCAGGAGCACACGCCGGCGAAAGGCGAGAGCTCCGTCTTCGGCGGCTATGAGGTCGGGATCGGCTTCTCCGGGACCTGTACGGCGGAGAGCGGCGAGCTCGAAGGCATCGCGCTCGCGGGCAAGCGCAGCCTGCGCCTTGCCGCGTCGCTCAAGTTGATGCGGCGGGCCTGAGGTGTGTGCTCATAAATTCGTGGTGTCCGTTGTTGCGGAAGGCGGGGCTCATGCGTCGCACCCGGCAATGTCAGCAGGTGACCCCATACCAGCCGTGCATCGCGCCGCGGGCCTAGTGCGAGGGACTGCAGTCTAGCTCCTTAATCCTCCCGGTGGCGTCAAACGCAAAAAGCGCACTCATGACACCAGTACTGGTGACGTAAGAGATAATGGTTCCGCCGTCGGAGTGATTGAGATCGTCCAACGTGCCTGCCGGATATTCTCGGAGGCGATCGAGCCAATAGGCACGAAGTGCCTGGCGGCCAGTAATGGTTTTGACGCCGCCGCAGCCGCAGTGAACCACGGCATCTTCGGCATACATTTCCAGGATCGCTTCGATATCGCCCGCGCGGTAGGCATCGAGCCAATCAACCGCAACGGCCATCGGGTCAAAGGACATATTCACCATGCCGTCCAAACCTGAGATTTAGGTCGGGTTAACCTCGCCAAACCCCTTTCTCCAATCGATTAATTGTATTTTAATATCCCTCAACCGGCCGCGGCCATATGCCGAAGGACATAAATGGCCGGGCCGGGGCTGAGTCCATGTTAGACGTGTCTGCCAAGCAGGGCATACTCAACCGCATCCGACTTGTGATCGTCGATCGACAACCGATCGTTCTACAGGGACTGAAGTCGGTACTCGGGACACAGCCGGACTTCGACGTTGTCGCATCGTCCAGCGATGGGACAAGCTGCCTCGAAGCAATTCGGAATTTGACACCCGACCTCGCGCTTATTGCCGACTCCCTGCCAGATCTGACGGTCTCCGAGATCCTCGCGATTGTGAAAGCTGAGAAGCTTTCAACGCGCCTGGTGTTCTTTACCGAGTCCGACATCGACCACGATCTGACTGCAGCTATCGCTGCCGGCGCTTGCAGCGCAATTTCGAAGTATGCCTCTCCAGCTACTATGCTGCGATCGCTGAGGCTGATGACGAAGAGCGGTCTGTCGCTGGAGCAGTCGGAGCAGTCCGATCTCTCGCCAACCGGCAAGGAAGCGGACGGCGGCGGCAAAATTGAAAAGATGCTGGAGCTATTGACGCACCGGGAAGGTCAAATTGCACGACTCGTGTCGGAAGGAATGTCGAACAAGGAGATCGCACGCCAGCTAAACCTTTCCCAAGGGACAGTCAAAGTCCACCTGCACAATATTTTCCAGAAGCTTGAGATCACCAACAGGACTGTGCTCGCGACCATCGCATTGTTGCAACGCCCCTCCGGCTTCGGCACGCTCTCGCTGGCCTTCCTGGCGTTCGCAATTGCGGACGAACTCAAGGCGTCGGAATCGAACGACATCTTTCCGGATGACAACAGCATCGACCACGCGGGCGAGCACGCCGAGTATGAGCCCTGGAAAAAAGCTATTCTCCGGCACCTCATCGTCTGGGAATCCGGCGAGACGCCCACGCTCACCCAGAGAGACTTTTTCGCCAAGGCGAGCCAAATCACGAACCCGGCAGCGGCAATGGAAGCGCTGCGCGCGGCCGAGCAATCCGTAGGCTTGAAACCGTGGAAACACTACGGTCCCGTTGGATCGAGCGCACCCAATCTTCCTGCACCTTTACTGCGAGGAACAAACGACACACAGATCGGAGACGACCCGGCCCCAGAACACCAATTCCCGCGGCTTACTTCCAATCCGATGTCGCTTCACGGAGGGTATGGCACCTTCGCCACTCTCGCTGGTGCGTTGATCTACGCACTGAACGACCCCCATCTCGCCGTGCAGTCGCATGACCAGGGTCAAGCGTCGATCGACAGCTTCCTGGCCGTCACCGGAGAGAATGCGACCACAAAACTGGCCGCGATCACCCATGCCGGCGCCAATCATGCAGACAATCCAGCCCCAGGTTTCCTTTCGCACGATTTCCGCCTGTCTTCCACCGTTGTGACCACTGGAAACGACAACGTTGCTCAAGAAGGCGGTCGGGGCCAAATGGGCCCAGACGATGCGGGTGACAACCTCCAAAAACCTCTTGGCGTATTGGACTTTGGTCACGATGCCAGTATTGGCGGATATAGCCGCGATCAACTGATAGGTGGCAACGTTGAAAACGTTGTTTATCGCTCACCGATCGATTCCAAGTCTACCTCTTCCGACTCTGTCTTCGATTTCGCATCTGGGCCGAGCAGGATCAATCTTGCGGCTTTCGGAGCGCTTGCCTGGCTGCATATGACAGCGGCAAGCAAGTCTATACCGCCACATACACTCGCATGGGTCTACAACTCCGCAAGCAATCAAACGATCGTCTATGTGAATGCGACCGATCATGTCCTTGATATCGGGGATCGCGCCCTGCTGGAAATCCACCTGCAGGGCATTTTAGCCATTACGGAGGCGGCTGTCGTCTCCGAGCCAGATGGCGGGGCTGTCGCCACCACCTTGGAGCAGCTCGAAGCAGCGCTGATATCGGCGATCGCAACCGATGAGACTGTTCTGAGTACGGACAAGATCCACGCCATTGTCGATACGAGCGAGAGCACAATTGGGACGGCTGGAGTTTGGACCGTTCTGGCCGACGACGGCTTGAGGTTCCAATTCGGGGAGACTCGGACCGGCTTGGGGGCGTCGACGAGGTCCAGAACCTTCACGAGCGATTCGGCGGATGCGACGGAAGAGAGCGCTGGTGCGTCTGGCTTGCCGGCTCACGTATCATCAATCGCGCTTGCTCATAGCGCGACGGTTCCGGCAGTTGAAAGTCTCACATCGAAGAGTGAGCCGATCAATGCGGACACCGGCGTTTTGTCGACCCAGCAGAACGAGACCGTCAACCCGGGCGCCGCAACGGCCGCCAATGCGGACCGCGATAACTCGCAGCACGCTTCGGAGCCAGGGTCTGCAAAGGCGGCCACAGAGCCGGCCGAAGCGAAGTCCATACCGGGCAACGGCGTCGGCAATGACAATGAGCATCATTCCCAGGCTTCGGACGGTTCGCCAGGGTCAGCGAAGACGGCAGAACCAGACCGCGTGGATCACAGCAACTCGGGACACTCAACCTCTGCAAACGCACCGGAAGCAGCCGAGAGCGTCGAAACGGCCGGTAAAGCGGACCGGGGTAACCAGCACGCTTCGGAGCCAGGATCTGCAAAGGCGGCCACAGAGCCGGCCGAAGCGAAATCCATACCGGGCAACGGCGTCGGCAACGACAACGAGCATCATTCCCAGGCTTCGGACGGTTCGCCAGGGTCAGCGAAGATGGCAGAACCAGACGGTGTGGAACACAGCAACTCGGGGCACTCAACCGCTGCAAACGCACCGGAAGTGGCCGAGAGCGTCGAAACGGCCGGTAAAACGGACCGGGGTAACCAGCACGCTTCGGAGCCAGGACCTGCAAAGGCGGCCACAGAGCCGGCCGAAGCGAAGTCCATATCGGGCAACGGCGTCGGCAATGACAACGAGCATCATTCCCAGGCTTCGGACGGTTCGCCAGGGTCAGCGAAGACGGTAGAACCAGACGGCGTGGATCACAGCAACTCGGGGCACTCAACCTCTGCAAACGCACCGGAGGGAGCCGAGAGCGTCGAAACGGCCGGTAAAACGGACCGGGGTAACTCGCAGCACGCTTCGGAGCCAGGATCTGCAAAGGCGGCAGCGGCGGAGCTGACTGAAGCTGGACCCATACCGGGCAACGGCGTCGGCAATGACAATGAGCATCATTCCCAGGCTTCGGACGGTTCGCCAGGGTCAGCGAAGACGGTAGAACCAGACGGCGTGGATCACAGCAACTCGGGGCACTCAACCTCTGCAAACGCACCGGAAGTAGCCGAGAGCGTCGAAACGGCCGGTAAAACGGACCAGGGTAACGCTTCGGAGCCAGGATCTGCAAAGGCGGCAGCGGCGGAGCTGACTGAAGCTGGACCCATACCGGGCAACGGGGTCGGCAATGGCGCCGAGCATCGCGCCCCGGCTTCGGACGCTGCGAGCGCGTCAGCGGCAGTGAAGACGGCAGAACCGGCCGTCGCGGAGCACGGCAATTCGGGGCACGATTTGCCCTCAACCTCTGCAAACGCCACCGCAGCAGCCGACATTGTCGAACCGAGCTTCGCAAGCGGAGATAACGCCGGAGACGGAAACTCGCAGCGGGTTGCGCCACCTGCTGCAATCGCATTACAAGCCGCACAGCCGGCTAAAGCAGCGTCCGAAACGGGCGGCGTGAAACAAGAACTAGTGTTCCACTTCGATAGCGAGGCTACTCCTTCCACTCTCGTCGCGGTCGAGCCTAAAGAGCACAATAATCCGCTCGATACGCACGTTCCGCCCGACCAGGACGCGGACCTCGATATCATCGTCAAAACACCCCCCAATGCACTGGACGAACACGCGGCCAACCACGGCGACCATGGTACGCATCATGCCATTGTACCTGCGCCTCATGACTTGCTGATCTGAAGTGTTGAATTGTCATTGACTGACATGAGAAGGCGCACGACAGCGAAGACCAGATGTTGAGCAGGCCGCCCCCCGCGTGTGGGCCGCCCGATGTGGGCGCGACGATAGTTAGTCTGCATCTCTGTCACAATCTGGCGATGCGGGGATAGTCTGTGAATTGAGGCGCGGAAGGTATCGCCCCGGAGAACAATTGCTCGCCGGGCGAAAATCTGATCCTATTCTTTATTCTTTTGCGAGAAGCTCCCCTGACAACAATTGAACGAAGGAGACAATGATGCGCTCGATCCTCCTCGCCGCGCTCGGCATTACCGCCTTCTCCGCAACCATGGCCATCGAGACACCCGAGGCAAATGCTGTTGTCTATTGTGCCGCTGGTGTTTACCGCGCAGGCTGCGTCGCCCGACCTGTTGTCGGGCCCGTCGTCGCACCAGTAGTCGGCGTGCGAGGTGTCGCACGGCGGACCACCCGGCGTGTCGTCCGGCGATCGGACATGATGCTCAAGCACGACATCTTCCTTATCGGTCACCTCGAAAACGGCCTCGGCTTCTATCGCTTCACCTACAACGGCGGCAACAAATCCCATGTCGGCGTGATGGCGCAGGAAGTGCAGACGATTATGCCATCCGCGGTGCTGCGCGGCAGCGACGGCTACCTGCGAGTTTCGTACGACATGCTCGGCGTGAAGTTCCAGACCTACGACCAATGGATTGCGTCGGGCGCTCATGTCCCGGCCGGCACACCCGTTGAGCAGTAACGCGCCCGATGCCGCGTCTGACGCGCAGCAGCCGTGAGGTGATCATTCACGCGGGCGCCTTCGATGATCCGCTTGGCGCGACACCCGACCGGCACGTACATTGGGCCTCGCGCGCAAACTGGTACGTCCATGGCGAGGGGTTGTTTGTGCCTCAATCTCGCTGCGCAGCCCAATAACCTGAGCAACGTGCGCTTCCTGAATGGCCACTCCACCTCCCGCGGCCAGAATTACCAGAGAGCCGGCCTGAGCCGGACGCGAATTTGTCCTGGACTGTCACCGACGCCCGAACTGCGCCCGAACGCGCCACGTAGCCTCTGAACCTGACTAAGTTCGGATGTGTAACTATTCCGTTGGTGATGTTGACGGTGAAATTATAGGTCGCATCGCAAGCGCCTCTTTGCGTGACGAAAACGAGGTCCCAAGAGCCGTCGAATGCGGAGCGGGCCTGCGCGATGGAGAGGAGGGCGACCAGGCAGCTCATGGCCGCCACACACGTGAGAAGCTTCTTCATTGTTTTGCTCCAAGCGGTGCTCCCACACATGGCGAGCGGAACTGGCGAGTTCAATGCGGCTCGCCGGGGCCGGAGGAGTGATATTCGCTTCGGGCCTTGGCCATGCAAAAGCGGCTTCAAAGGACGTCGGTCCGAAACGCCATCTTCAAGGTCACGGCGCCGGGCACGCAGCCCCGGTCTTCGCCCAGGCTTCAACCAGCGCGCCGGCCTCTTCCTGCGTGCCCGGCACGGGCGAGCGGCCGAAGCCGGGCTTCCAGGCCCAGCCGACGAGGGTGTCCTTGCCGATATGGTCGATCAGGTCTTCCGCCTTGCGCCCGCCCCTGCGCGCGGGGTCTTTGATCTGCGCGCAGATCTCCAGCTTGAGGAATTTGCTGCTGACTTAGCGGCCTGCGCAATGGCAGCAGGATCTGCATACGTCACCATATGTCCGGCATTCGGGACCAGATGCTCGGAGCGATGCAGCACCTGATGTAGATCTCGCGCCTGTTTGGGTTCGATCACTTGAGCCTTGATGACGCGGGTTCGGTAAAATCCTGAAGCAAGCGGTGCCGAACAGATGAGCCAATCCATAGAATAATTGGAAGTTGAAGCGCTCGTTCCTGCACGCAATCGCGGAGCTGGATTAAAATTGCCTTGCCCCGGAACGGTCGAAAAGTGAGCACGTTTGCTTGCGTAGGATCGCACCTGTGACGGATACGCACAGGATCCGACCTCACCAACAATAACATCGATGGAGCAATAAAATGGCCAATCCACGCCCGGAGGAAAAGTCTACTCAAACCCCTGAGGATACAATTCGACGCGCCGGCGAGAGAAGCGCTGAGCAGACCAAACGGATCGGATTAGCTGCGGCTGAGGCCAGCGAGGAGGTGGCTCAAGCCAGCAGCCATTTGCTGCAACAAAATGCCGAGATGCTGCAAAACACCTGGCACCTCGGCGTCGACATGGCCGCGGCGCTGTTGGGTCGCTCCACTGACCAGCTTGGCCGAACACTCGGTGTGACAGGTGACGAAGCGCAGCGGGCGACGGAACGCTCGGCCCGCAACGCCGAAGCAATAATGTACTCTGCCACAGCTGTCGCCAAAGGCATGAACGGCGTCTCACGCGAGTACTTCGATTTCGTGCGACAGCAGATGGAGCGCAGCATGGACCGCATGAATGAGCTCTGGCGCTGCCGAACTCCTCACGATCTGGCAGCTGTGCACACCGATCTCGTGCGCGACACGATCAGTAGCGCGTTAGATACCAGCCGTCGGATGGCCGATATGTCCCTCAAGGTGGCTGACGATGCCGGAACCCACATAACTCAGAGTGTCGAACGCATGAAGCGTGCTGCCTAGCTGGGCTGCTGCTCATCGGTGGCGCGAGCGGTCCGACCGGAGCCACTCGCGCCTTAAGGGGTGGGTCTGCGAGTCAAGATTCTAGGCCGTGCCAGCATCTCCTAAAACGTCATGCCCGAGCTTGCTCGCGCCACTATTGCCTCGGTCTCGGTGCATTGCATGCCCACTGGGCAAGGCTCTCGGTGAGCTGACGCAATAAGGATTGCTTCAGGGCCGTAACGAGCCATCAATACTGACATTTCAAAAGGCGCTGTTTCCGTAAGAACAAGGGCAGCCCGACGAGGTTAAACTCGCGAGGTGGCCGCGTTCTATCGCGGCGTGAGGCTCGAAGCGCTCGCCGCACCAACGCGGACGTCCAGCAGTGATCGACGAAGTTCTACTTGTGTCTCATAGCCGCCTCGTTAAGCGGGGCCGACCATGACTGCTCGCGCGTGTAGACTAGCCATCATCCAAATCGAATTATGAGCACCCGCTCACGGCGCCGGACAGGCAGCCCCCGTCTTCGCCCAGGCTTCAACCAGCGCGCCGGCTTGCTCCTGCGTGCCCGGCGCGGGTGCGCGGCCGAAGCCGGGCTTCCAGGCCCAGCCGACGAGGGTGTCCTTGCCGATATGGTCGATCAGGTCTTCCACTTTGCGCCCGCCATTGCGCGCGGGGTCTTTGATCTGCTCGCAGATATCGCCGGCGGTCTTGCCCTCCCAGGCCATTTCGCGTGGGGCAAGATGCCAGTCGGGATGGCCGGGCATGCGACCGGGCTCGAAGTTGGCGTTCTGGTGACAGGCGTTGCAGCGCATCGCCTCGAGCCCATGGCCGTCGGCGCCGCGCGTGACCGGCGGCTGATGGAGGCGGGCATTGTCGCCCTGGTGCGGCCTGTCACCGGCCGGATGACAGTTGGTGCAGCGCGGATGCGTCAGGACTTTTCCAAGCTCGGTGAAGATCGCCGCCGAGCGCTTCTCGGTCTCGCCAATGTTCGCAAAACTCTCGGGCGAAGCCAGCGCAGGGGTCGTCGTCTCCGAGGCCGCGTAGGCCGCGCACAGGCTGCTCGCGAGCGCCGCGATCACGGCAATTGTCTTGAATGGTCCGTCGGAGATCATGGCTCGTGTGCCCCCAGGCATGCTTACTTGGTGGCGATGAGATAGCGGGTTGAATCGGCGAGGATCACGTCGCGCACCGCCTCATGATATTTGATGTAGCCGGTGCAGCGGCAGAGATGGCCGTCGAGCGCGTCTGCGATGGTCTGCTCCAGCGCCTCGCGCGGTACGGGGTTGCGCGACAAACGTTCGAGCAGCACCTGGCCTTCGCCCAGGAAGCCGGCGGTGCAATAGCCGCATTGAAAAGCGAAATGCTCGATGAAGGCCTTTTGCAGCACCGAGAGCTCGCCGTCTTTTGCATGCCCCTCGACGGTGCGGATCGACTTGCCGTGAAAGTTCACGGCGGGCGCGACGCAGGTCGGGCTGGTGGTGCTGGTGCCGTCTGGCGCGTCGACGATGATGGCGCAGCTCAGGCATTGCGCGGCGCCGCAGCCGAACTTGGTGCCGGTCATTCCGAGCATCTCGCGCAGAAAATCGTTCATCGAGAGGTCGTCGCGGACGTCCATCGGACCGTGCTTGCGGCCGTTGATGGTGAGGCTGAGAGTCGTCACGCGAGCACTCCTTTCAATAGGCTTGAGGTGACCGGCAGCGCGCGGAAGCGATGGCCGGTGGCATCAAAGATGGCGTTGATCAGCGCCGGCACGATCGGGACCATCACGACTTCAGCCATGCCCTTCGGCGGCTCGTCAGGCGTCAGCGGCTTCAGCATCTCGATCTCGAGATCGCGCAACGGCAGATCCGAGCCGCGTGCGACCAGATAGCGCCCGAGATTCCAATCGCCGCCGCCCGGTCCGCCTTCGAACGGCGGCAAGGTCTCCAGGAGCGCGTAGCCGACGCCCATGGCGAAGCCGCCCTGGGACTGGCCCATCACCACCTCCGGCACCAGCGCGGTGCCGCATTCAAGAACGCTGTAGGCCTTGGCGATGCGCAAGCTCCCTGTGGCGCGTTCGATCTCGACGCGGACCAGCGCGCCGCACATGGAGGTGTAGGCGGTGCCGATCCGGTTGTTGTCGCTCGGTGGAAACTTGACGCTGCTGCGGTTGATACGTTCGAACCTGCCGTTGCCGCGGCGGATCGCGAGCGCGTCGATCTCGGCGCGGTATTGCTCGCCGAATAGGGCAAAGCGTGCGCGCGACCAGGCCCAGCGCGAAAAGCTGTGGGCGATCGCACCGGTGACGAAGCCGCGCGCATGGGCGGTTGCCGCGAGCATGGGGAGCGCCAGCGGTGCGAGACCGGGCATCGTGAGCTGGCCATTTTGCCAGGTCGCGCTCGCCCATCGCCTGGCGCGTGAATCCGTCTTCGGGATGCGCCACAGCTCCAGTGCCGCGGGCCACAGGCCAAAGCGGAAGATAACGCGGGCGGCCTCCGCGGAAGAGTGGGTGCCGACATGAGCGCCGACCGAGGCTGATGTCGCCGAACTGATCCTGGGCACCCAGCGCGGATTTCTCTGCGCTGCGTCCTGGGTCTTTTGATCGATCGTGTAGGGATCGCCTGAGGTGACGAGGCCAAGGATTTCATAGCCATCGACCCGGGCAATCGAGACATCGTCGGCGATGGCGCCGAGGTGGGCCCCGACGCGGTTGGCCAGCGCCGTGCCGATGCCGTTGCCCATCTCGACATGATCGCAGAAGATCGCGATCTTGCCGTCGGCTCCGAGCTCGACGCGGCCGAGCGAGCAGTCCGCGCCGGCGCCGTAGTCCTTGGTTACGCAGGCAACGCCGGTGCCGACCAGACGGTCAGAGGAGGCGCTCTTGAACTGGGCGCGCTGTTGCCAGATCGGATGCTTTTCCAGCCTGTCGAGGATTTCGGGCGTGCGCACCGAGACGATGTAGGGGTTGCCGGTCATGGTCCGGCCGTTCTGCCTGAGCGCATTGCGCCTGCGGAATTCGATCGGATCGAGCTTGAGCTCGCCCGCCGCCTCGTCTATCAGCACTTCGATCGCGGTCAGCGTCTGCAGCGCGCCGTAGCCGCGCATCGAGCCCGCGGTCACGCCGCGCGAATGCAGCGCGACCGTGGTGACGTCGACCTTGGGGATGTCGTAGATGCCGATCGCGGCGGTGGCGGCGACGGTCGCAACGTTGGCGGAGAAATTGGCTTGGCCGCCGCCGTCGAGCACGTGGTCGGCGGCGAAGGCTTTGATGATGCCGGTGGCACGGTCGATGCCGATGCGCGAGCGCATCTTGATCGGGTGGCGCTTGATGCCGCCCTGGAATTGCTGGTAGCGGTCGTGCGCAAGCCGCACCGGTTTTCCGGGAAAGCAGATCGCCGCCAGCGCGACGTAAAGGATGAACGGCGTGTGATCGCGGCCGCCGAAGCCGCCGCCGACATGGGCGAACTGCGCGTTGATATGGGCTGGCTTGTAAGGCGCAGCAGCCTTGGCCAGCAGAAACGCGAGCGAGTCCGCCGCCTCGTACGGCGACTGCACGCCGAGCACCAGCTCGAGATTGCCGCCCTTGCCGGAGTACCAGGCGAGCCCGCATTCGGGCTCCAGGAACATCGGATCGACCGACTGTGTCTCGAACTCGCGGTCGAGAACCAGCAGTGAGGCATCGTCCGCGGCGAGTTCGGCGCGGATCTGCTCGCCGTGTTTCGCGGCCCTGGCGTAGTCGGCCGGCATTTCCTTGGCGAGCGGCGACCACACCGGAAGTGCTGCGTTCTGCAGCTTCCTGGGCGAGATCCAGCCGGCCTGGAGCGGCGAATAGACGTCCGGCTTCTCGGGGGAGGGACCTGCCACGCGCGTGAAGCGATAGGAGCCGTAGTCGGGCGCCATCACCGGTCCGGTCTCCTCGCCGAATTTGACGAAGGAGCCGTCGCGCAAGGCGAGGCGGGTCTGGTCGAAGCTATCGAATGTCTCGAAGATCAGGAGCGCGACCGGCTGTCCGAGATAGAGCGGCGTCTTGCCGGGCGGGCAGAACAGGTCGCCGGCATAGAACTCCGGCGCCTGCGTGCCGATACGGTCGAGATCGGCGGCGGTGACGACGACCGAGGGCTTCAGCGCGCCTTTGAGACGGGCGAGGTCTATGCCGGTGTAGACATGCGTGGCGTCATTGGCGCGCACCAGGATCGCGTGCGAGGTGGTCTGTGGCCAGCCCGGCAGATCATTGGCGCGGAAGTCGGAGGCGTAAAGCTTTGCGCCGGTCACCTTGGCGACGCCGTCGACACGGCCGGCGCCCTTTGTCGCGGGATTGAACTTGCCGCGTCCCGGCAGCGTCTCGTGGGCCGCGAAGGGAGCTCCCGCCGCCGAAGCAAGATGCGACAGGCTGACCGAGATGCCACCTGCCGTCATCCACTTCACGAACGCGCGTCGCGAAGGCCGCATGAGCTGATCCTTGTGCAAGGTTTTGGGGGCGCCGCGATGCTGACGGCATCGAGGCCCGGACGATACGCGGCAACGCTAGCGTGAAGCTGTCATGATTCGTCATCCGACGATAGAAAGGCCTTACCAACTCGTGAACGCGGCCGCGGTGATGCAGCCGCTCTCGTGTCCCCGACATCCGGACGCTATTTGAGATCGGCGATCGTGGCAGGACCAGATCCCGGCGTAATCAACGTCGGCCATTGCTTGGAACCGAACGGAACCAGCGGCGGCAGGAACGGCGTCATGCCGCGCTTGGCCGTCTCCGCGATGATGGCGGCGCGCGCATCGCCTCCCATGAGCTCGTAGTCCATCAGGTGATAATTGCCGAAGAACAGGGAGCCGACCGAGCGATCGGCGATGATCCGCGTCAGCGACTCCAGCATGTCGGCCGGTGTCGTCGTAAAGGAGACGGTTTCGATCAGCAGCAGCCGCGAATTGATGGCATCGGGGCCGAAGAATTGCGCGAGCACGCTGAAGATGACGTTGTTCTGCCGCGCCACGTAGATCGTGTTGCTGGCGGCATAGGTCTTCTCCCAGTCCGGGCCGAGCTGCGTCTTCCAATCCGCCAGCACGCCCATCCAGTGCGCGACCTGGGTCTGGGCCGCCCAAGCGACGTTCTTTGCGAGGAAGGGCGCCTGCTTCTTGCCGAAGGCCTCGAGCCTTGCGAAGGGGATGACGCCGCCGGCGATGCATTCGTCCATGAAGGCGAGGTTGTTTTGCAGGATGCTGCGGTTGTTGTCGCGCCAATCGGCCTGCATCGGCGTTGAGTCGAGGCTCTCGAGCGCTGACTGCATCCGGCTGCGATAGGCCATCATCGAACCGCGCCACGATTTGTTGTCGGGATTGTCGAGATAAGGGCCGACGACCTCGGCCAGCGCCATGGTGCTATGGCCGACCGACTTCAGCAGCTGGTACACGATAGGCACCTGGGGCGCGTCGAGCGGCGGCTGGCCCGGCCGGTACAAGATCAGACGTCCACCGGCGCCGGAGAACAGGCCGAGGATCACCGGGTGCTTGTCGAGGATATTCTTCTGGAACACCTTTGCAGCATCGCCATAGAGCTCGAACATGCCGGTGTTCAGCGCGAGCACATCCTTCGTTGCGATGTCGGCAGGCGCGGCCGTGCTCTTGCCGGAGATGGGCGCCATGTAATCGGGAAGCGTCTGGGCCGCGGCTACGCCGCCACAGGCCAGCAGCAGCGTGGCGGCCGCAGCAAGGCGAAATCGATGTTTCATGGGGGTTCCTCGGATATTTCCAGGATACGCTGTATCGGCGCGTGCCGGCTCGGCGGGCGTGCAAGTATTTCTGGCGCAAAATTGCTAACGATTTGGCAGAGCTGACCAAACCCGGGCCCGGCCGGGCTTCCCCTGGCCGCCCGCATGGCCTATTACGCTGCAACGCAAAAATTCCTCGAAAAGACCTCATGATCCGCCTCGACAACGTCAGCAAGCAAGCCGGCCACCAGATCCTGTTCATCGAAGCCTCGGCCGCCCTCAACAAGGGCGAGAAGATCGGCCTCGTCGGCCCCAACGGCGCCGGCAAGACCACGCTATTCCGGATGATTGCCGGCGAGGAACTGCCCGACGAAGGTCAGGTCTCGACCGATCGCGGCATCACCATCGGCTATTTCAACCAGGACGTGGGCGAGATGAGCGGCCGCAGCGCCGTGGCCGAGGTCATGGACGGCGCGGGGCCGGTCAGCACGGTGGCGGCCGAGCTGCGCGAGCTCGAGACCGCGATGGCCGATCCCGACCGAGCCGACGAGATGGACGAGATCATCGCCCGCTATGGTGAGGTGCAGCACGCCTTCGAGGAGCTCGACGGCTATGCGCTCGACGGCCGGGCGCGCGAGGCGCTGTCCGGCCTCGGTTTCAGCCAGGAGATGATGGACGGTGACGTCGGCAAGCTCTCCGGCGGCTGGAAGATGCGCGTGGCGCTGGCCCGCATCCTCCTGATGCGCCCCGACGTCATGCTGCTCGACGAGCCGAGCAACCATCTCGATCTGGAAAGCCTGATCTGGCTGGAAAAATTCCTGCACGACTACGAGGGCACGCTGCTGATGACCTCGCACGATCGCGAGTTCATCAACCGCGTCATCTCCAAGGTGGTCGAAATCGATTCCGGCTCGCTCACCACCTACACCGGCAATTACGAGTTCTATGAGCAGCAGCGTGCGCTGAACGAGAAGCAGCAGCAGGCGCAGTTCGAGCGCCAGCAGGCGATGCTCGCCAAGGAAATCAAGTTCATCGAACGCTTCAAGGCGCGCGCCTCGCATGCCGCGCAGGTGCAGAGCCGGGTCAAGAAGCTCGACAAGATCGAGCGGGTCGAGCCACCGCGCCGTCGCCAGACCGTTGCGTTCGACTTTCTCCCGGCGCCGCGCTCGGGTGAGGACGTCGTTGCCCTGAAGAAGGTCTTCAAGGGCTATGGAGCGAAGCGGATCTATGACGGGCTCGACTTCATGATCCGCCGCCGCGAGCGCTGGTGCGTGATGGGCGTCAACGGCGCCGGCAAGTCGACGCTGCTCAAGCTGGTCGCCGGCGCGAGCGAGCCCGATGAGGGCACAGTGGCGGTCGGCGGCAGCGTCAAGATGGGCTATTTCGCCCAGCACGCGATGGATTTGCTCGACGGCGAGCAGACGGTGTTTGAGTCACTCGAATACGCGTTTCCGACCGCGGGGCAGGGCTCTCTGCGCGCGCTTGCCGGCTGCTTCGGCTTCTCAGGCGACGACGTCGAGAAGCGCTGCCGCGTGCTCTCGGGCGGCGAGAAAGCGCGGCTGGTGATGGCCAAGATGCTGTTCGATCCGCCGAACTTTCTGGTGCTGGACGAGCCGACCAACCATCTCGACCTCGCCACCAAGGAGATGCTGATTACGGCGCTGTCGGATTTCGAGGGCACCATGCTGTTCGTCTCGCATGACCGGCATTTTCTCAGCGTCCTGTCGAACCGCGTGCTGGAGCTGACGCCGGAAGGCATCCATCAGTTCGGCGGCGGCTACACCGAATATGTCGCGCGCACGGGACAGGAAGCGCCGGGGTTGCGGTCGTAGTGTTGCACGGTAGCCCGGATAGAGTGTAGCGCAATCCGGGATCAAGCCCAGTCAACGCTCGTGCTGCGTTCTACGTCAGGTTTCGCCGAAACCAATCCAGGCGCTCTTGTTCTTGTTCAGGCGATCGGCGCTTCACAAGCACAAAGCCCACCAGTCGCTCGTTCTGATCCGACCAAAAGTTTCCGGACCATGCACTGGTCGTGCACACTGTGATGGTTACGGGGTCCGATGGACTCAGCTTCTCGAGCGCAGCTAACAGTGAAGGAAAGCCCCGTGTAGCGATGCCAGCTCTCATGGTGCTCTCATGCTTTTTTTTTGAGTAGCTGGCGCCAAAATTCGGCGGACGCGTGGTTTGATGTCCCCGTAACAGAGGCAACCTGCATCAGATCTGCTCGTTTCAGGAAGTTGAGGGCAGCTGTGGTGTCTTCGTTTGGCGGCAGCGAGACAATCTGTTGCGTCAATGATTCGATGATCAAGGCCAAAGTCTTCCCTGAGGCTGGCAACCGGATTCGGATGCGAGACAGTCGGCCGTGTCGCGGCGAAAGTTCTTCGCTTCCGTCGCTGACACCGACACGCTGATCTTGCCGATCCATTTTCCGGCGCCGACCGTCGGACTAATCAAGCCGCTCGGCGCCGCCTTTGACTATCGCTTCAAGCGGGACTAGGGCAACCTCGCTTCGGGCGATCTAATAAGTGTAGAACATCCGTTGGATCTCCTTGGTGTCGGTCGTCCTGGTCAGCGCCAGCATCAGCAAAATACGCGCCTTTTGAGGATTGAGCGTATCCGAGACGACGAAGTCGTGTTCGTCGTCCTTGGCCTCCCCATTGCGTGCGACGATGCCGTTCCCGACACGGCTGCTGCGAACGATCACGACACCCTTCTTGCGGGCCTCGTCCAGAGCCGGCTCAACCGCGGGCCGAGCCAAGCTGCCGTCACCCACGCCGGCATGCACGATCCCCTTGGCTCCGGCGGCCACAAAAGCGTCGATCGCCACCCGGTTCATGTTGGCGTAGCCGTAGACGATGTCGACTTGCGGCAGGGCATCGAGGTTAGAAACGTCAAATTCGGAGTCCGCCGTGTGCCGTCGCGTCGATTGACGATAGAAGTACGGTTTGTTGCCTTGTATGTAGCCGAGGAAGCCGAGTTCCGGCGTGCGGAAGGTGTCTGCCGTCGAGGTGTTGTTTTTGGTGACCTCGCGAGCCGCGTTGATCTGATCGTTGAGGGCGACGAGCACGCCCTTGCCGACGGCCTCTTCACTGCCTGCCAGGATCACCGCATTGTAGAGGTTGATCGGCCCATCCGCGCTGATCGCTGTCGAGGGCCGCATCGCGCCGACGATGACGACAGGCTTCTTGCTCTTGACGACAAGGTCTAGAAAATAGCTGGTTTCCTCGATCGTATCGGTCCCGTGCGTGATCACGATCCCATCCACGTCGTCCTGCGCGAGAAGCGCGTTGACGCGCTTTGCAAGCTTCAGCCAGTAGTCATTGTTCATGTTCTCGCTGGCGATCTGAAAGACCTGCTCGCCCTTGACGTTAGCCACCGTTTTCAGTTCGGGGACGGCGTTCAGGAGGGTCTCTATGCCCACCGTAGCTGCGGTGTAGCCGACCACGGTGGTGCTGCTCGCCCCGGTGCCGGCGATCGTGCCACCGGTTGCCAGAACCATGACGTTGGGCAGACCGGGACCCCTTGCGTTCGCGACGTCAAGACTGATGAGCAGCGCGAAGAGCAAGCTCATTGTAGCCATGATCTGATTGCGCACTCGAAGTTGCCACATCTTGACGTCCCCTTCCTGGAAAGCCTGCGTTCCTTGCCACACGGAAACACAGACGCGGATGCCCGGGACAAGCCCCGGGCACGACGACTGCGTTGAACAATCGTTCGCTGACGGGCCGTGAACGTGCAGCGATTACGCGCCCATCTCGCACTTCTTCATGAAGCTGTTTTTCGCGGCACCGGCGAGCGGCTTGCCGTCGGCGCTGACCGCCTTGGGCGCGCAGGCGTCTTCCTTGCACTTCTTCAGGAACGAGGTCTTGGCGGCCCCGGCCAAAGGCTTGCCGTCCTTGCCGACCGCCTTGCTCGCGCAGGTGTCTTCGGCGAAGGCCGAGCCGGCCGCGAAGGTGGCAACGATCGCAGCGAGGAAAATCCGCTTCATCATGAGTGTCTCCCTAAACCAGAAATGGCATGCGGATTGGAGACGGGAATCGTGGCGCAATCAAGCACGATCGACGTCGGCCCCGACCGCCATCGCCGATTTTTGTTGGTCCGGACCTCAGATCCCTCGTGCGAGCAGCGCCTTGAAGTCGGCCCGCGCGCGCTGCGCCTCGGTCCGCGCGACATCGGAGGCATCGCCAAGGCCGAAATAGCCATGGATCAGGCTGGCGCCCTCGTGGTGCTTCACTCGCACGCCGGCTGCTTCCAGCGCCCGCACGTAGGCGGCGCCTTCGTCGCGCAGCGGATCGAACCAGGCGGTGGTCACGATCGCGGGTGCGACGCCGGCGAGCGAGGGGGCGCGTAGCGGCGATACGCGCCAGTCCTTCGCGTGGGTGGGATCGGCGAGATAGTGACCGGTGAACCATGCCATCACCGCGCGCGAGAGGAAATAGCCCTCGGCATTCTCTGCGCGCGAGGGATAGCGCGCATTCTCCCGTGCCTCGGCATATCCGCCGACGACATCGGTCACGGGATAGACCAGCAACTGCGCGGCGAGCTTGATGCCCGCATCGCGGCAAGCAATCGCGGTGGCCGCAGCGAGATTGCCGCCGGCGCTGTCGCCGGCGACGCCGAGCCGCTTCGCGTCGCCGCCAAATTCCGCGACGCGGTTGAAGACGTCGCTGACCGCGGCAAAGGCATCCTCGAACGCACCGGGAAAGCGCGTCTCCGGCGGGCGGCGGTAATCGACGGAAATGACCACCGCGCCGGTCTCGATCGCGAGCCATCGCGCCTGCCGGTCGTGGGTCTCGAGGTCGCCCGCAACCCAGCCGCCGCCGTGGAAGAACACCACGGTCGGCGCCGGACCGGTGCCGATCCTGTAGAGGCGCGCATCAAGCGGGCCGGCGCCGCCTTGGACCTTGATGTCCTGCACGGTATCGACGGGCGGCGGCGGTATGGCGGCACGCGAGGCAGCGAGTTCGCGCAAGGATTCGCGGGCACTCTGTGGCGTCATGACCGTGGGATCGCGCATTGGCAGCAGCGGGATGATCTGGGCGATGACGGGATCGAGCGGTGCAGCCATGGGAAGTCCTCGCAGGTGTGGCGGGTCCACACCGGGGTTCTTGGTCTTGCTTGCGCGTTAGCATAGATTTTGACAGCCGCCTCGGCAACCGGGGCGGCCGGTCGCAACGTTGCCGGATGGAAAGTCGCAAGGGGGGATTTAGAACGTGGAATTCGAAACGCTGGTCCAGTCGCGCCGCAGCGTGCGCGGTTTCAGGAACGAGCCGGTGCCGCGCCCGGTGATCGAGGCGATCATCGAGATTGCAAAGCGCGCGCCGTCCTCGATGAATACCCAGCCCTGGCATGTGCACGTGCTCACCGGCGCTCCTCTGGAACACGTGCGCCGCCGCAACATGGAGGAGATGGTTGGCGGCGCCAAGGTCAAGCGCGACATCGTCAGCCATGGCGAGTACCAGGGCGTTCACCGCAACCGGCAGGTCGACGTCGCCAAGAAACTGTTCGGCGCGATGGGCATCGCGCGCGACGACAAGCCGATGCGGCAGGACTGGGTGTTGCGCGGCTTCCGCCAGTTCGACGCGCCGGTATCGCTGGTGCTTACCTACGACCGCGTGCTCGACCCCGGCGCAGTCTGCCATTTCGATCTCGGCGCGCTCTGCTACGGAATCGTGCTCGCGGCCTGGGATCGCGGCCTCGGCAGCGTGATCAACGGGCAGGGCATCATGCGGTCCGACATCGTGCGCGAGGTCGCGAGGATTCCGGAGGACGAAGTCATCATGACCTGCGTCGCGATGGGCTATCCCGACGAGACGTTTGCCGCCAACGCCGTTCGCTCGGATCGCGAGCACAACGAGGAGTTCGTGCGGTTCGTCGGATTCGCCGACTGACGCGGGTTGCGGAGGAAATTTTTCTCGCGCAGAAATTTTTGGTGTGGACTCGTTGCCGGCTCTTGCAATCTCGATGGAGCGGGAGGAACAATATCGGAGGTAAAGGGTTTGTTGCTGGCGCGAGGGAATTGACATGCGGCGGCTGGCTAGCCTGGTTCGACGGTTCTTCGGTCCGCGAACGCGGCGCCCGATCGATGATGATCCAAGTCTTCCTTTCACAGCCGAAGAATTCGGCCAGTTGATCCGCAGCGGCAAACGCGAGGACATGAAGCATCTGGCGGAAGGGCTGGCGTGCCGATCGGTCCGACCACGCGCCGGACATCGCGCGGCGCATTAGGCAGGTCGTGGCGGCGATCCCGGCCCTGGTGCCGCGGCGGCGCGCTCACCTTGTGAGCGCAACCTGCTTGAAAGCGATTACAAGCGCCTTTTCCAGCTTCCCGGTCATCCCGCAGAGAATGTTATAGGCCTCCCGGCGCGGCATCGTCGGCTTGTAGTGCCGGTGCTCGATGAGCGCAGCAAAAATGTCCGAGATCGTGAGAATGCGCACGATGTCGTTGATGCTCTCGCCGCACAGTCCGTCAGGATAGCCGCTGCCGTCGAGATATTCGTGATGATGCCGCACCGCATCGAGAATCTCGGGCGAGATCTTCTCGCGATCCTTCAGAAACGCGTAGCCGGCTGCCGGATGCGTTTCGATCATGGCACGTTCATCGGCATCGAGGCGGCCAGGCTTGTCCAGAATCGCAAGTGGGATCTGCGCCTTGCCGATATCGTGGAACATGGCGGCCGAGTACAGCCGCTCGAGATCGGTGCGCCGGACGCCAAGGCTCAGCCCGAAATCGATCGCGACACCGGTCACCAGCAGGCAATGCTGGTAGGTTCCCTCGTGGTGGCGTCGCACCGTCGTGAGCCATTCGGACAGCCCATGCTCGCTGATGCGATCGGCGATCTTGCGGCCGGCCTCTTTCGTACCGTCGACGTCAAGGGGCTCGCCGAGCGTAACGGCCGTGAACATCGACGCGATGGCGGTTGCGGCGGTTTCGACGGCGTTCTCCGGCTGCGGCTGCGGCGTGGTACTCGACGAGGCAGCTGCCGGCGCAGCTGGATCGGTCAACGCCGCCAGCAGCTTTATTCGATCGACCGTCCCGGGAAGGACGAGCGTCGCGCCGAGCGCGTAGGCTTGCGAGACGCTGACGTGAGAGGAATACTCGACAAGGAAGATGCGTTTTTGGGCTTTCGCCAGCTTGGCGGCCCGCTTTTTGATCGCTGCGATGTTGTTGACGTCTCGCAGGTCCGCGCGGATGACCACGGCGAACGGCACTTGCGACAGTTTGGCCTGTGCATCGAGCCGCTCGCCCGCGACCGCGAAATTCCGCTCGAGGATCGAGCAAACGCTGGACAATTTGTCGGACGAATCGGCCAGCACGTGCACGAATGCGCGTGCCGCCTCCGTCTCTCGGCCGCCGCCACGGCCTTGGACGGGGCGGGGCATGGTTCGCGCATTCTGCACGGCAGACCTGGACTTTGCTGGAGTTCAATGAGCTTGATGAATTTTCGAGCCTATTTGCTTTGAGCGGAGTTCTGTGCCGCAACCACTGGTACGCTGGCCGGCTTCTTCTTCTTGCTGTCCGCGCTGACGAAGTGCACGCCCGCCACGGTCCCGTCGATCCAGACCAGTTCGCAGCGCCGGTAGGCCAGCCCCGTCGATGACAGCAGCATGAAGAATTCCTTGGCCTTGAGCACGTCGAGTGTGCCCTCGACTTCGAGCTTGGCGCCTGTCTGCGAAATGTCGAGAAGGACGCATCTGCGCCGCCACGTGCCGTCGGAACCCATCAGGTTGACGGGCTGCTTGTGGTCCATCCGCACGCGAAGCGCCTTGCGACCATCGAGCTTCATCGGTTAGCCCCCATTTTCGCGCCGCGGTTTCCCGCATCGCTTGTGTTGGTTTGTGCACCTATTTCCCCCCAGCGCACCGTCCATTGGCTGGTCGACAGGAGAAGCGTTTCGAAGATCTGTTGCGCGCGTTCGCGCTCGGCAAAGGAGAGACGTGCGCCGCTACGATTGTTCAGAATCGCGAGCGTGGTCGCCCAGTTCAGGCGCGATGCTCGACAGGCCATCACCAGACCCTCGCAGTCGTCGTCGCCCATGACATGCTCGACGATATGGATTGGCGCCCCCGAAAGCACCGACAAGGCGGTGAACAGGTCGGCGGTCTCGCCGCGGATCGCGAAGCGGTTCACCGTGGAATCGTTGAGTTTGCCGACGCGGCTCAGGGCGACGATCTCAGGCCGTGCGCTGGCATAGTCTGCCGAGGAGGGCAGCTTGGGTGCTGCCGGAGCAGAAGCTGCAGCCTGCGCGGGCGGAATGGAGGACGCGTTGGGCTTGGCCGGCGTCTTCTGGCACGGAGGGGCGGAGAGTAGCTTCCGCACGACCAGATCGGGCGTGCCAGGCCGAAGCGCCAATGTCTTCGTGATCTCGGTGTTCTGGTCGGCCGTGGCGATCAGCGTGGCATAGGCTGCGTCGGAGAATTTGGTTCCCGGGTTCTTGATCAGCACAAGGCAGACAGGGCCGCCGCGCATGATCAGCGCCTCGGTTACCAGCGGCTCGATACAGGTGCGCGCGCCGATGGCAAGTTGTTGCGGCTCGCCGCACGAGGCCGCGACGGCCTCAAGATCGGCTGTGGAGAGTGCCTGCGATTTGAGTAGGATTGGACACGCCACATCCGGGTCGTCGTGCGAGGCCAGACGCCGCAATGTCTCCGGAGGAGCCACTGTAAGCTCGGCAAGCGCCGCGCTGAGTTGTACCAGTGCGCTGGTCTCAACTCGTTCTGTCAGCCGCAGCAGAACGCCGTCGACCACGTTGGAAAGCAATTCCTGGGGGTGGTCGCGACTGCTAGTGAGCAGGTGCACAATACCGGACAGGATGCGAACGCAACGGTCCCGCGGACAAGACGTGACCGCTTGTTCCAATTCTGAAACAATATTAGCAGGCGAATTTGCCATCATGGCAGGAGCCTGAATTGAAAAAAATTTCGACTATCGAACGGACTTCATTGCGCCCTAGAGTTGTTAATTTCGACTTTAAATCTTGACCTTTCAGGTATTGACGCACCATCCACTTCACTGGAAACGCTATCGAAATTCGGCAGGGCATGACCCGTCGTCTTGTCCTTTGAATTGAACTTTCGCCAACTGAACGTGAGAGGTCAGGGTGATTCCTTCGGTCTCATGGGACAACCGAAAGGTGGGAATCGGACCGGCATCGTCGCCGGACGCGCATCTGTTGGGACGCGACGCTTCATATTGCCATGAACACTATTGATGATGCGCCGAGGTTGGCGCCCAAGATATTTCGCTTCTCCGACGTCGATGAATTTCGAAATGCCATACGGGGCCTGAATTTTGAATTCACGCCTTTTGTGCGGAGGATTTCGGCTGAGCAGGCCATCTTGTCCTTGCCCGGCTGCGACGTGAATTGGACGCGCGCGTTTCCCAGGGTGGTTGACGCGCAGCTCGTCGAGAATTGCACGGCGATCGGCTTTACGATGGATAACCTCAACGTGCCCATTCGCTTCAATGGCTCGCAGCGCGCCCGTCCCGTGATCGTCATTGGGAGCGGCGGCGCCGCCTACACCACCATTGAGGAGGTGGAGCGGCAAATTGCCTCGGTGATTTTTAGGCCGGAGGTGACAGATCGCGGCTGGCCACAAGCAGCCTTGAGCTTCAAGATTTTCGAAACGACCGCAGCGGGTCTGAACGGGCTACGCAGCGTGGTTCGGGAGGTGTTGGCCGCGGCGTCAGAATCGATCGATGCGTCAGACGTGCCGTTGAAGGCGGCGGCAATGAAGGAGTCCCTGCTTGGAGCCGTCGACCACGCATTCGAAAGCGTCGTTCCCGCGCGATGGACCCTGCGCCCCAATGACGAGTGGAACTTCAAGATCTTCCAGGAAATCCGCGCGCTGTTATCCGACGATCTCTCACAGCCCATCTACAGCGAGGAGATCGCGCGCAAGCTTGGCCTCTCCGTCCGCACTATGCATGACGTCGTCCGCCGCTATCGCGGCATGAGCCTGCATCGCTATCTGCGCCTGCGCCGGCTGTGGCTGGTGCGCCAGCGGCTGCTGGCGGGAGCCGACAGCGTCAAGGCCGTGGCGCTGGCGTTCGGCTTCTGGCATCTCAGCGATTTCTCCAGGAGCTATCGCGATCAGTTTGGCGAGACGCCATCGCAAACGCTGGAGCGCGGGCGAAGTCCGTAGCGGACAAATGGATTGGGCCGGTCTCGTCGTTTTGTGCTAGTCTTCCCGCCATGAGCAACCGCATTCTCGTCCTCTACGGATCCTATCGTTCCGACCGCATGGGCATTCGCCTTGCGAATTTTGTCATCAACGGTCTGCGAAGCCGCGGCGAGGAGGTCGAATTCATCGACGCCAAGGCGATCGGCCTGCCGATGCTCGATCGCATGTACAAGGAATATCCCAAAGGCACTGCGCCGGAGGCGCTCGAGAAACTGGCGGGGCAGATCCGCGACGCTGACGGTTTTGTGTTCATCACCGGTGAATACAATTGGGGCATTCAGCCCGGATTGAAGAATCTCAGCGACCATTTCCTGGAAGAGTGGTTCTGGCGTCCGGTCGCGATCGCCAGCTATTCCGCCGGCCGCCTGTCCGGCGCGCGTGCTGCGACCGCCTGGCACGGCACGCTGTCGGAGATGGGTATGGTGGTGGTGTCGAGCACCATCGGCGTCGGCCCGATCGCGCAGACGCTGTCGGCCGAGAGCGAGCCGATCGGCGAGGGCGGGAAGGCGCTGGAACGCTCGTTTCCCCGTTTTGCCGATGACCTATTGTGGTGGATCGAGGCAGCCAAGGCGCAGCGCGCGCGCAAGGCCCCGCCTTACTGAGCCGCTCAGGCGGCTCTGACTTCGCTGAGGAAACGGTCGAACTGTCCGGCAAGGTCGCGCGACTGGCTCGAGAGCTGCTCGGCTGCGCCCAGCACCTCCCTGGCGGCCGCGCCCGTGTGGTCGGCGGCGCTCTGCACGCCAGTGATGTTGGTGTTGACTTCCTGGGTGCCGCGGGCGGCCTCCTGGACGCTGCGGGCGATCTCCTTGGTCGCCGAGCCCTGTTCCTCGATCGCCGCCGCGATCGCCGTGCCGATCTGATCGATCTCGCCGATGACGTCGGCGACGTTGCGGATCGCGCTCACGGTCTCGTCGCTCGCGGTCTGGATCGCTGCGATCTGCTCGGAGATTTCGGTCGTGGCTTTGGCGGTCTGGCCGGCCAGGGACTTCACCTCGGAGGCGACCACGGCGAAGCCGCGGCCGGCGTCGCCGGCACGGGCGGCCTCGATGGTCGCGTTCAGTGCCAGCAGGTTGGTCTGCTCGGCGATGCTCTGGATCAGCGTGACGACGTCGCCGATCTTCTGGGCGCCCTCGGCGAGCGCGCGCGCGATGTCGCCGGTGCGGCGGGCATTGTCGACGGCGCGGGCCGCGATCTCGGTGCTTTGTGCGACCTGGCGGCCGATCTCTGAGATCGATGAGGTCAGCTCTTCGGTTGCGCTCGCCACCGTCTGCACATTGGTCGAGGTCTGCTCGGAGGCGGCCGCGACGACGGCAGCCTGGCTGTTGGTCTGGGCCGCGGTCGAGGTCATCGACTGCGCCGTGCTCTCCATCGCGGTCGAGGCCTGGGACAAGCCGCCGACGAGCTCGGTGACCTTGGCCTCGAACGCGCTGGTGAGCTGGTCGAGCGCCTGCGCGCGGCGCATCTTGCCGTCGTTCTCCGCCTGCTTCTCGGCTGCGAGCCGCTCGGCCCGGATCATGTTGTCCTTGAACACCTGCACGGCGGCGGCCATCGCACCGATCTCGTCGGCGCGCGCGGCGCCGGGGATCTCCTCGGCAACGTTACCCTCCGCAAGCCGTGACATCCGCGCGGTCAGGTCGACGATGGGCGCGCAGACACGGCGCCGCACCGTCACCACAAGGCCGATGCTCGCGATCAGCACGGCAACGAGGCCGAGAAGCGCGACTGTGAAGCTGGTGCGCGCCGCCGAAGCGGCGCCGGCGAGGATCTGCTCGGCATTGTCGTAGAAGGCGTCACGGACGTCGATGATGGTGCCGAGGCCGCGCTGCGTGGAGGCGTAATAGGTGTCCAGGTCATGTTCATACTTGCCGCTGACCGCACCGTCCTTCACCAGCTTGAGCTCGCGGCCGAACTCCTCGACATAGACCGAGTTGAACTTCTCGAGCGCAGCGGCGACGTTCGCCGGAGTTGCCGGACTGCCGCGCAATTCCAGCAGCCCCATCACGATCTGATCATTGCGGCCCTGCGAGCGGCTGATCTCGGCCTTCTCCGTGTCGGTCGCCGGTTTTTTGCCCCCGACCAGATTCTTGTGCAGGCTGGAATTGAAGCCGCCGACGTCGCGCAATGTCATGGCGATGTTGGCGTAGCTGGCCTGTCGGTAGGCATCGCCGTTGAGGATAGCCATGCGGCGGACCTGCTCGTTGAGCAGCGCGGTCACGCCGCTGTTGAGCACGGCGTTATCGGCGACGATCTTCTTGGCCGCGTCCTTGCGCGCCTCCGGCGGCCCGGCGATCGCCTTATCGATGGCATCGCGCAGCGCCGTGAATTTTGAATTGATGGCGTCGATGTTGCTGCCGGTGGTGTTGCCGTCGTCGAACGGGCCGGGCAGGTCCTTGCGCAGTGCGTTCATCCTGTCGCGGGCGGCATCGGTCTGCTTGCGCAGCTTGTCCTGCTCGGCAAGCAGCGCCGGGTCGACGGTAGCAGGGCCATAGAGGATATTGGTGGAAAAGCCGCGCTCGGGATTGAGATAGCGCGGGATGTCGCTGACGGCACGAACGATCGCCAGCCGCCCCTGTGCTTCGGTGATGCGCTCGATCGTCTGGTATTTCGTTACGGCGACGTAGACGGCGAGGCCGCCGCCCACGGTCGAGAGCGAGACGATGGCGGCGGTCAGGAGCGTACCGATTTTCATGATCTGTCCGGCAATTGGCGCGGGGAGAATTATTTTGCACGGACAATAGGCAGGCGATGTTAATCCCGGGTTTACGCTGGTGGTGGCCATTGCCGCGCCTTTAGGCGTAGGTCGCGCTCACAGTTCCCAGCGGACCGAAATCGGCAACGTAAGTCTCGCCAGGCTTCGGCCGTAACATGCCCGTCAGCGTGCCCGTGCTGATTGTTTGTCCCGCCTTGAGGCCGATGCCGGTTCGCGACAGCTCATTGGCGAGCCAGGCGAGCGGCACCAGCGGATGATCGATCGCCTCCGCAGCGCTGCCGCGGCGTCTCGAGGCGCCGTTGCAATTGAGAACGACATCCTGATTGGCAATGTCGCGGCTGCGCCAATCGGCAATGGGCTCTCCAAGCACGATCGTCCCCGATCCGGAGCCGTCGGCCATGATCGCGGGCATCGGCGGAAAGGCCGCGTCGTGAATGAAGCGGCATTCGGCGAGCTCGATGCCGGGATGCAGCGAAGCGACGGCATCGCCGACCTCTTCCACCGTGTAGAGCTTCGCGCGCGGCGGCAGGTCGGCGCCGAGGCGTGCCTGGTACTCGACTTCCGGAATCGGGCTGCATTGCCTGGCGTGCTCGACGCTTGCCGGTGAGGCCTGGATCAGGGGCGCGAACACCCGCCCGTAGATCGGCGAGGAGATTCGAAGCTGGCGCTGGAGCCCGGGCTTCATGCCGGCGATTTTCCATCCGACGACGTCCCAGCCCAATGCCTCTTCCACCATCTGCGCAATGCGGTACGCCGTGTCGGCATCTGGCGGCACCAGCCGTTCCTCGAGGCCGCTTTGTTGCCGGCCCTCGCGACGCAAATCGGCGAGATGACGAGCGAGTTCGCGTTGGCGGGAAGAATCCATCGATACGTCTCCATCTATCCGGCAGTACGGGCGAGGGCGGTGGACAGGACCGTCTCCAGCTCCTCTTGAACCTGATCGAGCGCGTCCGTGCTGCGGCTCGCGCGGCACATCGCGACGGTGCCTTCGATTGAGGCGACGACGAGCGTTGCAAGCCGCTCGGAGCGTTCCGCGGCCAGGCCTTCACGCAGCAAGGCCGTGCGCATGATCTGACGCCAGTCGGCGAACACGCCGTCGGCAAGGTCGAGCAGATGCTGCTGCGCCGTCTCGTCGTCCCTGTCGGAGGCCTCGCCAACATAGCGGTCGACGGCGACGGCGAGCACCGGGCAGCCCGCCTCGAAGCCGGTCGCTTCGAGCTGTCGGCGCCATGATGCGACGAAAGCCCTCAAGCCGCCGATCACGCCGCGTTCGTTCATGGCTTTCTCCAGGGGAATGGACACCTGCTTGCCGGCAAAGGTCACGGCTTCGGCGATCAATTGCCGCTTGCCGTCTGGGAAGTGGTGGCTGATCGAGCCGCGCGGCGTCGCCGTATGGCGGACGACATCGCGCATGCTGGTGGCGTTCACGCCGCGCCGGCTCATCAGGTCGGCAGCACCGGCAATCATCTTGTCGCGTGTGGTGGTGGTCATCGGAAGTCCTGCGGTTGGCTTCCTCCATTAAACTATGACGTTTGACATAGGCAAGGATTACTGGAATATGACAACTGTCATATTTGTGGGGAGGACACCTTGACCATCATCACCGTGACGGCGCCCGCCGGCAGGCTCAGCCTGATGCAGCGCCGCCGCCTTGCGGAAAGCCTGACCGACGCCGTGCTGGTGCCGGAAGTCGGTCAGCATGCGCCGGCGGCGCGAATGGGTTTCCAGGTCCATTTCCACGACCTGCTAGCCGACCGGATGGCGATCGGCGGCCGGCTCCTGTCCGACCAAGACATCCCGCGCGACGTCATGACCGTCAATATCGCGGTGATGAACGCTGCCTGGCCTGCCGAGGTGCGTGCGGAGGTGATCCTCAACGTGCTGGCGCGGCTTGCGGAGGCCTGCGGCATGCAGGCGCCGGCGCCGACCTGGTGGGTCAATTTCGAGATCATCGACGAGGGAAGCTGGGGATCGCGCGGCGGTGTGCTCTCGATCCTCCAGCTCCTGGACTCCGGAGTGTTCACGCCGGAGCGGATCACCGCGATCTGCGCGGCCGTTCAGCAGCCGACCTGATCTGCAGCCAATCAAAGCGATATCTTTGGAGAGAAACGAATGAGCGAAGGTCAAATCCGCACCGAGGTGCATGGCCATGTCTTGAAGATTGTCATCGACAATACCGCGAAGAAGAACGCGTTCACGCCGGCGATGATGGAGCAATTGTCCGATGCGCTGACCGTACTGCATGACAACGAGGCTTACCGCGTCGGCGTGATCTGCGCCGCGGGCAGCGATTTCACCGCCGGGCTCGATATGCCGAAGTTCTTCGGCCCCACAGCGGAGAAGCGCAACATCAAGGAGGGCAATGTCGATCCGTTCGGGCTTAGCAACCGCTGCCGCAAGCCCATCGTCACCGCCGTGCAGGGCATCGTGTTTACCATCGGCATCGAGCTGATGCTTGCCGGCGACATCGTGGTGGCTGCCGCGGATTCGCGCTTCTGCCAGATGGAGTCCAAGCGCGGCATCGCGCCGCTTGGCGGTGCACATTTCCGCTTTCTCTCGCGCGCCGGCTGGGGCGATGCGATGTATCACCTGTTCCTGTGCGACGAGTTCTCAGTCGAGCGCGCCCGCGCAATCGGCCTCGTCCAGGAGGTCGTGCCGCCGGGAGAGCAGGTCGCGAGGGCGATGGCGCTCGCTACGATCATCGCGCGCAACGCGCCGCTCGGCATCCAAGTCACCAAGGAAGCCGCCGCGAAGTACACCGAAGGCGGCGAGGCGGCGGCAATCGCCTACATCCCGACGATCCGTGATCGCGTGCTCGGCAGCGCGGACGCGAAGGAGGGCATTCAGTCCTTCATCGAGCGGCGGGCTGCCGTCTTCCAGGGCCGCTGAGAGAGGCTGCTGATCACACGCGCTACGCCAGCCGATCGAGCTTCGACAGCATCTCCAGCGTGGCGCTGTCGCGCTCGCCTGAAAAATATCTTTCGAGCGCCTGGCTGAAGATTGGCTGGTCGGACACGGCTCCGAACAGCGTCATCGACGAGCGGAATTTGGCGTCATCCGGCGCCCCGAGGATCGCGTGGATGGTCCGCCCCTGCACGGCGAGCACGAGCCCGGTGCACTCGACGAGGCGGGCGCCCAGGACGGGGTGCGCGAGGTAGGCCTCGGCCTCCTTACGCGAGCCGATGGCGTAGCGCTGCGACATCGCGCTCAGGCCGAGGCCGGCAATCTGCGGGAAGATGAACCACATCCAGTGGCTCTGCTTCCGGCCCCGGGACAGCTCCCCGATCACCCTGGGGTAGATCGGGTTCTGGGCCTGGACGAACCGATTTAGATTGAAGGGATCGGTCATTGGATACCTTGGGGCGCCCCGCCGGCCGCGATTATGCCTAACTTTTGGCTCCCAATGTGGTAGCTGGTATAGAGTCTCCGGGTGGGGGTGGGTCTCCCCGGGGATCGATTTGGGGATCTGATGGTTTCCGACACCGCAAGAGCCGGAGGGCTGTTGTCGCGCCGCCGTATCGGCCGGGCCGAGACAGTTTTGCTGTCTCTGGGCGCCATTGCGCTGTCGCTCGGTGCCGCCGCCTGGGTCGCCGACATGGGCGATTCGACCCCGCTGGTCTCCGCCGCGCTGCCGCCGGCCAAGACGCCGGTCAATAACATGTCGTTTGACGAGCGTTTCACATCACTGTCGGGTGGCCAGCCCGCCCGTGATACCGGCCTGCGCGCGATCGAACGCTCCGCCCTGAATGCGGTTCAGCTCAAGCTCCGTGACGCCAAGGCGATGCTCGCGCAAAAACTCCAGGGCGACGACTGGCGCTCGACCCTGACGGATGACGGCAGGCCCACGGCCGACGAAGCCAGGCCGTCGCAGCGGGCCGATGCCGTCCCGATGCCGCGCTCGCGCCCGGTCCAGGCTGATCTCGCGTCCCAGATTGCCTCCAGCCAGGCCTTTGCCGACACCAACCCGCGGGTCGACAACCGCAACTTCCTCGAGAAGTTCAGCGACAAGATCAAGCTGGCCTCGCTGACGCCCGACAGCGGCCTGTTCCGCAAGGCGCCGGATCTCGCCGCCCTCGGTTATGATTCGCAGACCGCGGTCTATGACATCTCGGCCAAGGCGGTTTACCTGCCGAACGGCGTCGCGCTTGAAGCCCATTCGGGCATGGGTCCGCTGATGGACGATCCTGACCATGTCGACCAGCGCATGGTGGGCGCGACCCCGCCGGCAACCTACGACCTGAAGCCGCGCGAAAAACCGTTTCACGGCATTCGAGCGTTGCGCATGACTCCCGCCGAAGGCACCAACGCGCTCGGCCGTGTCGGCCTTCTTACCCATAGCTACATGCTCGGGCCGCGCGGCGACTCCAACGGCTGCGTCTCGATCAAGGACTATGAGCGCTTCCTCAAAGCTTACGACAACGGCGAGTTCAACCGCCTGGTCGTTGTGCCGAGCCTGAGCGGGCCGGCGACCGCCTCGCAGCGCGCGAGCACCAACTCCTGAAATCTGTCTGCTGCGGTGGGGCTGCAGTTTCCCCTTCGTTAAGCCGTCATCGTCCAGAAGAAGCGTATGAGCGATCCTTCAAGTTCCGACACCCCGCTGCGTACGACGTTCAGCATCAAGCTGAACGGTGACACGCTGCCGATCGCGACCGTCGGCCAAGCCTATCAGTTCCTGACCAACTTCAAATCGGTCGAGTGGATGGAATTTCGCTCGCTGCACGAGGACGCGGTCGCCGCGCTGGAAGGCGCTGCTGGCAACGCCATGCTCGCGGTGCAGGCGACCAATGCCGTGCGCGCGCTGTTCGTCAGCGCCAAGCTGCTCTGAGGGCGGCGCGGCGGCGTAGCCCGGATGGAGCGTATAGCGTAATCCGGGACAGTCGCACATTTGGAAGGATTCCCGGATTGCGCTGCGAGGCTGGGCAAGTATTCGGTGCAGCCGCCGGCTCGTAGAACGTAGTTCTCTTATGTGACACTCACAGTCACCGCGATGAAATTTTCTACGTGCCAGCGCCTACGGCAACGAATGTATTTCTACTCTGCTCGAAGCTGATTGAATATTTGCCCAGCCTGTGCGCTCCATCCGGGCTACCGCTCACAGCTTGAACTCCGCTACAGGAACAGGCAAACGGTCCGCGAAGACCGTGGCTCATGCCGTTACATTTGAAACTTGCTTTAGGGAGTAGCCCATCATGAAACGCCGTACATTCCTCAAGGGTGGCGCGGTCGCCGGCGCGACGACGCTGGTTGCGGCTCCTGCGATCGCGCAAGGCATGCCTGAGTTCAAGTGGCGCCTGACCTCGAGCTTTCCGAAGTCGCTCGACACCATCTACGGCACTGCGCAGACCTTTGCGAAATACGTGGCGGAGGCCACCGACAACAAATTCCAGATCCAGACCTTTGGCGCCGGCGAGATCGTCCCCGGCCTGCAGGCGCTCGATGCCGTCAGCACCGCCTCGGTGGAGATGGCGCAGACGCCGCTCTATTTCTACATCGGCAAGGAGCCGGCGCTGGCCTATGCCACCGGCGCACCCTTCGGCATGAACCATCGCCATCAGGAATCCTGGTGGCACTTCGGCGGCGGTGCCGAGCTTACAAACGAGGCGCTGAAGCCGTTCAAGGCACACGCCATCCTCTGCGGCAATTCCGGCACCCAGATGGGCGGTTGGTTCCGCAAGGAGATCAAGACGGTCGACGATCTCAAGGGCCTCAAATTCCGCATCGCCGGCATGGGCGGCCATGTGCTGGCGCGCCTCGGCGTGGTGCCGCAGCAGATCGCGGGCGGCGACGTGTATCCCGCGCTCGAGAGGGGGACGATTGACGCCGCCGAATTCGTCGGTCCCTATGACGACGAAAAGCTCGGCTTCCAGAAAGTCGCAAAATACTACTACTTCCCCGGCTGGTGGGAAGGCGGCGCCATGCTGCACATGATCGTCAATGACGAGAAATGGGCGTCGCTGCCGAAGCAGTACCAGGCGATCCTCAACCAGGCCGGCTCGGCGGCTGGCGCCTGGATGCTGGAGAAATACGACAGCGTCAATCCAGCGGCCTTGAAGCGGCTGATCACCAATGGCGCGGAGCTGAAGGCGTTCCCGCAGCCGGTGCTGGAGGCCTGCTACACGGCGACCCAGGACCATCTCAACGAGCTCGCCGCCAAGAGCGACCTGTTCAAGCGCACCAAGGACAGCCACGACGCCTATATGAAGGAGCTGCTGTTCTACACGCAGATCGCGGAAAACTTCTACGACAACTATCTCTTGAGCAAGATGCGTAACAAGAGCTGATCGCAAGACGGGTGGGCGCGGCAAATTAAGCGCCCCGACTTCGTAGCCCGGATGGAGCGCAGAGGCTGGGCAAATATTCAATCAGCATCGAGCAGAGTAGAAATACATTTGTTGCCGTAGGCGCTGGCACGTAGAAAATTTCATCGCGGTGACTGTGAGTGTCACATAAGAGAACTACGTTCTACGAGCCCGCGGCTGCACCGAATACTTGCCCAGCCTCGCAGCGTCATCCGGGATCTCGCACGTCACCGGCACCTTCCCGGATTACGGTTCGCTGCATCCGGGTTGGCGGGCGCGGCGTGTTACGCCGCGCCGAGGCCCAGCCTCGCGCGTGATGTGGCCGGCCTTCGCCAAGGCCGCGGGCCTCGCGCCCGACTCGGTCAGCTTCGTCAATATCGCTCCGACCGCGAAGATCGCGGCGCTAAAGCCACACCGTCGATATCATCAGCGATTTCTACAACGAGCACGATCTGAAGGCGATCGAGTTCGGCGCCGATCTCGGCTACGTCAACTGGAAGGACATCGGGCTCAATCCCTACGGCAACTCGCTGATCGTCAACGGCGCCTATCTGCAGAAGAATCCGAAACTCGTCGAGGAGTTCGTCCGCATCTCGCAGAAGGCCTTCGCTGCCTGCGTCGCTGACGCCGCGCCATGCCTCAAAGCGCTGCTCGACCAGGTCTCCGGCCTCGACAAGCAGAACCAGGAGCGCCAGTGGGAGCGCATCAAGTTTCTGATGACCGACGAGTTCACGACGACGAAGTCGCTCGGCTGGATCGACGGTGATCGGATGAAGAAGGACTACGATCTGGTGCAGACGGCATGGAAAAGCCGTTCGATGTCACCGCTGCCTTCACGACCAGGATGCTCGATCCCGCTATCAAGATGGATGCGAGCAAGGTGAAGAAGTAGGGGGGCCGGTAGTCGCCCCATCCTCCGTCATTGCGAGGGTAGCGAAGCAATCCAGAACCTTGCGGCGGAGGCAGTCTGGATTGCTTCGCTGCGCTCGCAACGACGGTGTTGGGGGGCAGTTGTGCCCCGCGTTGTCCGAATGCTGTCCCGGCGAGAGCGCCCTCCCTATCCACGTAACCCCACGGAGAAATTAACCGGCCGTTAACCATATTCGCCGCATCGTTAACCATTCAATAACAAGGACGAGTCGGCAGGCCATGGAGGCAGCAGCGAGACCTCAACGCCAAATGGTGCGCTTGCGCGGGCGCTCCTACGTGGCCTTCGTGTTCGTCCCGACGGTCCCGGTCCAGGACTGGCTCCATGAGATCGACGCCACGATCGCGCGCTCGCCGGGATTCTTTGCCGGCCGCCCGGTGGTGATCGACCTGTCCTCGGTCGATCTCAGCCAATCCGGCATCAGCCATCTGCTCGCCAGTCTCCAGGACCGCAACATCCGCGTGCTCGGCATCGAGGGGGTAGAGGAGGCGCGGCTGACGTCGGCGATGCCGCCGCTGCTCTCGGGCGGGCGCAGCTGCGTCGTCGAGCCGAGCGCGCCCAAGAAGGCCGAGCCGAAGACTGGAGCCAAGCCGACTTCGTTGCTGCTCGAAAGCCCCGTGCGCTCCGGCCAGACCATCATCTTCCCGGAGGGCGACGTCACCATTCTCGGATCGGTCGGTTCCGGCGCCGAAGTCGTCGCCGGTGGTTCCATTCACGTCTACGGCGCGTTGCGCGGCCGCGCCATGGCGGGGGTCAACGGGCACGCGAGCGCCCGCATCTATTGTCAGAAGATCGAGGCCGAACTGCTTGCAATCGATGGGTTTTATCAAACGGCCGACGATATCGACGACGCTTTGCGTGGCCGGCCCGCCCAAGCCTGGCTGCAGGGCAACACCATGCGAATTACAGCGCTGAACTGACCAGCTAAGGAGGATAATTTAATGGCCAAGGTTCTGGTCGTGACATCAGGCAAAGGCGGCGTCGGCAAGACCACGACGACCGCCGCGCTGGGAGCCGCGCTCGCGCAGCGCGGCGACAAGGTGGTCGTCGTCGATTTCGACGTCGGCCTGCGCAACCTCGATCTCGTGATGGGCGCCGAGCGCCGCGTCGTGTTCGATCTCATCAACGTGGTGCAGGGCGTCGCCAAACTGCCGCAGGCGCTGATCCGCGACAAGCGGCTGGAGAATCTCTGGCTATTGCCGGCTTCGCAGACCCGTGACAAGGACGCGCTGACGGAAGAAGGCGTCGGCAAGGTCATCGAGGATCTGCGCAGCCGCTTCGACTGGGTGATCTGCGACAGCCCGGCCGGTATCGAGCGCGGCGCCTCGATGGCAATGCGCTTTGCGGACGAAGCCGTGATCGTCACCAATCCGGAAGTCTCCTCGGTGCGCGATTCCGACCGCATCATCGGCATGCTCGATTCCAAGACGGTGCGGGCCGAGAAGGGCGAGCGCGTCGAGAAGCACATTCTCATCACGCGCTACGATCCCTCGCGCGCCGCGCGCGGCGAGATGCTGACCATCGACGACATCCTCGAAATCCTGGCAACGCCCTTGCTCGGCATCATCCCCGAGAGCCAGGACGTGTTGAAGGCCTCCAACGTCGGCACGCCGGTGACGCTGTCGAACACGGAAGGTGCACCTGCGCGGGCCTATATCGATGCGGCGCGGCGGCTGTGCGGTGACACCGTACCGATGCAGGTGCCGTCCGAACGCAAGGGTTTCATGGATCGTCTGCTGCGACGGAGGGCTGCATGAGCATGCGTCTACTTCGGCTTCTCCGCGGCAACAAGGCCTCTGCACCCGTCGCACGCGAACGGTTGCAGATCCTGCTTGCACATGAGCGTGGACAGCGTGGCCAGCCCGATCTGCTCGGTGTGCTGCGCGAGGAAATTCTTGCCGTTGTCTCCAGGCATGTCACGCTGGATCCGACCAAGGTGATCGTGCGGCTCGATCGCGGCGACGAAGTGTCGACCCTCGAAGTCGACATCGAGGTGCCCAACGACTTCGAGCGCAAGCGCGTGGCAGTCGCCTAGGGACCCGGCCAAGAACGTCCGATTTGGGGTGGGTGAGAAGGCGGTCCGCGGGCAACTGCGGGCCGCCTTTGTCGTATGAACCAGGCTTCAAGCCACGCGCGATATCGGCCGATGTGATCGGCAGCAGAGGGAACCGGAGCTGCGGCAAGATGGTTGTAACGGCTCTTGGAGCAGTCAAGCGATTGGGACTGTAAAGCGATGCATCGCGGTTTCCGCCAAATGGGAGAGCGCCCATGATGTCCGAGGTCCAGGTCCACACCGTTGCACGGCAGATGCTCGAACGGCATGGTTTCGCTGCGATTGCGAAGGTCGCCGAACAGGCGCAGGCCTGTGAAGGCCGCGGCGAGGCCGAGGAGGCCAAAGAGTGGCGTCATATCGCGGACGCCATGAAGATCATCCGCGGACCGCACCAGAGCTGACACGCCCGAAGCGGAAGCGTATTTCTAGCGCTCGTCGCGATCCGTTCCGTGCGCCGGCGGTCGATGCTGCGTTTGCGATGGGTTTCGCTCACCTGTTTCCTTGCAAGGAAGCTGCGCCCAGGATCCATCCGGCGTCTGTTGATAGGCGCTGCAGGATGACGAACTGGCTTTGTCCTCGCCGTTCTGGGCGTCGGAATTCCTCGCCTGCGCAGGCGCAGTCAGCATCGCGGCGGCCGCGAGTGCACCGGCGAAAACGACATTGATTATCCGCATAGGGCTCCCTCGTTCGAGTTCGAGAAGGCCCGCATGCTGTCGAGGATTGTGACGATAATTAGCCATTGCCGCGGGTTCGCCGCGGCTTGCTTAGCGCCCCGAAAAGCCGGCTAGCCGCCCTTGCTGCGGATCAGGCCGGCAAGGTTTGTCTTCTGGGTTTCGCACCAGGTGGGCATGCCGAGACGGCGCTGGTCGAGATCGGTCGCCCGCGTTGCCACCGCGACCTCAGCCATCAGGTCATCGTCCTGCTTCTCGCCCATCTTGCCACCGGTGTGCATCCAGGCGATGGCCTTGCGCACCTTCTCGGTGGTGCCGTCAGGCAGCTGCATCTGCTGCGCCTTCTGGACCAGATCCTGATAGATGACGTCGGTGTTGGGACATTCGACCTTGGCGGCGAAGGCCTGCAAGACCATCGTTACATAGGTCGACCGCCGCTCGGCGGCTTGGGCCGGCGCGGCCACCACCAGCAATCCAACAATCAGAAAACCGTAGCGCATTCCTTGGACCTCCCCATTTTCCGGGAAGGCTAGCGGCTGGAGAGCTGCTCCGCAATGGGGACAGCATGCGGCCGTGAAGGTGAACGGCGTCCTAGCCGGTTCGTCGCCAGGCCGGCACGGGATCGAGCGGCGTGCGGTAGAGCTCGTTGTGATCGCGATCGGTGACGCGCACCGCGCAACCCTTCTGCTGGAGCTCCGGCTTCACCCGCGACAGCTCGCTCGCAAGTTGATGGGCGCGATCGGAGGCGACCTCGAGGTCTTCGAGGATAATGCCACCCTGGTTCTTGAACTCTTCACCGACCACGAGATCGAAGTAGTAGTAAGGCATCGGAATTCCCCGGTGTGACGATCCAAGCTTGAACACGAGTCTCAACACGTGCGGATGGTACCACTGAGTCGACCTTTACCGAATGAACGGGCCGCGCAATCTCTGTGCTTATGGCGCAAAAATCATGTGCAGTTAGCGGGTGTGTTAAGATTTTATTAAACATGTCGGCGTGATCATCAGGCATGGAATTGCAGCAGAACCGGGCTCCGGGAACCGGCAGCTGCAAGAGAAGGCCGGCGGCTTAGATCCCGACGGCCTTTTCTCTTTTCGAAACACGACTCAAACATCGCTTCCCGTAATCGCCCGGACTCAACACATCAAATCGACTCGGACAACGTGCAGCGAGCATGACGCTGGTCGTCGTGTGGTGATCGTTAGTGCACCGGCATCGGCGGCCGCACGACAGGTCCATCGTCGTCGGCGACGGCCTGCGTCGTCATCGCGGCCGGCGGCGGCGCGGCAACGACCTGTGGCGGTGGTGGTGCGATCGGCGTGGGCGCGTATGCCGGCGAGTGGGCCTGCGTCACCGGCCTCGGCTTGCGAACCGGCGGAGCCGCCGGTGGCCGCGGCGGCAACGCAGAGACTCGCGCGCGCGGATCGGCCGGCTTCGCCTCTGCCACCGGCTTCGGTGCCGGCGTCTTCGCCATCTCGCGCGCCATCTGCTCCTGTCCGGCCTTCAACTGGGCGATGTTGGCCTTGAGCTGTTCGATCTGCTCGGCCATCGCGGCGAGATCGCGCGTCATCGATTGCACCGATTGCGCGGCATCGGGCGCGGCAGCGATGTCCTGAGCTGCGGGCGGCGTGGCAGATGGATCGGCGGGCTGATCAGGTGTCGTTTGTGAAACGGGCGCGGCGGCGGCTTGCTCGGCTGCAACCGGCGTTGCCTGCGACGTCGAAGACGTGAGCGACGTAGACGTGAGCGACGCCAACGCCGGCCTCCATTCGGCGAGCATCTGCTTCGCAGTGTCGCCGTGCTTCTCCCAGGCGATCGTTGCGGCGGCGCTGCCTCCGGCAAACAGCATCGTGACGAACGCGCCGCGAAGCCATTTGCCGACGGACGATCGCTTCTGCCGGCCGTGAAGGTCGCCAGCCGTCGCGCGCACGGCTGTGTCGACCGACGGCGCCGTGGCCCGTATCTCGGAGATGGCAGAGATCTTCGGCTCTGGCGCGAACTTAGGCTGCGGCGCGAATTTGGGCTCCAGTACGAACTTGGGTTCGGGTGCGCTCTTGGGCTCCGGCCGGGTCGCGATCTTCTGCGCCAGTGCGGGCGCAACGTTGTTCGGGCGTGAGGCCAGCACGATGTCCGGCGAAACCTGAACCGCATCGTGCGGGTCGTTGTCCTTGATCGCGTCCTTCACGATCTCATCGACGATTTGCTTGCTGTTCAGCGTCGCGAGCATTGCAGCTCCTTTGAAGCCTTGGTCGTCCGCATTGGCGCGAGCCGATCGGTTGAAGTGAGCTCATCCCAAGCCCGTGACGCACGAGTCCAGCCGGGTTTGACCAAAGCAAGGCAAGGGGATGGAGACTATGCGACAGTCTTTCGCCGTTTGTGGTGATGGAACTAGATCTTCCGAACACGGCCACGTGTTCCCTTTTGCCTTGTTTTGAGCACGATTTTGGCGGCATCTGGCGTTGCTGGGGGTGCTGTTGTTCCGCTATCGGGGGGCCGGCGGTGCCAAGATCTGTTCTCGCTTTTCTCATTGTTGCGCTGCTTCCGCTCGGCGGTTGCATGCAGACAACACTTTCGCCGGCGACCGACGCGAGCATGACGCCGCGCGACCGGCAGTTGCTGGCGCGTACGCCTTACGCGCAGGCGAGCGTGCCCGAGCAATATCTCCGTCACATCGTAGACTATCCGCGCAAAGAGCAGCCGGGCACGATCCTGGTCGATACCGATGCGCGCTATCTTTATTATGTGCTGCCGGAGGGCAAGGCGATCCGCTACGGCGTCGCGGTCGGCGAGGAAGCCATGGCGTTCTCCGGCGTGGCTCGGGTCGGCCGCTTGGCGGAGTGGCCGGACTGGATTCCGACGGCGGACATCCAGGCGCGGCTCGGTCCTTACCCAGCGCGCGTAGCCGGCGGTCCCGCCAACCCGCTGGGGGCGCGGGCGATCTATCTCTATTCCGGCAACAAGGACACGCTCTACCGCATCCACGGCACCAATCAGCCGGAATATATCGGGCAGGCGATCTCGTCCGGCTGCATCCGGATGCGCAATGAGGATGTGATCGATCTCTACGACCGGGTGAAGCTCAATTCGACTGTCGTGGTGCTGCCACCCGGACAGAGCACGCAGGCCGGGGCGGGTGCAGGCTGGCGCGGGTGAGGCAAAGCGCGCGGGCAGTGAGGGCGTGAAGTCGCCGCGATCGGTTCGCGTTGCTTGCTGACAATTTTATCCATTGCGTTCCGCGACCCATAACGCCTCGCGTCTAGCGTGCAGCGAGCAAGGGGTTGCTCGCATGTATCTCGTAAAGAATTCGCCGCGCGCGCTGTTTGCTGCGCTGATTCCGCTGGCCATCGTCGATGCCGTGCTTATGGCGTTTGCCGTTGCAGGCGGACAGGTGGCCGATCCCGCGGGCGTGCCGGCGCCGGATCAGATCCTGGTATTCTACGCAGGACGCATGGTCATAAATGCGGCCCTGCTGTTCGCCGGGCATTTCATGCTGCGGCAATGGGCGATCTCGAGCAGGCTCGCCTACGGCCTGATGGGCGGCGTGATGGCCGCGGTGAGCTACGGCATTGCGATTCGCAACCACATCCAGCTTTCGGCTCCGGGCGACGGCACGGTGGTGACGATCGGCCTGTTGCCTACGATTGCAGGAATGATCAGCGGATTCCTCTATGGTCAGTTCGCCGGCCTCAGTCAGGCTGCAGGTGCGACCGGCGCGACTCCCCCTGCCGATGCATCCGAAGCGCCGGCTGCCCCGCTCGTTTTCGACGGACCCGTCCGCGTCCGCACGTCGGTTGCGGGAATGGCGATCGCGGCCATCATGCCGACGGTGTTGGCTACGCTTTTGCCCTACACGTTGCTGCCGCTCTTAATGCATGGCTTCGCGGACAAGAGCACCGCGCATATTTTCGCGGCCGTGATCCCGGCGCAGACGTTCATGGCCATGCTGGTGATCTCGGTGATTCCTTCGATCATCTTCATGCTCTGCGTACATCACGTCGCGCGGGCGATGAGCAGGAATCGCGCGTGGGAATATGCGGCGATCGGAGGCATCGCGGCATTCGCCTGCGGGCTCATCCTTGCGTTGGTGGTGCCGCTCCTCGCAGTCCTGCTAGTGCCTGCGGCCTTTTGTGGATCTGTCATGGCTGCACTCTATCGCCGCTTCGCCGGCATCGAGCCGGTGCCGCTGCCCGAAATCGTGATCGCAACCGATCCCAACGCGCTGGTCGGCGCCGATCATCCGTCGCGGCGCCAGCACGGCGTCATCCTCAGCAACTGAGTGCCGCAGGCGGGATAGTGAAAGAGCTTGCAGCGCTTGGCACAGGAATATTGGTCGTAACAGTCGCGGCGCTCTGGTTCACCACCTCGCCCGTGCTGGTGAGTGCGGAAATCCGGCCGCTCCAGGTGAGTGCGGACGTGCCAGCCTTCAGGCCGCTTTCGCCGAACGTGGCGGCCGAATAGGTCGCAGAATCGATCAGGTAGGTTTGGAGCCGCGAAAGGTGAACTGCTTCACAGCCGATCCGCACCGATTGCGCTATGCCTCAATGGCTCGTTGCCATTGGAGGCATCATGCAGAAATTCTTTTATGGATTGAATGAGAGCGGCCGCATTGTGCGGAAATGGCGGCTGGCCACGTTGGGCTTCTACGGATCCATCCTGGCCGGGATGCTCCTGTATGTGGCGCTGCATCTGAATCCGGAGGTGTACTATGCTTCGGCGGATTCTCCGGCGCACGCGAAATTCGTGAATTCGCAGAAGCATTGACCGCTACGCAGCGCCGCGCGCTATTCCTCAGGCCGCGCCACGCGCCATTGCATGGTCGTCGCAATACCGTTGGCATCGCCAGGCGCCTTGTCAGCCGCTGAGGTGTAGAGCGGGCGATAGCGAAAGGCCCACATCTTGGTGCCGTCCTTGCGGGTGATCGGCGTGAAATCGCCGATCGCCTTGGCATCCGCGGGAGCGGCCAGCGGAATCCAGCTCTCCGCGCATTTGCCGTCACAGCTCGATGTCTTGCCGCTGGTGTCGCGCTCGTAGAAATAGAGCGTCATGCCCTTGAGATCGACAAGCTTGGAGCCCTGCTTGGTCAGAACGGCGCGAGCCGGCGAGGTCATGACGTCGGGCTTCGGCGGTGGAGGAGCGTCGGCGCCGCCATGTCCGTTCGCAACCGCCTGGCCGGTCGAGAGCGCGACCGCAGCGGCAAAAATGACGAACCTGGACATCCGAAACTCCCAACCGGCAAAGTTAATCACGCGTTAAAGCGCCGAATGGGACCGACGGTAGCAGCCGAAGGTTAGCTCCAGGTTTCGCGGTGCTGCGGCAGTTTCGAGTAGAATACGGACCCAGGTGGCGATATGCGGTCAGACGGCCAGCTACGTCCGCAATGGCCTGAGAGCGGACGAAAATTGCGCATCGCAGGGAAATCTCTGCCGTCGTGACACACGAATGAGCTTGTCCGGGAAAATCTAGGTCTTCTCCCTACGAACTGTCGCTATAAATCTGTTGAGGGCCTCGGATCGATTGCTCTTGAGAAAAGCTATCCCCAAAAATGCTTTCGGCTGATGCGGGCCCTTTACGTTGCGGTAGACGACGCCGTCCATCTTCAATGACTTGAGGCTCTCGGGGACCAGAACCACGCCCATCTCCGCTGCGACGAGGCCAAGGGCTGATGTAATGCGGGGTGCCTGTTGGCCGATACGCGGGCTGTAGCCGGCGCCGCGACATGCCGCGATAGTTTCGTCATGAAGCCCGGTGCCGGGAGGCCCAATGAAGATAAAGGGCTCGTCCCGCAGCTGCGCGAGAGCGACCGACTGGCTTGAGGTTGTCGCTTTAGCGATTGCATGGTGGCTCGCCAGAGCCAAGACCATTGGCTCCTTGAGCAGCGGGATCGTGCTCAGATCGTCCGCATGAATGTTTGAGTTTCTGACGAATGCCACGTCTATCCGCTGATTGATAAGGCCCGCCACAACCTCGTTGCTCAGTCCTTCATCGAGCGTCAACGTGACGAGCGGAAATGCTTTCCGGAAATTGCGGATCGCGCGCGGGACCAGTTTGTGAAACGGTGCGGTCGGGGCAATCGCCACGCAGAGACTGCCTATCTCGCCGCGGGCCGTTCGCCGCGTCCGATGTAGAGCTCGCTCGACGCGGGCCAGTATGTCGCGTCCCTCTCTCAGCAGCTCCCGGCCCGCTTCGGTTAACTCAACTCCGCGCGGTTTTCGCTTGAACAGCTGGACCTGAAGTCCGGATTCGATCGCCTTGATCTGCGCGCTGAGCGGTGGCTGCTGCATGCCAAGGCGCTCGGCCGCCCGCGTAATGTGGCCTTCCTCGGCGACTGCGACGAAATATCGAAGTTGCTTCAGTTCCATGGCATACGCCTTGCGTATGGATTTTATGGTTTAGGCAGTATGGCTCTTATGTGCGCCCAACGCTACTAGGCGCATGTCTGCATACGGAGGCGAAGATGAAACGCCGCGATTTCCTGCTTTTGACCGCGGGCGCTGGCATTGCGCCCGTCGGATTTTCACCCTCTATGGCCGCCGTTGATTATCCGGCGAAGCCGGTGCGGGTTATGGTAGGGTTTCCGGCCAACGGACCGGTTGATATTGCCGGGCGGGTGGTCAGTGAATGGCTCACCGAGCGTCTTGGGCAACACTTTGCCGTTGAGAACAAGCCCGGAGAAAGCGGCAACACAGCCACACGCGAGGTGGTCCGGGCGGCTGCGGACGGCTACACGCTTCTGATCTTCGGCCCCGTCAATACGATCAATACGACGCTCTTCGGCGATCTCGATTTTGATTTCGGGCGAGACATCCTGCCAATTGCGGGCCTTTACCGGGTACCTTTGGTGGTGGAGGTCAATCCGTCCGTGCCGGTTAATAGCGCTGCGGAATTGCTTACTTATGCCCGCCAGAACCCCGGCAAGCTGAAGGTCGGGTATGGCGGAAAAGGAACCCCTCAACACATCGGTATCGAACTGTTCAAATGGATGGCTAAGGTGGACATGAAGCTAACGGCGTTCACTGGATCGGTGCCGGCCCTCCAGGCGCTGCAAGCAGGCAAGGTGGACGTGATGTTCGACCCGCTGCCGTCGTCGATCGGTCTCATTCGGGACAACAAGCTTCGGCCGCTAGCAGTGACGACGCTCGTACGCTCACCCGTGCTGCCTGATGTACCATCGATGAGTGAGCATGTGCCGGGTTACGAGGCTGGCTCCTGGTTCGGGCTTGGAGCGCCGCGCGAGACCCCTGCCGAGGTGGTTGCCAAGTTGGACGCGGCGGTTGGCGAGGGTCTTGCCACTACAAGGATCAGGCTGAGGATCGAATCTCTTGGCGGCACGCCACTTTTGCTATCGCAACGGGAACTAGCGCAGTTTGTGACGGCGGAAACGGAACGGTTCAGTTTGGTGATCAAGGCGGCCGGCATTGGCCGCTGATGTTCGCTGGCGGATGATTGGAAGATTTAAGTTGCGGCCTAGACCTGCACGTCGCGCAGCGGTGCGCGGCTGAGCTCGTTGCCGGCGGCGATCGCCTTGCGCAACAGTCGCATCAGCTCCTCGCCTTCCTTCGCGTTGAGGCCACCCAGCATGATGCGCTGTGCGGACTCCACGGCCGGCGTGATCTTGCGCAGCGTGCGGCGGCCTTCGTCGGTGATCTCGAGCTCGCGGGCGCGGCGGTCGCGGCTCGAGGCGCGACGCTCCACAAGCCCTTTCTGCACGAGGCGATCGATCACGCCGGTGATGGTGGTGCGGTCGTAGGCGATCAGTCCGGCGAGTGTCACTTGGTCGAGCCCGGGATTGGCCTTGATGGTCGCGAGCGCGGCGTATTGCACCGGCGTCAGATCGAACCCGGCATCCGCGACCTCGGCCAGAAACACCGCCACCGCAATCTGCTGGAACCGGCGCGCCAGATGCCCGGGCATGTCGTTGTTGTCTTTCACCGAATTCTCCTCAAGGGGCAGGGAGGCGAGGCCCGTTGACAAGTATACTGATAGTCAGCATACTGATCAATATCCAAACAGAACGTTGGCGGGAGTGGTGCTCATGCAATTCCATCTCAATGGATTTGAGCCGGGCGATCCTGAAATCTCCGATCCTGCCAAGCGTATTCAGAGCTCGGGCGCGTCGGGCGCCGTGCCTGAACAGGTTGATGTCCTCATCGTCGGCTGCGGCCCCGCCGGCCTGACGCTCGCAACCCAGCTTGCGCAGTTCTCCGACATCAAGACCTGCATCGTCGAGCAGAAGTCGGAGCGGCTGCTGGTTGGCCAGGCCGATGGCATCGCCTGCCGCACCATGGAAATGTTCCACGCCTACGGATTCAGCGAGCGCGTCCTGAAGGAAGCCTATTGGGTCAATGAGACGACGTTCTGGAAGCCTGACGATTTCGCCCCCGAGAAGATCGTCCGCAGCGGCCGGGTGCAGGACGTCGAGGACGGCCTGTCGGAATTCCCGCATGTGATTCTCAATCAGGCGCGCATCCATGACGGCTTTCTCGACGTGATGCGCAAATCGCCGGCGAGGCTCGAGCCGTATTACAGCCGGCGCCTGCTCGACCTTGAAGTCGATCCGGCCGCGGGTCCTGCCGACCATGCCGTGACCGCCCGCCTCGAACGCGTCGATGCCGACCATGTGGGCAAGGTCGAGACGATCAAGGCGCGCTACGTCGTCGGCTGCGACGGCGCGCGCAGCACGGTGCGCAAATCGATCGGCCGCGAGCTGCACGGCGATTCCGCCAACCACGCCTGGGGCGTGATGGACGTCCTTGCGGTGACCGATTTCCCGGACATCCGCTTCAAGGCCCTGATCCAGTCCGCGAAGGACGGCAGCCTTCTCATCATTCCCCGGGAGGGTGGCTACATGGTCCGCATCTATGTCGAGCTCGCCAAGCTCGACGTCGGCGAGCGTGTCGCCAGCCGCAACATCACCGCCGATGACGTGATTGCCAAGGCGCAGCGCATCCTGAAGCCGTATACGCTGGAGGTGAAGGAGATCGCGTGGTGGTCGGTCTACGAGATTGGCCAACGCCTGACCGACAAGTTCGACGACGTGCCGGAGTCCGAGATCGCGACCCGCCTGCCGCGCATCTTCATCGCCGGCGACGCCTGCCACACCCACAGCCCCAAGGCGGGGCAGGGCATGAACGTCTCGATGCAGGATGCCTTCAACCTCGGCTGGAAGCTCGCCGCCGTCATCCGGAAGCAGTGCGTGCCCAGCCTGCTGCATTCCTATTCGGCGGAACGTCAGGCGGTTGCCAAAGAGCTGATCGATTTCGATCGCGAATGGGCGGGAATTCTAGCTTCCGCGGCCAAGGCCGGCGGCGCCGACGCCGCAAGGACACAGGACTATTTTGTCAGGCACGGACGCTATACGGCGGGCACCGCGACGCACTATCGTCCGTCGGTCCTCACCGGCGCGGCATCGCATCAGCATCTGGCGCAAGGCCTCATCATCGGCACGCGCTTCCATTCCGCGCCCGTGATCCGGCTGGCTGATGCCAAGCCGATCCATCTCGGCCACGCCGCGCAGGCCGACGGTCGTTTCCGCATCTACGCGTTTTCGCGCGCCGAAGATCCCGCAGCGGGCGGCTCCGCCATTCGCACGCTGTGCGACTTCCTCGCCGAAGCAAGGGAATCTCCGGTGAAGCGATACACGCCGGCAGGCGCCGATATCGACAGCGTGATCGATCTGCGCGCCGTGTTTCAGCAGGATCATCGCGAACTCGCCGTCGAGACGATGCCCGCGCTGCTTCTGCCGCGCAAGGGCCGGTACGGACTGATCGACTACGAGAAGATGTTCTGTCCCGACCTCAAGAACGGCCACGACGTCTTCGCCATGCGCGGCATCGACCGCAACGCGGGCTGCATGGTCGTGGTGCGGCCGGATCAATACGTTGCACAGGTGCTGCCGCTCGACGGCTTTGCCGGACTTGCCTCGTACTTCGACGGGTTCATGCTGCAGGCAAAGTGAACGCCGGACATTCGCATCGCCGATGAACGGCGGATGAATATCGAACCCTGGCGTACGGCGCACATGCCGTGCGTCTCAATCTTTCGACGGATGCGGCGACAGTGTGCGGAACGCTCGTTCCGCTCGGGCGTTCCGACCTGCAGAGGAGGAACACGCCATGAGACTCAGAAGCATTTTGGTTGCCGCATTACTGCTCGCTCCGACAGCTGCACTGGCTGCTCCGGGCATCGTCACCGTCTCGACCGGCTTGCGCGCCGGGCCGGGGTCGGGCTTTCCCCTGGTCGATCGCATCCCCGGGGGCGCCCGCGTCAACATCCATGGCTGCCTGCGCGGCAATGCCTGGTGTGACGTCAGCTTCTCCGACGATCGCGGCTGGGTGTCGTCGCAATATCTCGAATATCTCTACCGCAATCACTACGTCTATCTCCCCGACTATGCCGACGAGGTCGATGTGCCCGTCGTGCCCTTCGTGCTGACCTCGTACTGGTCGCGTTACTATGAAGGGCGGCCGTGGTATCGGCGGCACGCCTATTGGAATAGCTACTGGACCTCGCATGAGCGCTTCGCGACACGGATGAATCTCGATCCGCGCGCAGTGCGCATCGGCCGCGCAGCGACGCGCGATGCTGCGGTCGCGCTGGGGCGCAGCGGCGCGAACGTCCAGGGCCGTGCCGCAGTTGCCGGGCGCGACGCCGCGACGGCACGGCATGACGCCGCCATCGCAAAGCGCGGCGCTGCGATCGCGAACGACCGCACCCGCGCCGGGCGGAGCGAGCGTTTCGTACGCGAGCAGACTTCCGTGCAGAGCCGCAACCCGCGCGATGCGCAGGCGCGTATGATGCATGACCATGCTGCGAGCCGTGCAGCAGTGCGGACGCAACCGATGGCGCGTGCACACGAAGCCCCGCGTGTGTCGGCAGCGCCCGCGGCCCGGCCGACGGAGCCGCATCTGGCACAGCCCCATATGGCGCAGCCCCGTATGGCCCAGCCCAATGTTAGCCATGGTTCGCCGATGAGTGCGCATGCCCAGATGCCGGCGCCGCGCGCGGCCGCGCCTGCCACGCCGCACCCGGGCGGCGGTGCTCCGCATATCAACGCCGCTCCGCATGGCGGCGGCGGTGGTGCGCCGGCCGGCGGGCCAGGCGGCCATCAGAAGCACTAAGTCTTGCGAGAGCTCGGCCTCGAGCCGGGCTCTTTCTTTTGGCAGGCGCAAGTTCTTTTGGCGGGCGCAAGTCGCCTAAAGTTTGAAGCAGTTCTTCGCACGCAGATTTCATCGATCGTAATATCTATACCGAAAGGTGTAAGCATCCACTCGGGGCAGCGGGGCACGGGAGGATGACGATGAGACCGAGCCAGACGGAGACGCGTCGCCATAATGTCGCGAAGCGTTCGATGACCAAGGAGGCCAAGCAGCTGACCGGCCTGATTGCCGGTCTGCGCAAATCGCTCGACGGCATCCACAAGGAGCGGGCGAACCCAAAGCTATCGGGCGCCGAGATGGGTTTGCTCGACGAACGGCGCAACAATCTGTTGCTTACTATCGCGGCCCTCGACGATCGCTTGTCGGCGGTGCAGGGGCTGATCGATCTCGGCCGTCCACACATCATCCGCGTTCACTAAGGAGCGCGCGCGTCGCGCCCTGTCGGTTCCGTCGCGGCGGCGATGGGCCCGGGCCCGGATGTTGGCGCAATGCCGCTGCGGTCGGCACCAAATTGCCATGCTCTCGGCGAATTGCCGCCAAAGCCCGCTGTCACGAGGGACGGGGGCAGGGCAACGCAAGGGGATGCGTATTGGCCTACAAAATGATCGCAGAACGCGATAATGCGAAGTACAGTTTCGCCCGCGAGAGCCGGTTGCTCATCGTAGCGAAGGCCAAGGTTTGGGCGAGCGAGGGTTGGCGGGTCGTCATTACCGATCAAGACGGCAAGGCCTACGCGCCGCCGGAGTTTGATCAGTTGCTGGCGGCGTGATTGCAGGACGGGGCTAGGGGACGACAGTGACATCGCTATTTCGACCGGGGCGCGATCGGATCGCGTCTTCGGTGATTCTTGCAGTCGTTGCCGTGCTGACGACGACGTTCGCATCCGCGCAAAATCTCGACGCCGGCAAACCGGCCGCAAAGCTGTTCGCCGATGGCTGCTCGAGCTGCCATCGCAGCCCGCGCGGCCTTGCGAAGGGTCGCTTCAGCCTGACGCTGACCTGGTTCTTGAAGGACCACTACGCCACCAGCTCCGACTCGGCCAAAGCGCTTGCTGCGTATCTGGAGTCGGTCGATAGCGTCCCGCGTGCTGCGGAGAAGTCCGCCCCGCGTAAGCCGCGTCCGCCCCGGCCGGTTCAGGGCCAATAGCACGCTGCCCGGCGCGGGCGGAGGCGGTGGTGCCGATCAATGCACCGCTGTCTCCGAGAACAGGTTGATGACCACGACCCCTGATACAATCAGCGCGATGCCGACGAAGGCCGCGGCGTCCAGCATCTGCCGGAACAGCACGAACGAGACGGTCGCGGTCAGGATGATGCCGACGCCGCCCCAGATCGCATAAGCGATGCTCAGGGGGATCACACGGATCGCGACCGACAGCGCGTAGAATGAAGCCGCATAGAACGCCACCATCGCCAGCGTCGGCCAGGGCCGCGTGAACTGCGCGGACTGCTGCAGGAAGGCGGACGCCGTGACCTCGAAGACGATGGCCAGGGCGAGCGCTGTGTAGGCATTGAAGGCGGCAGTCATGACCGTCTCGGGATCGGGGCGCCGGGAAGATATCGCGCGGTAGGTACGTTCAGCACACACGCCGGACAGAGTTTTTCCCAGGAGCAGGTATCACCTGTGAGTGACGAGTCTGCGACACGTGGCGGATCGCAGCCTGGCAGCGACGACGCGGACGCGCCGGGGTTCGCGATTCTGTCGCCGAGAAGAGGGAGTCGTCGCGCGATGAATCGTGCGGCGGCTCCGACGTGTCGCAGTGGCTCGATGCCCTAATTGATCCGCACGGAGAGTTCGACGTCTTCGGCGAAGGGCGTGGACATATATCCGTTTCTGGGCGTGCGTACGCGCGCCAGATAGTCGGGGCTGAAGTCGGCGTTGTCGGCGACAATGATGGCGCCCGGCCTGAGATGGCCTGCGACCAGATCCAGGATCTCCGGGTAGAGCGCCTTGGCGCCATCGAGCAGCACGAGATCGATCGGATCGGGTAGATCGGCGCTGAGCGTTCTCAACGCATCGCCCTCGCGGATTTCGACGAGATCGATCAGTCCGCCGGCCGAAAGATTGTCCCGCGCTCGCGCCGCCTTGGACGGCTCGAACTCGGTGGTGATAAGACGGCCGCCGCCATTGTCGCGCAAGCCTGCGGCAAGGTGCAGCGTCGAGATGCCGAACGAGGTGCCGAACTCGACGATCGTTCTGGCGCGAGAGCTGCGCGCCAGCATGTAGAGCAGCGCGCCGGTCTCGCGGGAGACCGCGAGCGGTGCGTCCTTCAGGCGTCCGTAGAGATCGCGGTAGTCGGTCTTGCTGCGCATCATGCGGGCCCGGTCGGCATCGGACAAATCGGCGACGGCGGCGTGCGTAGTGCCTCGTGCCGCCTCGGCTTCGTCGAACAGACGATCGAGCAGAGGCGCAAGCGATATGATGGTCGGGATGGTCATTTGAGGGCTCCGGTTCGGGAGAAAGCGCGTGCTTGCGCGGAGGCTGAAATACGACTAGTTCGTCGCATTTCCTATTCGCATTGCCGGGGCGCGCCGTGGCCGATCGTCGAAGTCGTTCAGTTTCCTCACGAAAACAGCCGCAACAGCTCCGTTCCACCGGGCTTGTCGCGGCCATTCTGGATGCCGCTGTTCAGGTTCTGGCGAAGGAGGGTGCGCAGCGCTTCACCACAGCGCGGGTGGCAGAGAGGGCAGGGGTGAGTGTCGGGTCGCTCTATCAATATTTTCCGAACAAGGCGGCGATCCTGTTCCGCCTCCAAAGCGACGAGTGGCGGCGTACCAGCGAACTGCTGCGCAGCATCCTCGCCGACGGGGCGAAGCCCCCATTGGCGCGACTGCGCGCGCTGGTCCATGCGTTCATCCGCTCGGAATGCGAGGAGGCTGCGATCCGCACAGCCCTCAGTGACGCCGCGCCGCTCTATCGCGATGCGCCCGAGGCGCACGACGCGCGAGCCGCCGGCGAGGGTATTGTCGCAGCCTTCATGCGGGAGGCGCTGCCAAAAGCCTCCGATGCGACGCGCACCCTCGCCGGCGAGCTGATCACGACGACTCTGAGTGAGGTCGGCAAACGGTTCTCGGAGATGCCACACGGCGAGGCGGAGATCGCGCGCCATGCCGACGGGTTGGCCGACATGTTCTGCGCCTATCTCGGAGAGCTTGCACGACGCCGAATTCATTCCTGACATCTGCGTTTGTGATCCGATGGCGCGAAGCGAAATCCAGGCTATCCTTGCCTCGTCCAGCGATTGACCTTACGGACTTCTGCATGCTCGTCATCTCCATTCAAAGCCAGGTGGTCCATGGCCACGTCGGCAACAGCGCGGCCGCCTACGCCATGCAGGCGGAGGGCGTCAATGTCGCGGCGGTGCCGACGACGCTGTTGTCCAATCACCCGCGCTATCCGACGTTGCGCGGGCGCGTGCTGGACGCCGAGCTCGTGGCGGATCTGCTCAGGGGCGTGGAGGAGCGCGACCTGGTCGATGCGGCCGCCGTGCTCGTCACCGGCTATCTCGGTTCGCCGGACAATGCCGCCGTGATCGCCGATTTCGTCGAGCGGGCGCTGATGCGGAATTCAAAGCTGCTCTATGTTTGTGATCCCGTGATCGGCGACGATGGCCGCATCTATGTCGCCGATGGCATCCTGGACGTGGTCCGGCACCGCCTGTTGCCGGCCGCGAGCCTGATCACGCCAAATCAGTTCGAGCTCGAGCTGCTCTCGGGTGTCAAAATCGCGGATGCGCAGGGCCTTCGCGCGGCGTGCGCGGCGATTGCGGGGCGGGGCCGGATCGACGTCGTCGCCACCGGCTGCACGCTCACCGACACGCCGGCGGAGCAGGTCGAGACGATTTTGTGCGCGGACGGCCAATTGTCGCGCTTTGCGACGCCGCGCCTGCCGATCCGCCCCTATGGCACCGGGGATCTGCTTACCGGCCTGATCGCGGCGCATCTGGCCAAGGGCGCGGCGATGGAGGCGGCGGTGCGGCTTGCGGTCGAGACCATCTTTGCCGTGCTCGTTCGCACCCAGGAGGCTCGAACGGCCGAAATGCGGCTCGTGCCGATGCCCGTGCGAGGCGCGTAACGCCTCAGGTCGCCCGCTTCGCGGCGGATTGCGCCGACTTCTGCCGCTTGGCCGGGCTCTTCTCGCGTGTGGCCTGCATTTTCTGTGTCTTCGCGTTCGATGCCGCCTGCACCTTCTTCGGCTTGACGTTGGCGGCTTCCTTGCGGTCCGCGCTGCCGCGGCGCGAGATGTATTCCGGGCCGTCGACGGGACCGACATGCGGCGGATCGCGGCCGAGATAGGGCCGGCCGATGCCGAGTGCTTTGCCATTGGCATCGACCCATTTCCACAGCACTTCCGTCGAGACCCAGCGCTGCGCGCGGTTGTCACCCTTGGTGCTGACGATGTCGGCCGCCATGCCGTGTCCGTAGCCGCCGCGCGTGCTGCCGCCGTGATACGAGCGGTCCGAGGCCGCCTTCAGGCCGCTGGCGATCGACTGGCGATAGTCGTCGCGGAACGCGCTGGTGATGCCGGGCGACAGGCCCGCGGCTTCCGCTGCGAGCAGCGTGCGAAACAGCTTTCGCTTGAAGCTGCGGTCCATGCCGCCAATGACGTAATCCATCAAGGGCATGCCGGCGTGCTCGGCCGCCTTCGGATCCTTCCAGCCGAAATCCTCGTCGACCAGTTTGGTGAAGCTGCGCATCACCGTGACCGTCCTGCCCTTGCGCTTGACGGTGACGGCGCGGCGTTCCTGCACCTTGATCGAGTCTTCCTTCGCGGTGCGCTGATAGAGCGCCCAGAGATAGCGATCGATGCAGGCATCCATCACGAAGCATTCGTCGAGCACGGCAACGGTGTCCGCAGGCGGTGAAGCCTTGTCGGTGGCAACCGCAGGTCCGCCCGCAATTGCCGCAGGCGATAGCGACGGCACGATGTCGCTGGGATCAGCGGATGCGAGTTTGATGGGAGCGTCCTGCGCGGGGGCGTCTTCGCTCGTGATGGGAGCGGGTTCAGGCGGAATCACCGATGGTGGCGCTTCCGCCGGCAACATCTGCACGGGATCGGCGGAGGCGAGCTTGACGGCAAGTTCGGGCGTCACCGTGGCGACGGTCGGCGGGCTCTGCGCCGGTGCCACGGCGGCGGCGATCTCCGCATTCTCGGCCGATTCATCTTCGAGGGTTACAGCGCGGGGAATTTCGGCGCGTTCGACGCCAGCGGCGTCTTTCGCGCTGGAGAGGACAGCCGCGTTGGCGCTGCTGTTTTCGACAAGGGCCGGGGCATAGGCTGACAGGGAGAGCGCCAGCCAGCCGACCAGAACGGCCGAGGGGCACGAGACCGCCACGATAAGAGACCGCTGATCGTTCATGATCCCTGCCTCCAAAAGGTTCTGTTCGAACCAATGTTGCACAGCCAAGCACGCAGTGCGTCAATTGTTCGGGGGATGGTGTGGCGGCGCAATGGCGCAATTTCGGGATGACGGGCTTTTCAGGCCGGTGTTGCCCGGCGGCAACGCGGGTTCCATTGCGGTTCCATAGGCCCGGAACCTGGAAATCGAGGCGTGGATTGTCGTCAAATTGAGCGACCCATATTTACTCAATCGTGGATTGTGGAGGTGCATGTCTCTCGCGCCGGCAACGTCCGGCAGACTTGGGAAGGACACGATCTTGAAATTGAAATGCTTGATGGTCGAATTTGCCGCCGATGAATCCGGCGCCACCGCGATCGAATACGGTCTGATCGCAGCGGGCATCGCACTCGCCATTATCGAAGTCATCTACGCGCTCGGCATCAACCTCGTTGCGAAGCTGCAAGCGCTTGCGACTGCGCTGAAATAGGCTGATGTCGACACCCGTGTCCGGACGCGCTGCAACGCTCTTCCGCGTTGCTGCGCGGCGCCGGACACGAGCGCAACCTTCCGGCCGGCGGTGCGTTTGATCGTCCATGACGCATTCCTCGCTTCGTCCCATGGACGCTTTCGATCCTACTGAACCCGCCATCCTGCACGATCGCGTCTCCGACACGATCGTTACCTGGACCACTGACGAGGCCGAGGATTATCGCCGCGCCAGCCGTCCGCGCGAGGATGGAACCGTGGCCTGGAAGTCCTACGTCTTCGACGGCTGGGGCAACGTGCTCGGCGGCTGATCACGCCCGTGAAAGTGTCACGTCGCTGTAGGCGTGATTCGGCCAAGGCGTTGCGCGCATTAAACATATCGCCATGCGCGGGGCGCGCTGTTGCAATGCAACATCGCAGGTCGCACTGCAGCAAATCGCGCTTAAATGTGCTCCGAACCTTCCTTCCAGGAGCATCACCATGAACAAGAAGACTCTGTCGATCGCCGCCGCCATTTTGACGATCGCGGGCAGCACCGCCGCTTTCGCCGCCGAGCTGCCGGGCTATGAGGCCAATGGCTTCCCGGTCTCTCCGATGCAGGTGCGCGTGCTCGGTGCCGCGCATGTCCAGCAGCAGGAAACGGCACCTGCCGCGGTCGCGACCGTCCACCAAGCCAGCGTGCTGACGCCGCGCAAGGTGAACACCGCGAACGTTACGATGGGCGCTGCCCGCTAAAAGCCTCCGCGGCGTCCCGGCCGGGCATAGCCGTCCGAAGGACGGCGTCGCTCCCGCTCGCCTATGTCCCGGCCATCCGCGCGTGGCCAAGCTGCACGAAGAACGTGGATGCCCGGGACAAGCCCCGGGCATGACGACCTCGTGCCCGTAAGCGGTTGCTCTGCACTCGACGATGCTTGCTCAATGGCTCGTTGGTTCAATGCATTGCGCAAGGCCAATTGGACTGGCATGGCGCGGGGGGGGGGCGCCAAGGCAGCGGTCAGCCGCGTTGAGCGTAGGCCGCTTATTGCGGCTTGCTTCCTTTGATCGCGTGGGCGCGGGCTCGATAGACGATGCTGCCGCCGGCGCCGGCCGGCAGTCGCGCCCGCACGCGCTGCTTGAGCGCGTCGATCTCGCCCGGTGACATCGTCGCTATTGTCGGTCCGATGGACGGCGCGGTGGTCTCCGCCTGCCAAAATTCGTCGAAATCGCGAAATGTCCGCTCCACGGCGATCTCACGCGTTTCGATCTGCGTCAGACCCGCACCGGTCCAGAACGCGGTCAGTGCGTCGATGCTCGATGCCTCCATGTGGGGCGGACGTGTCGGCGACAGTCCCATCGCACGCATCTCGGATAGGATCGGATCGAGCGGAAAGCCGCCGTCGACCATGTCCCACATATAGGTTGCGACCCGGCCGCCCGGACGAGCCACGCGCACCAATTCCGCAACACCCTTTGCCGGATCTGGCACGAAGACGAGCACCAAGGCCATGACGGCGATATCGAAGCTGTCGGCCGTGAACGGCAGTGCCATCGCGTCGCCCTCCCGAAAATTGGCGCCGCGCGCACCGGGCCGCGTGCGCGCAAAGGCGAGCTGCCCCTCGGACGGGTCGATGCCCTGTACCTCGGCTGGGGCGCAGCGCGATACGACCAGCTCAGTGAACGCGCCGTTGCCACAGCCGACGTCGATCCAGCGCAGGCCTGTCTTGGGTTTCAGCCAGTCGAGAAAGACCTCGCCGACGAGGCGGCTCCAGACCCCCATCATCTGCTCATAGGCGGCACCGTCGTCGAAGCGAAGTTCGGGCATGCGCGGCTCCCTGGCGCGTGGCGGGCTCAGGGACTGTAGCCCGCCAACGTGGAGAATGGGAACGGCCGATTGCTGCCTTCGCCTTCGCTGCTCCGACGCAGCCTGCCCATGCACCCTGCGGTCCTACGCCTTCTTCACGAATTCCGATTTCAAGTTCATCGCGCCGATGCCGTCGACCTTGCAGGCGATGTTGTGGCCGTCGGTGGCGTCCTGGAGGCGGATGTTGCGGACCTTGGTGCCGCCCTTGACCACCGACGACGAGCCCTTGACCTTGAGGTCCTTCATCACGATGACGCTGTCGCCGTCGGCCAGCGCATTGCCATGGGCATCGCGCACGCCGGCCTCCTGCGGAGCCTCCGCTGCCGCGCCGGCCGCAGCGCTCCATTCATGGGCGCATTCCGGGCAGATCCAGAGATCGCGATCCTGATAGGCATGCTCCGAATTGCATTTCGGGCATTTAGTGGTGTCGTCCGTCAAAAGCCTGATCCTCCATGCTGGCGAGGCGCACCGTAGGGGCGGGAAATGCGAATGCAAGGGAAAGCTGGGGACACGCTTGTCTGCCGGTGCGATATCACCGAAACAGCGCCACGAAGATCACGTAGAGCCAGCCCAGGATTCCGTGGATGATCGCCCACAGGATCGAATGGTTGTTGGTGTAGGAGATCGCAATCGCGAGCGCCGAGCCGAAACCGACGCCGTATTTCGCGCCCTCGACGCGAACGCCGTAGTAGCGATTTCCGTTCATGGTGATCCTCCTGATCGTGAAACGGGCCCAGCCTATGCGATGTCCAAGCTGGTGACGTGCTGAGGCCGTTGGCCTGCGGAATCGATTGAGCGACTGCGTCGTGGAACCGCGTCCAACATCAAAACATCGAAAACAACCCCATGCACAGTAGGAAACACTCATGAATTCAAAGTTCTGCGATACCGAATAATTCGTGATCCGCCTTCGCTCTGCGAGCTACTTCGGGCGAGTCGCTTCTCCGGGTCAGGCTTGTCCGGTCCGACTTCGGCGATACCGAAAGTCTTTTTGACTCGTCGGGCAAAACAGGGGCATTATGGCATGGTGGCGAAGGTCGCGATTGCTGAGGGCCCCGCGCGTCGCCGGGCCGTGGGGCGACATGCCAAAGAAATTGAAAAGCAAACCGAAAAGACAACTGAAGACTTATCAGACCTCGCTCGGCTTCTACGACCAGGCGGTTGCCGCGCCCTCGATGAAGGCGGCGCTGGAGGCCTGGGGCGCCAGCTCCAATCTGTTCCATCAGGGTGCCGCGAAGGAGACCGACGACCCCGACATCGTCGCTGCGACCATGGCAAGCCCCGGCGTCGTGCTCAGGCGCCCGGTCGGATCGGACGGCCCGTTCACCGAGCACGCCGAGCTGCCGACGGAACTTTCCGACGGCGAGGCCAAGCCCAGATCCAAGACCAAATCCAAGCGCAAAGTTAAGGCCAAGCCAACGAAGCGTGCGGCCAAGAGCGCACCCAAACCGTCCCGCAAGATCGACGACCGACAAGCCCGCAAGGCCGCCGCGGCATTCGAGAAGGAAGAGCGGGGGCGAGAAGCCGAGCGCCGGAAAGAGGAAGCGGCCCGCGCCAAGCAGCGTGCCCGCCGCGAGAAGGCGGTCGCCGCAGCGCAGACGGCGCTGGACAAGGCGAGGCGGGAGCACGAGGCGCGGGCAGAGGAGATCGAAGCCGCGCGCGCCGCGCTGGATGAACGGGCGGAGGCCGAGCAGAGCCGGTGGGACAAGCAGAGGATGAAACTGGAGGAGGCGGTGCGCCGGGCGCGCGGGTAGGGCCCCAGGAATGAGCAGGGATTCCTTTACCATGGCGACCAGTGGCGGCTGAGCCGCACGGCGTTTAGAAATTACAGGACGTTTGTCCGGTATCTTCGCTCCGATCACGGATGCGTCGGATACGCCGCTCGCAGCCGCGACCTTACGGGAGCTGTCATGAGCGATCATCGCGCCGCAGTCAGGCATCACACATTGCGCACCGGCATTGTCGAATTCGACAATGGCACCGGCAGCCTCATCAGCGTGCCCTGCACGATCCGCGACGTCTCCGGCACCGGCGCGCGCCTCGCCCTCAACTCGTCGCTCTGGGTCGCCGAACAGTTTTCGCTGATCTTCCTCAGCGGACTGCGCAAGGACTGCCGGGTCGCCTGGCGCAAGGGCTGATCGGCAGCGCGTTCACTGCGGGCTGTGCGAGCCCGGACGAGCAGGCCGTCATGATGACCGCGGACGAGCAGTCCCGCCACAGGCTCGGGATCGCTGCGCGCGTGAAAGCTGCGCGCGAGACCCGCGGTTACACCGAAGCCCAGCTGGCCGAGCGCATTGGCGTGGCGCCCGCCTTCGTGTCGCTGGCCGAAAAAGGCGAGGCGGACATTCCGCTCTACCAGCTGATGCACATCGCCGATCTGCTGATGGTCAGTCTCGACGGGCTCGTTGCAGGTCCGGCGCCGAACGCCGAGGAATTCGACGCAGCCTAGGCGTCCGCCGGGCTTTGCGCGCCGAAGGGTTCGTTTCGGCTCACAAGCCATCGAAGTCCTGCGCGACGTGCCGTCACATTCGTCGTCATTGCGAGCGCAGCGAAGCAATCCCGAGTCCCTCCGCTGAGACAGTCTGGATTGTTTCGTCGCAAGAGCTCCTCGCAATGACGATGGTGAGGGCCGGTGTCCGAAAGCTGGGCCCTCAGCCCGGGGAGGACGGGCTGGAATCGCGCGAGGTGTCGCCACATTCTCCGTCATTGCGAGCGCAGCGAAGCAATCCAGAATCCCTCCGCCGAGGCAGTCTGGATTGCTTCGCTCCTCAAGCCGGTCCCAACTCGCAATGACGCAGGAGAGGTCAGCGGTCATTCAAGCAAGCCGAGAGCGAATTGGGCTTGCCTTGCTTTGCGTCCTTTTGCACTCTGACGGGAAGGAGGCCATCGCATGAAGATCATGACGCTCGCGTGTACCCTCGGAACGGCCCTGGTGCTGTGCAGCCTTGCGATATCCGGCGCTGAAGCCCGGGCGCGGAAGGCCCAAGTCGTTCGTGAAGTGGTTCCTGAACCACGGCTGAGGGTGGACGTCCCGGTGCTCAGGCCAACGCCGTGGGATTATAATGTTGTTCCACGATATCGTTATCGCCCTGAAGACGACCGGGTCGATCCCTATGGCCCGCCGCTGGTGTCGTCGTATGTCCGCTATGAAGGGTGGCGGTGGCCATACTGGTGGTGAATGCCGATCACATTCCCGGGCATGTGGTGATCGGCCATCGCCGGACCCGGAATTGACTGGTGCCTCTAGCCCGGATGGAGCCAACGGGTCGGCGCTAAGCGCCGCCCGATGACAGGCTCCGCGCAATCCGGATGTTGCCACGAGGCAGACTGGTCCCGGATTTCGCTTCCGCTCCATCCGGGCTACGCTCCCTAATTCTCGTCGTCTGCCGCCAGCCGCAGAAACTGCCGCTTCATTGCGTTGACCCTGGCGATGTAGCTTGCAACGAGGTGATCGCCGCAGCGCTCGCCGGCCAGCATCTGAAAGTGGCGGCGTGCGTAGGCTGTGGCGGGACCTGCGCCGCACAGATGAATGAAGGCGGCCAGATCCTGCTTTTGCTGCGCGCTTGCCTTCACATCGCCCGCGCGGGCGAGCACATCGGCCACATTGCGGTCCAGATACACCGATGCCAGCTCGATGGCGTGGCTCGGGACCGCGCGAACGTAAAGGCTGGTGAAGCCGCAGCCGGACTCCGTGATCGCGTTGCCGCGGATACAGAACCGCGCGGCCTCGGTGAGGGCCGGATCGGTCATCTGGAAGAGGCCGACGGCGCTGGAGGCGGGCCGGTAGATCGCGAGGGGATTGAGGCTCAATCGCCAGCGCCAGTAGGTGCGCGCCACTGGATTGCCTGAACTCTCGACCTGCGCCAGCGCGGCCAGCAATTCGGGCGTGATCGCATCGGTGGAAAACTTGCGGAACATCGGCCCGTACTGCCGCCAAGTCTCTGATGGATCCTTGGCGAGCGCGTTGCCGACGAGGACAAACAGCTCGGTCGGCTTGCGGATCATTTGATAGACGATGTTCAGAAGCGCGATGGCCGCAAGCAACATCGCCAGGCCGAACGCGATCCGAACCATTCGCGGCGCTCGCGCGAGTGTGTTTCGCACCCGCCGCGTCGCGCGCCGGACGCTGCGAAGGCGAGGGAGGAGGGGCTTGCTTTTCCTTGGCATGGGTCTTGTTGGAATGGGTAGGATTGATCCCTTGCAAAACCCATCACCTCGCGGTGCCAGTCGGTATGGCGTGAGATTGCCAAGCCGGTGACGCTAATTGCCGGCTTCCGATGCCGCAGCGGCAGCGTAAAGCCGCCGTGGCGCAATGCAACGGGCGCTTGCATCCTGCTTCGCGCCATCCGTCGGCCGGCTCATTATGAACATTCGTTCAGGGGAACGGGACTGGGCTCATTTCGTTGCATTGAGGGGCTTACCGGGAGGAGGACGACATGAAATCGAAGATCATCGCGCTCTCTACTACTATTCTCATGGCAACAGCACCAGTCGTGTTTGCTCAGGGCGCATCGAGCAAGGCGCCGGGCCAAGAGATGCAGCAAATGGGTTCTAAGACGGGAGAGCCGGGCGCTTCCGGCTACGCTCCTGGACACAAGAAGCACCATGCGATGCACCACGCCAAGGCCTCGAAGAAGACCAGCGCCGGCGCGTCCACTTCCGCGCCCGGTCAAACCACCGGCTCGAGCACAAAGTCTCAAACCACGGGCACGAGCACAAAGTCGGGCACGAGCACAGCGCCAAAGTACTGACGGGCAAAACAGTAGCCCGCCATTCGCGAGACCCGAATGGCGGGTTACGCCCGCGGCTAACTCTGGCTCTGCCGGATTGATGGGTATCGCTTCAACCTTCGCGCGTTGAGCGAGGGCGGGCTACGCTTCCTGCAAAGGAGGATCCGATGAAATCGCTTTTGCTGCTCACGGCGAGCGGTCCGTTGCTCATTCTCACATCCCATGAGTCCCTGCACGACCAGAAGCTCCTTGAGGTGCTCAGGCACAAGGGGATCCGCAAGTTCGTCGCGTTCGAGGTTCCCTTGTCGCTCGCCAAGGCGCGCTACGGCGGGCACTTTCAGGCGGTCGAAAGCAATCTGCAGGAGACCGATGATTTGAGAATCCTCGACTTCGACGGCCAGCGCATCTTTCAGCTCTTTCGTTTCGATGAGCTGGGTGCACCAATCCTGAAAGAACCGTCGTGATCCGGTTTTGCCTTGCGGCATGATCCGCTTTGCGAAACCCATCATGCCGTTACAGCGGCGAAAGTGATCCAAATCGACAGGCCAGTTAAGTGCACGTCAGCGTAGTCCGCCGTAATACTACTGAGTCAAGCG
>NZ_VSTH01000056.1 GCF_008123965.1 Bradyrhizobium hipponense | reverse complement strand
GTCTCATATTTCGCTGCGCTCAATTTGAGCCGACCCCCCCCTCCAGGGGAGGATAAGCAGGCCCCCTACCCCCGCATCCTGGCCTTCGTGCCGGCGACGATCTGCATGGCGACGCCGGCGATCCAGGCGATGAAGACGAGCCAGGTCAGCGCGCTATGCGGCTCCAGCCGCAGCACGATGACGGCCACCGACACGAACGCGGCGAGCGTGGCGCACAGCGTGCCGGCGGAGCTGAGCAATTCGGCGGCGTCGATCTGGCTGTGGGCTTCATCGAACGGCATTTGCGGCGTGTCGATGCCGAGATAGAAGCCGACCACGCCGAGCAGCATCATCACCAGCAGAAAGCCCTGCGTGGTGAGCGAGGGTATCGTCGAGCCGACATAGGCGCCGACGAACAGCCCGCACGCAGCGCCAGCCATGGCAAGGCCAACGCGCTCCAGCACATGGGCAGCTTTGCGAAAACGAAAACGCATAACGGGCCTCATGGGGCTTGAGTGCGCGACAGGTTAGGCCTGTTTTGCGGCGGGTGGAAGGTAAGGTGGGTTACGGATGCGTGAGGTGAGAACGTGAGGGGCGCGATATGCGACCCACAATTTCCTCCGTCGTCCTGGCGAAAGCCAGGACCCATTACCCAAGGAAGACGTTTGGCGAAGAGCGGTTGTCCGGTACTCCTACCGCGCGCCATCGATAGACCTCGCGGTATGGGTCCTGGCTTTCGCCAGGACGACAGCGGAGTTTGTGGCCCCGCTATCGCGTCGCATCCCTACCGCGCCCCGAACGTGGTCTTGCCGAACAGCTGCTTCTGCGTCGAGGGCTGCGAGCGCCAGTATTGCGGCGGGGCTTCGACCTCGCCGCCGAGTTCGGCGGCGGCGTGCCAGCCCCAGCGGGGGTCGTAGAGCATGGCGCGGGCGAGCGCGACCATGTCGGCCTTGCCGGATGCGACGATGTCCTCGGCGTGCTTCGCTTCCGTGATCAGGCCGACGGCGACGGTCGGCAATCCCGTTTCGCGCTTGATCGCGTCGGCAAACTGCACCTGGTAGCCGGGGCCGAGCGTGATCTTCTGCAGCGGCGAGACGCCGCCGGAGGAGGCATCGATCCAGTCGGCGCCGCGCGCCTTCAGCGCCTTCACAAATTCAATCGTCTGCGGCAGATCCCAGCCGCCCTCGACCCAGTCGGTCGACGACACCCGCATGCCGACCGGCTTGTCGTGCGGGACTACGGCGCGCACCGCGTCGAACACTTCGAGCGGAAAGCGCATGCGGTTCTGCAAGCTACCGCCATATTCGTCGGTGCGCCTGTTGGAGATCGGGGAGAGGAACTGATGCATGAGATAGCCGTGCGCGCCGTGCAGCTCGATGGCATCGATGCCGATGCGCATCGCGCGGCGGGCCGAATCGACGAAGGCCTCGCGGATGCGCTTGAGTCCGCTGGCATCGAGCGCCAGCGGCGCGGCCTCGCCCTCCTTGTGCGGCACCGCGCTTGGCGCCACCGTCTGCCAGCCGCCCTCACTCACCGGAATCAGCTGGCCGCCGTCCCAGGGACGCGCGCTGGAGCCTTTGCGGCCCGCATGCGCGAGCTGCATCGCGATCGCCGTGCTGGAGTGCTTGCGCACCGAATTCATGATCTGCTTCAGCGCCGCCTCGCAGGCGTCGCTGTAGAGCCCGAGGCAGCCCGCGGTGATGCGCCCGATCGCCTCGACATGGGTCGCCTCGATGCAGAACATCGCCGCGCCCGACAGCGCCAGATTGTTGATGTGGGCAAAATGCCAGTCAGTGGCGACGCCGTCGTCGGCCGAATACTGGCACATCGGCGACACCACCAGACGATTCTTCAGCGTCAGGCCGCGCAGCTTGATCGGGGAAAACAGGGCGCTCATGCGGGGGAGTTCCGGAGATGGAGGGGGCGATGGAGGGAGTGTAGTGAGGGACGCGCGGATTTCCAGCGGCGCGGCGGACATGGCGGCTAGCGGCGCCGTGCATTGCGCTGCGGGTTTGGCGGAAGCCGTCGCCTCACATTCCGCCGTCGTCCCGGCGAAGGCCGGGACCCATAGCCATAGGGAGAAGTTTTGCGAGGATTGGTCGTTCGGGATTAGCACCACCCCAAATCGATAGACCTCGCGGTATGGGTCCCGGCCCCCGTGCGCAATTGCGCACTAGGCCGGGACGACGGCGGAGGGTGTGACGCGCCCCCTACTCCACCATCGTGAACTGCAGCAGCAGCGTACGCTGGAGAAACGAGAAATTGTCGTCGGAGACCAGCGTCAGCACGGTCTCGCCGTCGGCGGTGACGTGGGCGTCGATGCCTTCCATGTTGTCGATCTCGTGGCCGAGATCGGCCGCGAACAGCTCGGGGCCGTCGACCAGCGTGTTCGGCGCGATGGATTTGAGCGGAATCGCGCGGATGCGGATGTTGACGCCGGTGAACCAGGAAAACTTTCGCTCGAGGATGAGAAGCTCGCCGGAGGGCAGCAGCACCGCATCGCTGATGTCGAATTTTTCGGTGCGGCGGACGCTGAACTGGCCGGGCGTGGCACCGCCGATCAGGAACGCGACGAGATTGCCGTCGGCATCCAGTCCGCGCTCGGAGAAGGCGATCAAGGTGCCGGCGAGCGGCTGGCTCTTTGACACGTCCTTGGGCACGAATACCAGCGCCTCGAGCCCCTTGTTGTAGGGCAGCTTGCGCACGCCAGGCGGCACCGGCAGCACCTCACCGCGGGCGCGGGTGCCGCCTTTGGCAAAGTCGTAGCGCATGATCTGGTTGACGCGTTCGAGGCCGACATAGACCAAATTGCCATCGCGCGCGATTGACTCCGAATCATACCAGAGCCGCTTCTCGGTGATCGGCCGCCCTTCCGCATTGAGCAGCGGCGCGGCCTCGACATTGTCGAGCCCGGTCATCTCGCGGCCGGAATAGCGGATGGCGCCGGTGAACCAGCCGCCCTGATCGGAGATCGCGAGGAAGCGCTCGCCCTTGCTGTCGAGAAAGCGGAAACCGGACAATCCGCCGAAGCCGCGATAGGGCGAGGTCAGCACCAGGCCGCTGCGATATTGCAGCGAGCCGAAGCGCACGCGCGAACGGTCGCGCGGCTCGAACGCGGCAATCGGCCGCGCGTTGACCTCGATGGCAACCGGCTCGGTGACGGCGCGCTCGACCAGCGGCGGCTCGGCCGCAATCCGCGCTTGCGCAAATCGAGAGATTGCGAGGGTGGAGAATCCCGCCGCCGCGTGGCCAATAAAGCTGCGGCGGGATTGATGCTTGCTCACGAATGCAATTTGCGGCGCGGACGATTGGGAGCTTGCGTGGGCGCGGTGTTGGTCTCGCTGAAGAGTTCGGCGAGTTTCTCGGTGATGGCGCCGCCGAGCTCCTCGGCATCCACGATCGTCACCGCGCGACGATAGTAGCGCGTCACGTCATGGCCGATGCCGATCGCGATCAGCTCGACCGGCGAGCGGGTCTCGATCTCCTCGATGATGTGGCGCAGGTGCCGCTCGAGATAGTTGCCGGCATTGACCGACAGCGTGGAATCATCGACCGGCGCGCCGTCCGAGATCATCATCAGGATCTTGCGCTGCTCGGCCCGGCCGAGCAGGCGCTTGTGCGCCCAGTCCAGCGCCTCGCCGTCGATGTTCTCCTTCAGCAGCCCTTCGCGCATCATCAGCCCGAGGTTTTTTCGCGCACGGCGCCACGGCGCATCCGCGGACTTGTAGATGATGTGCCTGAGATCGTTGAGGCGGCCGGGATTGGCCGGCTTGCCGGCGGCAAGCCAGGCCTCGCGGGACTGGCCGCCCTTCCAGGCGCGCGTGGTGAAGCCGAGAATCTCGACCTTGACGCCGCACCGCTCCAGCGTGCGGGCGAGAATGTCGGCGCAGGTCGCCGCCACGGTGATGGGGCGTCCGCGCATCGAGCCGGAATTGTCGAGCAGCAGCGTCACCACGGTGTCGCGGAACGTCGCCTCCTTCTCGTGCATGAAGGAGAGCGGATGATAGGGATCGGTCACCACGCGCGACAGCCGCGCGGGGTCGAGGATGCCTTCTTCGAGGTCGAACTCCCAGGCGCGGTTCTGCTGCGCCATCAGCCGGCGCTGCAGCCGGTTGGCCAGACGCGCGACGATGCCTTGCAGATGCGCGAGCTGCTTGTCGAGATAGGCGCGCAGCCGCTCCAGCTCGTCATGGTCGCAGAGGTCCTCGGCGGCGATGATCTCGTCGAATTTCGGCGCGAAGGCGTGGTATTCCGGCCCGCGCGGCTCGTTGGCCCCGCGCGAATTCGGCCGCGTCGCCTCGCCCGGCGTCTCGTCGTCGCCGAGTTCGCCGTCGTCGAACGTATCCGAGGTCGAGGCCTGCGCGCTTTCCATCGCGCTCTCGCTCAACTCCTCGCTCGAGGCCTGGGCCTGGTCGGCGCTCATCTCCTGGGCGGCATCGGAATCGGGCGAGCCCTCGGCGCCGGACTGGTCGTTGTCGCCATCCCGGTTCTCGTCCTGATCGTCATCGTCCTCGCTGTCGGCATTGCGCTCGTCACCGAGCTCGAGCGCCGACAACAGATCGTGCACGGCGTCGCCGAACCGGGTCTGGTCCTCGACGAGGTGGTCGAGCCGGTCGAGCCGCCTGCCGATCTTGTCTTCGAGAATGGGCCGCCAGAGGTCGACTACCTTCTTCGCCGCCGTCGGCGGCGCCATGCCGGTCAGGCGCTCGCGCACCAGCATCGCCAGCGCGTCGGCGAGCGGCGCATCGGCGCGGTCGGTGATCTCGTCGAACTTGCCGCGGTGGAAATGGTCGTCGAGCATCGCGGTGAGGTTTTTGGCAACGCCGGCCATGCGGCGTGCGCCGATCGCCTCGACCCTTGCCTGCTCCACCGCCTCGAACACGCCGCGCGCCTGCGGATTGCCGGGCATCAACTTGCGATGCAGTTTTGGGTCATGACAGGCGAGCTTGAGCGCGATGGAATCGGCGTGGCCGCGCACGATCGCGGCATCCCGCTTGGTCATTTTTCGCGCCGGTTCGGGCAAACGGGCTTTACCTGGCGCAAGGCCCGGACGCTCGGCGGCGAAGCTGACGTCGAGCTCCGGCGTCTTGGCGATCGCCTTGAGGCAGGACGCGACCGAGCGCTTGAACGGCTCGGTCGGGGCTTCCTTGGTGTTGCGGAATTTGGAGTTGGAAGTGGTCATCTGACCCTATCTGTCGTCCCGGCGAAGGCCGGGACCCATAACCACCGGCCACTATTATTTCAGGAAACTATCAGCGTAGCTTTATCCGAAACATCACGCGGTATGGGTCCCGGCCTTCGCCGGGACGACATATCGCGAGAGATATCAGCTCAGCGCCACGTTGACCGCCGATTCCGGCAGCTCCGCGTTGAAGCAGCGCTGATAGAACTCGGCGACCAGCGGACGCTCGAGCTCGTCGCACTTGTTGAGGAAGGTGACCCGGAAAGCAAATCCGATATCGCCAAAAATGTCGGCGTTTTCCGCCCAGGTGATCACCGTGCGCGGACTCATCACCGTCGACAGATCGCCATTGGCGAACGCGTTGCGGGTGAGATCGGCGAGGCGCACCATCTTGTTGACGATGTCGCGGCCCTCCGTGGTGCGATAGTGCCTGGCCTTCGCCAGCACGATCTCCACTTCCTCGTCATGGCTGAGATAGTTCAGCGTGGTGACGATCGACCAGCGGTCCATCTGGCCCTGGTTGATCTGTTGGGTGCCGTGATAGAGGCCGGAGGTGTCGCCGAGGCCGACGGTGTTAGCGGTCGCGAACAGCCGGAACGACGGGTGCGGCTTGATCACCTTGTTCTGGTCGAGCAGCGTCAGGCGGCCGGAGACCTCCAGCACGCGCTGGATCACGAACATCACGTCGGGACGGCCGGCATCATATTCGTCGAACACCAGCGCAACGTTGTTCTGGAGCGCCCAGGGCAGGATGCCGTCGCGGAATTCGGTGACCTGCTTGCCGTCACGGACCACGATCGAGTCCTTGCCGACGAGGTCGATACGGCTGATATGGCTGTCGAGGTTGACGCGCACGCAGGGCCAGTTGAGCCGGGCAGCGACCTGCTCGATATGGGTTGATTTGCCGGTGCCATGATAGCCGGTGACCATGACGCGGCGGTTCTTGGCGAAACCGGCGAGGATGGCGAGCGTGGTGGCGCGGTCGAAGCGGTAATCGGAATCAACTTCGGGCACGTGAGGATCGACGGCGGCATAGGCCGGCACTTCGAGATCGCTGTCGATCCCGAACACCTGGCGCACCGACACCTTCATGTCGGGCAGACCGGAAATTTCCTCAACTTTGGACAGGGCGGCGGTCGTCATCAATCCTCCGAGGCCCCGGGCGGTCCCGAGACCAGTTATTTGCACGTTGAGCTGCGGCTGGGTGCGTTTGCGAACCTATCAGAGACAACGTGCCGGCAGAAGCCCGCGCCACAATCAAAGTTCCGTTGTCTTTTCATTTAGATAAGCAAGGAACGCAGTTTTTGGAGGGCTGCCTTGCGAATCACGCTTGAATTTCAGGCGGGGTGCCCGGCCCTGCCTAAGCGAATGGCACTTTTACCGCGGCCCGTTACTTATGTAGGGTCAGAGCTCCAAAGCTCCAGCCCAACACGAAAGACGACGTGACGTCCTTTCTCGATCCCTTTATCGCGTTCGTCTCGGCCCATGCGTGGCTGGCCTATTTGACCCTGTTTCTGGCGGCACTGCTGGAGGCCGTTCCGGTGGTCGGATCGGTGGTTCCGGGCTCGACCATCATCCTGGCGCTGAGCGCGCTGGTTCCGGGTGGGGAGCTCAAGCTGCAATGGGTGCTGCTGGCGGCGGCGCTCGGTGCGGTCCTGGGTGACGGCTCGGCCTACTTGATCGGCCACCGGCAGCAGCGTGAGATTCTCGACGCCTGGCCACTGGCCAACTATCCGCGCGTCGTCGAGCAGAGCGAAAGCTTCTTCAACCGCTTCGGCACCTGGGCCGTGTTCTTCGCCCGCTTCGTGCCGCCGATCCGCGCCTTTGTCCCGGTCACGGCCGGCGCGCTCGGCATGGCGCCGGCGCGCTTCTACGCCATCAACATCCCGGCGATCCTGCTCTGGGCACCGGCGCATGTGCTGCCGGGTGTTTTGGCGGTGTCGGCCCTGCACGAATATGCCGGGCTGCCGCATCATGAGCACGTCGGCAAGCACATCTGGATGCTCAGCGTCGTCGGCGTGGCGATCATCGCGGGACTGGCGATCTGGACCATCCATCGCCGCCACGGCGGCGGCGTGGCGGCTGCGAAGCCGCGGGGTTAGGACTTACCCTCCTCTGGAGGGTAAGCGCAGTTCGTTGCTTACGGGAACTGCGATCTGAGTCTCACTGCGCCTGATCAGGTCTTCAACTCCACAGCTCCCGATCTCCGCCCCGGCGCCGGCCCCACATAGCGCGCACGCGGGCGGATCAGCTTGCCGTGCTGCAACTGTTCGCTGGCATGAGCGATCCAGCCGACGCTGCGGGCCATGGCGAACAGCGCCAGCTCGCTGCCCGCGGGTAAGCGCAACGCATGCACGAGCACTGCGAGCGCATAGTCGATGTTGACGAGCTCGCCGGTCGCCTCTGCGATGCGCTCCGGCACCTCGCGCGTGAATTTGCGCGGCGCACCGGCGCGGGCCAGCGCATTCAGCAGCGACTGCGCGCGCCGGTCGCCGCGCTTGTAGACGCCATGGCCGAAGCCGGCAAAGCGCTCGCCGAGCGCGACGCGTTCGCGCACCATCGGCTCGACGTCACGATCCACCAGCGTCTTGACCAGCTGCGAGGCGAGCACGCCGGCGCCGCCATGCTTCGGCCCCTTCAGCGCCGCGAGGCCGGCGATGACGGCATCATAGAGATTGAGGCCGGTCGAGGCCGCGCAGCGCGCAGTGAAGGTGGAGGCGTTCAATTCATGCTCCGCCAGCAGCACCAGCGCGCGGCGGATGAGATCAGCGGCGTGCTTGTTGTCGGGCGCCCAGGCGCGCGCGATCTGCTGGTGCAACGGCTCGGCTGACGGCTCGGAGTTGAGCATGGTCGCGACCAGGAGCCGGACGATGCGGGCACCGACCATCGCACGTCCATCATGCGCGCGGGTGAAGGCGCGCGGGTCGGCGCTCGATGCAAGCGCCAGCACGGCGATGGCGCGATCGATCGGCGCGGCACGGCGCGCGGCCTGCGCGATCGCGCGCATCTCGTCGGAGACCACTGGATAATTGTCCGGCGCAAAGGGATCGACGCCCGAGACATCCCAGAGCAGCGTCGCGGTGTGCTCCAGCGTGTCGTTCTCGGCGAGATCGACGCAGTTGACGCCGCGGTAGATCGCACCGTCCTCGGTGATGGTCGAAATCTCCGTGTCCATCACCGGCAGGTCGGCGTCGAAGCTGCGCAGGCCGCGCGGCTCCGGCGACGGCACGCGGCGCTCCTTCAGGGCGCGGACGTCCTCGGCGCGGTAGCGGTTTTTTCGCGAGTCCTGCGTCGGCTCGGAGCGGATCAGGCCGCGGCTGACATAGGCGTAGAGCGTGGCCGGCGAGATCGCGAGCTCGGCGGCGGCCTCGCGGGCGGAGAGATAGAGCTCCAGAGAATTTTTCATATTGATTTATGTAATCAAGATTGATCAATCTGTCGAGAGGCCCGACTTTCCGCCTGTGAACAGGAGATTTGGGCCATGACCATCCACCTCACCAAAAGCCAGATCGGGCTGGACGGCGTTCCCGCGGCTGAAACCGTGCTGAGCCATGTCGACGGCGAGTGCGGCGAACTGATCATCGCCGGCGAGCATGTCGGCCGACTGGCCGCCACATCGAGCTTTGAGGGCGTCACCGCCCGGCTCTGGAACGGCGCCAGCAGGAGCACGCTGAGCGAAGCCAATGTGCGGGCCAGCCTCGGCGCCGCGCGCGAGCGCGCCTTCGCGCGACTGCCCGATCTTTTGCCGGCGACGCGCGGCATGGCCGTCATCGACGGGTTTCGTGCGGCCGTCGCGGGCCTGCGCGCAGAGAACGGGCTGGAGGATGAGGCCATCATCGTCGGCGCATTTCCGGTGATCGCCGGCGCACTGGTCCGGCGCGCCGGGGGTCTCGACCCCGTCACACCCGATCCGAACGCGAGCCATGCCGCCGATACGCTTCGGATGCTGCGCGACACGTCACCGGAGCCGCGCGAGGTCGCGGCGCTGGACGCCTATTTCGTCACGGTCTGCGATCACGGCATGAACGCGTCGACTTTCACCACGCGCGTGGTGGCCTCGACACAGGCTGATCTGTTCGCCGCGGTGACGGCAGGCTATTGCGCGCTGACCGGGCCCCTGCATGGCGGAGCGCCGGAGCCGGTGCTGGAAATGCTGGATGCGATCGGCTCCAGCGAGCGGATCAAGCCGTGGGTCGACGCGGCGCTGGCGCGCGGCGAGCGGCTGATGGGCTTTGGCCACCGCGTCTATCGGGTGCGCGACCCGCGCGCCGATGTGCTCAAGGCCGCCATTGAACGCCTCTCCGCAGGTGGCGCCGACCTGCCCTTCGCCGGCGAGGTCGAAGCCTATATCCGCGCGGCGCTGCGCAACAAGAATCCGGACCGGCCGCTGGAGACCAATGTCGAATTCTTCACCGCGATCCTGCTCGACGCCCTCGCCATCCCGCGCCAGGCCTTTACGCCGATCTTCGCCGTCGCCCGCGCCGCCGGGTGGACCGCGCACGCGCGCGAGCAGCAGCGGACGGGGCGGCTGATCCGGCCGAGTTCGTCGTATGTCGGGGCGACGCCGAAGGAGTGATGAAGCCGAATGGAGCGAAGTCCTCCCCCTCTCCCGTTGTGGGAGAAGGGAAGAGGACCGAGCGTGCGGCGCTAGTCACGGCAAGAAGGCTTACGCTTCCCGCACGACCGTCTTCAGGTAATTATACGCCTTGATGATCTCGATCAGGCGGTCCTCGGTCGAGCGGTCGCCGCCATTGGCATCGGGGTGATGCTGCTTCACCAGCGCCTTGTACTTGCTCTTGACGTCGGCGAGCGTGGCGTCGGGGCCGAGGCCCATCACCTGGAGCGCCTTGCGCTCGGCGTTCATCACCTTGCGCGTCTCGGGCTTGGGCGGGGCTTCCGGGCCCCGGCGCCAGGTGGCGCGGCCGTTGAGCTCCGAGAACATGCTGAACGGATCGAAGGCGCCATCGATCTCGGCTTCCGCACCCTTCTTGACGCCGCCATTGGCGCCCATCTTCCAGGTCGGACGGTGGCCGGTCAGCGCGTCCTTCTGGTAGCGCGCCACGGCATCGGCGTTCATGCCGGAGAAAAAATTGTAGGACTGGTTGTACTCGCGCACATGGTTCAGGCAGAAGTGCCAGTACTCGCGCGAATTCTCGCGGCCCTTGGGCGCGCGGTGGGCGCCCTTGTTCTGGCACCCGGCCCACTCGCAATTGACCACGGTGTCGCGCGGCTTCGCTTCCGGCTTGCCCTTGGTCGGCTTGACCCGGATGGAGTCGAAGAACTTTGATGAATCGATCGGCATGACCAACTTTGACTACGCAATGCCAAAACCTTCAAGTCTTGACATTGCGATTAGGACAAAACCCCCATAGCCGAAGCTTGCCTTCGGCGAAGGCCGGCCGCCGAATGCGGCCTATGGGGCATTGACTGAGTACGATCCGCGCACCTTAAAGGCACACATGATAAGTAAAGATCTAGCTACCAGAGACATTATCAGCAACAAGTTGCAGGAAGCTTTCGCGCCGGAAAGCCTGCAGGTCGTCGACGAGTCACATCTGCACGAGGGCCATGCCGGCCATCGGCCGAGCGGCGAGACGCACTTCCGCGTTTATATCGTGTCTGCGGCCTTCAAAGGGAAGAGCCGGGTCGAGCGCCATCGCATGATAAATTCAGCGCTGACCGCGGAACTCTCCGGCAGCGTTCACGCGCTGGCGATCCATGCACAGGCGCCGGGGGAAGACGGGAGCTAGCTTACCCTCCCCTGGAGGGGGAGGGTCGCTACGCATGAAGCGAAGCGCAATGCGTAGCGGGGTGGGGTGACGGTCTATCCGCATCGAACACTGCCCGAGTGGAGAGATCACCCCACCCCGTCTCACATTTCGCCACGCTCAATGTGAGCCGACCCTCCCCCTCCAGGGGAGGGTAAGAGAAATCAAAACGACGTCCCTGCCCGCCGCGGCTTGGCTTCCTCGACCTCGGCGTCGCGCGGCACCGGTGAAATACGGAGTGCGGTGATGCGGTTGCGCTCGCGGCGGAGCACGCGGAAGCGGAAGCCGTGGAAAGTGAAGCTCTGGCCGCGGTCGGGGATCGAACGCGCCTCGTGAATGACGAGGCCGGCGACCGTGGTTGCCTCTTCATCGGGCAGATGCCAGTCCATGGCGCGGTTGAGGTCGCGGATCGGCACCGAGCCGTCGACCACGACCGAACCGTCCGGCTGGGCCCGCACGCCGGCGACCACGACATCGTGCTCGTCGGAGATATCACCGACAATCTCTTCCAGAATGTCTTCCAGCGTCACGAGACCTTCAACCTCGCCGTACTCGTCGACGACGAGCGCGAAATGAGTCTTGCGACGGCGGAACGCCTTGAGCTGCTCGGAGACCGGCCGCATCTCCGGCACGAACCAGGGTGGCAGCGCGATGGTGGAGACATCGATGCGCGAGGTGTCACCGTCGGAGGCGCGGATCGCGCGCAGCAGGTCCTTGGCGTGAAGCACGCCGATGATGTTTTCCGGCTTTTCGCGCCAGAGCGGGATGCGGGTGTACTCGGTCGCCAGCACCTCGCGCACCAGTTCCTCCGGCGGCAGGTCGGCGTTGATCATCATCATCTCGGTGCGATGGATCATGACGTCGGAGACCTGAAGCTCGCGCAAATCGAGCAGACCGCCGAGCATGTCGCGGTCCTGCTTCTCGAACTTGCCTTCATGGTGCAGCAGGTCGACCGCGCCGCGCAGGCGCTCGGTCGGCGATAGGATCGCCTGGTGCTCGCCCGCAAGCCCGAACAGGCGCATCAACAGCCGCACCACGATTTCGACCACGTGAAGCAACGGACCGAGCACGTACATCGTCAGCCGCATCGGGCGCGCAACCGCCAGCGCCATGCGGTCCGGCGCGTTGATCGCGATGGTCTTGGGCAGAACTTCGGCGAAGATCACGACCAGCACGGTCATCACGCCGGTCGCATAGAGCACGCCGACATCGCCGAACCAGCCCGTGAAGATGCTGGTGGCCAATGCGGATGCACTGATGTTGGCGATGTTGTTGCCGAGCAGCAGCGCGCCGATCAGGCGCTCGCGCATGTCGAGCAGCCGCGAGACGACGTCGGCCTCGCGATTACCCTGCTTGGAGAGCCGCAGCATGCTGGCGCGCGAAGCGCCGGTCAGCGCGGTCTCGCTCGCGGCGAAGAATCCCGAGACCAGGAGGCAGAAAATGACGATGGTGAATCCAAGCCAGTCCATGCACCACTCGAGTTTCTTGCTTTGACGCGTTTTCTTTACGCGAACCGGTATCGCTCGAAAACGCTTTAGCGCCGTTCAGCCGCGCATCACGCCTTGCACGCCAGCTTGTCCTTGAGGAAATCACGCACCGGCGCCGGTTCGACGTCCTTGGCGATGACGGCGCGCCCCACAGCCTCCAGCAGGATGAAGGTGAGCTTGCCGCGCTTGACCTTCTTGTCCTGCGCCATCAAGGCCATCAGCGCGTCGGCGTCGCTGAGCCCCTCCTGCGCGAAGCCCGCGATATCCTGCAAGCGGGTCGGCAGGCCGGCCTCAACCAGATGACGCTCGATGCGCGCGGCATCCGCCTCGCCGATCATGCCGAGCTTCGCCGAGAACTGCGCCGCCAGCGTCATGCCGATCGCGACGCCCTCGCCGTGAAACAGCCGATCCGAAAAGCCGGTCGCGGCTTCCAGCGCGTGGCCAAAGGTGTGGCCGAGATTGAGCAGCGCGCGTTCGCCGGTCTCGCGCTCGTCGCGCGAGACGACGCCTGCTTTGGCGCGGCAGGAGGTCGCGATCGCATGCTCGCGCGCCGAGCCGCCCTTGAAGATGTCGGAATGGTTCTTCTCCAGCCAGGTGAAGAAGGCCTCGTCGCCGAGCACGCCGTATTTGGCGACCTCGGCATAGCCGGCACGGAATTGCCGCGGCGACAGCGTGTCGAGCACGGCAGTGTCGGCGATGACAAGCACCGGCTGATGGAAGGCACCGAGCAGATTCTTGCCCTGCGGCGAGTTGATGCCGGTCTTGCCGCCGACGGAGGAGTCGACCTGCGCCAGCAGCGAGGTCGGCACCTGCACGAAATCGACGCCGCGCCGCAGGATCGCCGCGGCGAAGCCGGCGAGATCGCCGACCACGCCGCCGCCGAGCGCGATGACAAGATCGTTGCGCTCGATCTTTGCGGCGATCAGGGCTTCGCTGACCTTTTCGAGGCCGGCATAGGTCTTCGAGATCTCGCCTTCTTCGACCACGACGCGCGAGGTCGGAATGCCGGCAGCTTTGAGCGATGCCTCGGCGGGCTCGAGCCAGTGCTTTGCCACGGTGCGGTCGGTCACAACAGCGGTGCGCACGCCGGGGCGCAAGGCAGCGATCCGTTCGCCGAGCGAGGCCAGCACGCCGCGGCCGATGACGATTTCATAGGCGCGATCGCCGAGCGCGACGTCGACGATGACGGGATCGGAATGCTTCAAAGGTGCGGTCATCGTGCGGCACTCGCGACGTCGGATGGTGGTTCGCCACACAGATGCGCGTGCAGCGCCTCGATCGTTTCGTCGACGATCCGGTCATGCGGCACGTCGCGCGAGGCGATGGTGAGGTCAGCATGGCCATAGACCGGCTCGCGCTCGGTGAGCAGCCGGGTGACGGTTCCCTCGGGATCTGGAGTTTGCAGCAACGGGCGGTCGGCCCGGCGGCGGACGCGGCGCATGATGACGTCGTGGTCCGCCTTGAGCCAGATCGAGACCGCCTTGGCGGCGATGCGCGCCCGGGTCTCCTCGCGCATGAAGGCGCCGCCGCCGGTGGCGAGCACGATCGGCCCGCCGTCCAGGAGACGCGCGATCACCCGCGCCTCGCCGTCGCGGAAATGCGACTCGCCGTGGCGCTCGAATATCTCCGGTATGGTCATCCGGGCGGCCGTCTCGATCTCGGTGTCGGCGTCCACGAATGGCAGCTTGAGCCGCGCCGCCATGCGCCGGCCGATGGTGGACTTGCCGACCCCCATCATGCCGACCAGCACAATCGAGCGCGCGCCAAGGGCCGACAAAATGTCGGTCTCAGGCGAGGCAGAGGCTGGCAACGCGGCGTCGGACATGTCCCTCGCTCGATCTGGCGCAAGATGCGACATCCGGCCACCTATACTACCCCCCGAGCGGCCCTCGCCAGAGGACTCTTGCCACGAAACGGCGAACATGTTGGATGATTTCATTGGTTAATTTGCCTATCTCAGACCTCGCCCGAGACCTTGCCCGATGCCCAGCCTGTTCCGCTTCCTGACGGTCGTCGCCGTGATCGCCGGCATCGTCTATGGCGTGCTCTTCGCGCTGGCGAACTTCGTCAATCCGAAGTCGCGGGAAATGACAGTGACGATCCCGCCTGACAAATTTCTCAAGAAATAGCAGCTAGGCTTGCGCCCATGCGCACCAAGCCCTCCGATACCAGACTGACCGGCCTGTTCCTCGACATGCTCGCGGCGGAACAAGGCGCCGGCGCCAATACGCTCGATGCCTACCGCCGCGACCTCACCGACTTCTCGGAATTTCTGGCCCGCGCCGGCCAGAATTTTGTGGATGCCGAAACGCAGACGTTGCGCGCCTATCTCGCCGATCTCGACGCGCGCGGCTTCAAATCCTCCAGCGTGGCGCGGCGGCTGTCGGCGATGCGGCATTTGTTCCGCTTCCTCCTGAACGAGCGCATCCGCAGCGAGGACCCCGCGGCGATCCTGTCCGGGCCCAAGCGCGGTCGCGGCCTGCCAAAAGTGCTGTCGATCGCCGATGTCGACCGGATGCTCCGGCGCGCCAAGGAAATGAGCGAGGCGGCGGATGCCTCGCCTGCGCAGCGGCTGCGCTCGCTCAGGCTCTACTGCCTGCTCGAGGTGCTCTATGCCACGGGCTTGCGCGTCTCCGAGCTGGTGGCGCTGCCGCGCACGGCGGCCAAGCGCGACGCTCGCATGATCGTGGTGCGCGGCAAGGGCGACAAGGAGCGGCTGGTGCCGCTGAACGAGGCCTCGCGGCAGGCGATGGTGGATTATCTTGCGGCGACCGAAGCCGCAAAGGGGGACAAGAAGAACAGCCTCGCCGCCTCGAAATGGCTGTTTCCCTCCTTCGGCGAGAGCGGGCATCTGACGCGGCAGCATTTCGCCCGCGATTTGAAAGAACTCGCCGTCGCCTCCGGCCTCCAGGCCCGGCTGGTGTCCCCGCACGTGCTGCGCCACGCTTTCGCCAGCCACCTGCTGCACAACGGCGCCGACCTGCGCATCGTGCAGACCCTGCTCGGCCACACCGACATCTCCACGACGCAGATCTACACCCACGTGGTCGAGGAGCGCCTGAAGAGCCTGGTGCGCGACCTGCACCCGCTGGCGGAGAAGTAGGTCGGCGGAGGAAAGAGCCGTCGCCGGGACGACAACTCCGCCTTGACTTCGACCCGATCTCCGCAGAAAGAGCCGGGGCCTCATGCGTGATTTGGCTGGCGCCCTAAAGAGCACACAGGCCAACTCATTGAATAACCTATACTTCTGTCCGCCAAGCCATAGCAAAGCCAACCCCGCTTCGCCGCCTCGTCCCGTCCCCCTATATTGAGTTGATGCCAGACCAGATGCGCAGCTATCTCGATTTCGAAAAGCCGGTCGCCGAGCTCGACTCCAAGCTCGACGAATTGCGCACGCTCGCTGCCTCCGGCACCGATATTGCCGACGAGATCGGACGGATCGAGGACAAGGCGGCGCAGGCGCTGGCGGACCTCTACACCAACCTGACGCCGTGGCAGAAGACGCTGGTCGCGCGCCATCCGCAGCGGCCGCATTTCTCCGACTTCATCAGGGGCCTGATCACCGAATTCACCCCGCTCGCCGGCGACCGCAAATTCGGCGAAGACGAAGCGCTGGTCGCGGGCTTCGGCCGTTTCCGCGGCGAAGCGATCTGCGTGATGGGCCAGGAAAAGGGCGATTCCACCGACAGCCGCATCAAGCACAATTTCGGCATGGCGCGGCCCGAAGGCTATCGCAAGGCGGTGCGGCTGATGGAGATGGCCGAGCGTTTCGGCCTGCCCGTGCTGTCGATCGTGGATTCCGCCGGTGCCTATCCCGGCATCGGCGCGGAAGAGCGGGGACAGGCCGAGGCGATCGCGCGCTCGACCGATGCCTGCCTGTCGCTTGGCGTGCCGAACGTGGCAATCATCACCGGCGAGGGCATGTCGGGCGGAGCCATCGCCATTACCACCGCCAACAAGGTCCTGATGCTGGAGCACGCCATCTACAGCGTGATCTCGCCGGAGGCGGCGTCCTCGATCCTGTGGCGCGACGGCACCAAGGCGCAGGAAGCCGCCAACAATATGAAGATCACCGCCCAGGACATGCTCCGCTTCGGGGTGATCGACAGCATCCTGAAAGAGCCGGTCGGCGGCGCCCACCGCGATCCCGCCACCATGATCGCCACCACGGGCGAGGCCATCGAAAAGGCGTTCGACGAGCTGCGAAACCTGGACGCGGACGCGATCCGCAGGCAGCGCCGTCAGAAATTCCTCGATATCGGCCGGAAACTGGGCTGATTCGCCCATTTTCGTGTCCCGGACGCGCTGCAGCGCTCTTGCGCTGCTGCGCAGAGCCGGGACCCAGCTGGCTCCAAAGATCAGCATCCGCGTGGGCCCCGGCTCTGCAGCGCACCGCTGAAGAAGCGCTGCGCTGCGTCCGGGGCACGAAAGGCTGCCCGGTAACCCCGCGTTAACCCTTTTTTGGCCCAAATCAGCGATCTCAGTCCTTGTTCGGCTGGAAGGCCCAAGTTACGTCCCAAGTCGGGCTCAAAGTAGCGTCAGGTTTAGTTTCTGTTGACCATGCCACTGGGCCAACGGGCTCGTGATCCCCGCTCGGGTTGCGACGTCATGACCCAGAGGTTAGAATTTTAATCAATGGCTTCAGGGCATAAGCGCTGGGGTTTGGTCTGCAAAAGCCGGTCTTGACCAAGGCGTCACGACGGGTCCGGATGTCCGGTCAGTCCATGCTCCAAGATTGGGGTTCGCGCGCGATGCCCGGCACGGTGTGGGGTCCATCTTGAGTTCTCGTTCGCTTGCTCGCGCGCTCTTGGCTTCGGTTGCGCTGCTGACGGCCAGTGTTCTGCTGGCCGGCTGCGACACCGATCAGGTCTCGCTCGCGACCAACGCCAAGGCCAATCAGCCGGTGCCGCCAAAGCTTCTCGCTGCGATGGTCGAGAAGGACATGGACCTGCAATCGCCGATCCTGGTGCGCCTGTTCAAGCAGGAAGCCGAGCTCGAGGTCTGGAAGCAGACCCGAAGTGGCCAGTTCGCGCTGCTCAAGACCTACCCGATCTGCCGCTGGTCCGGCGATCTCGGACCGAAGGTGCGCGAAGGCGATCGCCAGGCGCCGGAGGGCTTCTACTCGATCAATCCCGGCCAGATGAATCCGCAATCGGCCTACTATCTCTCCTTCAACACCGGCTATCCCAACGCGTTCGACAAGGCGCTCGGCCGCTCCGGCTCGCAGCTGATGGTGCACGGCGACTGCTCGTCGCGCGGCTGTTACGCGATGACGGACGAACAGATCGCCGAGATCTATTCGCTCGGGCGCGAGTCCTTCTTCGGCGGCCAGAAGGCGTTCCAGCTCCAGGCCTATCCGTTCAAGATGACGCCGGTGAACATGGCAAAACACCGGAACAATCCGAACATGCCGTTCTGGAAGATGATCAAGGAAGGCTATGATCATTTCGAGGTGACGCGGCAGGAGCCGAAGGTCGATTTCTGCGAGAAGAAGTACGTCTTCGACGCGACCCGCGCGCCCGACGCCAAGCGCGATCCCGTGTTCGACGCCTCGGCCAAATGCCCGGCCTATGTGATCCCCGAGGATGTCGCCAGCGCCGTGCGCGAGAAGCAGGCGAAGGACGAGGCGGAATACGCAAAGCTCGTCGCCAAGGGCACGCCGGTGGCGCGCATGAACACCGGCATCGACGGCGGCATGAACAAGATCTTTGCCGCCAAGATTCCGGAAGGCTCGACCGGCCTGTCGGAAGGCGCCGAAGGCAACACACTGCAGATGCTGGCGATGGCGAAGGCGCCGGGCACGATTCCCGGACACGTCAATCCGCCCAAACCGAACCTCGAGCAGGCCGCCGTCTCGCCGCGGCAGGAGCAAGAGCCTGTCGTCGCCGTGGCCGCGCCCGCCGCCACCCGCGTCGCCGCAGCGCAGCCGGTCGAGAAATCCGGCGGCTTCTTCTCCGGCCTCGCGCGCAAGATGGGCATGGGCACGGCGGACACCACCGCCTCGGCTCCGCCTGCAGCAGCCGCCACGCCGGCCGCGCCCGCCAAGCCGGCAGCCGCCGCGACAAAACCCGCCCCACAGCCCCAGGCGCCGAAATCGATCGTCGCCGTGAAGCCGCCCGAGCCGGCCAAGCCGGACACGAGGCTCGCTGCGACGCGCCCGACGCTGAAGCCGTCGGTGTCGGGTGGTGCGGCTGAAACGAGCAGTGCCCAGTTCGCGGGTGCCGCCCCCGTGGTGCCGGCGAACTCGTTCGACAGCCGGTTTTCGGCGGTGAAGTGAATTCGACCGCGATGGTTCCAATCTCTCGCTCAACTCAAACCTGAAGCTGTTGTCTGCTGCGACAACATCTCCCCGTCACCCTGAGGTGGCCGCTTCTTCAGCGGCCCTCGAAGGGCGACGGCCCGGCTGACGGCTTGGCCGTGCATCCTTCGAGGCTCGCTGCGCGGTGCATTTGCACCGCGCGCATCGGGATGACGGGATTGGCGGGATGCGCGTGGCTCGAGATTAGTTGGAAGCCGTAGCGAACCAGACCTACGGCGCCAGATACCGCAGCAACTCCGGATTGCCCCGCACCTCCCCTGCCGCGCCCTGCAGCGCCACGCGGCCGCGGTCCAGCACATAGGCGTAGTCGGCGACACGCAGCGCGAGGTCGAGGTGCTGCTCGACGATGATGACGGCAATGTTTTTGGCTAAATCGATCAGGCGCTCGGTGATTTCCTCGATGACGCCGATCCAGACGCCTTCGGTCGGCTCGTCCAGCAGAAGGAGCTTGGGATCGCCTAGCATGGCGCGGCCGATTGCGAGCATCTTGCGTTCGCCGCCGGAGAGCGTGCCGGCGGGCTGATCGAGGCGCTGGCCGAGCTTCGGGAAGATCGTCAGCACTTGGTCGACGGCGTCGGCCTTCTTGCTCGCGAGCGAGCCGACCGCGAGATTGTCGCGCACGGAGAGGCGCGCGAACACCGAATGCTCCTGCGGGACATAACCGATGCCGGCGCGCACGCGCTCCTGGGTGGCGCGGCGGCTGATGTCGCGACCGTCGAAGGCGAGCTCGCCGTTCCACGCCGGCAGCTCGCCGACGATGGTCTTCATCAGCGTGGTCTTGCCCGCGCCGTTGCGCCCCAGCACGGCGACGCCGCCGCGCCAGGGAATGCCGAGGTTGACGTCGAACAGGACCTGGCTGCGGCCATAGCCGGCGTCGAGATGCTTGATGTCCAAAAATTCAGGCACGGCGCAGATAAATCTCCTGGACGGCTTGGTTGGCCTGGATCTCGGATACGGTGCCTGATGCCAGCACCTTGCCCTGGTCGAGCACGGTGAGGCGATCGCAGATGTCGCGGATGAAATCGAGATCGTGCTCGACGATGACGAGCGAGCAATGCTTTTTGATCGGTTGCAACAACTCGCCGGTGACGCGGCGCTCCTCCAGGCTCATGCCGCCGGTCGGCTCGTCGAGCAGCAGCAGCTTGGGCTTGCCCGCGAGTGCCATCGCGATCTCCAGCCATTGTTGCTGGCCGTGCGACAGCGCCGCGGCGGCATCGAACGCGCGATCGGCGAGACGGAATTGCGTCAGCATGGCCATGACCTGATCGTGCAGCACGCCGCGGGTGCGCGAGAACACCAGATCGAACAGCGAGGACTGCGCCTGCAGCGCGAGCAGGATGTTGTCGTACAGCGTCAGCGTCGGCAGCACACTCGTGATCTGGAATTTCAGGCTCATGCCGGCCCGCGCACGCTCGGTCGGCGTGAATGCGGTGATGTCGGCGTTGACAAAGGAGACCTTGCCCTGCGTCGGCACCTCGGCACCGGCGATGCATTTCATCAGCGTGCTCTTGCCGGAGCCGTTCGGGCCGATCAGGCCATGAAATTCGTTCTCGCCGACGGTGAGCGCAGCACCGTCGAGCGCGGTGAGCTTGCCGAAGATTTTCTTGATGCCGGCGGCCTCAAGGAGCGGCATTGCGCTTCTCCTTTTTGCTCTCCTTGGGCGTGCCGCCAAAGCTGCCGACGCGCTCGCGCTCCCCTAACACGAAACTGATCAGGCCGAGCGGCCGGAACAGGATCACGAGCAGGAGCAGCACGCCGAGGATGATCGGCCAGATCTCGCGGTAATTGTCCGACAGCCAGAAGCTGACGCCTTCGACGATGACAGCGCCGATGACCGCACCGATCAGCGTACCGGAGCCGCCGAACAGGACGTAGAGCACAACCTGGGTCGACACGACGACGCCGACCATGTTGGGCCAGACGAAGCCCTCGTGGAACGCATAGAGGCTGCCGGCAAGGCCTGCGACGGCGCCGCCGATCGCAAAGATGATCGCCTTCAGATGCTGCGCCTTGTAGCCGAAGAAGGCGATGCGCTGCTCGTTCTCGCGCAGGCCGGCGAGCGCGAGGCCGAACTGCGATCGCACCAGGTATCGGCAAAGCAGGTAGACGACGACGAGAATCCCGAGCACGAGATAGTAAAAGGCGGGCCCTTCCGAGAACTCGTAGCTTCCCACCGTCATCGGCGCGATCGAGGGGATGCCGTTCTGGCCGCCGAGATAGTACCAGCCGCGCGCGAGCCGGTCGGCGGCGTAGGACCCGGTCAGCGTGCCCAGTGACACGAAGATCACGCTCGACGGGTGCCGGCCGAGCAGCAGGAAACCGCCGAGCAGCAGCGCGAAGGCGAGGCCGATCATGGTTCCGGCTGGGAGCACCAGGAAGATGTTGGTGATGTCGAGATCGCGCGCGAGCAGCGCCACGCCATATCCGGCCGAGCCAAAGAACAACGCCTGGCCGAAACTCATGATGCCGGCATAGCCCCAGACCAGATCGAACGACAGCGCGAACAGCGCGAGGATGATCACGCGCGTCGCGAACACCGTGAGATAGTCCTGCAGCAGGAGCGGGGCGACCAGCGCCGCGACGAGCACCACGCCCTCGACGATCGGCAGGATTTTTCGGCCTGCCCTGTCTTGTCCTGCCGCTGCGCCCTCAGCCATCGCATCAACCGGTTCGTCGCCGACATCGGCAGCGATGGCCTCTCTTACCACACTCATGGACTTCGGCATTCCGCCTCAGCATTCCTCATTAGCATTCCTTGGGATCGACGAGCCCGTCGCTGCGGCCGACGATCTCGTAATTGCCGCCCTTGGCGACCGCAGTGTACATCTTCATCTTGCAGTGCCGCTTGCCCGGCACCATCTCGGCCGGTCCACCCGGACCTTCGGCGATCTTGGCGTGATCGAGTGCGGCCGCAACCGATTCACGGTCGATCTTGCCGGCTTCCTTGACGGCGGCCTCCCATAGCTTGAGGCCGCGATAGGTTCCGGTCGCGGCGCTGCCGGCGGCGAACAGGAAGTTGCCCGGAAAGTCCTTTTCGTAGGCCGCCTGGATCTTGGCGTCGAACGGATTCTCCTTGGTCAGCACCTTGAAATAGTCGAGACAGCTTGCGAGCCCCTCGATCTCGCTGGCCTGGTTGATGTTGAGCGTGTTCTCGTCATAGTAGACGCAGGCGAGACGGCCACCGTTCTTGAGGAAGCCCGCTTCATAGAGCTGCTTGAAGAACGGGCCGACGCCCGGCGGAATGACGGTGTTGAAGACGACGTCGACCTTGTTGGAGATGATGCGGTTGACGGTCGAGGAGAAGTCGACCTGGTCGAGCGGATAGTATTCCTCGAACACGACCTCGCCGCCGCTCGCTTCGATCACCTTGCGGGCATAGACGTTGAGCGTGTGCGGCCAGACATAGTTGGCGCTGGGCAGCGCGAATTTTTTGCCGCCATTCTTGATCAGCCACGGGATGAATTCATCGCACTGCTGCGCCGGCGTCGGTCCGGTGCAGAACAGATGGGGCGTGCACTCCTTGCCCTCGTAAAGCTGCGGATAGATGTAGAGCGTCTTGCCGCGCGCGACGATCGGGTCCTTGATGGCGTTGCGCATCGACGAGGTGATGCCCCCTAACACCATGTCGACCTTGTCGCGCTGGATCAGCTTTCGCACATTGCCGACGGCGACGGATTCGTTCGAAGCGGTATCCTCGATGTAGAGCTCGAGCGGACGGCCGAGCAGGCCGCCGGCAGCGTTGATCTCCTTGATCACCATTTTTGCGACATTGGCGTCGGCATTGCCGGCATAGGCGATCGGGCCGGTGAGGTCGGTCGCGATGCCGACCTTGATCGGGCCTTCGGCTGCGTTTGCCCAGCCGGCCGGGATCACCCAGCTGCCGGCCCCGGTCGCGACCGCGCCGGTGGCGAAGGCGAAATTGCCGAGAAAGCGACGACGGGTGAGATTGGTGCGATCTGCAAACATACTTAAACCCCTTTTCCAGCGATGAGGCCCTGTGGCCGGAATTTGATGAAGACAATGGCAAGGACGAAAACGAGGACGTCGGCGACGACCGGCGCTATGACCCACGGCAGCGCAGCGCTCAGCGTGCCGATGACGCCGGCACCCGCGACCGGTCCGATGAAGGAGCCGACGCCGCCGACCATGACCGCGACGAAACCCTGGATCAGGAAGCGCAGGCCGAGATCGGCGAACAGGCTGAACACCGGCACGATCAACGCGCCGGCGAGGCCGGCGAGCGCTGCGCCGAAGGCAAAGGTGGCGCCGTAGATCAGCGGCGTGGAGATGCCGGACGCCCGCGCCAGCGCCGGGTTCTCCAGCGTGGCACGCACGCGCAAGCCGAAGCTCGTGCGCGACAGAAGGAGATAGCACCCGGCCATCACGAGCAGCGTGATGACGATGATGGTGAAGCGCCAGGCCGAGATGTGCATGGCGCCGATATCGATGGAGCCGCCGATCGGCTCGGGCACGGTGAGATAGAAACCGCCGATCAGGCCGCGCACGGATTCGCGGATGATCAGGCCGAGCGCATAGGTGCCGAGCATGGCCACGATCGGCGCGGCGTAGAAGCGGCGGATGATCAGCGCCTCCAGCACGAAGCCGAGCGCGCCGACGACGAAGGGTGCAGCGACCATGCCGGTCCAGATCGGCAGGCCTTTGGCGTAGGCGAGATAGGTGATGTAGGCCCCGAGCAGGACGAACTCGCCCTGCGCGAAGTTGAAGATGCCCATCATGCTGGCGATGATCCCGAGCCCCAGCACGATCAGAACGATGATCGCGCCGAAGCTCAGGATCTCGAACGCTGCGACGAACGCGTTAGCCATGCGCTAGAGCCCTTCCCGTTCCGATGTAATCGGAACGGGGCTCTAGATTCTTGTTTTGACGCGTTTTCTTGACGCGAACCGGTCTCCACTTCGCTTGAAAACGCTCTAGTGTTCCGATCGCCTGCATCAATGCCTCTCTCACATCTTCTTCCAGTCGCCGACCTGCTCGAAGGCATGCGCGGCGCGATAGATCGTGGATTCCTCGAACATGCGGCCGACCAGCATCAGGCCGACGGGCAGGCCGTCGATCATGCCGCAGGGCAACGACATCGCGGGATGATGGGTGATGTCGAACGGCGCGGTGTTGGAGATCATCTCCAGCGCGCGGGCGACGTAGTCCTCGCGGCTGGCGGTCGGTTCCGGCAGCTTTGTCGCCTTCATCGGCGTCGTCGGCAGCAGCAGCAGGTCATATTCGCCGAATGCCTTGTCATAAGCGGCGGTCAGGCGGCGGGAGATGTTGAGCGCCTTGCCGTAGTAGCGCGGACCAAAATTGTTGTTGATGTAGGTGCCGAGCAGCAGGAACAGTTTTGTGGTCTCGGACAATGAGTCCGCTTGCCGGCGCCAGCCACGATGGAAATCCATCAGCGAGGTCGAATAGAGGTCGGACCGGCTGAGGCCATAACCGTCGCCGTACATCATGGTCTGGGTCATGCCCTCGGTGCCGATCGGCGTCCAGATCGCGGGCCCCATGAGATGCATCGGGATCGAGACGGTCTCGACCGTGGCGCCGAGATCCTTGAAGCGTTTGGCGGCCTCGCGCACGCTTTCATTGACGGCGGCTTCGGCGGTCGCCTGCTCAAAGCCTTCCTTGAGGATGCCGATCTTCATGCCCTTTACACCTTGGCCGAGCGCCTTGGTGTATTCTTCGAGCTTCGGAGCCTTAATGCGGGGATCGTAGCCGTCATCGCCGGCGAGCACTTCGAGCATTAGCGCGTTGTCGGCGACGGTGGCCGTCATCGGGCCGGTGTGATCGACAAAGATCTCAATCGGCATGATGCCGGTATAGGGCACAAGGCCCCAGGTCGGCTTCATGCCATAGGTGCCGCAGAACGAGGACGGCATTCGGATCGAGCCGCCCTGGTCGCCGCCCATCGCCATGTCGGCTTCGCCAAGCGCGACGACGACGCCGCTTCCCGAGGACGAGCCGCCGGCCGAATAGCCCATCTTGTAGGGATTATGCACCGGGCCGACCGCCCCGGTGTGGCTGCCGCCGGACATGCAGAAGGATTCACAGTGAGTCTTGCCGAGGATTTCGCCGCCGGCGTCCAGTATGCGGGTGACGACAGTGGCATCGAAATCGGGCACGTAGCCTTCCAGCGTCGCCGAACCGTTCATCATGGGCACGCCGGCGAGCATGATGTTGTCTTTCAGCGCGACGGTCTTGCCTTTGAGCTTGCCGCTGGCGGCGCCCTTCACGGTCGACTTGCGATACCAGGCGTTGCGCGGGTTCTCCTCCGCCGATGGCCGATAACCCGGCGTGCGCGGATATTTGACCTCCGGCACTTCGTCCGGCATCGCGCCGACCAGATTGTAGGCCTCGATCGAGCCCTGCATCAGGCCGCGGAACGAGGCGACGTCTTCATCGCTCAGCGCAAGGCCGCACTGCTCGGCGACGCTGCGAAGCTGGGTGGGCGTGGGAAGGGCAACTGTCACGGGCGCTCTCCTTGAGGCTTCTTGATCCCTGCTTTTGGACGGAAGCCCTGATGGCCCGCCCGCACAAGGTGGGCCATCTGGCTTCGCCTCGATATTACAGACGGAAATATTTTCCTTTTCAAGTATTATTTTGAATCCGAAGCGCGTGCGTGATCGCGGCGCCGGCGTCAGACCGGCTTGATCAGCCTGAAGTCGAGGCCATCGGCCTCCGCGAGATACATCGGCATCCGGGCGTGACCGTTGCGAATGCTGACCGGGCCACGAGCGCCGCCATACACAATGTTACGCGCCGCCGCGAGCATCGGACCCATCGCCAACGTACCGGCCTTGTTGGCCACGGCTTCGAGGAAACGCATTCCCTCATAGGTGGATTGACCGAGCGAGCCGATCGGGGGACCGCTCGGCCCGAACATCAGGCGATAGCGGCTTTGGAAGTCATCGTTGGCCCGCGAGCCAATGCCGGGGAAATAACCGGAGGCGCAGAACAGGTTCTCGCTGTTGTCGGCGCCGATGCCGAGCAGCACAGTCTCGTCCATCGCCCCGGCCAGCCGCAGCGTCGTCGCGGCGAGGCCGCATTCGCCGAATGCGCGATTGAAGGTGATGCTGTCGGTGCCTATCAGCGAGATCAGCACCACGTCCGGCCGGGCGGCGCGAATGCGCGCCAGATGCGGCTCATGGTTGTCTTCGCCGAGGGGAACGAACTCCTCGCCGACGACATGCCCACCGGCCTCTTTGATGTAGCGCTTCACGGCGCGGTGCGACTGCCAGGGCCAGACGTAATCGCTGCCAATCAGATACCAGCGCGCCGCCTTCTTGACGTCAGCCAGCCAGTGGATCGAGGGGCGGCTCTGCCAGCGCGGTGTCTCGCCGATCGCCATGACGCCCGGGGTTTGCTCGCCGCCCTCGTACACGGGCGTGTAGATATAGGGAATGCGGTGGCGCGTGGTGACCTTGCGCAGCGCCACGCGCACCGCGCTGGTATGCAGCCCGACGATGAGATCGACCTCATCGAACGCGATCGCCTGCTCGGCGCGGGTCAGGATCTCGTCGAGCGGGCCGCCGGCGTCGTAGACCGAAAGCTCGATCTCGCGTCCGAGGACGCCGCCGCGCTTGTTGATCTCGGCCACCGCGAGCTGCGCACTGCTTGTCGCGCACGGGCCCCAGACGCCGGGCGAGCCGGTGCAGCAAATAAAGCCGCCTATGCGCAGCTTGTTGCGCGCGCCGGGGCGCTTGAAGAAATGTGCGTCGACCGGAGACAGGTCGAAGTCGGCCGCGGGCGACGACAGATTCCTGAACAGCAAAGACGGCGGCAACGCCGGGCCGCCGTGAGCCGGGAAATTTACCGTCGCGCGCACGCCAACTCCTGTCTGGGACCAGACTTGAAAGCACATTCAGCAGGCGGCCGCGGCTTCCGCCCTTTTGTTAGGCAAACATCCTATTTTGAAAATATTGAATATTCAAGAATTGAAGTGCATATAGATGCAGCATTGATTGCAAGACATTCACTCAATTGGGTCAAGACGAAGTCTTAGCCGTGGCAAAACCGTCGAAAGAAAACTCCCCGATCACCGAACACCTCGCTTATTTGCTCGCGCAAGCCAACCGGGAGATCAACCGGCAGCTGGAACTGCGATTGAGCAAGGAAGGGGTTCCCGTCGAGCAGTGGCGTATCCTGAAAGTCCTGTCGGACGGCAACGGCCATTCGATGGGCGAGCTTGCGGGCGCTGTGCTGCTCAACCATCCGACGCTGACCAAGATGATCGATCGCATGGTCTCCGACACGCTGGTCTATCGCGTGCAGGACCCGAACGACCGCCGCAAGGTGCTGATGTTCATCTCCGACCGCGGCAAGGTGCTGTGCAGGAAGCTCAACTCGCTCGCAGTGGACCAGGAGGAACACATCCTGGAGAGCTACGGCGACAAGTCGACGAGCGAATTGAAGCGGCTCTTGGAGAGCCTGATCGACAGCTCGAATTGAATGGTGGCGCAGCTCAACGTCACCGTCGTCCTCGACAGCAGAGTGAGTTGGGACGCCATCAGCCCAACAAACGCTGTCGTCCCGGCGAAGGCCGGGACCCATAGCCACAGGATTGGGTTTGGCGAGGACAGTTAGTTGCGTCTTCGCGCGTCACGACGACCGCGCGCAACCGATAGATTCCGCGGTATGGGTCCCGGCCTTCGCCGGGAAGACGATGTGGCGGGAGCTGCTCCCACATACTCACTGTCATCGCCCGATTTAATCGGGCGATCCAGTATTCCAGAGACTTAAGTGATTGAGCCGAGAGGCCGCGGCGTACTGGGTCGCCCGGTCAAGCCGGGCGACGACAGGGGAGAGTGAGGCGCGAGTTTCGCGCCTCACAATACATTCGAGCCTTACGCGTACCGCCCGTGGCAGTGTTTGTACTTCTTGCCTGAGCCGCAGGGGCAGTCCTCGTTGCGGCCGATCTTGCCCCAGCTGGCGGGGTTCTTCGGATCGCGCTGGGCGGCGGACACTGCATTCGCCTGCGCTCCGAGCGTGACGCTGGCAAGCGCCATCTCGTCCTCGCCGGTGTTCGGGTCGAACTTGTGGGCTTCCATCGCGGGCAGCACCGGCGCTTCTTGCTCCGGCGGGATGATCTCGACCCGCATCAGCTGCGCGGTGACGGCCTCGCGCAAGTGGGCGCTCATCTCCTGGAAGAGGTTGAAGGCCTCGGTCTTGTACTCCTGCAACGGATCGCGCTGGCCGTAACCGCGCAGGCCGATGACCTGGCGCAGATGGTCGAGCATGATCAGATGCTCGCGCCAGAGATGGTCGAGCGTCTGCAGCAGAATGGTCTTCTCGACGTAACGCATCACGTCGGGACCCCATTGCGCGACCTTGGCCGCCATGTGCTCGTCGGCGCGGGTCTCGATGCGCGTCAGCAGCTCCTCGTCGGCGATGCCCTCTTCCTTGGCCCAGTCATCGACCGGGAGGTCGAGATCGAGCACGCGCTTGAGCTCTTCTTTCAGGCCCGCGACGTCCCACTGCTCGGCATAGGCGTGTTCGGGCACGTGCTTGGCGACGAGGTCGTCGATGAAGGCGTGGCGCATGTCGCCGACCGTTTCGGCGACGCTCTCGTCTTTCATCAGCTCGACGCGCTGGTCGAAGATCACCTTGCGCTGATCGTTCTGGACGTTATCGAACTTGAGCAGGTTCTTGCGGATGTCGAAGTTGCGGGCTTCGACCTTCTGCTGCGCCTTCTCCAGCGCCTTGTTGATCCAGGGATGGATGATCGCCTCGCCCTCCTGCAGGCCGAGACGCTGCAGCATGCTGTCGAGGCGATCCGAGCCGAAGATGCGCATCAGATCGTCTTCCAGCGACAGAAAGAACTTTGAGCGGCCGGGGTCGCCCTGGCGGCCGGAGCGGCCGCGGAGCTGATTGTCGATGCGGCGGGATTCGTGACGCTCCGAGCCCATGATGTAGAGGCCGCCCGGCTTCGTCACGGTCTTGGCGGGCTTTGAGCCCTTGGCCGGCTCGATCTCGACGGTCTCTTCAGCCTTGAGCACGATGTCGCGGAAGCGCTCGACGTCGGCCTTGATCTGCTCGATCTTCTTCGCCTTCTCGGCTTCGTCCTCGATGCCCGCAGTCTCCTTCGGAATGCGCATCTCGAGCGAGCCGCCGAGCTTGATGTCGGTGCCGCGGCCGGCCATGTTGGTCGCGATCGTGATCGCGCCGGGCACGCCGGCTTCGGCGACGATATAGGCTTCCTGCTCGTGGAAGCGCGCGTTCAGCACCGCGAACAGTTTTGCCGGTTTGCCGGCACGGGCCGCGGCGTAGAGCTTGTCGAGCGCGTTCTCCTTGCCGAAATCGATCTGCTTGTAGCCGTTCGATTTGAGGAATTCGGCGAGCACTTCCGACTTCTCGATCGACGCGGTGCCGACCAGCACCGGCTGGAGCCGCGCATTGGCGCGCTCGATCTCGGCGAGGATCGCGCCGTATTTTTCCTTCTGGGTGCGATAGACCTCGTCGTCCTCGTCCAGGCGGCCTACCGGCACGTTGGTCGGGATCTCCACGACCTCGAGCTTGTAGATGTCGAACAGTTCGTCGGCTTCGGTCAACGCCGTGCCGGTCATGCCGGCGAGCTTTTCATACATCCGGAAATAGTTCTGGAAGGTGATCGAGGCCAGCGTCTGGTTTTCCGGCTGAACCTGCACATGCTCCTTGGCTTCCAGCGCCTGATGCAGTCCTTCGGAATAGCGGCGGCCCTGCATCATGCGTCCGGTGAACTCGTCGATGATGATGACCTCGTCGTCGCGGACGATGTAGTCCTTGTCGCGCGTGAACAGCGTGTGGGCGCGCAGCGCCTGGTTGATGTGGTGCACGACGGAGACGTTCTCGACGTCGTAGAGCGACTCGCCCTTGAGCTGGCCGGCGTCGCGCAGCAGCGTCTCGATCTTCTCCATGCCTGCTTCGGTCAGCGTCACCGTGCGCTGCTTCTCGTCGACCTCGTAATCGGTCTTGTCGAGCTTGGGCAGGAAGCCGTCGATGGTGTTGTAGAAGTCGGAACGGTCGTCGAGCGGGCCGGAGATGATCAGCGGCGTACGCGCTTCGTCGATCAGGATGGAGTCGACTTCGTCGACGATCGCGTAGAAGTGCGGCCGCTGGACCATGTCCTCGAGCCGGTACTTCATGTTGTCGCGCAGATAATCGAAGCCGTATTCGTTGTTGGTGCCGTAGGTGATGTCGCAGGCATAGGCCGCCTTGCGCTCGGAATCATCCAGGCCGTGGACGATCACGCCCGTGGTCATGCCGAGGAAGCTGTAGATCTGGCCCATCCAGGCGGAGTCGCGGCGGGCGAGATAATCGTTGACGGTGACGACGTGGATGCCCTTGCCCGCAAGCGCGTTGAGATAGACCGCCAGCGTCGCAACAAGCGTCTTGCCTTCGCCGGTCTTCATCTCGGCGATGTCGCCCTCGTGCAGCACCATGCCGCCGATCAGCTGGACGTCGAAATGGCGCTGGCCCAGCGTGCGCTTGGCGGCCTCGCGCACGGTGGCGAAGGCCGGCACCAGCAGATCGTCCAGCGTCTTGCCCTCGGCGAGCTGCTTCCTGAACTCTGCGGTGCGGGCCTTGAGCGCCTCGTCCGACAGTTTGGTGAGTTCGGGTTCCAGCGCATTGATCGCGTTGACGCGGGACTGATATCCCTTCACCCGCCGGTCGTTGGCGGAGCCGAAAAACTTGCGGGCGAGCGCGCCGATCATGCCTAGTTCCTGTGTTCGCGATTTAACCGCATTGCAGCCAAGAGGTTGTCACCCGCTTGCCCATCAACTCACCGTGACGCCCGTGGTGCCACTAGCCGGCCTGCAAGGGGCATCCGCCATATGGGTGGGAATTGAGCAAGTCCGGGTTCAACGGCCAAAAACGCAGCAAAATAAACGCCATCGCCATGGACGCGACCGCGCAGAGATATGGCCCGGTCAGGGCCTTGTCAACGGCGGCCGCATTGCGGCTAATTCATCATTTTGACAGACTTTTCGCGTTGCCAAGCCTCCTTGATTGGGCGAGTGTCCGCCCCGCTCAAGCAGCCCCCAGCTTCAACAAAGGATTTTGCATGACCACCTCGTTCCCGGTAACGAAAACCGGCCTGCGCTTCGGCCTCGCCACCGCCCTTGTGGGCTGCCTTGCGCTGGCGCTGATCGCGGGTCCCGGCCGGGCTGCCGACGACCCGGTCCTGGCGAAGGTCAATGGCTTGGACATTAAGAAGAGCGACGTCGCACTGGCCGAAGAGGAACTCGGGCCGAGCCTCGCCCAGATGGATCCGGCGACCAAGGACGAGAACGTCCTTTCGTTCCTGATCGACATGAAGATCGTTGCCAAGGCCGCCGAGGACAAGAAGATCGGCGATAGCGATGAATTCAAGAAGCGCCTGGCGTTCGCCCGCAACCGCCTCCTGATGGACGGCCTGCTCGCCAGCGAAGGCAAGGCGGCGACCACCGACGATTCCATGAAGAAGGTCTATGAGGAGGCCTCCAAGCAGATCACCGGCGAGCAGGAAGTGCGCGCCCGCCACATCCTGGTCGAGACCGAGGACGAGGCCAAGGCGGTGAAGGCCGAGCTCGACAAGGGCGCCGATTTCGCCGAGCTCGCGAAGAAGAAGTCCAAGGATCCGGGCTCCGCCGACGGCGGCGACCTCGGCTTCTTCACCAAGGAGCAGATGGTGCCGGAATTCTCCACCGTGGCCTTCGCGCTCGAACCGGGCAAGATCTCCGATCCCGTGAAGTCGCAGTTCGGCTGGCACATCATCAAGGTCGAGGAAAAGCGCAGCCGCAAGGCGCCGGACTTCGCCCAGGTCAGGCCCCAGATCGAGCAGTACGTGACCCGCAAGGCCCAGGCCGATTATGTCGCCAAGCTGCGCGCCGAAGCCAAGGTCGAGCGGATGGACCAGCCGGCGGATGCGGCGAAGACCGACACCAAGCCGGCCGACGCGGCTAAGCCTTCCGATGCCAAGCCGTCAGACAACAAGATGGCGCCGCCGGCGAAGAAGTAAGAATTCGCTGTCACTTCGCGGACGCCAATAGTATCTAACGTCGCAATGGCCGGGCTTTGCCCGGCCATCTGCATATCCAGATCCCATCAAGGCGCCTCGCTATGTCCTCAACCGTCTCCCCGCTCGCCCCGAAACACGTTCCCGACATGCCCGTGATCGCGGGCGTCAGGCTCGCGACGGCCGAGGCGGGCATCCGCTACAAGAACCGCACCGACGTTCTGCTCGCGGTCATGGACAAGGGCACCGCGGTCGCGGGCGTCTTCACCAAGTCGAAATGCCCGTCTGCGCCGGTGGAATGGTGCCGCGCCAAGCTGAAGAGCGGCAAGGCGCAGGCGCTGGTGGTCAATTCCGGCAATGCCAATGCCTTCACCGGCAAGACCGGCCGGGCCTCCACCGCGCTGACCGCGAAGATCGCGGCCAAGGCGGTCGGATGCAGCGAGAGCGAGATCTTCCTCGCCTCCACCGGCGTGATCGGCGAGCCGCTCGACGCGACCAAGTTCGACGGCGTGCTCGGACGCCTGGCCGAGAGCGCGGAGCCCGCGAGCTGGCTCGACGCGGCCAAGGCAATCATGACCACCGACACCTTCCCGAAGGTCGCGACCGCGACCGTCAAGCTCGGCAAGGCCAGGGTCACCATCAACGGCATGGCCAAGGGCGCCGGCATGATCGCCCCGGACATGGCAACCATGCTGTCTTTCATCTTCACCGACGCGCCGATCGCGCCGGCCGCGCTGCAAGCCCTGCTCAAGCGCGGCGTCGAGGATACGTTCAACGCTGTCACCATCGACGGCGACACCTCGACCTCGGACACGCTGCTGGCTTTCGCGACGGGGGCAGCAGCCGATCACGGCGCGCCGAAGATCAGCCGCGCCAGCGATCCGCGCCTGAAGGCTTTTACCAAAGCCTTTTACGGCGTGCTCGCTGATCTCGCCGAGCAGGTGGCGCGCGACGGCGAAGGCGCACGCAAGCTGGTCGAGATCACGGTCGAAGGCGCCAAGACCAAGGCATCGGCGCGCAAGATCGCGATGTCGATCGCAAACTCGCCGCTGGTCAAGACCGCAATCGCGGGCGAGGACGCCAATTGGGGCCGCGTCGTGATGGCGGTCGGCAAGGCCGGCGAGCCCGCCGACCGCGACAAGCTCTCGATTTCCTTCAACGGCATCCGCGTCGCCAAGAGCGGCGCGCGCGATCCGTCGTATGACGAGCTGCAGGTATCGGAAGCGATGAAGGCGCCGGAGATCGCGATCAAGGTCTCGCTCGGCCTCGGCAAGGGCCGCGACCGCGTGCTGACCTGCGACCTCACCAAGGAATATGTCGCGATCAACGGGGACTACAGGTCGTAAGTCCTCTCTCTCAATCCAACGCGGGCAGCCCTTCTTAGCGATGACCGACATCAAACTGACACTGGTGGTGGCGTGCGCGCTTGTAGACGCCGACAAGCGCGTCCTGATCGCGCAGCGCCCCGAGGGCAAGACGCTCGCCGGCCTCTGGGAATTTCCCGGCGGCAAGCTCGAGCCCGGCGAGCGGCCGGAGCAAAGCCTGATCCGGGAGCTCGCCGAGGAGCTCGGCATCACCGTCGCCGAACCCTGCCTGGCGCCGTTGACCTTTGCGAGCTACGCCTACGAAACCTTCCATCTGTTGATGCCGCTCTACGTCTGCCGTCGCTGGGAAGGCCTGGTTACGGCGCGCGAAGGCCAGAGCCTCGCCTGGGTCCGCGCCAACAAGCTGCGCGACTATCCAATGCCGCCCGCGGACATTCCGCTGATCCCGCATTTGATTGATTTGCTGATGTGAGCTCCGCGTGCCCCGGACGCAGCGCGTAGCGCTGCCGAGCCGGGGCCCAGAAGCCACGAACTGGGTCCCGGCTCTGCGCAGCAGCGTAAGAACGCTGCAGCGCGTCCGGGACACGTCACTCTTTCCTCAACTTCTTCACCGCCTCCGCCAGGCTGGCCTTCGCCGAACCAGGCTTGAGCGGCTGCTGCTGGCTTGCATGCGGCGCCCAGCCGGAGAGCCAGATGATGTCGAACGTCGCGCGGATGCGGCCGTCGGCGTCGGCAAAGCGCTCGGCATAGATTTCAGCCAAGCGCAACAGCGTCGCGCGCCGGCTCGGCGTGCGGCGCCGCTCGATCAGCACATTGGCCGCGCCCATGCGGCGGATATCCTGCATCAGCGCGAACACATTGGCGTAGCGGACCACGACGCGATCGACGTCGGTGACCGGCAGCGCAAAGCCCGCCCGCTGCAATAGCGCGCCGATGTCGCGCAAGTCAGCGAATGGCGCAACACGCGGCGACACGCCGCCCTCGCATTCGGCTTCCGCGGCGGCAAAGGCCTGGCGCAGCTCGGTGAGGCTGTCGCCGCCGATCATCGCCGCCAGCAGCAGCCCGTCCGGCTTCAGCGCACGGCGGATTTGCGCCAGCACGCCCGGCAGGTCGTTGACGAATTGCAGCGCCAGCGCCGAGACGACGAGATCGAGGCTGTCGGCTGCGAAGGGCAGCTTCTCCGAACCCGCAGCATCAAGAGCGATCCGCTGAAGTGACGGCAGCTCTGTGCGTAACGCTGCGAGACCCTCGCCAGGCGTCCAGAGATCGGCCGCCGCGCCAAATTCGCGCATCACCGCGGCCAGCCGCTCGGACATATCCTCAGCGACGCGATCGAGCAGAAAGCTCGCCGCACCTTGGGCCTGCGCGCGGCGCTGCCGCGCGTGCAGCAAGGCGCGATCGAACAGGACGGGCGGATTTTGCGAGTGACTTTGCGAGTCATGGGCCATGCCGCTGGTTACGCCGATCTCGACGGTTCTGGCAATCCGGTGCGCGCGGAGCTAGCCTCTCCCTCCATGGAAGCCGATACTGCCCCCTCCCGTTCCATCTCCGCACCGCTGCGTGCCGCATGGGCAGCCGGGCGCCACGTGCTGGCGCGCGCGGCAAGGCTCGCGCTCGACGTTGCGCTGCCGACGCTGTGCGTGTCCTGCCGCGAACCGGTCGATGGTGAAGGCGTGTGCGCGGGGTGCTGGGCGCGGCTGTCGTTCATCGAACGGCCGTACTGCCCGCGGCTCGGCATCCCCTTCGTCTATGATCCCGGCCCCGACATGCTGTCGATGGAGGCAATTGCGAGCCCGCCGGCCTACCAGCGGGCGCGCGCGGCTGTGCGCTATGACGACGTCGCGCGCACGCTGGTGCATGCGCTGAAATACCAGGACCGCACTGATCTGGCCCCTGCCATGGGTCGCTGGATGGCGCGCGCCGGCGGCGAGTTGCTCGCTGGAGCCGACATGCTGGTCCCTGTTCCCCTGCATTGGCGACGGGCCTGGCGGCGCCGCTACAACCAGTCCGGGGCGCTGGCGCGCGTGATTGAGCGTCAGAGCGGCGTCAGAGTGCGGGGCGAGGTGCTGCGCCGGGTGCGCGCCACCGAGCAGCAGATCGGCCTGTCGCGTGCCCAGCGCGCCACCAATGTACAGGGCGCATTCCAGGTATCCCCCGACCGTCAGGCCGAGGTTCAAGGCCGCCGAATCGTGCTGATCGACGACGTCCTGACGTCAGGCGCGACGCTGGATGCCTGCGCACGGGCCTTGCTCCGCGCCAAGGCGGCCCAGGTGGACGTGCTAGTGTTCGCCCGGGTTGTCGAAAGCCGGTGAAGTCCCATATAATTCAATGAATTCCTGATAAGAAAGCGCTGGACGCCATGACTGCTGCTATCGAGATCTACACGAGGCCGGGCTGCGGCTATTGTTCCGCTGCCCGGTCTCTGCTGACCCGCAAGAAGGCGGCCTTCACGGAATTCGACGTCACCAAGAACTCGTCCTGGCGCGACGCGATGTACGATCGTGCCGGCGACGGCGCGACCTTCCCGCAGATCTGGATCGGCGGAACCCATGTCGGCGGCTGCGATGACCTCTACGCGCTCGACCGCGACGGCAAGCTCGACGGGATGCTCGAAAGCATCAAGGCCGTCTCATGAGCCAGGATCAAGCGAAGGAACATCAAGCCAACGATCGTAGCTTCACCGCCGCCATGGTGCAGATGCGCACCGGCCTGATGCCTGAGCCGAGCCTCGATCAGGCAACGAAGTTGATCCGGCAAGCGGCGGCGAACGGTGCCGACTACGTGCAGACGCCCGAAGTCAGCAACATGATGCAGCTGAATCGAAAGGCGCTGTTCGAGCACCTCCAGAGCGAACAAGACGACACATCGCTGAAGGCCTACCGCGCGCTCGCGGCAGAGCTAAAGATTCATATCCATGTCGGCTCGCTCGCGCTGCGGTTCTCGCCCGAGAAGGCGGTCAACCGCTCCTTCCTGATCGGGCCCGAGGGCAATGTGCTCGCGAGCTACGACAAGATCCACATGTTCGACATCGAGCTGCCGGACGGCGAGAGCTACCGCGAATCCGCCAATTACCAACCGGGCGAGACCGCCGTAATCTCCGACCTGCCCTGGGGCCGCATCGGGCTGACGATCTGCTACGACGTGCGCTTCCCCGCGCTCTATCGCGCGCTCGCCGAGAGCGGCGCGTCCTTCATCACGGTGCCGTCCGCGTTCACTCGCAAGACCGGCGAAGCGCACTGGCACGTGCTGCTGCGTTCGCGCGCGATCGAGACCGGCTGCTTCATCTTTGCCGCCGCGCAAGCGGGCCTGCACGAGAACAAGCGCGAGACCTATGGTCATTCGCTGATCGTCGATCCCTGGGGCGAGATTCTCGCCGAGGGCGGCGTCGAGCCCGGCATCATCATGGCGAAGATCGACCCCGCCAAGATCGAGACGGCGCGGAGGGCGATCCCGTCGCTTCAGCACGGCCGCCGCTTCGGCGTCACCGACCCCAAAGCAGGCCCCGACCACCTGCATCTCGTGCGGGGATCGGCATGATCCGCTACGCGCTCCACTGCGATCGGGGCCACGCATTCGAAAGCTGGTTCCAGAGCTCGTCCGCGTACGATTCGCAGGTGAAGCGCAAGCTTGTGACCTGCCCGGCCTGCGGCTCGGCCAAGGTCGACAAGGCGATCATGGCCCCACGCATCGTCGGCAAGAAGGGACGCGGACGCGCCACGCCGCCGCCGGAGCCGGCCGCCGCGACAGCGCCCGAGGCTGCACCCTCCGGACCGACATCGCTGCTGATGGCGCAGGAGCGCGAGCTGCGCGCCAAGCTGAAGGAACTGCGCGATCACATCGTCAAGAACGCCGACAATGTCGGCGAGCGTTTTGCGAACGAAGCCCGCGCGATGCATTACGGCGACAAGGAGCACCGCCCGATCTACGGCGAGGCCTCGCCCGACGAGGCCAAATCGCTGATCGAGGAAGGCATCGAGGTCTCGCCGCTGCCGACGCTGCCGGAAGACCGGAACTAGACTCCCACCAGCACCGCCACGCCGATCACAATCAGCGCGATGCCTGCAAGCTCACGCGGCGCGATCGGCTGCTTGAACGAGTAGTAGGCGACGCCTTGCGCAAACAGAACCTCGATCAGTGCGAGCGTGCGGACATTGGCGGCCGCCGTCAGCGCGAAGGCCAGGAACCAGAACTGCGAGGCGAACGCGCCCATGAAGCCGGCGAGCAGCGACGGCTTCCACAAGACCAAAATCGCCTGGAGCACCTTTGGCGCACGCCAGAGCAAGTAGACCGTCAGGATCAGCGTCTGCACGAACAGGCCGAGCACCAGCGTGAACGACGCGGCCGTCACGAACGAGACGCCCGGCACGTTGATGATGGCGCCGCGAAAGCCGACCGCGGACAAGGCGAACGCCGCGGCGGCGACGAGGCCGGTGATAGTCGGCTTCAATTCGGCAAAGCTCTTCTCGCCGCCAGGCCGCAGCGCGGTGATGACGACACCGACGGTGGCGATCACGATCGCCAGCACCTTCAGCCAGGTCAGGTGATCGCCGAGGAAGACGAAGCCGAAGATCGCAGTCTGGATCGCCTCGGTTTTCAGATACGCGGTCGTCACCACGAAGGAGCGGTCGTTCATCGCCAGCAGCATCAAGCCGGTGGCAACGATCTGGCTGAGCGCGCCAAGCAGCAGCCAGGGCCAGAACACCGACGGCGGCATGCCGAGATGATCGCCGGAGACGACCAGCACGACGCCTAAGAACAGCACCGAGAACGGGAAGCCGAACAGGAAGCGAATATTGGTCGCGCCCCAGGTCCCCAGCGGCTTGGTCAGCGACCGCTGCATTGCATTGCGCGCGACCTGCCCGAGCGCGGCGACGATCGTGAAGGGAATCCAGAGGCTGGCGACGGTGAGCATGGGTGGAGTGGCTTATGCAGGAAAGATCGGGTCAACCTGCAAGCTGCAGCCCACGTGGTCAACCTCACGGACGTCATGGGAGCGATGCCCGTGCCACAAACTCCACTGTCGTCCCTGCGAACGCAGGGACCCATACCGCGGAATCCATCGGGGGCGGATGGTGTTAGAAGCGCGGGCTAGCAGCCTTCCCAAAACTCCTCCCTGGGGTTATGGGTCCCTGCGTTCGCAGGGACGACAGCTGTTGCTTGGCAGCATCAAACCAGCAAATCGCTCAAATCCCGCCACTCGGGGTTATCGCGCTCGATCAGTTCGATCTTCCAGTCGCGCTTCCAGCGTTTGAGCTGCTTTTCACGCGCAATCGCTTCGTCCGCGCGCTCGTAGGTTTCGGTGTAGACGAGGCGGTGTACCCCATAACGCTTCACAAATTTGGAGCCCTTGCCGTTCCGATGCTCTTCTAGGCGCTTCTGGAGCGAGTTGGTTATCCCGATGTAGAGCGTCCCATGACGCCGGCTGGCGAGGATGTAACGAAGTACATGCTCGGAATGCCCGTTCCGCTAATTACGACGCCCGGTGGTTATGGGTCCCTGCGTGCGCAGGGACGACACCGTTCTTGCTGAAGCGGTTCGCGCCCCACTCACATCACACCATCCCTTCCGCCACGACCATGTAGTTCACGTCCATATCAGAGGAGAGCGTCCACTTGTCGGCGAAGGGGCTGTAGACGACGCCGGTCTGCTCGGTGATGACGAGGCGATTGTCGAGCAGGTATTTCGTCAACTCGTCGGGGGTAACGAACTTGTTCCACTCGTGGGTGCCGCGCGGCAGCCAGCGCAGGACGTATTCGGCGCCGACGATGGCAAGCGCAAAACTCTTCCAGTTTCGGTTCAGCGTCGAGACCACCATCAGGCCGTTCGGCTTCAGCAGCGCCGCGCAGTGCTTCAGGAACATGCCGACGTCGGTGACGTGCTCGACCACCTCCATTGCCAGCACGACGTCGAAGCGCTGGCGCGGGTCGACTTCCTCGACCGTGGTGCAGCGATAGTCGATCGCAAGGTGGCCCTTGTCGGCGTGCAGCTTGGCGGCGGCGATGTTGCTCTGGGACGGATCGATGCCAATGACCTGCGCGCCCAGCCGCGACAGCGGCTCGCAGAGCAGGCCGGCGCCGCAGCCGATGTCCAGCACGCGCAGGCCGCCAAGGCAGTTGAGGCTGCGCACATTGCGCTCGAACTTGCGGCAGGCGGCATCGCGGATGTAGCCGAGCCGCAGCGGATTGATCCGGTGCAGCGGCGCCATCTTGCCCTTGGGGTCCCACCACTCCGCCGAGAGTTTTGAGAACTTCGCGATCTCGGCGGCGTCGACGGTCGAGCCCGGCTGGGGGGCTGCGGTTACGGAAGTATCTTGCTGCATGCTCATGGTTACGCGCGGTCCTACCGCGTGGTGATCGAACTGCGGAAGGCGAGCGGCGAGGCGATGGTCTTGATCGTCTCGATCCCTTCGCCGACGCCGCGAATGGTCACGTCGCCATAGTTGAGAATACGTCCAAGGATCGTCTGGTTGACGTCGACGCTCTCAACCTTGTCCAGCGCCATCTCGAAGGTGCGGCGCTTGATGAAGCCGGTCTTGTGCACGACCCGCAAATTGGTGACGTCGGTCTCGGTGGTGAAGCGGTGGAACCAGCCCCTCACGGTCCAGTAGAGCGCTGCCAGCGCCGCCAGGCCGGAGGCGACGAGACACAACAGCACGAGCCCCTCGACGATGGTTTGCCGGGACAGGATGAACAGGATGAGGGCTGCGATCCAGGCCAGAATGGCAGGAAAATAGAAGATCCAGTGCGCATTGGTCGAATACAGTACCCGCTCGCCCGGCTGGAGGATCTCGTCGATATAGCGCGCCATAATCTCGATTAACCCATTACCCCCGTCTCCGAGGCCGCAGGACCCGCTTGCCCCCGGCCCCGTCGCTATGTATACGCGCGGTCGGCATCCGCGGGCCCGTCTCGCGCGGGTCACCATACTTATCCTTATAAGGGAATGCACGCGTCGTCATGAGCCGCCTCGTGATGAAATTCGGCGGCACATCCGTCGCCAATATCGAACGTATCCGCAACGTCGCGCGCCATGTGAAGCGTGAGGTCGACGCTGGCCACGAGGTGGCCGTGGTCGTCTCCGCGATGTCCGGCAAGACCAACGAGCTGGTGGCGTGGTGCAGCGAGGCCTCGCCCATGCACGACGCGCGCGAATATGATGCCGTGGTCGCCTCTGGAGAACAGGTCACCTCCGGCCTGCTCGCCATCGCGCTCCAGGGCATGGGCATCCAGGCCCGGTCCTGGCAGGGCTGGCAGATCCCGATCAAGACCAGCGACGCCCATGCCTCGGCCCGGATCGAGGACATCGACGGTAGCGAGATCATCAGCCGCTTCAAGGAGCGGAAGGAGGTCGCGGTCATCGCCGGCTTCCAGGGCATCAGCCCCGCGACCGGCCGCATTACCACGCTCGGCCGCGGCGGCTCCGACACGTCGGCGGTCGCGATCGCCGCCGCCGTCAAGGCGGACCGCTGCGACATCTACACCGACGTCGATGGGGTCTACACTACCGACCCGCGAATCGTGCCGAAGGCGCGCCGGCTCGACAAGATCGCGTTCGAAGACATGCTGGAACTGGCTTCCCAGGGCGCAAAAGTGCTCCAGGTCCGCTCGGTGGAACTCGGCATGGTCTACAATATGCCGATCTTCGTCCGCTCCAGCTTCGATAAGCCCGAGGATATCGACCCGCATGCCAACCAGCCGCCCGGCACGCTGATCTGCAGCGAGGAGGAGATCATGGAAAGCCACGTCGTCACCGGCATCGCCTTTTCGAAGGACGAGGCCCAGATCTCGGTGCGCCAGATCGAGGACAAGCCCGGCGTCGCGGCGTCGATCTTCGGCCCGCTGGCCGACGCCAACATCAACGTCGACATGATCGTGCAGAACGTCTCCGAGGACGGCAAGACCACCGATCTCACCTTTACGGTGCCGGCCGCCGACTACACCCGGGCCAAGGAGACGATCACCGCGGCCAAGGGCCAGATCGGCTATGCGCGGCTCGACACCGCCACTGACGTCGCCAAGATCTCGGTGATCGGCAGCGGCATGCGCAGCCATGCCGGCGTCGCCGCCCAGGCGTTCTCGGCCCTCGCCCGACGGAATATCAACATCCGGGCCATTACAACCTCCGAGATCAAATTCTCGGTTCTGATCGACACCGCCTATACCGAGCTTGCGGTGCGCACCCTGCACACACTCTACGGCCTCGATCAGACTTAGACGAATTTTCTCTTAGCGGTCGCAGCAAACGCGAAGGTGTACACACATTCGCGTCTGGCAGGCGTTTTGCTTGGCAAAACAAGCCTCAATTCGCTATACGGCGGACAGGGTGGGCTGCCAGAAACTGTGCCCCAGTGGAGGCGGTGCTGATTCGGCTCAGGCGATGGCTCCGGCGATTGCCCGGGCCGGGGCCGGATGAGCAAATTCGTTGTTTTTCTGGATTTTCGGGCGAGCCGCCGGAGCCCCTCTCGGGCCCGGCTGAGTGAGGAGATTGGCGGCACATGCGGAGCGCGTCGGGAGGTCCCCGCGTCTTGTTGAGACGGCTCCGCGAAACCATGGCGGAGCAGGTCTCGGCCCAAGAGCGGCTGGACAAGATCGTGGTGCTGATCGCCGCCAACATGGTGGCCGAGGTGTGCTCGGTCTACGTGCTGCGCGTCGACAACACGCTCGAACTCTACGCCACCGAAGGCCTCAAGCGCGAGGCGGTGCACCACACCGTGCTGAGCGCCCATGAGGGCCTGGTCGGCCTCGTCGCCAGCGAGGCGACGCCGCTCAATTTGAGCGATGCGCAGAGCCACCCGGCGTTCTCGTTCCGCCCCGAGACCGGCGAAGAAATCTATCACTCCTTCCTCGGCGTCCCGATCCTGCGCGCCGGCAACACGCTCGGCGTGCTGGTGGTGCAGAACCGCGCCAAGCGCACCTATGTCGAGGAGGAGCTCGAGGCGCTGCAAACCACCGCCATGGTGCTGGCGGAGCTGATCGCCTCCGGCGAATTGTCGGCGCTGGCCCAGCCCGGCCAGGAGCCGGCCGCGCGGCATTCCATGCAGAAGGTCGGCGCCATCCTGTCGGAGGGCATCGCGCTCGGCCATGTCGTGCTGCACGAGCCGCGCGTCGTCATCAAGGACTACATCGCCGAGGATCTGCCGAAGGAAATCAAGCGGCTCGATACCGCGCTCGCGAAGCTGCGTTCCGATCTCGACCGCATGCTGGAGCGCGGCGACGTCGCCGAAGGCGGCGAGCACCGCGACGTGCTCGAAGCCTATCGCATGTTCGCCAACGACCAGGGCTGGTCGCACAAGCTGCACGAGGCCGTCGCCACCGGCCTCACGGCGGAAGCCGCCGTCGAGCGCGTGCAGTCCGACACCCGCGCCCGCATGCTGCGTTCGACCGATCCTTATTTGCGCGACCGGCTGCATGATCTGGAAGATCTCGGCTACCGGCTGATGCGGCAGCTGGTCGGCCAGGACCACGCGCCCTCGCGCGAGCAATTGCCCGACAATGCCATCGTCATCGCGCGCGCGATGGGACCGGCGGCGCTGCTCGACTACGACCGCAAGCGCCTGCGCGGCATTATCTTGGAGGAAGGCACCGCCAATTCCCACGTCTCGATCGTGGCGCGCGCGCTCGGCATTCCCGCGGTCGGCGAGGTGCCGAACGCGCCCGGCATCGCCGATCCCGGCGACGCCGTCATCGTCGATGGCACATCCGGCTCGATCTATGTGCGTCCCTCGCAGGAAATCGAGGCGGCCTTTGCCGAGCGTGTGCGCTTCCGCGCCCGCCGCCAGGCGCAATATCTGGCGCTGCGCGACCGGCCCTGCGTCACCAAGGACGGCGAGAAGGTCGAGCTGCTGATCAACGCCGGCCTCGCCATCGACCTGCCGCATATCGAGGACACCGGCAGCGCCGGCATCGGCCTGTTCCGCACCGAGCTGCAATTCATGGTCGGCCAGAGCCTGCCCCGCACCAGCGACCAGCTCGCGCTCTACCGCACCGTGCTGGATGCCGCGGGCAGCAAGCCGGTCACCTTCCGCACGCTCGACATTGGCGGCGACAAGGCGCTGCCTTATATGGAGACGGTGATCGAGGAAAATCCCGCGCTGGGCTGGCGCGCGATCCGGCTCGGGCTGGACCGTCCGGGCCTGTTGCGCGGCCAGATCCGCGCGTTGCTACGCGCCGGCGGCGGCCGCGCACTGCGCGTGATGTTTCCGATGATCTCGGAGGTTGCCGAGTTCGACGCGGCCAAAGCGCTGGTCGAGCGCGAGTTGACTTACTTGCGCCAGCACGGCCACACGCTGCCGGAGCGCATCGACATCGGCACCATGGTCGAGGTGCCGGCGCTGCTCTACCAGCTCGACGAGTTGCTGAAAAAAGTCGACTTCATCTCGGTCGGCTCCAACGATCTGTTCCAGTTCCTGTTCGCGGTCGACCGCGGCAACGCCAAGGTCTCGGAGCGGTTCGACACCATGTCGGCGCCGATCCTGCGCGCGCTTCGCGACATTGCCCGCAAGTGCCATGCGGCGAAGAAGTCGCTCTCGCTCTGCGGCGAGATGGCCTCGAAGCCGATCGGCGCGCTGGCCCTGATCGCGTTGGGCTATCGTTCGCTGTCGCTCTCGGCGAGCGCGCTCGGCCCGGTGAAGGCGATGGTGATCGATCTCGATGCCAGGAAGGCCGAAGCGATGCTCGGCCCGCTGCTGGACGCACCGGCCGGCAGCGTCTCGATCCGGCAGAAGCTGACGGAGTTTGCCGAGGCCGAGGGCCTGGCGTTGTAGCGGGCCTGCCCGCTCGCGCGCTCCGCCCTCCGTCCGCCCTTTGAGACCAGAACCGATGTCGTCACTCCCCGAAGCCAAACTGGACGTCCTGCTTGCGCATCACGCCTCGCTCGAGGCCGAATCGCTCGGCCAGCTCGCCTCCGAGCGCTACGTGCAGATCACGCGCGAGCTCGCCGAGCTCGCGCCGCTGATCGAGGCGGTCAAAGCCTATCGGGCCGCGGTCAAGGAGTTCGCCGACATCGAAGCGCTCATCGCCGATCCCGCGACGGATGCCGAGATGCGTAGCATGGCGGAGGCCGAACGCGACGAACTCAATCTCAGAATCGAAGAGCTCGTGCAGAAGATCCGCGTCGCGCTCTTGCCCAAGGACGCCATGGACGACCGCAACGTGGTGCTGGAAATCCGCGCCGGCACCGGCGGCGACGAGGCCTCGCTGTTCGCGGGCGATCTGTTCCGGATGTACGAGCGCTTTGCCAGCCTTCAGGGCTGGAAGGTCGAGGTGATCTCGGCCAGCGAAGGCACCGTCGGCGGCTACAAGGAAATCATCGCCGAGGTGCAGGGCCGCGGCGCATTCTCCAAGCTGAAATTCGAATCCGGCGTCCACCGGGTGCAGCGCGTGCCCGACACCGAGACGCAAGGCCGCATCCACACCTCCGCCGCAACGGTCGCCGTGCTGCCGGAGGTCGAGGACGTCGACGTCGACATCAAGAACGACGATCTGCGCATCGAGACCATGCGCGCGCAAGGCGCCGGCGGCCAGCACGTCAACAAGACCGAATCGGCGATCCGCATCACCCACATCCCGACCGGCATAGTCGTGATGATGCAAGACAGCCGCTCGCAGCACAAGAACCGCGCCTCCGCAATGAACATCCTGCGCTCGCGCATCTACGACGCCGAGCAGCAACGCGTCGATGCCGCTCGTTCCGCCGAGCGCAAGGAGAAGGTCGGCTCCGGCGATCGCAGCGAGCGGATCCGCACCTACAACTTTCCGCAAGGACGCGTCACCGACCATCGCATCAACCTGACGCTCTACAAGCTGCCGCAGGTCATCGCGGGCGAGGCGCTCGGCGAGCTGATCGATGCGCTGACCACCGAGCATCAGGCCGCGCAGCTCGCAGCCCAGGGCGCTGCGGCGTGACCGGCGCGTGAGCAATCCCTTCACCGGACTATCCGTCGAGGGCGCGCGGCGTGCGCTGGCGGCGCAACTGCGATCGGCGCAGCAGGGCGAAGCCGAACTCGACGCCCGTATCCTGCTGGGCGCGGCGCTTGGCCTCGATCTCACCGGCCTGGTTGCGCAGGGCGCCCGCCTCCTCACCGACGCCGAGGCGTTGCAGCTCGCGCGCCATGGCCAGCGGCGGATCGCGGGCGAACCGGTGGCGCGCATTCTCGGGGTCAGGGAATTCTGGGGCCTGCCATTTCGTCTGTCGGAAGCAACGCTGGTGCCGCGGCCCGATACCGAGACCGTGGTCGAGCTCGCGCTCGAAATCTTTCGCGAACGGCGAGCCTCCGATCAAGTGCGCATCGCCGACATCGGCACCGGGTCGGGCGCGATCCTGCTGGCGCTGCTGCACGAAATTCCCGGCGCTTTCGGCGTCGGCACCGATCTCAGCCTGACCGCGCTCGACACTGCGAGGAGCAATGCCGCAGCCCTCGGCCTTGGCGAGCGTTCCGCCTTCGTCGCCTGCTCCTATGCGGCAGCGCTCAGCGGCCCGTTCGATCTTATCGTGTCGAATCCGCCCTATATCCCCTCGGGAGAAATTCCGAAACTGGGCATCGAAGTGCGCGAGCACGATCCGCATCTGGCGCTCGACGGCGGCAACGACGGTTACGACGCCTATCGCGCCCTGATCCCGCAGGCGGCGGAACGCCTCGCGCCGGGCGGGGCGCTGATCGTCGAAGCCGGGCAGGGCCAGGCGCGAAATATTGAAACCTTAATGGTGGCTGCCGCATTGGTAGCGGACAGGCCGCCTAGAGCCGACTTGGCGGGTATCCCGAGGGCCGTTTCGGCCCGAAAAATGCCCCTATAAAAGCCGGATTGGGCTGCAAAAACCTCTTGGAATATCCCGTTGGAACGACTACCTTCTGCTCAGCACATCGGTGTCGGCCCCGTAGACTTACGGGCGAAAGCCGGGCTCTCGGGCGAGAGCTTCACTGATTTACGGTTCCAAGCGAGGTCCTGTGAAGCGCGATGGCCATTTGTGGCGCGCTGCTTCCGACCGCAACGTGAACGAAAGCCTGAAATTGCGCGCGAAGACTAACGCAAGAAACCAGGGCTTGTTTTGGCAGGCAAAATGAATGGGTTCGCTGGCGATGAATGCTGGCGGGTGGGGAACGCGTCCTTGTTGAACGCGATGGTCGACGAACATCGGCAGGGCTCAATCCGCTCGTGCGCGCGGTGCGTACGAGAAGCGTGAACCGTTGTCATTAGGTCACTCTCGGCAATCAGTAGTGCGTGCAACCTTTAGGGCTGGAATTAAAGGCAGGACATGAGAAACGGTCAGAACAAGCAGCGGATGCGCAACCGGAATAACAACAACAATAACAACAATCATAACCGGCGCGGCCAGAACCCGATGACCCGGGTCTACGAATCGAACGGTCCCGACATCAAGATCCGCGGCACCGCTTCGCACATCGCCGAGAAGTACCTTCAGCTCGCACGCGACGCGCGCTCTTCCGGCGATCCGGTCGCTGCCGAGAATTACTACCAGCACGCGGAGCATTATTTCCGCTTGATCGCCACCGCCCAGGAGCAGTTCCGGCAGAGCCAGCAGCCGCGCGGCGACGAGCCCATGAGCAGCAGCAGCGACGACAGCGAGGACGACGGTGAGAATTTCTCGAATTTCGGCCAGGAGCCGGGCTTCGTTCCCCAGCCCCAGCAGCCGACTTTCGTGCGCGACGGCCAGCGTGACCATCAGCAGCGTGATCATCAGCCCCGCGACAATCAGCCCTATCAGCGCGAGAACCAACAGCCGCGCGAGCACCGCGAGCGCGACCACCGTCCGCAGCCGCAATATCAGCCGCAGCCCCAGCCGCAGCCGCTCCCGCTGAACCAGCCGCAGCCTGTCGTCGCCGAAGCCGGCAACGTCGATCGCCTGCCCTCCTTCATCACCGGCGCACAGCCGCAGGTGAACGGTGGCGAGGGTGGCGGTGGCGGCGAACGCTTTCCGAGGCGCCGCCGCCGGCCGCATGGCGGCCCGCGCCCCGAGCGCGAAGCTGCTCCGGCCGCCTCGAGCGACGATCTCGCTCCCGGCGAGTAAGCCGCAACGGTTCTCCTGATTTGTTGAACTGCATCGTCCCGGCCCTGGCCGGGACGATTTGCTTTCAGGTGTGCGTCACCGTCGTCGAAGACGGCACCAGCACCGGCTTCAAGGAGGGAATCAGCCGCGCCCGTTCCCGCTTGGCGGGGATCGCGCGGTAGACCTGCTTGGTGGCCTCGACGATATGGACGCCGGCAAATGGCAGCGACAACGCCGCGCCGGCCCGCTCCCACATCTGCGCCGATTTCAATACCCACCGGCCAGCATAGGGCGGCATGAACAGCGCCTCGCCCCAGGCGGTCGGCGTGAACCAGGTCTGGCGCAACAGATCCGTGATCTGCGAGCGCGAATAGGGCCGGCCGTGGCCGAACGGCGTATTGTCGGAGCGGGTCCACACCCCGCGCCGGTTCGGGATCACCGCCATGACACGGCCCGACGGCGACAGCACCCGCCACACCTCGCGCAACAGCGCAGCCGGATCATCCGACATTTCCAGCGCATGGACCAGCAGGATGCGGTCGACCGCGGCGTCCGGCAGCGGCAGCGAGAATTCGTCAACCAGCGTGGCCAGCGCAGGACGCCCCGTTGGCCATTTCAAGACGCCCTGGGCCGCCGGCATGAAGGCGAGGCAGCGCTCCGCATCCTCGCGGAACAATCCGAGATAGGGCGTGGGATAGCCGATGCCGAGCACGCGCTCGCCCTTGGCGCTCGGCCAGCGCTCCTTGATGCCGCGATTGATCATCTGCCGCGCCACGATCCCGAGGCGGCGGGAATAGAACTCGCGGAGATCGACGACGTCGATGGTCATGACGGCAATGTAACATGCGCAAGGCCGCCGCCGCGCGCTGAATATTGCATTGCCTGCGCAACGTTAACGCCATATTTGTCAGGCGGGGCTGAGCCCGATGGAGATGTCATGGCCGCCGAAATTCGTACTTTCAGCTGTTTAAACGACAATTTCGGCTATCTGATCCACGATGTGGAAACCAAGGCGACGGCGTCGGTCGACGCGCCGGAGGCGGGCCCCATCCTGGCGGCACTCGACCGCGAGGGCTGGCAGCTCACCGACATCCTGATCACCCACCATCACGGCGATCATGTCGGCGGGGTCGCCGAACTCAAGCAAAGATACAATTGCCGCGTCGTCGCGCCGCATGACAAGACGACGAAGATTGCAAACGTCGACCTGCGCGTCGCCAATGCCGACGTGGTCAAGGTCGGCACCCTGCTGGCGCGCGTGCTGGAGACGCCCGGCCACACCCTCGACCACGTCTCCTACGTTTTCGACACCGAGAAGACGCTGTTCGCCGCCGACACGCTGTTCTCGATCGGCTGCGGCCGCGTGTTCGAGGGCACTTATCCGATGATGTGGGATTCGCTATTGAAGCTGCGCGCCCTGCCCGACGACTTCAAGCTCTATTGCGGCCACGAATACACGGCGTCGAACGTCAAGTTCGCACTGACCGTCGAGCCCGACAATGCGGCGCTCCAGGCACGCGCGGCGGAAGTTGCAAAGCTGCGGGCCGAGAACAAGCCGACCATTCCGTCACTGCTTGGTGATGAGAAGCGAGCAAACGTGTTCCTGCGGGCTGATGAACCCTCGGTCGCAACCAGGCTACACATGAAGGGTGCGGATGCCGCCGCGGTGTTCGGCGAGTTGCGCGAACGCAAGAACAAGTCCTGACGGGGATCGATGCCGACCGCAGCCCAGATCATCGCGCGCCTTGAGCTGCGGCCGCATCCTGAAGGCGGGCACTATCGCGAGACGTTTCGCGACCAGACCACCGACGCCAACGGCCGGTCGCGCTCGACCCTGATCTATTTTCTGCTCGCGCGCGGCGAGCGTTCGCATTGGCATCGCATCGATGCGGTCGAGATCTGGCATTACTATGCCGGCAGTCCGCTGGCGCTGCGCATCGCCCACGAAGGCTGCTCACAACACCAGGTACGCCTCGGCACCGACCTCATGAGCGGCGAGCGGCCGCAGGCGATCGTGCCGGCACATGCGTGGCAGACCGCCGAGACCACCGGCGAATGGACCTTGGTGGGCTGCACCGTGGCGCCCGCATTCGAGTTTGCAAAATTCGAGCTGGCGCCGAAGGGCTGGGAGCCGTAGGCCCCGGAAAGACAATTAGCGCTTGCGCAGTACCATGTCCTTCGCCGCGATCAGGCCGCCGCCGGCGATCAGGATCGCGGCGATGGCGATGTTGGCGCTGGCCTTGGCGAAGCCGGCGGCGATGAGGAAACCGGTCGAGAGCAGCGGCGTCGCGTAGGACGCCGCACCGAGCACGCGGATGTCGCCGCGCTTCATGCCGATGTCCCAGGCGTAGAACGCGGCGCCCACCGGACCGATGCCGAGCGCGATCACGGAGAGCCATTGCAGTGTGGTCTCCGGCCACACGGTCGTCTCGAGCGCGGCATGCATCAGCGCGGCAAGCGCTGCGGTGGCGAGGCAAAATCCGGCGACCGCATCGGTCGGCACCGCTTTGAGCCGCCGCGACAACACGGAATACGTCGCCCATACGAAGGCTGCGACGAAGGCGGCGATCAGCCCCGGCAGCTGGCCGGGCGCGAAGCCGCTCGTATTGCCAGCGAACAGCAGCACTGTGCCGACGAGGCCGAGTACGGCGCCGATGACGTGGTGCACGGCAAGCCGCTCGCCTGGCAGTAACGACGAGAACATCACGATCAGGAGCGGCCACAAATAGTTGAGCAGGCCCGCTTCAGCTGGCGGCGCGAAGCGTAGCGCGAGGAAATAGAGCGCGTGATAGCCGAACAATCCGCCGACGCCGACGACCCAAACGACGAGCGGCTGGCGTAGGCTTTTCGCCGCCTCGCCACGGCCGATCCAGGTGAGGAAACCGACCAGACCGCCGATCGCAAAGGTCATCGCGGCGAGCTGGAAGGCCGGGATTATTCCGGTCGCCACCGTCATCACGGAGAGCAGCGACCACATCAGGATTGCGGTCAAGCCGATCAGCGTCGCGGTGCGGGGAGTCATCGGCGAATACTTCCGTCATGGCCGGGCATAGCCGTCTGAAGAGCGGCGTCGCTTCCGCTCGCCCGTGCCCGGCCATCCACGTTCTGCCGTGGCGACCGCTGTTGTAAGGCCGTGGATGCCCGGGACAAGCCCGGGCATGACGAAGCTACCGATATGTGCGAACGTGATGCGATCGCATCACACCATGTACTGGCCGCCGTTGACGGTCAGCGTCGAGCCGGTGATGGCGCCGGCTTCATCGGCGGCGAGGAACACGACCGCGCGCGCGATCTCCTCGGGCTCGCCGAGCCGGCCGATCGGGATCAACGGCAGGATGGCCTTTTCCAGCACGTCCTTCGGCACCGCTTGCACCATCTCGGTGTTGATGTAGCCCGGGCAGATCGCGTTCACGGTGACGCCGCCCTTGGCATTCTCCAGCGCCAGCGCCTTGGTGAATCCGATCTCACCGGCCTTCGCCGCGGAATAGTTCACCTGGCCGAACTGGCCTTTCTGTCCATTGATCGAGGAGATGTTGACGATGCGGCCGAACTTGCGCCCGCGCATGCCTTCGATCACCTGGCGCGACATGTTGAACAGCGAGCCGAGATTGGTGCCGATCACCGCATTCCATTGCTCCAGAGTCATCTTGTGGAAGGCGCCGTCCTTGGTGATGCCGGCATTGTTGACGAGCACGTCGATGGGCCCGACCTCGGCCTCGACCTTCTTCACGCCCTCGGCGCAAGCGTCGAAATTGCTGACGTCCCATTTGTAGACGGCGATGCCGGTCTCGGCCTTGAACTTCTCCGCCGCGGTATCATTGCCGGCATAGCTCGCCGCGACCTTGTAGCCGGCCGCCTTCAGCGCCTTGCTGATCGCCGCTCCGATGCCCCGCGTACCACCCGTCACCAATGCAACACGTGCCATATCGTATTCCTTCCCTTGGACTCTTCGGACGTTTCTGAGTGATCGTTTTTAGATGCGGATTATGCGGGACGTTTGACGGACATCAAGAACAAAACGCCCGGCATCAAGCCGGGCGTTTCTCTTTAGTCGAGGCTTTCACAGTTGCGAAGAATATTTGATTTGCAACCGCCGCCTTTTTAATCGCGTGCAACGCACTCAATCACGTGTGCAGCGCACGCGTCAGTTACGCGTAAGGTAGTTTCAATCGCGCGCGATGCACATCGCAATGCCCATGCCACCGCCGATGCAAAGCGTGGCAAGGCCCTTCTTCGAGTCGCGCTTCTGCATCTCGTGCAGCAGCGTCACCAGCACGCGCGCGCCGGAGGCGCCGACCGGATGGCCGATCGCGATCGCGCCGCCATTGACGTTGACCTTGGAGGTGTCCCAGCCGAGGTCCTTGTTGACGGCGCAGGCCTGTGCCGCGAAGGCCTCGTTGGCTTCGATCAGGTCGAGGTCGCCGACATTCCAGCCGGCCTTCTTCAGCGCAGCGCGCGAGGCCGGGATCGGGCCAGAGCCCATGATCTTCGGATCGACGCCGGCCTGCGCCCAGGACACGATTCGCGCGAGCGGCTTCTTGCCTTCCTTGGCAGCCTGCTTGGCGGTCATCAACACCACGGCAGCGGCGCCGTCGTTGATGCCGGAGGCCGAACCTGCGGTGACCGTACCTTCTTTCTCAAAGGCGGGCTTGAGCTTCGCCATCCCGTCAAGCGTTGCACCATGGCGCGGATATTCGTCGGCGCTGACGACAACGTCGCCCTTGCGGGTTTTGATGGTAACGGAGACGATCTCGTCGTTGAACTTGCCGGCCTTCTGCGCGGCCTCGGCCTTCTGTTGCGAGGCGACCGCGAACTCGTCCTGCTGGGCGCGCGTGATCTGCCATTGGCGCGCGACGTTCTCGGCGGTGTTGCCCATGTGATAGCCGTTGAAGGCATCCCACAGGCCGTCCTTGATCATCGTGTCAATGAACTCTACATTGCCCATCTTGACGCCGCCGCGCAGGTACTGGGCGTGCGGAGCCATGCTCATGGATTCCTGGCCGCCGGCGACGACGATTTCGGAATCTCCGTTGAGCAGGGCCTGATAGCCGAGTGCAACGGTGCGCAGACCCGAGCCGCAAAGCTGATTGACGCCCCAGGCCGGACTCTCCACCGGAATCCCGGCGGCAATCGATGCCTGGCGGGCCGGGTTCTGGCCCTGAGCTGCAGTGAGAATCTGGCCCATGATGACTTCCGAAACGCGGCCGGGCTCGATGCCACCGCGCTCCAGCGCGGCCTTGATGGCGATAGCGCCAAGCTCGTGGGCGGGAAGGGTCGCGAACGCTCCGTTGAAGCTTCCGACCGGGGTGCGGGCGGCGCTGACGATGACGACATCGTCTGTCATGGGCATCTCCTGGGGTTGAAGGGGGCAGACGGGGCTGGGAAACGGCTCGCCAGTCTCGGACGGCATCCTGTTAACGTCGTTGAGGCATGTCAATCGATAGGTGGCCGAATTCATGCCGCAGCGCATTCAAAATAGCGTTCTTGGCGATTTCGCAAGCACGTTTTTGCTGCCCGATTAACCGTGGCGCACAAAACGGTAGCGTGACCCCTTTGAAAATGCTTATTTTGTTGCGTTGCGTACTCTTCCCGCCCTGCGGCATTTGCCCGCCGGGTTCCCGTTCTCCGCGTTTTGCAAGTGAGAGCCCATGGCGAAATCAGACCAACCCACCACCATCAAGAAATACGCGAACCGGCGGCTCTATAATACCGGAACGAGTACTTATGTGACTCTGGAAGACCTTGCCGCCATGGTCAAGGACGGCGAAGACTTCCTGGTCTACGATGCCAAGACCGGCGACGACATCACTCGCTCCGTGCTCGCCCAGATCATCTTCGAGCAGGAGAACAAGGCCGGCCAGAACCTGCTGCCGACCACCTTCCTGCGCCAGCTCATCCGCTTCTACGGCGACAGCATGCAGATGGTGGTGCCGAAATATCTGGAGCAGTCGATCGCCACGCTCACTCAGGAGCAGGAGAAGTTCCGCAAGCAAATCGCCAACTCGCTCTCCGGAACCCCGTTTGCGCCGCTGGAAGAACAGGTCCGCCGCAACATGGAGCTGTTCCAGCAGACTTTCTCGATGTTCAAGCCGTTCGCGCCCACTACGGGCCGCCCGGGGACAACCACGGCGGAGCCCGAGCCGGATGCGAGCGCCGAGCCGGCAAAAGACACCAACATCGACGATCTGCGCCAGCAGATGAAGGAGATGCAGGAGCGCCTCGAGCGGATGTCGAAGAAGGAAGAGTAGGTCCTTCGTGCGCCGGAGCGGCCGCGCCCGCGGGCGCTTTTCCTGGGGTCACTGCGGCGCCGCCAACCGACCTGGATCGTCTCCGAGCGCCTGCTCACCCTAGGGCCGAGGCATACGCCATGTCCGACCGAACCGCGCATTGGGACCACGTCTACACCACCAAGGGCGAGTCTGAAGTCAGCTGGTTTCAGGACACCCCGACGATCTCGCTGGAGATGATCCGCGCGGCCCGTCCAGATCATGCGGCCGCGATCATCGATATTGGCGGCGGCGCGTCGCGATTGGCCGATAGCCTTCTGCAGGAGGGATATCGCGACATCGCCGTACTGGATCTCTCAGCCAACGCGCTTGAAACCGCAAAGAAACGAATCGGCGCGGCTGCCGCAACGATCGACTGGATCGTCGCCGACGCCACGACATGGCGGCCGGCGAAGACATACGATGTTTGGCACGATCGCGCGGCATTCCACTTCCTGACCGATCCGCACGACAGGGCAGCTTACGTCGAGCGCCTGCGATCGGCGGTTGCAGCCGGCGGCTACGTCATCATCGGCACCTTCGCGCTGGATGGTCCGGAAAAGTGCAGCGGCCTACCTGTCCAGCGGCATGACAGCGCAAGCCTTTCGGTGGAGCTCGGACCGGCCTTCGAACTCATCGAGACGCGCAGCGAGACGCATCATACGCCATGGCATTCGACACAGGCCTTTCAGTTCAGCCGGTTCAGGAGACGGGCTGCTTAAGGCGTCGCCCCGCGCACGCTCAGGCCCATAGCTTCGCGGTGCTTCCGCAATTCGTCATTGCGAGCGCAGCGAAGCAATGACGGAGTTCGCGGAAGTAGCTAGCTCAAGCCGCCAACTTCACTGCATGCGCAAAGTCCCAATAGAGCTTGCGCGCTTTGGTGTAGAACGGGCCCGGCTTCAGCTCGCGGTCGTCGATGCGGATCACGGGCGCGACCTTGGCGAAATTGCCGGTGGAGAATATCTCGTCGGCGGCGAGGAAGTCCGCATAACGTAGCGTCTTTTCGACCACGGTGACGCCGTCGGCGCGGAGCAGACCGATCACGCGCTGGCGCGTGATGCCGTTGAGGAAGGTGCCGTTCGGCACCGGTGTGAAGACCACGCCATCCTTGGCCATGAACACATTGGAATTGCCGAACTCCGCGACATTGCCGAGCATGTCGAGCATCAGCGCGTTGTGGAAGCCACGGGAAGCGGCCTCCGACAGCGCGCGCGAATTGTTCGGATAGAGGCAGGCCGCCTTGGCTTCGACCGGCGCGCATTCCGCGGTGGGCCTGCGGAACGGCGACAGCGTGATGGCGTTGCCGACGGGTTTGGGCATCGGCGCCTCGTAGATGCAAAGGCACCAATTGGTGGTCTCGGGGTCGAACAGCACGCCGCCGCCGGCACCGTTCTGCGCCCAGTACATCGGACGTATATAGAGTTCGGCATTGGCCGAGAAGCGCGCCAGGCCCTCGCGAGCGAGCGTGAGCCAGGTGTCGGTCTCGACCACCGGCTTCAGGCCAAAATTGATCGCGGATTGATTGGCGCGGGCGATGTGGCGGTCGAGATCGGGCGCGACGCCTTCGAAGGCGCGCGCGCCGTCGAACACGACCGAGCCGAGCCATGCGGCATGCGTTCGTGGGCCCATGATCGGCACGTTGCCGTCGTGCCATTTGCCTTCGAAGAAGGTCCAACTCGGCGAATATTCGATGGGCTTTTTGATCTCGGCCATGACCGGCCTCCCTTGGAAAGATCGAGGCACTATTATCCCAATTCCTAAAGGATTTCCTGCGGGGAAATGGTGCGTTACCCTCTCCCCTCGTGGGAAGGAAAGATCCATGCCGCTCGATCCGCTTGCAAAGCGTCTGTTGACCATGATGGATGCGGCTGCGCCGCAGGCACGGAGCCGGCCGAGCGTGGAGGCGCGGCGGCAATCCCTGGCGAAGCTGATGCAGTTTGCGCGAGCCGAGGCACCGGATGTCACGACCTTCGACGGCAGGCTTCCCGGTCCCGGCGGCGAACTGCCCTATCGCCTCTATGTGCCCGCGAGCGCCGGTGAGCGTGCGCCCGGCTTCGTGTTCTTTCACGGCGGCGGCCTCGTCGCCGGCAGCATTGCGACGCACGACCGGATCGCGGCAGCGCTTGCGCACGCGACCGGCTGCCGGCTGGTCTCGGTCGATTACCGCCTCGCGCCCGAGCACAAGTTCCCTGCTGCCGTCGACGACGCGGTCGCCGCCGCCGAATGGGTCGCGCGCGAAGCCTCCTCGCTCGGCATCGACGCCGGGCGGCTGGTGGTCGGCGGCGATTCCGCCGGCGCGACGCTAGCCGCGATCGTGTGCCAGGACGCCGCGCAGAACGCCGGCCTCTCGATCGTCGCGCAATGCCTGATCTGCCCGGTGCTGGATTTCGAAGAGACCTCGCCCTCGCGCGAGACGTTCGCCGAAGGCCATCTGATCGATCGCGCGACGATCGAGGCCGATCTAGCCGACTATTTGCCCGACGGCATCGACACCGCCGATCCCCGCATCTCGCCGTTGCGCGCAACGCAGCTCGCGGGCCTGCCGACCGCGATCATCCACACCGCCGAATTCGACCCGATGCGCGACGAGGGCAATGCCTATGCACGCAAGCTGCTCGCCGCGGGCGTTACAATCGAGCACGTCTGCCACGACGGCATGGTTCACAATTTCCACGCCATGGGCGCCATCCTGCCGCAGGCGCAGCTCGTGCTGTCGCTGATCGGCGAGCAGGTGCGGCGGGCGGTGGAGACCTGAGGCGCGGTTGGGCCCCTCTCCCCTTGTGGGAGAAGGGAAAGCTGCGTCACGCGCGCGCGTTGAGGACGGCCCTTGCCGCCACGACGTAGTCCGGCCAATGCGCGTCAGCATAACGCTCGGCCTGGCGCGCGCAGGTAACGTCGGGCGCGTGCGCTGCTGCGATCATCCGCGCAAAACGTTCTTCAGCCACCGTCGCGTCGTCGGTCACGGGCGACGGCGCCGCGGTGGCCATTGCGGTCGGAGCCACGGCGAGTCCCATCAGTCCGGCGAGCAGGATGCGGCGTGACGTCTTCATGGCTGTCGTCCTTCGTTAGGCGGCCCGCACTCTGGCGCGCGAGTGTGTCGGTGCGATCACGGTAGAGTAACCGCGCCCATCTGCGCAGTCCACCGCTCGCGGATAGCGCTTGACCACACGAACGATCACGTTCCATCTAGCAAGCGATCTCGTCATCAAAGCGCCACGCCCCGGATGGTCACGTGTTCCACCGCAGCCAATTGTTCCGCCCGGCCTTGCGCGCCTTCGCAATGGGACTGCTCTGCCTGATGGCGTCGGCAGGCACCACTTTCGCGGCTGAAGCCGACGAGAACGTACCCGCAAAGCCGGCTGTTCCGAACATCTATCTCGATCTGCGCACGACCTATGCGACGATCCCGGCCGGGACGCTCGGGCTCGGCTTCGGCAACAATTCGCTCTCGGCGGCGCTCGAAGCACTGGCGGCGCGTCGAGGCGTGGCGCTCCCGAACGGCCTTCCGGCCGCGAAGTCAATCGCCGTCGACCTGCCGCTGACGGTCGACGTCAGCGATCGCGTGTCGCTCTATGCCGGTGTGTCCGGCTCGACGACGGACATCGGCGGCGGCTGGACGCCGTTCGACATCACGAGCTGGAACATCGGCGTGCAAGCGGACCTGTACCAGCAGAACGGCGGGAGGATCCCGACGATCACGCTGCAATCGACCCTGACGCAGTCGGTGCCGAACGAACCGGGCATGACGACCTCGTTCAATAACATCCTGGAATTCGACTACGCGCTGGACGAGGACGAGACGCGGGGCTGGCTCGCCGGCATGCAATACACCCACACCGACATCGCCATACAATTCGCCAGCATCCGGCCGAACAACATCCTCTATGCGGGTGGCTATTACCAATGGCCGAGCAACTGGAAGTTCACGGGGCGCCTGGGCGTGCAATCGTTCGGCGGCGCGCAGCTTGGAGGCCGGACGCTGGCGGAGCCCTTCACTCAACCGATCCTGCGGCTCGACCTCGACCGCATGGACGACAACGACAACCGCCTGTTCGGCATCACAGCGCAGATCGCGTGGATGCCGAAGCCGTCCTACCAACTGACGCTGCGGACGCCACTCTACGCGGTACGCAACTGACGGCGGTAGAGCGCAACAAATGCGTTCGTTGGTTACCGCCCCCGCCGCCGCGCAAGGCGGCGGAGTGACGGCGCGAGCCGATCAGTCCGGCACCGGCACGTCGAATGTGTTGAGCGTAACGGAGACCATGCAGTAGACCCCGACCAGATAGGACAGCTCGGCCGCGCCGTGCTCGCCGAACTCCCTGACCGCAGCCCGATAGGTCAGCTCCGGCAGCACACCGCCGTTCACCAGCGCCGACGCCACGTCGTAGGCGACCGCTTCCTGCTTGGTGAGATCCACCGGCCGCTGCCCGGCGACGATGGTCGCGAGTTTTTCGTCGGACAGGCCGCGTTGCTCGGCGACCAGCACGTGGGCGTAGAGCTCGTAGCCGGAGCGGAAATGCGAACCGGTGACGAGGATCGCGACCTCGCGCACCGCCGCCGGCAGCAGCGGATTCGATGCGATCGCCTTGACCAGCTCCCATATCGGCTTGCCGAAGCGCGGCTCGCGGATCCAGGGATTCCAGGGCCCGAGCAGCGCGCCGTCGTCGCGCATGTTCACAAAGCCCTTGAAGTGGTCCTTGATGCCCGCTCGCATGTCGTCATAGAGCGGCTTCTGTTCGTCGGTCAGATCTTTCGGATCGAGAATGGGAAGACGCACGGCAGATCTCCTCGTTGAGAAGGCGCGAAACTCGCCCGCACGCGCGCGCAAGGCAAGTGAAGTTGCCGTGACATGAAGGGGCGCCGCCGGCATCAAGTCGACTCGGACGCGCCGGCAATGGTTGCGGTCAGCGCCGCTACTCAGGACTCTGCGGGCTCTGTGGATTGACGACGTCGTCGACCGCGAGCGTCAACGGCTGCGCGGTATCGAGGAACGACGACAAGGCGGCTTCGAACGGCGCTGGATCCAGGCCGCGCGCTTTCAGCCATTCGGGCTCGTAATAGGTCTGCCGGTAGCGTTCGCCGGAATCGCAGATCAGCGTCACTAGCGATCCCGTCTGGTTCGCGTTTCGCATCTCGGCAGCGAGCCGGCACAGCGCCAGGAAGTTGGTTCCGGTGGAGCCGCCCACCGCGCGGCGCAGCCGGCGCGACAGCACGTTCATCGCCGCGATCGACGCCGCATCCGGGATCTTCATCATGCGATCGACCACGCCCGGCACGAAGGAGGGTTCGCAGCGCGGCCGGCCGACGCCTTCGATCAGCGAAGGTCTTTCGCAAGTCCGGGAGCGATCCTGGGAACGGAAGCAGTCAAAGAAAGCGGAATGCTCGACATCGGCCACGCACAGCCGCGTCGGATACTGGCGGTAGCGCAAATAGCGGCCGATGGTGGCCGAGGTGCCGCCGGTGCCCGCGCCCATCACGATCCAGTCCGGCAACGGACGCGTCTCGCCCTTCAATTGCGTGAAGATCGACTCGGCGATGTTGTTGTTGCCGCGCCAGTCGGTGGCGCGCTCGGCAAAGGTGAACTGGTCCATGTAGTGGCCGTTCAGGCGGGCGGCGAGCGCGGCGGCCTCCGCATAGAGCGCGCGACCGTCGTCGATCAGGTGGCAGTTGCCGCCATAATGCTCGATCGCGGCGATCTTCTCCGCCGACGTCGTGCGCGGCATCACGGCGTAGAACGGCACGCCGATCATCTGCGCGAAATAGGCTTCCGAAACCGCGGTCGATCCCGACGATGCTTCGATAACGGGCGTGCGTTCGCGGATATGACCGTTGCAGAGCGCGTAGAGGAACAGCGAGCGCGCCAGCCGGTGCTTCAGGCTGCCGGTCGGATGTGTGGACTCGTCCTTCAGATAGATGTCGATGCCGGCCAGCGCCGGCACGATCAGCCGGATCAGATGCGTGTCGGCCGTGCGGCACTGGTCGGCCTCGATCGCAGCCACGGCCTCGTCGACCCAGCCGCGGCTGTAGGCTGGTGCGACCGGATCTTGCTGGCGGAAAGGAAGTGGCTGCATCGACTGAACCTCTCATGATGCGGATCGTGCATCAATAGCTTCCGCTCAGAACTCCAGCGGCGCGTTGTCGACGACTTCCTTCATCACGAAAAAGGTGCGGGTCTGGCGTACGCCGGGCAGCGCGATCAGCTGCTCGCCATGGATGCGGTTGAAATCCTCCATGTCGCCGACGCGGATCTTCAGGAAGTAGTCGAAGTCGCCGGCGACGAGGTGGCAGTCGAGCACGAACTTCAGCTTCGTAATCGCCTGCTCGAAGATCGCGAAGCTTTCCGGCGTCGAGCGATCGAGCACGACGCCGACCATCACCAGCGTGCCCTTCGCCACCTTCTTCGGCGCCACCATGGCGCGGACGGCAGCGATAAAGCCGTCCTCGAACAGGCGCTGGGTGCGGCGATGGCAGGTGGCGGGGCTGATCGCCACCGTCCCGGCCAGCTCTGCGTTGCTGAGTCGGCCGTTATTTTGCAGCAATCGCAAGATCTTAAGGTCGATACGGTCGAGCCGTGACGACATGAAAGAAGCTTTCTCTTATGGGCCGATTGACGGAAGAAATTAATGCTATTTTGTCGGCGCCCGCAACAATGTCCTCATATATTACGCAGTATTTGAGAGCACATTTTGTCCGGCCGATGCTAGGCGCAGGGGGCCAATTCAACGCCAATCGGGATCACCTCGCATGCTGGAAAAATTCGCCCGCTATCCGCTGACCTTCGGTCCGACGCCCATCGAGAAGCTGGAGCGGCTGTCAAAGCACCTCGGCGGCGATGTCGAAATCTATGCCAAGCGCGAGGACTGCAATTCCGGCCTCGCCTATGGCGGCAACAAGCTGCGCAAGCTCGAATACATCATCCCGGACGCGATCGCCTCGAACGCCGACACGCTGGTCTCGATCGGCGGCGTTCAGTCGAACCATACCCGCATGGTCGCGGCGGTCGCCGCCAAGATCGGCATGAAGTGCCGCCTGGTGCAGGAAGCCTGGGTGCCGCACGAGGACGCCGTCTATGACCGCGTCGGCAACATCATGCTCTCGCGCATCATGGGCGCCGACGTGCGCCTCGTCGACGACGGCTTCGACATCGGCATCCGCAAGAGCTGGGAGGAGGCGATCGAGGAGGTGAAGGCTGCGGGCGGCAAGCCCTACGCGATTCCGGCCGGCGCGTCCGTGCACAAATTTGGCGGCCTCGGCTATGTCGCCTTCGCCGAGGAGGTCCGCAAGCAGGAAGCCGAGCTCGGCTTCAAGTTCGACTACATCGTCGTCTGCACCGTCACCGGCTCCACGCATGCCGGCATGCTGGTCGGCTTCGCCGCCGACGGCCGTGCGCGAAAGGTGATCGGCATCGATGCCTCGTTCACGCCCGCACAGACCAAGGCGCAGGTGCTCTCGATCGCGCAGAACACGGCCAAGCTCGTCGAGCTCGGCAAGGACCTCGTCGCAGACGACGTCGTGCTGATCGAGGACTACGCCTATCCCGCCTATGGCGTGCCGTCGGAGGAGACCAAGGAGGCGATCCGCCTCACCGCGCGGCTCGAAGCCATGATCACCGACCCCGTCTATGAGGGCAAGTCGATGCAGGGTCTGATCGACCTGACGCAGAAGGGATATTTCGAGAAGGGCGCAAAGATCCTCTACGCCCATCTCGGCGGCGCACCGGCGCTGAACGGCTATGGCTATACGTTCCGGAACGGCTGAGAGGCTTAGTTCGGGCCTCACACACCGGTGTCGTCCCGGACAAGCGTCAGCGCAGATCCGGGACCCATAGCCACAGGGAGTGGTTTGGCGAAGACTTGCAGTTCGGTACTCCTACCGATCGCAATCGATAGATTCCGCGGTATGGATCCCGGATCTGCTCTCCGCTTCGCTGCGCTTGTCCGGGATGACGATGCGGAGGGAGTGGTGGATGCTAAAGTCCGTAGCCCTACCGCGTCCGCACGATCTGCAGCAGCTCGTCTCCGTAATGCTCGAGCTTCTTGTCGCCGATACCGGGCACGTTACGCAGTTCGTCGAGCGTGGTCGGCCAGGCCCGGACGATGCCGTCGATGGTGGCATCGTGCAGCACGACATACGCGGGCACACCGCGCTCGCGCGCGATGTCTGACCGCCAGGACCGCAGCCGCGCACGCAATTCAGGATCGACATCGCCTTGCGCCGCGCTTGCCGCAGGCGCGAGGTCGCCGCGGCGGGATTTGGCGCGGCTTGACCGGATACGAGTGCCGGGCGCTTCCTCGCGCAGCCACACCTCGACCTCGCCGCGCAGCACGCCGCGCGAGGAGTCCGTCAGCTTCAGCGCGCCAAAGGCTTCGCTGTCGCTCTGCAAATGCCCCATCGCCATAACCTGCCGCAGCACGGTGCGCCATTGCTTCTCGTTAAGCTCGCGGCCGATGCCGAACACCGAGAGCTTGTCGTGGCCGAACTGCGTCACCTTGTCGGTGAGGCGCCCGATCAGCACGTCGATCAGGTGCATGGCACCAAAACGCTGGCCGGTGCGATAGACGCAAGAGAGCAGCTTCTGCGCCAGTACCTTGCCGTCGCGCATCTGCGGCGGCGTCAGGCAATTGTCGCAATTGCCGCAATTCTCGCCGTGCAGGGTCTCGCCGAAATAGCCGAGCAGCCGCTTACGCCGGCATTGCGCGGTTTCGGCGAGACCGACCAACGCGTCGAGCTTGCCGATCGAGACCCGCTTGAAATCGTCGGATGCCGCGGATTCGTCGATCATGCGGCGCTGCTGCACGATATCGGAGAGGCCGTAGGCCATCCAGGCCGCAGACGGCTTGCCGTCGCGGCCGGCGCGCCCGGTCTCCTGGTAATAGGCCTCGATGCTCTTGGGTAGATCGAGATGGGCGACGAAGCGCACGTCCGGCTTGTCGATACCCATGCCGAAGGCAATCGTCGCGACGATGACGATGCCGTCCTCGTTGAGGAAGCGGTCCTGGTTGCGCGAGCGCACGCTGCTGTCGAGCCCGGCGTGATAGGGCAGTGCCGCAATGCCGGCATCGTCGAGCGCGGCGGCGACCTCCTCGACCCGATTGCGGGACAGGCAATAGACCACGCCGGCATCGCCCGCATGGCGCTCCCGAATGAACTCCTTCAGTTGCGACACCGCATTGCGCTTGTCGACGATCTCGTAGCGGATGTTTGGCCGGTCGAAGCTGGAGACGAATTGCGGGCTGCCCCCAAGCTGGAGCCGCTCGACGATCTCCTTCCGCGTCAAATCGTCGGCGGTCGCGGTCAGCGCAATGCGCGGCACGGTTGGAAAACGCTCGGCGATGATGGAGAGCCCGACATATTCGGGCCGGAAATCATGGCCCCATTGCGAGACGCAATGGGCTTCGTCGATCGCAAACAGCGCCACCTTTGCCTGCGCCAGCATCGACAGGCAGCGCGGCGTGACGAGACGTTCCGGCGCGACATAGAGCAAGTCGAGATCGCCTGCGATCAGGCGGCGCTCGATGTCCGAGGCCTCCTGCGGCGTCAGCGACGAGTTCAGCGCGGCAGCATTGACACCCGCCTCGATCAGACCGGCGACCTGGTCGCGCATCAGCGCGATCAGCGGCGACACCACGATGCCGCAGCCTTCACGCAGCAACGACGGCAATTGATAGCACAACGACTTGCCGCCGCCGGTCGGCATCAGCACCAGACAATTGCCGCCCTCGGTGACATGCCGGATGATCTCGCCTTGCGCGCCGCGAAACCCCGGCAGACCAAATACCGAATGCAGCACCGAGAGCGCGTCGCGGCCGTCGGCCGGCGCAGGCAACGAAGCGGTGGAGGAAGCGGACATGGGCGGAGCGGAACCGGACCGTGAGATTCGACAACAAGGCCAGTCGCATGACGGCGCAGTCGTGGCAAGACTGTTTGCGCGGCAAGACGATGTCTTCCCCTCTCCCCTTGTGGGAGAGGCCGGCATAGGCGGCCTTTGGCCGCCGTACTTGGAACGCCGATGCATCGCATCGGCTATGGCGTAGCGGCGAGACGGGTGAGGGGTTTTGTCTGCGAACTCGATCGAGATTGCTTGCGGAGACGACCCCTCATCCGGCGCTTCGCGCCACCTTCTCCCACAAGGGAAGAGGGGAAGAAGAAGGCTCCTTACGCCCCAATCCTTCGCAACGCTTCCGCGACCGTCACGATCGGCATGCTGCGCTTCTCGGCCGCCTTCAGCGCGTGACGCAGCAGATTCGGCGAGCAGCCATAGGGGCTCGGCGCATCCGCAACGTCATGGCCATAGAAGATCAGCCAGCCGCCGCTTGCGATCGCCGCGTCGAAATAGCGATCGATGCCGGACGAATCGATCTCGCAATCGACCAGAGGCGAGGCACGCAGGAACTGGAGGTCGACGACGTCGCGATTGACGCCGGGAAGGATGCCGCGCGCCGAGCGGAAGGCTTTTGCCAGCTGCGGCTTGCGCCAGACCGAGGCGAGGCCATACGGATAGGCGAAGTTCTCCAGCACGATCGAGGAATCGATGGCACGAAAATAGCTGCGGTTCCGCTCGATCTCACGTGCCATGGTGGCCTCGTTGAGATCGACCGCGCGCAGATGCGAGAAGGTATGGCAGGCGATCTCGTGGCCGGCGCGATGAAGCCGCACGATCGCCTCATTCGACAGTCCGCGCCAGTGATCCCCGGGCTGGTCGATCAGGCTGCCGGCCAGGTAGAACGTGCCGCGGCCGCCATGCTGCTCCAGCAGCGAAGCGCCCTCGCCCGCGGCACTGTCGGGCGCATCATCGAAGGTAAAGCTGACCATTGGCGCATGAGGCGGCAATCTGTGCGGCGCGGCGCGAAAATGCCGGGCCAGCCGATTGCTCATGCGTCCCTGGAGTGCCGACCACACGATCGCGTTTCCTGTTTGCCCGACCTCGTCACTGAAGCATTCATGTGTCGTTTGAGGCAAGCTTCACACTTTATTAGCCCTAACGCGAAATCCGTAATCTGAACCTAGCGCGCGAGCAGCGGGGCTTTGGTGTCAGCAGCGAGATATTGCAACCAGTTGCGGAAAAGTGCCGCTGCAGCGCTGCCGGCCGCGATATCGGCGCGCAACGTCAGCGCGGGCAGATCGTTCGTCAGCGCCGGATGACGCTGGTGCCTCACCCGTTTCTCGAATCGGGCAAGTTTCTCTTCCGTCTCTGCGTCAAAATAACTCACGGGCAGGTGCGGATAAGTCTCGCGCTCGCGGGCGAGATAGCGGCCGATGTCGCGCAGATATTCGCGCTGGAGCGACAGCGCGTCGTATTCGGGATGGCCCTGGAAGAAGACGAACCGGCTGGCATATTGCCGAACGAAAATGTCGATGCCGGCCTCGGCCGAGCGCGTCAGCACCTGATAGCCGGCCTGCGTGAGATCGCTCTCGGCGACTTCGTTCAGACGCGAATGCGAAACCTTGAGCGGAGCAGGCGCCGCACGTGTCAGCGCATCATCGGTGACCGGCTCGCAGTCGAAGATGCCGTGACATTTCGCCGGCAGCCGCCGCCGTCCGATGCGGTCGAGATGCAGCACCGCCGCATGCGCGGCCAGGCACGACCAGATCGTCGAGCGCGTGTTGACCTTGGCCCAGTCGATCAGCTCGGTGAGATCGCGCCAGTACGGCTCCTGGTCGAGCTCAGGCGCGACCGGTTCGGCGCCGGTCACGATCAGCCCATCGAACTTGTGCCGTTTGAGATCGGCGAGATCGGAATACTCGCTTTCGACATGCCATTTCGCTTCGGGCGAGCGTTTCACCGACGGCAGCGAGAAGCAATGGAAGCGGATGCGGCGTGGCCCGGCAGCGGCCTGGAGCAGCTTCATGAACTGCCGCTCGGTCGCCTTCAGCGCCGGGTCCGGCATGTTGTTGATCAGCCCGATGGTGAGCTCGGCGCCGCCATGATCGCGCGCGAGATCGACCTCTCCGGGCACCAGGGCCGGGCTCGAGATACCTTGATCCCTGTCGATCAAGAGCGTCATCGGCGCCGCCGCCTACTCCGCGGCCTGGAGACGCGCCGACGGGCAGGCCTTTTCCAGCGCCTGGTCGATGTCCTCGATGATATCCGCGGCATGCTCGATGCCGATTGAGAGGCGGATCGTCTCCGGCAGCACCCCGGCGACGCGCTGCTGCTCGGCCGACATCTGCCGGTGCGTGGTCGAGGCCGGATGGCAGGCCAGCGACTTGGCATCGCCGATATTGACCAGACGCGTGATCAGCTTCAGCGCGTCGTAGAAAGTCTTGCCGGCTTCCATGCCGCCCTTGATACCGAAGGTGAACAGCGAGGAGGCGTTGCCGTCGAGATATTTCTGCACCAGCGGATAATAAGGGCTATTGGGGAAACCCGTGTAATTGACCCAGGCCACGCGCGGGTCGGCACGCAGGAATTCGGCGACCTTGCGCGCGTTCTCGACGTGGCGTTCCATGCGCAGCGCCACGGTCTCGATACCCTGGAGCAGCAGGAAAGCGTTGAACGGCGACAGCACCGAACCCATGGTGCGCTGATAGATGCTGCGCGCGCGCTCGATATAGGCGGTGCGGCCGAACCGCTCGGCATAGACCAGTCCGTGATAGGAGGCGTCAGGCTTGTTGTAGCCCGGGAAGCGCTCGGCATGCTTGGCCCACGGGAAATTTCCGGAATCGACGATGGCGCCGCCGAGCGTGGTGCCGTGGCCGCCCAGGAATTTGGTCAGCGAATGCACGGCGATGTCGGCGCCGTAGTCGAACGGCTTGAGCAGGATCGGGGTTGCAACCGTGTTGTCGACGATCAGCGGCACGCCATGCGCATGCGCGATTTTGGCCAGCGCCTCGATATCGCAGACATTGCCGGCGGGATTGCCGATGGTCTCGGCGAACACCGCGCGGGTGTTCTCGTCGATCAGTTTCTCGATCGCCTCAGGCTTGTCGCTCTCGGCGAAGCGGCCGGCGATGCCCTGGCGCGGCAGGATGTGGGAGAGCAGCGTGTGCGTGGTGCCATAGAGCTGCGGCACCGAAGCGATGTTGCCGCCATGGTCGGCGACGTTGACGAAAGCGAAATGCAACGCGGCCTGGCCGGTCGCGACCGCGAGCGCGCCGACGCCGCCTTCGAGCTGGCTGATGCGCTTCTCCAGCACCGCGCTGGTCGGATTGGCGATGCGGCTGTAGCGATAGCCTTCGGCTTCGAGATTGAACAGGGCTGCGCCATGATCGGCGCTGTCGAAAGCGTAGGCCGCGGTCTGGTAGATCGGCACGGCGACCGCGTGCGTCGTGGCTTCGGGTTCGTAGCCGGCGTGAATAGCGATCGTCTCGTTGCGCATCGTCCACCTCCACGTGGGGCGGGCCGCACTTAATTGGCCTTTATGGGCATGTGCGTTGTCCGCCGTCCCCGTGTTAGAGGCGGGTGGTAAAGCGGGCAATAATTCGCCTAGAGATCGAGGAAGTAACCCTAACGGTTGTTGGAGAATTGCCCGAAATTTGAATGAAATTGGATTGATGAATTCGGGCGTCTGGTGCAGCAGGCACTATGCCCCTCCTTCTCCCCTTGTGGGAGAAGGTGGCGCGAAGCGCCGGATGAGGGGTCTCTAACCGCACGGTAAGTCTACATTCGCGGAGAGAGACCCCTCACCCGTCTCGCCGCTATGCGGCGAGCCACCCTCTCCCACAAGGGGAGAGGGAAAGGCTGTCAATGCGGCAACAGCGCGAGGGGCTCAGGCCATCATCTCCCACAGACTATGTGTGAGCACGCCGGCACGCTTCTCGATCGCGGCCGCCGCATCGAGTGCGAGGTCCTCGCGGTAGCGGCCGGCGATGAGCTGCACGCCGATTGGCTTGCCGTCGTGCAGCGCCACCGGCACCACCGCGCCGGGCAGGCCCAGCACGTTGATCGCGGAGATGAAGCGGATCTCGCCCCAGAAGATCTCGCGGACGCGCTCGGCGCTGATCGTGTCCTCGCGCGGGCCCGGCGTTGGTTTCACCGTGGTCGGCGCCAGCACGACCGGATACTCCTCGAAGAACAATTGCCAGGCGCGAATATGGCCGCTGCGCGCGGCGGTAGCGCGCATCCAGGCGGGAAGATCGAGCACGCTCGCCTTGGCCTTCATGCCGTTCCACGCCTTGTGGAAGTCTTCCGAAGTCACCTTCAGCATGCCGGTTTCCAGCATCACCACCGTCTCGTTGGTGATGATGTCGCACCAGGTCTGCCAGACGCCGTTGATGTCGGGCACATCGACCTCGCTGACGCGATAGCCGGACCGCTCGAGATGATCGGCAGCCTGGCGCAACGCCGCGGCGACCTGCGGATCCACATCCATGTCCTCGGGAATTTTGGCGAGCGCGACCTTGATCGGTCCCCTCGGCTTCGGTCCGACCAGCGGCGCCGGCACCCACCAGGGGTCGCGCGGATCGCGCTGGCTCATCACCTCCAGCGCGAGGCGAACGTCGCCGACGTGGCGGGCGAGCGGCCCCTGCGCCGACATCAGATGCGCCAGCATCGGCCGCTCCGCAGTTGCGCTTCCGTTGAAGGCGGGAATGCGCCCCTGCGTCGGCTTGATGGTGGCAACGCCGTTGCAATGCGCCGGCCAGCGCAGCGAGCCGCCGATGTCGTTGCCATGCGCGATGGTGCCGATGCCGGCGGCGACCGCCGAGCCTGCGCCGCCCGAGGAGCCGCCGCAGGTGATGTTCGGATCCCAGGGATTGAGCGTCAGCCCGTGCAGCGGATTGTCGGTGAAGCCGCGGAAGGAGAATTCCGGCGTATTGGTGAGGCCGAGGACGATCGCGCCGGCTTTCTTCAGGTTGCGCACCACCGGCGAGTCTGACGGCGCGACGAGGTCCTTGTTGGAAGGAACGCCGTTGAAATTGGGCCGGCCTTCGTAGTCGACGTTCTCCTTGATGGTGATGGGAACGCCGTGCAACAAACCAAGCTCGCCGTCCTTGGCGCGCTGCTTGTCGGCCGCATGCGCAGCCTTCAACGCTTCCTCGCCGAGATCGACGACGACCGCATTCAGTTTGGGATTGACCGCGCGCATCCGATCGAGATGCGCTTCGACGGTCTCGACCGCAGAGATTGCGCCGGCGCGGATCGCGGCCGCAGTCTCCACCGCCGACCATTGCCATGCCGGCCCCTTCGGGCGGCGCGCCGCGGTCGGTTTGCGTGGTGAGGACTGCTTTCCGATCCTTTTGACCGTCTTCGCCGCCTTTTTGGCTGTCTTCTTCGCTGCTTTGGCTACGGCGCCCTTGCGGGCGGTGTCCGTCTTGCTCGAGGTATCCGCTACTTTTTTCGAAGCGCTTTTCTTCTTGGTCGCCGCCTTCTTCGCCACGTCGCATTCTCCTGAAATTGCGCAGCGAAGTTACGGACGGCGCGTCGCTGTGTACAGACGCGTTTCTGCATGGCGCGTTGTCATGCTTCTTACTCGGCGGGGCATGCCGCGACTGCGGCCTGCGTGCGGTCAAGCCGGAGGCTCCACAGCGCCAGCACGAGGCCGACCGCCGTAATCCCCGCCGCGACCAGCGGCAGTGCGGAGAGGCCGAGCCCGCGGTCGATCGTGAGGCCGCCGGCCCAGGCGCCGAGCGCATTGCCGAGATTGAACGCGGCGATGTTGAGGCTCGAGGCGAGCGTCCGTCCGCTGGGGCCGGCCGCTTCCAGCACGCGAAGCTGGAGCGGCGCGACCGTTGCGAATGCGGCGATGCCGAGCAGCAGGATCAGCGCGATGGCGAGGAGCTTGATCGACAGCACGGCGGCAAGACCAAGCAGCACGGTGGCAAGCGCGGCGAGCGTGCCGATCAGGGCGCGCGCGAGGCCATGGTCGGCGAGCTTGCCGCCGGCCACATTGCCTATCGCAAGGCCACCGCCGAACACCAGCAGGATTGGCGAGACCGCCGCCTCCGAAAAGCCGGCGAAGCGCGTCAGGATCGGCTGGATATATGTGAACACGACGAATAGGCCTGCGAAGCCGAACACGGTCATGGCAAGGCCGAGCAGAACCTGCGGACGGCCGAGCACCGAGACTTCCTCGGCGAGCGAGATCGGCTTGTCGCCGTTGCCGACATGGCCGGGCACCAGCAGCGCGACCACCGCAAAGGCGATCACGCCGATCACCGTCACCGCCCAGAACGCCGCGCGCCAGCCCAGTATCAGGCCGAACCAGGCGCCGAAGGGAACGCCGAGCAGGGTTGCAACGGTCAGGCCTATGAACATGGTCGATATCGCGGAGGCCCGCTTGTCCTCGGCAACGAGACTGGTTGCAACCACCGAGCCGACACCGAAGTAGGTGCCGTGGGCGAGCGAGGTCAGCACCCGCGCCGCCATCAACAATTCGTAGTTCGGCGCCAGCGCACAAGCCGCATTGCCGATGGTAAAGATTGCCATCAGCGCCAGCAGCACCGTCTTGCGCGGCATTCTACGTGTGGCCAAGGTCAGCACCGGGGCTCCGACGAATACGCCGAGCGCATAGCCGGAGATCAATAGGCCCGCGACCGGCACGGAGACGTGCATGTCCGCGGCGACCTGAAGCAGCAGGCCCATGATAATGAATTCGGTAGTGCCGATGCCGAAGGCACCGGCAGTGAGGGCGAGGACGGCGGCAGGCATGCATGGCTCCGATGAATGGGTACCGAGCCACGCAGATAGAAGCAGGGCAGCAAAACCATTAGGATGTCCACAATCCAATGATTTGTGACGTGAATTCAACATGGCCCGTTTCGACACCAACCGCTCCGCCGAGATGGAAGTCTTCGTCGGCGTCGTCGACCTCGGCGGCTTCACCCAGGCTGCGCGAAAACTGCGCTTGACGCCATCGGGGGTGAGCAAGCTGATCTCGCGGCTGGAGGCGCGGCTCGGCACGCGGCTGATCAACCGCACCACCCGCAAGCTCACGCTGACGGAAGAAGGCAAGGCCTTCTACCAGCACTCGGTGCGCATACTCGCCGAGATGGAGGAGGCTGAGCGCGAGGCCGCCTCAGGCGCTGCGCCGCGCGGCCGCCTCGCCGTCAACAGCAGCATTCCCTTCGGCATGCTGCATGTTATGCCGCTGATCCCGCGCTTCCTGGAACAACATCCCGACGTCACGCTCGATCTCGTGCTGACCGACACGCTGATCGACCTGATGCAGGAGCGCGCCGACGTCGCGATTCGTGTCGGCCCCTTGCGAGCTTCACGCCTTGTCGCGCGAAAGCTCGGCACCAGCCGCATGGTCGTGGTCGGCGCGCCGGATTATCTGACCCGCTTCGGCACGCCGAGGACGCCGGCGGATCTGGCAGATCACCGCGGCATCGGCTGGACCTTCCCGCGCTCGATCCGCGCCTGGCCGTTCAAGCGCGGCAAGCGCACTGAGGAAGCCGCACCGCCGCCGGCCGCCCGCGCCAGCGACGGCGAAGTCGCCCGCCGCCTCACCCTCGGCGGCGTCGGCCTCGCCCGCCTCGCCCTCTTCCACGTCGGCCCCGACATTGAAGCGGGCCGCCTCGTGCCGGTTCTCCAGAGTTACAATCCCGGCGACCGCGAAGACATCCACGCCGTCTATGTCGGCCACAGCGCACCACTGCCTGCGCGCGTGCGGGCGTTCATCGACTTTCTGGCGGAGCATGTGCGGGTAAGCGACCCGGCGCTGAAGCGGGCGGGGGATGGGAGGTGGCGGCTAGTGGGATCGGATACATGAAGGTCGGAAGCGTGGTCAGCGAGAAGCTCGCAAAACAATTCGCCGACGCGAGCGCGTTTGGATTGGCCTGCGCCAGGAACGCATACGAGGGCGAACGCACCAAGTCGCTCTGGCTCCAGTGCATGGGGACAAGGCCCACAGCTACGACACATTTGATGACCTTCTCGACGTTGCAGACATTCAACGAGTATTCCTGCATACCGCCGCTCGGCGATGACCAGGTAGTCCAGTTCCGTCTTGACGGCGGCACGCCAAGCCATGTCAGGCTGCTCTCATATGCCTTCAGCTCGGCGAATGGGCTCGCAGTGGCTGCATCGCTATTACTTCGTCACGATCCGGCGCGTCGGCACGACGGTGCTAGTCGGCGCCATCGGCGACAGCGAGAACGTCAGCCATGTATTCCAGCCGGCCGGCCGATTTTCTGCGGCGAACTCGCCGTACCCCTTCAGGTTCAAATATCCCTGCCAGTCTCCAACCGGAAACAGGTATCCGATCTGAGGACCGACTCCCACTACGCGCGACCGGAAACCGCCGAGGATCGGACGCTGACCAAAATCGTCCGTGATCTGTTGATAGTAGTAGCCGACGAGTCCGACGAAAAGCTGCTTCGACAGAAACTGCGAAGCACCCCAGTCAATGTGAAAATCGATGCCGTTCTGGTACTGCGTGTCAGGATTTTTGAAATTGTAAGTGAAACCGGCGACGGCCGAAAATTCGTGCCCCAACTTCTCATTGAAATAGGTGTAGCCGCCGCCGCCGTCGATCGCGCCGTGGCCAATGCCAAGGTTCGCAAGGCGGATCGGATCGTAGGCGCCAACGGGGATGTCACCGGTCAAATAGGTCATGAAATTGTGGACGCCGGCATTCCACTTCAGCGTTACCTGCGGATACAGATCTCCCACGGAGGTGATTGAATCAGAGAGCGTGCCCGTGCGCGTTGTCGCAAAGGGCCCGACGACCGTCGTCAGTGTGCCGTCGAGCGTTGCGGCGGATCGGCCAAACAAGCCGGTGATGCCGACCGCCAATTGTCCGCCGAGTACCGGGGTCGCGAACGTATACGTCGGATTGAGCAGCAGAAGATCCGCCTGCGCGTTTAGACGCAGATTTAAATCAACATTGACGTTAGCGGGGATCCTGCCGACGCGGATTTCTCTTGCGGCGGCTGCACTACCGAAGGCGGACACGCTGGTGTGATAGTAGACTTCGGCCATTGACCAGCCAGGCACGGCAGGCACTGCTGCGAGGCTGCTGAAGCGGCCTGGAAGCCAATATGAAACACCATCCTCATCGGCATATGCGGTGTTGGAGAACAATCCGGCCGCTGCCAACGCTAACCCGATCGTTGCGCCAACCAGCCGACAATGGGAGTTTGATTCCGATATGCACCGCATCATCTGCTTGTCCTCCTGCCCACGTACAGACAGCGTATCAGGCCACGCTTCGATGTCTCGCGCCAAGATAGCGAGCTGCTCAGATTGCGCTCCGGCTGTTGCGATGAAGTCACGCCGCCGTACGATCCGCTCCGTAAAAATGAAGGACAGTACCCCTGACCTCACTGTGCTGAGCCATTGTTGCTGTAGAGCTGTAACGATTTCGCAGCGTTGCGAAAAGAGCGAGTCAGTAACGGCGACATTCCGACTCCCAACGGTTAGCCTGGCGTGGCGCATTCAACACTCGACACCAGGACACGATCTGAGGTAGAGTGCCCGTGCGTGTTGGGAGTATATTGTGATGCATATTCGCAAAATTACTGATCTCCCCGCCTTCATCGTCAAAGCTCCAGCATTTGTACGGCAAACGTAGCGACGAGCACGAACTGGTCGGAGCACCAGTCGTGCACGAACGATATTGATTCAGACCAAGACGGAAACTGCCCCGAGTTGCAGATGTTGGCGACGCGCCGCCGACCGTGAGAGAAGATTCGTAATCCAGAAAATTCAGATCAATTCGGTTTTCGGGAGTTAGCCAATGACGAGCGCCTCGAACCTGCATCAACGAGTTGCGTCACGCATTCTGCTCGGATCTCTTTTGCTCCTACCATTGGCGACTGTAGACGCCCAAGGGCAGCAAACCACCGGGGCACCGGGTTCGCCGGGAGCGACGACGACTATTGACGGCAGATACCTGCCAAATCCCACTCAGCCGTTCAAAGGCGAGATCAATCCCAACGCGGTGCAATCGAAGCCGTATTGGCCCGCGCTTGTCACGCCGCCGAAGGGCGCGCCCAATGTACTTTTGATTATGACCGACGACGTCGGCTTCAGCGCACCAAGCACGTTCGGGGGCGTAATCCCGACACCGGCCCTGGACCGCATCGCCCAGACGGGTCTGCGCTACACAGCCTTCCACACCACAGCGCTTTGCTCGCCGACGCGGGCCGCGCTCCTCACTGGGCGCAACCATCACTCGGTGAATACCGGCGTCGTCGTCGATCAGGCGACAGGCTATCCCGGCTACAACAGCGTCATCCCACGCGACGCCGTCGCCATCGGCGAGATCCTGCGGCAGAACGGCTATGACACCTCATGGTATGGCAAAGATCACAACGTGCCGCAGTGGGAGGGCACGCAAGCCGGCCCCTTCCATAACTGGCCGACCGGTCCCATCAAGGGCTTCGACTACTATTACGGTTTCGTGGGCGACGACGCCAGCCAGTGGCAGCCGAACAATCTCTTCCGCAACACCACCCCGATCCAGCCCTTCCTGGGCAATCCCGGCTGGAATCTGATCACCGCCATGGCCGACGAGGCGGTCGGGCGCATCAAGATGCTGAACGACGTCCAGCCCGACCGGCCATTCATGATCTACTACGCGCCCGGCGGCACGCACTCGCCGCATCATCCGACGCCTGAGTGGATCAAGAAGATCAGCGACATGCACCTGTTCGACAAGGGCTGGAACGCGCTGCGCGAGCAAATCTTCGCCAATCAGAAACGGCTCGGCGTGATCCCGCAGAATGCCCAGCTCACGTCCTGGCCGGACAGCATCCCGCAGTGGGACACGCTGTCGCCCGAGGCGAAGAAGCTCTACATCCGCGAGGCCGACGTCTATGCGGCGTACCTGGCGTATACCGATTCCGAAATCGGTCGCGTGATCCAGGCCATCGCGGACACTGGCAAACTCGACAATACGCTCGTCATCTACGTCAGCGGCGACAATGGCGCGAGCCCGGAAGGCACGCTGCACGGCCTGTTCAACGAGTTCGCGGTTGCGAATGCCGTGCATCCGACGGTCGAGATGAACATGAAGTTCTACGACGCCTGGGGCTCCGACCAGACTTACCCGCACTACGCGGTGGGTTGGGCCTGGGCCTGGGACACGCCGTACAAATGGACCAAACAGATTGCATCTTATTTTGGCGGCACCCGCAACGGCATGGCCATGGCCTGGCCGGCGCGCATCAAGGACGCCGGCGGCATCCGCAATCAGTTCCATCATGTGATCGACATCGCGCCGACGATTCTCGAAGCCGCTGGCTTGCCGCAGCCTGTGATGGTCAATGGCATCGCCCAGAAGCCGATCGAAGGCGTGAGCATGGTCTATTCGTGGGACAACGCCACCGCGCCGGGCCAGAGGACGACGCAGTACTTTGAGATGTTCGGCAAGCGCGCCATCTATCAGGACGGCTGGATCGCCTCGACGCCTCCGCTGAGCCCGCCTTGGGACCTCAGTTTGGCGGAGCCGCCTACGGACGTCATGAACGCGTTCCGCTGGGAGCTCTACAATATCAAAGAGGACTGGACGCAGTCGAACGATCTCGCCGCCAGGATGCCGGAAAAGCTGCGCGACATGCAGCAAGTGTTCGCGATGGAGGCTACGAAGTACCAGGTCTTCCCGCTGGACGACACCCGCCTGACCAGGTTCATCTCGCACAAGCCGAGCTACTCGGCGGGCCGGACCGTCTTCACCTATTCGGGTGAGCTGAGCAACGTGCCGTTCCCGGAAACAGGTTCTGCGCCGAGCCTGCTGAACCGGTCGTACACGGTCACCGCCGAGGTCGACATTCCCCAAGGCGGCGCCGAGGGCATGCTGATGACCGACGGCGGCCGGTTCGCCGGCTACGGCTTCTATCTGCTGCGGGGCAAGCCGGTGTTTACCTGGAATCTGGTCGCCCTGGAGCGCGTCAAATGGCAGGGCAAAGACGCGCTCGCGCCGGGCAAGCACACGCTGGAGTTCGACTGGAAATATGACGGCCCGGGTCTGGGCAAAAGCGGCACAGGCAGCCTGAAGGTGGACGGCAAGGTCGTGGAGAGCCATCCCATGCCGCGCAGTCTGCCCATCACGCTGATGTGGGATGAGACCTTCAATGTCGGACTCGATACGGGCACTTCGGTGGACGATCAGGACTACCAAGTGCCATTCAAGTTCACCGGCAAGATCAGCAAGCTGACGGTGAAGCTCGGGCCGAACGAGATGTCATCCGCAGAAAAGGAGTCGGTCGCGACAAAAATACGGGACAAGCAATAGGCTTTGCCGGCAACGCGATGTATGGCGGGCAGCCCATGCCAGGCTGTCCGTCTCCATACAAAGCGCGACTTGGAAAAGCGGAACGTATGCTGGAGGCCTCGTGAAAGCTCGCGGTTTCGTCACTATCTCAGCTTCCCTGTCAATTGGCATCCTGCTCGACGGATTTTCGGTGTCCCTCGCGCAAACCGCCAACGAAAGGCCCCAGGATATGCTCGCGGCTCAGATCCGCATGCAAGGCTTTGCGTGTGATAAGCCGCTCGGCGCCAGCAAAGATAAAAAGCGCTCCAAGCCGGATCATGCTGTGTGGGTTCTCAAGTGCGGCAATGCCAGCTACAGAATTAGCCGCGCGCCAGACATGGCTGCAGCGGTGACCCGCTTGAAATAGCGATAGTAGACGTGGCGAAGCCGTCTCGCAGGAAATCGCGCCGGACCCAGAGCCGCCAACGAGAAGATCCACCTCGACAAATTGCCGGCGTGCGATCGAAGCGATCGGCAGGCCCGGCGAAGGCCATGCTACTGGCCCTTGCTGCTGCGAGCATCGCTGTCGCGAGCGGCGCTTCGTCATGGTATTTTTGGAGCAATAGTCGCCCATCAACTGCGCCGCCCAGTGCGCAGAGTGCGTCACTCCATTTTGTCGGCAGCGAGAGCTGTGCCAGCGCTCCTCTTATGGCCATCGCGTCTTGATCGTGTTCGCGATCAGGACAAGCCAACGTCGGACCTGCGCAAAAATCAAAAATTCATCATGAACACGTTGCTGAGCACGCCGGCCGAGCATATCGCGCTTCCAGGGATCTCTCAGCAATGCATCAAGCGTCGTCGCGATCTCGTGTGGATCCTCCGGATTCGTTACCAGACATCCATCCAAGTCGGGACGTATCTGCTGCCGGAGCCCTGCGGCATTCGATCCCAAGACAGCCGCGTGCTTCCACATAGCTTCCGTCGCGGTCAACCCGAATCCCTCTTGCAATGAGTTCTGCGCCACGATGTCCGAACAGCGCTGAAGCGCATTAACGAGCAGCGCGTTGTGCTTCGCCGAATTCATGGGCAGCAAGATGATCGCGATGTCGTCTTGGAATTTTGGCTCCAAGCCCACATAGGCGTTGCAGAGTTTGGCCAGCACCTCCTTGCCCTCCGGATCGTCCTCGACCGATGCGGGATCGGGACCTGCTAAGACCAGGCGAGCCAATTGCACTGAGTGTCGATGCCGCTCGCCCAGGCCAGTTTTATTCTCCAGATCGCGCTTCAGGCTCACGAAGCCGTTCATCAGCGGGAGAAAGCCCTTCAACCGATCCCAGCGCGAGATCTGGGTTACGATCGGATGATAGAGAAGTCCGATATCCTCCGGCTCTATAGCAGGCGCCCAGCTTCCGTCGCGCTGGAGCCGTTCCGCTGGTTTGGGGAATGGCGGCGTTAGCATCGGACCGGGCGGACGGATCAGGGCGCCGTTGGCAAGGATGCCGACAAGCTTGTGGACCGATAGATCCCGGTTCTTATGGGTGAGCGGGTCGATGGCCGGATGCATGATCGTTGCCCGTCCGGTGAGGCAGCCGGGAATGTATTCTGGGGCCGTGAACACAGCCTGATCATAGGCGGATGCGCATGCGTCAAGGAAGGTCCACGCCGCGCGGGTCTCAGGTGTTTTCCGATCAAGGCCGATATGGCACCGCCAGATCGCCGCTATGTCCATTCTTTTTCTGAGGATCGCACCCGCGCCCAACGGCTGAGGGTCGTGGATAACGAGCACGTCCCCCGACGAGATGTGGCGCGCAACCGCTTCCGCGGTATCGTGACTGATCTTGTCGTAGAGTTCGCGCTCCGCTTGTCCAAGGTTTGCATCCCCGTGGCCATGGATCAGGTTATGCAGCCGCTTGGTCAGCCGGAAGAACTCCTGATCATCGGTCTCCATCACCAGCCAATTGGCGTCGACGCCGAGTTCGCGCAGCAACGCGAGCAGCGGCGGCAGCAACTCGGCCACGCCGCCGCCGCGACTGGTGCTGCTCACCATCCACACTCGGTGTCCCTTCAGCGTGGGAAGCAGGCTCGCCGCCTCCTGACGCAGCTCCCGCACCGCCATGCTAAGATGCGCAATGCCCTCATAGTCGTCGAGCGAAACGTGATGTCGCGATTCGATCAGACGCGCCATGATAGAGTTACCGGATCGCTGAGAATGCCGGCATTGCGCCGCACGCCGGCCGGGACGAAGTCACCACTTTCAGGCCACCGCGGAACCCAAGTCGCGGCAGTCAGTTTTATTCCACGCCAAAGGGTGCCCTGGCTGCCACGTAAGAGGCGGACCGAGGTCGAGCTATTTCTGTTTCGATAGAGAACATCGGGTATCGACCAATGTTCCAGAATCACGAACCCAGGCCTCAAATGAGCAGTGTTGCGGCGCTCCTGACACAAAAGCAGCATCTGCTCAGCCGCCTGGAAGAGTATCCGGGCCCCAATGAGCGGGAGGAAATCGAACGTCTCCTTGAAGAGGTGGATGCCCGATTGAACGCCGTGGACAGACCGGATCGGCTTTGAAGTCCACACTCGATCAAGAGCGGTCCCAGCGTGATGGCTTTGATCCGAGGGCAATATCGCTTGGCGGGCAAGTGATGCCGGGATCAGGAACGATTCGCTTCCAACGCTCCCGGTACTGCTCACGCGCACCGCAGCTGCAAGCAGCCGGATTCGTCGAGCGTTATACTTGCGTTGAAGCAGTGGCTCTCGCGATCCAGCATGTCGCGCAGCCACTGACTATCTGCTGGCGCAGCGCGGTTAAGCCGGAATTTGCGTAACTGATATGGCAGCATTGTTAGGCTGACGAGCATGCCATCGGCGACCCGCAACTGCGGCAGATAGAGAAGAACCAGATCGTCGCGAAACGCCTCGTAACCTTCAATGCCCTCATAATCGCTAATCAAATCGCCGCAGCCATAAAGAATCAGGCGGCCGCGATAGACCTCGATCCCCTTGGCGTGGTGCGAGGAATGTCCGTGTATCAGATCCGCACCGGCTGCATCGACCAGGGCATGCGCGAAGCGACGATGCTCGGGCGGAATAGCATAGCCCCAATTGCCGCCCCAATGGATCGAGACGACAACCAGGTCGCCGGCCTTTCTGTTCTCCGAGACCTCCTTCCCGATCCTCCGGGCCGTATCCGCCGAGAAGTCCGGGAGCACGTTGACTCCGGTGCGGTCGGGTCCAGCGCGCCAGGCCGGCGGCACGCCACTGTCCGTAGCAGCGCATGCATAAACCAGCACGCGGCCTTTGCCCGTCACTGACACCAGTCCCGGCGCACACGCATCGCGCAGATCAAGGCCTGCGCCTGCGCTCGCAATTCCGGCCGTGCGGACCGCATGGAGCGTATCAATAAGGCCTTGCTCTCCCCAGTCCAGCACATGGTTGTTGGCGAGCACGCAGCAATCAATCTTGCCGTCCAACAAGGAGGCGAAATTCTCCGGACTCATGCGGTAGTTGATGCCTTTCGGCGCAGGCGTCGCGCATCGTGTCACGCTTGTTTCCAAGTTGACGATACGCACGTCCGGCTGATGTTCCTGCAAGTCGCGCAGCGCGTCGCCCCACGGGTACGAAGGCTCGACATGGCGCGGGATAGGTCCATTCACCCGCTCTGCGAGAGCGATGTACTCCGTCGCCGAGCGCATGAAGGGCTCATACAGGACGGGTTCGCACGGCCACGGCAACAGCTGATCAATGCCGCGGCCCATCATCACGTCCCCACACAGGGCAAGCGAGATCATTGCCATGTTGACCGGCTCGGCGCCGCTTCCCTCTTCGCAGCCAGCACGACATTCTGCCGCGGAAACACATCGGACTTCGGCCGCAGCTTCACGCCCGTTCTCGCCGTTTCCGGCTATGTTCAAACCACTCCACTTGTCGCACCCTGTAGGCCTTGGCGCCGCCTGGAGTCTCGACTGCCACGGTTGCCCCTTTGCTCTTTCCGATCAGTGCCTTGGCGATCGGCGAAACCACTGAAATCTTGCCGTTGCTCGGGTCGGCTTCCGGCTCGCCCACGATCTGCCAGACGCGCTTTTCGCCGGTGTCCTCGTCGATCAGTGTCACGGTTGCGCCAAACTTGATCGTGTCGCCGGAAAGCCTGGACACGTCGACGATTTCGGCGCGCGCCAGCTTGTCTTCCAACTCGGCGATTCGAGCCTCATTGATATCCTGCTCCGCTCGCGCAATCTGATATTCCGAATTCTCGACCAGATTGGGATCGTCGGCGATCGCCTCCTGAATGCGCTGAACAAGAGCAAGTCGCTCGACGCGAATGCGGTGCCTCAGTTCATCTTCAAGGGCGGCGTGACCCGCGGCCGTCATGGGAAGCTTTGTCATCGCGATTCCTGGACAGGTTCACACATTTACACCGGCGGCACAGTTCCCCCACGCAAAAGCATGTTTGCGCCAATCCGCCGCGCCTGACGCTGCCAACGGAGCGCGAGGACACAGGTTCCATTATCCGGTGAATGCCGTTGCTTTTTCCATTCCGCAGACTGCGGCGGGGCAGCCGCGTCCAAAGGCAACCAATCGCGCCGGGACTTGTTTGGACAGTGGGGAACGGACGATCGACGTTGTCCGTCTGAAGTACCTGGACTGAGAGCTGCACAATGAGAGCACCGCCAGCAGCTCGGGGCGCGGGTTTCGCCGGTTTCGAAATTCTCGAGCATCCGGCCGATGCAAAACTGCGCGCGCGGGGGGCGACCCTGGAAGAGCTGTTCGCCCATGCCGCAGAGGGGCTGATGAGCTACTTGTTCGGCGGCGCGACCCCGCAAGCGCAACCGGGGCAGACGGAGACGATCCGGATCGATGCTCCCGACCTCGAGGCTCTGCTGGTCGACTGGCTTTCGGAGTTGCTTTACCGCGCCACCGCGGAACATCGCGCTTATGTCGATTTCCGCATCATTGAAATTTGCGAGCATAAGCTGATCGCAAGCGCCCGCACTGTTTCCTCAGAAGCAATCGACGACATCAAGGCGATCACACACCACGAGCTTTCGATTCGCAGACAGAACGGCGGTTGGGAGGCTAGCATCGTTTTCGATATCTGATTGGAGAACGCCATGCGCGCCATTTCACCCGCCGACCTCAAGCAGACCGGCCCCTGTACGTGGGACATCCCGCGCAGCTTTCGCAATGACATGCGCGCGACCGCGCGGCTGTTCGCGGATCAGCCCATGCTTGACCATCTGTTTGGCGAGCGCGCGCTGGAGCAACTCGTCAACATGACCACGCTCCCAGGTGTGCAGGAACCAGCGCTGGCAATGCCAGACATCCATCAGGGATATGGTTTTCCGATCGGCGGCGTCGCCGCGATCCGCGCCGACGAGGGTGTCATTTCCCCGGGCGGTGTGGGCTACGATATCAACTGCGGTGTGCGCCTGCTGGCAAGCGAGGTATCGCACGGCGAAATTCGGGACCGTCTGCCGGCGCTGGCTACCCAGATCCAGCGAGACGTTCCGACTGGCGTCGGCCGCGCCGGGCGGATCACGCTCGACGAGCACGCGATGGATCTGGTCCTCAATACTGGATTGCGCTGGGCGATCGGGGCTGGCCACGGCGATGAGGCAGATGCGGAAGTCGTCGAGGAGCGCGGCTGCCTTGCGGCGGCGAATGCCAACACCGTTCCCGACCGGGCGAAAAAGCGCGGCGCCGATCAGCTTGGCACGCTTGGGGCCGGCAACCACTTTCTTGAATTGCAGCGCGTCGAGCGGATCTACGATCAAGAGTGCGGTCGGGCATTCGGTCTGTTCGAGGGCCAGGTCACGGTGCTGATCCACACGGGCTCGCGCGGACTTGGGCATCAGACCTGCACCGAATACGTACGTCGAATGGACGTTACGATGGCGAACTACGGCATCACCCTGCCCGACCGCGAACTATCCTGCGCCCCATTCCACTCTCCCGAGGGGCAGGATTATTTTCATGCCATGGCCGCCGCGGCCAACTTCGCCTGGTGCAACCGCCAGGTCATCACGCACGAGGTGCGTGATGCATGGAAGCGGGTGCTGGGGAGCAACCAACCGCTCGCTATCGTCTATGATGTTTCACACAACATCGCAAAGCTCGAAGAGCATCGAGGTGTGCCTTGCATCGTGCATCGCAAGGGGGCAACGCGCGCGTTTGGGCCCGGCCACCCGGAACTTCCGGAGCGCTATCGCACGACCGGCCAGCCAGTCTTCATTCCAGGTTCGATGGGGACTGCGTCCTACGTACTCGCCGGGACCGAAACCGCGATGCGGGAGTCCTTCGGATCCGCTTGCCACGGCGCCGGCCGGGAGCTTTCCCGCCACAAGGCAAAGAAAACGATCAGCTATGACCAGCTCCGCGCGAGCCTGCGCCTCGCCGGAATCGAAGTTCGCGCTGGCTCCGCCAGGGGGCTGATCGAAGAGGCGCCGGAGGCCTACAAGGCGGTGGACGAGGTTGTCGATGTGACGGCGCAGATCGGGATCGCCCGGAAGGTCGCACGGCTACGTCCAATCGCGATCATCAAGGGATGATTGCCCCCCTGGATGGCTGGAACAGACTCTGACGAGAACGCGCGAGATCGGCGCAATTTTTGGAACTCGAGCAGATGGACTCCGTTCTGCAGATAACCTCGGCTGCGGCCGCCCGCTTCCCGGCAACACAGAGCCTGGCGCGGCCAGGCCAAGGCGAAACGCGAGTACTCGGACTCAAGATGGAGGGCTTAGCATGGCTGGAGAGAGTAAGTTGCCAGTCCGCAGCGAACCTGTTCGTAGCATCGCGGAATGGCGCCCGTTTGAATCATTCCGTCGCGAAATCGATCGCATGTTCGACGATTTCATCGGCGGATTTGGACGGTTTCCGTTCCACTCGGTTGCGCGGGAAGACCTTCCGTTCGTCAGCTCACCGCCCGTCGACGTGGTTGAAAAGGAGGATGCATTCCAGATCACCGCCGAACTCCCCGGGATGGACGACAAGGATGTCGAGGTGAAATGCACCGACAGCACGCTGACGATCAGGGGTGAGAAAAAGGTCGAAAAGGAAGAAAGGAAGAAAGATTACTTTGTTTCCGAGCGCCGGTTTGGCTCCTTTCAGCGGGCGTTTCGTATTCCCGAGACCGTTGATCCGGGAAAGATCGACGCGTCCTTCAAGAACGGTGTGCTGACGTTGACGCTCCCGAAAACCGCCGAAGCGCAGAAGCGCGAGAGGAGGATAGAGGTCAAGAAATCCTGACCCATCGGACTTCGTCCGAGACGAAACTTAACCAGCGTTTCGCACCGGGATCGCTCGTGACTGCTATATCCCCGGCGATCCCAACATCGGCGCGCGGGCACTGCCAGTCGCGCCTTGGGAGCGCGAACAATTCCTGATTTCCACGATCGGCATTCCACAACGCCTCGCCTTGCTCGGCGTTCGGGAGAGCGAGGAAGAGACCGACCGACGGCTTCGCATGGCCGTACGCCTGTCCGTCAGAGGCAGCCGGCCATTGCCCAAGCACGATGCACAGTGAGGAACTCCGTTCCATTCGACCCGTCGTCGCATGTGGGAGCCGCCATCACCGAGCGTCGGTAGCTTGTAGGCCTGTTGCGAGGCTCAGTCCCTCGAAACGATAAATGGACCCCGCAGCAAAGCGTTGTTCGTTCCCAACATTCTCGCAGCTTCACCGGCCTCTTGCGAGGAATTGCCAGCCGGAACTCAGGAACGCGAGCGTGTGCATTCTGTTGAGTGCAAGACAGATCACGATTGGCTGCGATATGGTTCCTGTGCGACGAAGGCGCGGCGGCCCTCAGGCTATTACCATGCTGGCCGATGATAGCGCCGTCCGCTCCGTGCTGCTCGAAAATGGCGCGTTGCGCGATTCTCTTCCCGACGCCATTGCGCACGGCCACGGCGAGTCCGACTGAGCCGCTCTGGCCACCGCGTCGGCGCGACGAGCGAGTCGCGGCCACGGCGTCTGACGACATCGATCCAGGGGACTGGTTCGCTGTCTGTATTTCTGTCGCCGCCCTCAGATGTTTGCATAACGGAGAACGCGCATGAACCGGACGGTCGAACTTTTGACGCAGGATCAGAGCTGCTGGATGGATGATCTCACCCGGCGAATGATCCGCAGTGGCGATCTGACGCGGCGGGTCGCCGAGGAAGGCCTGCGCGGCATCACGTCGAACCCCGCAATTTTCGAGAAGGCGGTGGCGGAGGGGGCTGACTATGACCAAGACATCGCGCACGCGGCCGCGGCAGGCCGCTCCCCCGCCGGCATCTACGAAGAATTGATTGCCGCCGACGTGCGTGATGCCTGCGATATCCTGCGCCCGGTGTATGAGGAATCCGATGGCGTCGACGGATTCGTAAGCCTCGAAGTGTCGCCGCACCTCGCCCATAATACCGAGGCCTCGATCGAGGAGGCACGGAGGCTGTGGAAGCTGGTCGGCCGGTCCAACCTGTTCATCAAGATTCCCGGCACGCCGGCTGGGGTTCCGGCCGTCGAGCAACTGCTGTTCGAGGGGGGATTAACGTCAACATCACCCTGCTGTTCTCGATCGCCCGTTACGAGGCCGTGGCCGAGGCCTACCTGCGGGCACTTGAACGCCGGCTCGAGGCCGGTCGATCGATCAATCGGATCGCTTCGGTCGCAAGCTTTTTCCTCAGCCGCATAGATGTGCTGGTCGATAGGTTGTTGCGCCAACGCATCGTGCCCGATCGCCCGCCTTCCGATCCCGACCCGCGCAGTCTTCTGGGCCGGGTCGCGATCGCCAATGCCAAGCTCGCCTACCGGGCATTCGGCCACATCCTGGAGAGCACTCGCTGGATTGCGCTCGCCGAGAAAGGGGCGCGTGTGCAGCGAATGCTGTGGGCGAGCACCAGCACGAAGAGCCCGAACTATCCGGATCTCATGTACGTCGAGCCGTTGATCGGCCCGATGACCATTAATACGATGCCGCGCAAGACCATCGCGGCGTTCCGCGACCACGGTACCGTGGGAGCCACCGTCACACACGGCATGCCGGACGCCGAGCGCGTGATGGCGGATCTCGAGCGGACCGGCGTGCGGTTCGACCTGGTCGCGGCCGAACTCGAGAATGATGCGGTCCAGAAGTTCATCGATCCCTACGATAAGCTGCTCAATCAGATCGCCACCAAAGGCGATCGCGCCATGACGTTCCGCGACCTGAATGACTTGCAGACGGAGGCTAGGCGGCTGCGGCGACTGGTGATCCGCATGACGACGGAAGCGGGTTCGGGCCACCCCACCTCTTGCATGTCGTGCGCCGACATCGTCGCGGCGCTTTTCTTCCGCGAGATGCGCTGGGACCCGAACGATGCGGCAGCGCGCAATGTCGACACATTCGTTTTGTCGAAGGGCCATGCCGCGCCGATCCTGTGGGCCGCACTGCATGAAGCCGGCGCCGTCAGAGAGGACCCGCTGTCGCTGCGCCGGATCGACAGCACGCTGGAGGGCCATCCGACCCCGCTGAACCCGTGGGTCAGGATCGCGACCGGATCGCTTGGACAGGGCCTCGCCGCGGCCAACGGGCTCGCGGTGGCGAACCGCCTCGACCACATCGATGCTCGTGTGTTCTGCCTGCTCGGCGACGGCGAGTGCTCGGAAGGCTCGGTGTGGGAGGCGGCGCAGTTTGCTTCGCTCAACGGCCTCGCAAACGTGACGGCGATCGTCGACGTCAATGGTCTCGGCCAGAGTGAGGCGGCGCCCTATCACCACGACAGCAGCGTGTTCGCGCGCCGGTTCGCGAGCTTTGGCTGGCGAACCATCGAGATCGACGGCCACGACATGGCAGCAATCCTTGCGGCATTTCGTGCTGCGCGCGACGGAGGAGGCCCGACCGCAATCCTCGCACGCACCATCAAGGGCAAGGGAGTCTCGTTCCTTGAGGGAGCCGATGGATGGCACGGCAAACCGCTCGACCGCAGACAAATGTCCCAGGCACTCGACGAACTGGGTGATGCCGGACCTGCGCCCGCCGTCGAGGCACGCCGGGTCGGCCAGGTGGCAGGCCCGCAGCCTGCGGCCACGGCGCCCTCGGCACCAGCGTATCGGCTGGGCGACAAGGTCGCGACCCGCGTGGCGTTCGGGCACGCATTGGAGAAGCTCGGCGCGGCGAACCCCGCCGTCGTGGCGCTTGACGGCGACGTGAAGAACTCGACCGGGGTTGGGGCGTTTGCAGCCCAATATCCGGATCGATTCTTCGAGAGCTTTATCGCCGAGCAGAATATGGTCGGTGTCGCCCTCGGCCTTGCGGCGGCAGGTAAGGTCCCGTACGCGTCGACGTTTGCGTGCTTCCTTACGCGCGCCTACGACTTCATCCGCATGGCGCAGTATTCTCGGCCCGCCCACCTCGTTCTTTGCGGCAGCCACGCCGGCGTGTCGATCGGCGAGGACGGTCCGTCCCAGATGGGACTTGAGGACCTCGCGATGTTCCGCGCGCTGATGGAGAGCACTGTTCTGTACCCGGCGGATGCGGTCAGCGCCGAGCGGCTGACCACGACGGCGGCGGACGCGAACGGCATCGTCTACATCCGGACCACGCGGCCGAAGACGCCGGTAATTTATCCCAACACCGAGGAGTTTCCGATCGGCGGCAGCAAGGTGTTGCGCGCATCGCCGCATGATCGGCTCACCGTGGTGGCGGCCGGCATAACCGTGCACGAAGCGCTTGCCGCCTACGACATGCTCAACGGGCGCGGCATTCCGATCCGCGTGATCGACGCCTATTCGGTCAAGCCGCTCGACGACGACACGGTATCGACAGCGGCTCGCGACACCGGGGGTCTCATCGTCGTCGAGGATCATGCGGTCGATGGCGGTCTTGGCGATGCGGTGACCGTTGCGGTTGGTGCGATCGCTCCGGTTTACCGTCTCGGCATCAGCCAGCTGCCGCGCTCCGGCCCTGGCCCGGCGTTGCTCGACCGCTTCGGCATTTCGCGCAGCGCGATCGAGCAGCGCGTGCTGCAGCTTGCGGCGTGACTACTGAGGGCGCTATGGCGCAAACGTAGGGGCGGCATTTGCGCCCGGGAACAGGTCAGGAAGGGACGATCGAAGCGATGTAGGATCACGCGGCGCACCCTGCGCTATCAAGAGTTCCTTTTCGAGGTGCGCGAATTTCCCGCTCATCCCCGCTCACGCTTCACTTGCCGCGCGCTTGAAAACTCGCGTTGGCGAGCGTCGGTTCCAAGGCGAATTTCACCGCCGGGCGCCTTCGAATCTGTTGGAAATCATTGGCGCGACAGCAGTTGATGGAATCGGAAATATGCATTGCCAGATTTGGTGCAGCGATGGCCAAGGCGAGCGTAGGCAACACCAACACACACCTCGATCACCAACGTGTCGCACCTGAGGGCCGGTTTCGGCGACCGCGGCTGTACGTCGTTGGCGAGGCACCCGGCGCCGAGGAAATCGCGCAGGGCCGGCCCTTTGTCGGTCCGGCCGGCAGGGCGCTGCGCGAGATGCTGGACGAGGCTGGGATCGACCCCCAACAGGTACGTCTGGCAAACGCGATCCCTTTCAGGCCAATCGCATATTCCAGGGACCGCAAGCCACGCAATCGCAGCCCAACGATCGAGGAAGTCGATCACTATGGCGCAGCTGTGCTGACCGACATCCGGCGTTCCAAACCAGGCGTCATCGTTGCCCTTGGCAACACAGCGTCCCGCCTGTTTGGCGAATCGCAATCGATCCGCGTGACGCGCAAGGCAAAGCTTCAATTTGAAGGCCATCCGCTCCGCATCACTTTCCACCCAGCCTATGTCCGCCGTTTCGGCGGACGTAACGGCGACGCTTGGGGTCAGGCGGTCGCCGATCTGCGGCGGGCTTGGCAAGAATCGGCTGCTCACCTGGATCCGAAGCGTGCTTGAAGATTTCGACGAGGCAGGCCGGTGAGGAGTTGGCGCTTCGTCGACCGCGATGTCACCTCGCGCCTTATCTCCCTCCCCTAGTTTCCGGGGTGTTGACTGAAAGCGCTCTCCGCCGCGGCTCATATCCGATCCGTCACCCGGTCCACCCATCAACCGGATGGATTCTGAATTCGACCCCAGGTGCTCTTGGTGCCCCAGATTCCCGAGCGCAGCGCCTCGAGCTGCACGATCTGGCTGTGGTCAACGAACAGATTGACCTCGTTTCCGTAGTTCTTGACGTACCATTCGAATACCGGCGGGTCGGCTGCTTCGAACATCACCTTTTCGAGCCCGAGCTGATTGATGATGCGGGCGACCACATCAGTGCGCCACGTGCTCACGTTCTCGGTGATCCCTTCGCTTTCGATCATGATGATGTCGGCGCCGGCATCGAGCGCACGCTCAGCTTGAGCGATCAGCCAGCCGACATCCTTGGTGCCCTCGGCTGCGAGCTCCTCAGCCGACGTGCTGCCGCCAGCGCCGAACTGAATACCCAGTTCGGGCTTCGCCTTCAGCCCCGCTTTCTTGACCTTCTGCACCACCCGCAACAGGCTATCGGTCGGCAAGCTGATGAAGCCCGTAGAAATCTCGATCACGTCAAAGCCAAGCGCCCTCGCCTCCTCGATGTAGCGATCGATGACGTCCGCGCCGAAGCGCATGACATTTTCGATCCAGCCACCGGTTGAGACGTAAACATCATGATCGTGTGCCAATTTGTTGATCGACCAGACCGCCTCGGCCGGCATGAGCGCAAACGAGCCGCCAGCATATTTGAAGCCGTCGACATAGGTGCCGACCGTTTCCAGGATATCGGCAAGATGGCGGGGACCATACGCGCTGTAATAGGGACCTCGGATCTCGGTGATCCCGATCCGCCGCGGCTTGGCCGAACGCGCCGCCCGGGGGATGAAGGAAAACGTGGTTTCTGCCATGGCTTCGTCCTCCTCAGAGATTTATGCGCGCCTCGATGGGCGCAACTCGGATGTCGCCGAGGAGCGACGTGAGGGCCGCAACCGGGCGCTCATCCAGCGTTGCGATCACCTCGGCGAGTGCGTCGCGCTCGGAAGCGTTCGTAAAGGCGGACGTGACGCGATCGAACTTGCGGCGTGCAGCGGTCCAGTCAAATGGCTTGGTATGAAAGCCGTGATAATCGTCGCGCTGGGCACGAAACACGCTTCCGTCCTCCTGTTCGATTTCGAGATCGGCAGGGAGCCTGTGCGGGAACTGCGCCGACAGGTTCGAAGCTGGCGTGACAGTCACCTTGCGCAGCAACATCTGGACATCGGCGGCGGCGATTCGCTCCGGTGCGTATTGTTCCGGCTGCACTTCGCCATCGATTAGCGCAACTGCCAGCATATAAGGCAGACTGTGATCCGCCTCCTCCTTGGTTCGCACGGTTCGCTTGTCGCCTTCCTCGCCACCGCCAATGATGCGATGGGCTACCGCAAACGTCTTGAGCCGGATTGCAGAGACTGCAGTTACCTCGAAGCCAAGGCGAGCACGAATGTCGAGCGCCGCGTCGAGCGCGGATTGGGCGTGGATCTCGGCATTGTGCCGTTTCACGATCGTTCGGCGTACGCCTTCCAGATCCTCTTGTCGCCAATCAATCTCGAAGGGACCGGCGATCACCTCCTTAAATCCCTTGGTGCCCTCGAATACCGTTTCGGGTCCGGTGATTCCGCGGCTTGCGAGCAGCGCGGCGTGTGTCGCCGACATCGCTGTATTTGGATAAGCTAGTCCCTTCCAGTGAGACAGCGCGCCCGTGCGCGTGACACGCAGCGCATTGTTGGCGGTGCCGCTGATCGCCATCGCATGCGCGATCCGCGCGGGCGGCAACGCCAGCGCCTTGGCCGCACCTGCAGCGGCGGCGTACGCCCCCTGTGTGGTATGATCAAAGCCCCTGTCGCGGACCGGAGCGACATCGCTTAATCGGGTGTGGATCTGGTAAGCGACAGCGAGCGCGGTGAGTAGATCGGCGCCACTCGCCTCCCGCATCTCGGCCGCGGCCAGGACTGCGCCGAGATTGTCGGATGGATGGCACGTCTCGCCAGCCGCGACATAGCTGTCCATGAAATCGAGGTAGCGGCTGAGAGCGCCATTGTAGAACGCGGCGCGGTCCGGCGCGGTGCGGCCGCCGCCGATGAGCGTGGAGCACGGACGACCGCCAAGCTCGGTGACAAGGCCGCGGATCGTCGCGATTGGTGGAGCATTCAGTGCCCCGATGGCCACTCCGATCGTGTCCAACACACGAATTTTCAGCTGCTCCAGCGCCCGCTCGCTCAAGTCCTCCAGCCGGGCACGTTCCACAAAGCTTGCAAGCTCCTGTACCTCGGTCATCACTGCGGGTCCCTCGTCTCGATCCCCGCCGGGGGGTACCTCGTCGCAATGCCGGCGGAAAGCCGCCGCCTTGGCGGCAGGGGCTTCCGGATGGCGGTCAGTCGCTACGTGCAGACTGGTTCGTCGCGAATCGACGTTGGCCACACCATCATTGGCGGCGACACGCATTCCCTAAGCCGCCTGCCTGCGATGCAGTATCAACGTAACAGCGTTAAGACGGTTGCAACGGAGACGCGAGCGGCTATGAGCGCGCTTAAGCAGAATGACCAGTCGCGCTCGTCGGCGGGCCGCACGGATGCGGTCGTCGTGTTACGCCGTCTAGGCAGCTTGCGTGTGCTGACCGCCGGGCCGCGAAATTTGCTGCAGTGAGGCTGCGGTTGCGTCGCGTTCGTGGCTTCGCGCGATATCGCCCAAGGAAAGGATGCCCACCAACCGCTTTTGCCGATTGAGCACCGGCAGCCGCCTGACTTGAATATCGCCCATGTTCCAGGAAACCGTCTCAAGGTCCTGGTCCTCGAAGCAATATTTGACGTCAGGGGTCATGACTGCCTTGATCTGGGTGTCCGGTCCGCGGTCTTTTCCAAGCACGCGGATGGCGAGATCACGGTCGGTGATCATTCCCACGAGGTAGTCACCTTCCGCAACCGGCAAAAGCCCAACGTCAAGCCGCGCCATCGCTTGGGCTACATCTCCTACCGTGTCCTCGGGTGTGCAAAGCTGAACGTCCGAGGTCATCACATCAGACACTTTCATGGAAATCCTCCGCTCTGATTGGCCTCCCGCACCCAGTGACATTTGGCGTTCCTGAGCGGCGGATGAGCCACCTGCGGCCGATTCCGGCTGCGCCTCCGGCCCGCCGTTAGGTTCGCTTGCGGCTTCCCGCTGCTGTGCGAGGCCTTCCTGCACGAGTTGTTGGTCCCCGAGCATCTGGCCGATGATCTGCTTCGTCTGCGCTTCCAGCTTTGTTCGGAACCTGGTCATGGCTTTCTCCTATCAAGTAAGGCGGCAGCTATGAGAATGTTTCCTTGCCAATCAGGAACTGATCGCAGCATTCGGCGGAACCCTCCGATCTAAACATCCGCTTGAACGTCGTGTTCCGCGGCCCCGACCAGGCCCACCTCAGGTCCATGCGCATATCCGGGCGGCTTAGTCCGTTCCGGTGCATTAATCGATTGCGCAGCGGACATCCGCTTTCCGCATCATTTCTCCGCTACTGGTCCTGCTGGACCCACCAATCGGATCTGCCTATCCGGCTCAGACCTCAATCAGGGCATAGGGGCGACCGGTGGGCTTCTCGATTGACCGAGCGACGTTGTAGACCGGGGCGCCTCCGGGTGTGTGTCCCTCATAGCGGCCCCGATGAGCGTGGCCGTGCACTACCGCGCTCACCTTAAATCGATCGATCGTTTCGCCGAGACGTGATGAGCCGAGGAACGGAAGAATCTCCAGTGGCTCGCCCTCGACCGTATCGAGAATCGGCGCATAGTGAAGGACGACGACAGCCTGCTTGCTCGCCACCGCGCGCATCGCATTCTCGAGGCGCGTCGCCTCGTTGATGGCTTCGGCCACCAAGGTCTTGACGGCGGCCTCGCCGAACGATGCAAGCATGCGACGGCCAAATCCGCCGATGAACCCCTTCACACCGACGAAGGCGACACCGTCGATCTCGTACGACTGTCCATTGAGCAGATGCATCCCGGCGCCCTTCAAAATTCTCTTTACGTCTTCCGTCTGCCCGGATTCGTAGTCGTGGTTTCCGAGCACGCCGACAACAGGAATCGAGCAAGCGCGCAAATCCTCTGCCAGAAGTTCCGCTTCGGACGGCTTGCCGAGGTCAGTGAGGTCTCCGCAAAGAACGAGCACCTGGGCCTTGGTCGAGAGCTCGGCAAACAGCTCCCGAAAGGTCAACGTGCGGTCCTCCTTCACGTGGAGATCGCCAATGGCAGCGAACGTGAGCTTCTCGGATTCTGTGGACATCGCGCTACTCACTGTCCACGTCCGCGTCGACAAAACCCCACTCATCGATGGCCAGCTGATAATCGATCTGCGAGAACAGGCGGCCCCGACATATCTTCACACGCGGAGGAGGAAGCTCGAACTGGGTCTTCAGGCGGGCGACCAGTTCGTCCATCAGCCAGCGCGGCACGCAATCGCGCTCACTCGGGTAGGCCCAACGGAAATTGAGCAGGTGCGCCAGAAGAACCTCCCAATGCAATTCCATGTGGGCAAGCAGACGCCGCCAATCGATTTGATCATGCTGTTTGAGAATGAGATGCGCAATATCCGCGCCGTCGTAACGGTGCCGCAGCTGGACGAAGGCCTTGGACCAGATCAACTCCGTCGGGGCGATAACGCGCATCGGCGTACCGAACACCTCAATGCGCGGCGCGGTTTCGAACCACTGGTCCGTCACCGGAGCCATGCCATGCCAGAACGCGAAGATCACATCGAAAAAGTACTCATCCTGGAACACCTTGCCGAGCCAGCGCTCATCCTCGATTTCGACGGTATATCCCAGGTCGCGGAAGTGGTTTAGAATACGTGGATAATCACTCGGCTTGCAGACGATATCGAGATCCTTGGTCTCGCGCACCAAGCCGGTATAGGCGCTGAGCGCATACGTCCCGGCCAACAGAAACGGAAGGTCGAGCTTCGCGAGCTCGCGCAAAGCCCGCGCGTAAAATACTTCGGCGCGGGCCGATGGCGCGGTCGGCCCGGCGGCTGCATCGACCGTCATGGATCCGGTGACTGGTCTGATTTCCTTCACCATGAAGGCTCATTCAAAGCTCATCGGCTTCGGCCATGAGGATGCCTGTCTGACAACCGAATAGACCATGCAAGGTTCCCTCGGCCCGGATCCACCGGCAACAAGGGGCCGCGGGAAAGACCTGGGCCGCGCTATCACGCCGGCGGTTGTCCGCGCTTAGCGTGTTCGAACAGAGTTTTCCGATCGCGCCAGCGACTTTCGTGCTCCCAGGCTAGATTAAATCGTTGACTCTCGGCTGTCACTTTGTTGTTCGAGCCAAGGTGGCAGCGAGCGCCTTCCGCAGAGGCTCGAACGCCGCTTCATGCGAGATGAGGCGAGTCGCTTTCCGACAGCCGCCAGCCGTCGCGATCGCAGAAATCTCGACGTCGTCGACGCTGCTATCGACAGGATCGAGGTGCTGCGGTCAACGCGATACCCGTCCGCTGCTTCGATGCTGCCCGCTCCGCGCCGCGCCGCCTGATGGACAAGGCGGCTGGCGGTGAAGGCTGGCCTCTGCTTTGCGGCCGCCGGCCGCCTTCTGTGGTGTGGCGGGTCTAAGGCCCACGCCTGGCCTTGTAGCGCGCAAGCCACTGTCCGATCCCTTCGACACCGTCTTCGTCGAGGGTCCGATGGCCCGGACCATCGCCGATCTCGCATTGATGCTAGATGCGATGACTGGTTTCCATGCCGCCGATCTGATATCGCGCGAGAAAAAGCATATGTCGTTCCAGAACGCGGCAGCACGACCTAACTGGGCGGCACGGGTCGCGAATTCCGAGGACCTTGATCTTCTACCGGTCGCCGGTGACATCCGATCGGGCTTCGGCCGCGCGATCGACCGGTTGCGGTGCGCCGGTTGCGCGATGACCGAGGCTACTCTCGACCCCTCCGGTGTACCCGGTGTCATCCGCGCGCTCCTGCTTCGCCTACCTTGCGACCTGGGGCAAGCATTAGCCGCAATCGCGCGCGAGCTTCACGCCTGAGGTTGCCGACGACGTCGGCTATGGCGAAAACCTGTCCGCCGCTGACATTGCAGGCGCGATGGCGGACCGGGCGGCGCTGTATCGGCGCGCCGTGAGCTTCTTTGCGGATTTCGATATCCTGATCTGTCCGACCACACAGGTCACGCCATTGCCCGTCGACGTCCGCTGGCCGACCGAGATCGATGGTCGGGCGTCCGAGACCTATATCGACTGGATCATGATCACTTACGTCTGGTCCATCCTCGGATGCCCCGCGCTCGCAGTCCCGGCCGGCCGCGATCGGAATGGCATGCCCGTTTCGTTGCAGATCGTCGGATCTCCGCACAGCGACGAGCGGCTTCTCTCCTTTGCCGCCCGCATCGAGCAGGAATTCAAGCATGGCATATTTTGTGGGGGTTGACGTCATGGCGGCGGACATGCCTCACGCCAATCGCTTGACTGTGGGCATCACGGCGATCGTGGCCGACGAAGAACGCCGCATGATCTCGCAGCGGGCGGAGGACCTCGCCGACGTCATTCGCGACCTTGCGCGAACTGGAGTGACATCTCTCAGCGGCGTGACACGGGCCCTTACGGAGCGCCGCACCCCCCGCGGCGGAAGGGAGTGGACCGCCACGCAAGTTGCTCGGGTAACCGCGCGACTCACTGTATAAGCCTCTTCGGGGCCCATCATTTTTTGCAAGCCAAAAAGGCCTTCCGTCCACATGATGTGGGGGCATGCACTACGACGGAGCCACATTATCTTGTGGTTCGGAATCGACTCACCTATAAGGCGAACATCTTGTCCACTCGCTTCTGGGGGCCGGGCTCGATCTGAGCGTCGGTTGTTCCGGGGGTGAGGTCCGGGTGGCAGTTGCTACTTCGGATCAGGTCGCACCCGAGGGATGCACACTGCGCCTTCGGAGCCTTGGGGATCGGACTTCGCTCTCGGCGGGTTGGAAGCTGACCGTAGCCCTCACTGTTACGGGGACCTATCGGACGGTTGGCAGCTTTTCTTTCTCCGTCAGCGTGGAGGGTCGCGGGCAGTTCTTGACAGGCACCGCCAAAAAGGTAGGCGGACCCGGAAGGAGCGCGTCGGATGACCAGGACATGCAAAAAGGTGCCAAGCGATTGGCGCCCGCTATCGCTGCGATCTGCTCCGCAGCAATGATCCACTCGCTTCTGGGGGCCGGGCTCGATCTGAGCGTCGGTTGTTCCGGGGGTGAGGTCCGGGTGGCAGTTGCTACTTCGGATCAGGTCGCACCCGAGGGATGCACACTGCGCCTTCGGAGCCTTGGGGATCGGACTTGATCTTGGCCGAGGGCGGGCGAACCGATAGAGCCTCACACCACTGGCGCGTAGATGGTCAATGATCTCTGCAAAAGGCTCAGGTCGCGAGCGGTGCTTCATCGATCTTGGGCGGCGGTGAAGCAGAGCGGCCTGTCGTCCCCTAGCGAAACGACCGTTGGTGCCATCAAGAGTTACGATGAGAATTGGCTCAACAATGTCGAACAAATCAGTAAGCGCCTACGCAACAGCACGTTCGCCTTCGATGGAGAAAAAGGCATCACCATCCCCAAGGGGAAGGGAAAGGGCTTTCGTCCATTGGTGATGGCCCCCATCGACAACCGCATTGTACGTCGAGCGATCCTCGAAGTGCTGCAAGGCTTTGGCTCTGATACATCGCCGGCTCGAAAAAGATGGCCCGGTGTGCCCGCCGTGAAGCAAGTCATGGAAACAAGGACGAGCGTGGGCGGTGTCAAGAACCGCGGCGTGCCTCATGGACTGTCGCTGATCGACGATGCGGTTCGCAGCGGCAAGTCGTGGTTTGTCAGATCTGACATCAAAGACTTCTTCACTCGCATACCCTTGGCACGGGTGAATGAGTTCGTTTCCGATGCCGTTGCGGATCAAGAATTCACAGAACTCTTCAAGATCGCGCTTGCCACAAACCTAAGCAACAAGGCCGAGCTGGAGGAGCGCGATCAGTTCATCCTCTTTCCCGACGCAGACCTCGGTGTCGCCCAGGGCTCTGCCTTATCCGCGCTCGCAGCAAACATCGCGCTCCGGGATTTTGACGAGCAGATGAACGGTCGAGGCATCGTATGCGTCCGGTACATCGACGACTTCATCATTCTGGGACCCACCAGAGCAAAGGTTATGGCTGCTTTTGCTTCGGCGCGGGATCGATTGGCCTTGATGGGTATGGATGTCTACGACGAAAACGATCGCGCCGCTCGACAGTCCGGCAAGTTCGACGAGGGCAACATCCACGATGGGACTGACGTGCTCGGCTACAGAGTTTCGGGGACCTCACGACAACCCTCGTCAGCCGCCACCGCCGCTTTCTTGAGGAAGTGCGACGAACTGGTTGCGCAAGCGAAGAAGGAGATGAGGCTAGCAGTATCGGGACAGTCATCCTCGCACGTGCTGCGCTATCACCAAGCAATGGTGTTGCTGCACAAGACTGTCAGGGGCTGGTCACAAGCGTTCCGCCATACCACCGCAACCCATGTCTTCACGAATCTTGACGCAGAAATCGACCGCCGCATTCAAGAGCTGAGGAAGTTCGCCTACACCCTGACACAGGGGGCCACCGGGGAAGTGCGACGGCGAGTGATGGGTGTGCACGTTCTATCCGATACTGCCACCCTTCCCCTTCCAACGATGTAGAAGCCGCAATTGGGGACGCATTGGGGGTCACAATGGGGGCACAGCGCCCCGCCACGCCTACAACCTATTGATTTTGCTAGGGTAGCGTGGCCATCTGTATGGCGGAGAGAGTGGGATTCGAACCCACGGTACGGTTTCCCGCACACACGCTTTCCAAGCGTGCGCCTTAAGCCACTCGGCCATCTCTCCGGAGCGCTCTCTCTTGAAGGGGCGCCAATGATTTTGCAAGGGATCGCGGGTAAATCGGGTGAATTTTCCGTAAGCTATTGTATTTTCTAGAGAATCTCTGCACCCAACCAAGCAGCCTGGAACCGCCCGTTGGGTGAACCGGGGACCGGTTTGACACGACGATTCTACAGAGAACGCCAACCGCCTGGGGTCGCCGTGACCATTCACAACACCATCGCCGCGCTCAGCCTGATTTCGGCCCTGGGCGCCGCCTTCGCCGCGCCGGCTCTGGCGCAGGTCTGCACGCGCCAAGGGGCCGAAATCAGCTGCGACGATGGGCGGCGGGGGATGCTTTCGGGCGACGCCATCATCTGGCCGGACGGCACGCGTTCGAGCGCCTCGCGGCATCCGAGCGTGATCATCGGCAACAAGAGTTCGGTGCATGTCGGGCCCGGCGTGTTCGTCGGCCAGGGCAACGGCATGGTGCCGCTGGATGATCCCAACGCGCCGAATAAGCGGCGCTGCGCGATTCTGGATGGGGTGTCGTATTGCTATTGAGGTGCCCGGCAGCACGAGGCCGTCATGCCCGAGCTTCCACGGCCTTACAGCCCACGGCAAGACGCGGATCGCCGGGTCAAGCCTGGTCAAGCCCGGCAATGACAGCGCATAGAGCCCCTCACCCCGTAAGAACGGGCAGAAGGAGAAGATTCAGATCAACCGCACGCCGGAGATCGCCGACTTCAGCCAGCGCAGCGCTTGCGGCGGCTGGGCGGCGAGCGGGGCGACCGCGGCCTTTTCGGTGCGGCACTTTTCCAGTTCGGTGACGAAATCGGCGGACCATTGCTGGATGGTGTGGCCGCGCAGCTTCTTCATCATCGCGTCCCAGCGCATCTTGCGCTCGGTGAGCGGCATCGCGGCAGCGACCGCGATCGTGCGCGCCATGCCATCGATGTCGTGCGGATTGACCAACAACGCGGTGTCGAGCTCGTTGGCGGCGCCGGCGAATTTCGACAGCACCAGCACGCCGGGATCGGCCGGGTTTTGGGCGGCGACATATTCCTTGGCAACGAGGTTCATGCCGTCATGCAGCGGCGTCACCACACCGATCTGCGCGGTGCGATAGAGACCCGCGAGCACGGTCTGGCTGAAGCCCTTGTTGAGATAGCGGATCGGCGTCCAGTCGACCTCGCCATGGCGGCCGTTGACGTCGGTGACTAGGCGCGCGACGTCGTTCTGGAGATTGCCATAGGCCTCGATGGCTCCGCGCGAGGGGTTAGCGATCTGCAGCAGCGAGATGCCGCGCGCGAGCTGCGGATAACTGGTCCAGAGCCGATCGAACGCGCTGATGCGATTGACGAGGCCCTTGGAATAGTCAAGCCGATCCACGCCGATCGCGAGCCGCTCGCCGTTGAGGCTGCGGCGCAGCCGCGATACGTCGGGATGGGAGGCCGATTTCGCGGCATAGACGGCGAACTTCTCGGCATCGATGCCGATCGGAAACACTTGGCAGCGCGTGCGGCCATGCTGCGAGCTGACAATCCCATCCTCTATGGTGAGGCCGAGCTCGCCGCCGACATAACCGAGAAAATTCTCGCAATCCTCCTGGGTCTGGAAGCCGATGAGATCGTAGGCCAGCATCGCCGTGAGCAGCTCGCGATGATTTGGCACGCCCTGCATCACAGCGGTCACGGGCCACGGCGTGTGCAGGAAGAAGCCGATCGGATCGTCGACGCCGAGGTCGCGCAGCTCCGCGCCAAGCGCAAGGAAATGATAATCCTGCACCCAGAACGCGGTCTTGGGCTTGCGGAAGCGCAACAAAGCGCGCGCCATGAAGGCGTTGACCTCGCGATAGCTAAGGTAGTCGTCCTGGGAAACGCGGATCAGATCGCTGCGCGAATGCAGCGCCGGCCACAGCGCCGAATTGGCAAAGCCTTCGTAATAGCCGCCATAATGCGCCGCAGGCAGATCCAGCGTCGCGATCGCGCCGGTGCCGAGCGCCTCGATCTCGGCGAATGGTTCCTTCTGATGGCCGTCGCGCACGCGGCCCGAGGACCCCACCCAGATCGCTCCCGAATGTTCCACAACCGGGAGCAAGGCCGCAGCCAAGCCCCCCGTCATGGGTTCGTTGGGTTTGCCGCGCGCAACTCGATTTGAAACGACGACTAAGTTCACAGGTCGTCCCCTCCTGTTCATTCCACCCCGTTTAACTGACGTTCATCAATATGGTTCCTGATCATCGTTTCAACCAATTGAAACCAAAATCAGGCGGGCACGTTGGAACCTGTTTGGCTCGCGGAACCCCCGGATTCTGCTGCAAGAACAGAGTTCGCGGGCCCTATATCGCGCAGCACGTGCTTCGCGACGGAACTGCGTCGCTCGCATTGTGTCTACCGCCTGGTCCCGTCTTGCCCTTACCTGGCGTCGTCCAGCAGACGCGCGAGAAACTCACGCACGTCGCTCGGCGCATCGAAGTGACCGTCAACGCCGATGACGCGACGGCCGACCGAGAAGGCGAGCCCGTTCACGTCCGGCATGATCGCGAACACGGTTTCGTCGGTGACGTCGTCGCCGATGAAGATCGGGCGGCGCCCCCTGAATGGTTCATGCTTCAAGAGTTCCCGCACGCCGGTCGCCTTGGTGAAGCCGGAATGCTTGATCTCGCAGACAAACTTGCCGGGCAGCACCTCGATTGGCGCGTTGGGCAGGTCGGCGCGGATCAGCGAGACGGCTTCGAAAATTGCCTTCTCCGCATGTGGCGCGAGGCGATAATGCAGCGCCAGTGAATAACCTTTGTCCTCGAGCAGAATGCCGGGGCTGAGCTTCGCGATCGCGGCGAGCCGCCGCTTCAATTCCTTGTCCATTGGCGGGGCGTGCGCGGCCGCGGCTTCATTGTCCACCGACAAGCGCATTTCCGCACCGTGGCCGCCGACCGCGCGATAGACGTCGGGCGCGAAGATCAGGTCGATGTCGTTGAGCGAGCGGCCGCTGACCAGCGCCAGCGCGCCTGACGTGCGTTCGACCAGCCGGTTCAGGGTGTTCGACAGCCCCGGCGGCACCCAGACCTCGCGCGGCGTCGGCATCAGTTCGAGCAGCGTGCCGTCGATGTCGAGCAGAATCGCGGTCTTATCGAGATGCGGCACGAGCGCATGCGGCACCGGCACCGCGTCCGGCGCCTCGCCGTCATCGGGCAGGATGCGCTTTTGATCGAATGCCATTTCCGCCAGTTCCGATTTCATCAGCTTACTCCATAAAGGCGAGCGGGCGCGCGACTTGTTCGAGCGATTTGCGCTCCGCCGAGACGGCATAACGCCACGCCACGATCGCGGCCGCGATCATCAGGATTGCCCCCAGCAAATAGCCGGCGAACACGCTGTTGCGTGATCCCGTGTCGATCAGCACGCCGAACAGTGCCGGCCCGATCACACCGCCGATGCCGGTGCCAACCGCGTAGAACACCGCGATCGCCAGCGCGCGGACCTCCAGCGGAAAGGTCTCGCTGACGGTGAGATAGGCCGCGCTTGCAGCTGGCGACGCAAAGAAGAAAATCACCATCCAGGCGATGGTCTGGCCCTGTGCGCTCAAGGCGCCGATCGAGAACAGGTAGCCCGACAGCGCCAGCAACAGGCCCGAGACGCCATAGGTGAGCATGATCATGGTGCGGCGGCCGAGCGTGTCGAACAGGCGGCCGAGCAGCAGCGGGCCGAGGAAGTTGCCGGCCGCGAACGGCAGCAGATACCAGCCGATGTGATCGGCGCTGATGCCATAGAAGTCGGTCAGCACCAGCGCAAAGGTGAAGAAGATCGCATTGTAGAAGAAGGCCTGGGCGCTCATCAGCACGAGACCGACCAGCGCGCGCTGGCGGTATGTGAAGAACAGCGTGTGCACGACCTCGCCCAGCGGGGTGTGGTCGCGCATCTTCAGGCGGACCATGGTGAAGCGTCCGTCGTTTGCATCCTGGCCGCACCCGACGACAGAGCGCTCGATCTCGTCGACGATCGCATGGGCCTGATCAGGCCGGCCGTGGACCATCAGCCAGCGCGGGCTCTCGGGAATCCACATCCGCATCAGCAATACCACAAGCCCGATGGTTGCGCCGATCAGATAAGCGAGGCGCCAGCCGAGATCGGGTCCGATCAACGCGGGGTCGAGCAGCACGATAGCGGCGACGGCGCCCATCGCGGCGCCGATCCAGAAGCTTCCATTGATGATGAGATCGGTCCAGCCGCGATAGCGCGCCGGCACCAGTTCCTGGATGGTCGAGTTGATCGCGGTGTATTCGCCGCCGATGCCGGCACCGGTGAGAAATCGGAACAGCGCGTAGCTCGCAATGTCCCAGGACAGCGCGGTCGCGGCGGTTGCCGAGAGATAGACCGCGAGTGTGATGAAGAACAGCTTCTTGCGGCCGATCCGGTCGGTGAGCCAGCCGAAGCCCAGCGCGCCGAGCACCGCGCCGGCGAGATAGGCGGAGTTTGCGACGCCGAGATCGAGATTGGTGAAATGCAGCGCCGGGCTCTGCTTCAGCGCACCGGATAGCGCACCAGCGAGCGTCACCTCGAGGCCATCGAGGATCCAGGTGATGCCGAGCGCCAGCACGACGCGCGTGTGAAAGCCGCTCCACGGCAGGGCATCGAGCCGTGACGGAATGCTGGTCTCGACGATACGCTCCGCCGCGACTGCCGCCGAGACCTTAGGGCCAAAATCCAGCGTTGGGCTTTGCTGCAATTCCATCGCGTTGTTGCGTCTGACCAATGCCACGTTACACGCGACGTGGACCGATTCGATCCGATCATGGGAGCGCGGCATTCCGTCTGCCACCCGCAACAACGCCTGCGGCGAAGGCAGGTTCCCTTGGGAACACCGCCCGGGCTCGTCCGTTTGCGGTAGAGCCGCAAGGAGTTGACGCATGGCTCAAGTCAGAAAGACGACACATTCTCGCAAAACCGGATCTCGAAAAGCCGGATCGCGAAAGACGGCGCGCCGGAAGACCAGCGCGCGGAGCAGCACCACCGCGCGCAAGCATTCGAAACGTGCCGCGCCGAAGCGCTGGTCGCAGCGCGTCACCAGGGAGAGCGACGCGCTCGACCTGAAGCGCGGTGTATTCAAGCTGACCAGCCCGAAGAGAATTGCAGCATCACTGAAGCGCTCGGCCGAGCACAGCTCACGCCGCAAGGCGGGCGCCTATCGCTCTGCGCTGTCGATGCTGACGTTCTATATCAACCGTGCGGGAACGAACCTGCCGAAGACGCAGCGATCACGATTGGAGCGTGCGAAGGTGGAGTTGAAGCGGGCGTTCGGGAAGGAATGATTCGCGGGACAGGCCTTCACGCCGCTGTGGTCCTGGACAAACGAGCGCTGATCCAGGACGACAGTGGCGGCGGCGGACCGCTACGCCGCCCTGATATTCGCCATGAAGCGGTCGAGTTCGGCGCGCAGGCGGGTGCTCTCGGACGACAGCGTCTTGGCCGAGTTCAGCACCTCTTCCGAGGCCGAGCCGGTCTCGGCGGCGCCGCGGTTGACCTGGCCGATGTCGGTGGCGGCGGTCTGGGTGCCCTGCGCGACGGTCTGGACGCTGCGGGCGATCTCTTGGGTGGCGGCGCCCTGCTGCTCGACGGCGCTGGCGATCGAGGTCGAGATCGACGATATCTGGCCGATGGTGGCGCCGATCTCCTTGATCGCGGCGACCGATTCGGCCGTGGCTCCCTGCATCCCCGCAATATGCGACGAAATCTCGTCCGTCGCCTTGGCGGTCTGGCTCGCCAGCGACTTCACTTCGCTGGCAACCACCGCAAAGCCGCGGCCGGCCTCACCCGCGCGCGCCGCCTCAATGGTGGCGTTGAGCGCAAGAAGGTTGGTCTGCTCGGCGATCGCCGTGATCAGCTTGACGACCTCGCCGATCTGCTGGGCGGCATGCGAGAGTTTGCCGATCCGGCTGTCGGTTTCCTTGGC
>NZ_VSTH01000055.1 GCF_008123965.1 Bradyrhizobium hipponense | reverse complement strand
TGCTTTAATGGTTGCTACAATCTTGCCGGCGCCGCGCCGTCCGCTACGAATACGGATTGATCAGCTTCTGCTGCTCGGCGCTGTGCTGCACGAGCATGTCGATGAAGGTTCTGACCTTCGCCGACAGATGATGGCGGTGCGGATAGACCGCATTCATCGACATCTCGACCGGACGATATTCCGGCAAGAGGCGCACCAGCCGACCGGCATCGAGATCGTCGCGCACCAGAAATCCAGCCGCGAGGCTTATGCCGGCGCCCTGCAACGCAGCCTCGCGCAGCGCTTCGCCGCTGTTCGTGATCAGATTGCCCGACACGCGCACCGAGGCCTGCGAACCCTTGCGATCGAAGAAGCGCCATTCGTCGAATGGGTAGTTCACGTGGCGGACGCAATTATGTTCAGTGAGGTCCTCGAGCTTCTGCACGCGCCCATGCGCCTCGATATAGGCGTGAGAGCAGCACAGCACGTGCCGCCAGGTCGCAAGGCTCCGCACGATCAGGCTAGAATCCGCCGGCGCGGTCATGCGCAGCGCGAGATCGAAACCCTCCTCGATCATATCGACATTGGTCTCCCCCATGCGCAGGTCGACCTTGACCTCGGGATAGGTCGCGAGGAATTCGGCCATCACAGGCGCAACGAACGGCACCATGTGGGTGGCGGTGTGGATCCGCAACGTGCCGCGCGGCGTCGATTGCAGCGCGCCGGCGATGTCGTCGGCCTGCTCGATATCGGCCAGTATCTGGACGCAGCGATCGTAATAGGCCTTGCCGATCTCGGTGACGTTGACCTTGCGCGTGGTGCGGTGAAGCAGCCTCACCCCGAGCCGGTCTTCCAGCGCCTGAACGTGGTTGCTCACCATGGTGGTCGACATGTTGAGCTTGCGGGCTGCTGCGGAGAAGCCGGCGGACTCAACCACCCGGCTGAACACTTCGAGGCTGGTCAATCGATCCATGGCTGCCGGATTATCCGCGTTTGATCGATAATCGCAAGGATTTCGCGCCGATTATCTATCGGATAGTTCACGCTACTACACTGCATGCTCGTCGATTGCCGCCATCAGTCTCTCCAGAGCGCTTCGTCCTCGAAGTCGGCTGCATCGGGATGCGTTAGCAGCAATCGCTCGGCAAATGCGGCAATCGCTCTGGGGCAATCGCGCGCCTGGCTTGCTAGACCGAGGCCCCGGTTATCCACTCCTGATGGATAGTCCTTCCGATGTTTCGCCGATTATCGCGCGAACCAGAAAGACCGATATTCCCGGGAAGCCGACAGGAGACTGACATGTCCGAGATGCCCCGCACCGAGAACTTCCAGCAAGCAGCTGAAATCATTGATGATTACTCCAAGGGGACGACGCCTGTCCCGGCCCGGAACGTGGTCCGCCGCTTGGCCCTGGTGCTGGCGTTCCTCGCCGGCACGGCAACGGTCGCCTATTTCGGCCACGACTACTGGACGAGCGGCCGCTACCTCGAGACAACCGATGACGCCTATGTGAAGGCCGATTCCACGATCATCGCGCCCAAGGTGTCCGGCTACATCGCAAAGGTGCTGGTCGGCGACAACGAGAAGGTCAGGGCAGGTCAGGCGCTGGCGAAGATCGGCGATCGCGACTTCAAGGCGGCGCTCGACCAGGCCCGCGCCGACGTCGCCGCTGCGGAAGCTTCGGCGCGCAACCTCGATGCCCAGCTCGAGCTGCAACAGCCGGTCATCGAGCAATGCACCGCCGACGTCGCAGCAGCCGACGCCAATCTGAAATTCGCGCAGGAAGAGCGCGCCCGCTACGACGATCTCATGAAGTCGGGCTCCGGCACGATCCAGCGCGCACAACAGACCGATGCGGCGCTCCGCGCCAGCAACGCGCAATTTCAGCATGCCAAATCGGGCTTGGTGGCCGCGCAGCGCAAGGTCGACGTGCTCACCACCCAGCGCGCCCAGGCCATAGCCCAGCTCGCACGCGCCCGCGCGGTCGCAGACCAGGCGCAGCTGAACCTGTCCTATACCGAGATCACCGCGCCGGTCGACGGCACCATCGGCGCCCGTTCGCTCCGCGTCGGGCAATTCGTGCAGGCCGGCACACAATTGATGGCGGTGGTGCCGCTCGATGCGGTCTATGTGGTCGCGAACTTCAAGGAGACGCAGCTGACCCATGTACGCCCAGGCCAGCCGGTCGAGCTGCATGTCGACAGCTTCCACAGCCGGACCCTGCGCGGCCACGTCGACAGCCTGTCGCCGGCGAGCGGGCTCGAATTCGCGCTGCTGCCGCCGGACAATGCCACCGGCAATTTCACCAAGATTGTGCAGCGTGTGCCCGTGAAGATCCTGCTCGACGACCACAGCCTGACCGGCCTGCTGCGACCGGGTATGTCGGCGGTGCCAACCGTCGACACTAAGCAGGCCGTGTTGGCTGAGCGCGAGATCGCCAAGCGAGTTGCCGAGAACACTGCGCGGCCAAACGGCGGCTAACGCCGAGAGGATCCCGGCGGGGGGTTATCAAGTCCTGCTGGATGACCCTCCCAGAACTTCGTCGATTATCGAAACCATCCGTCTAACGCATCCTGTCTCCGTAACCGAGACGAGGCTTCCATGAGCACGCTCCAGCCGACCCTCAGCGCCGCTTCCACCCCCAGCATCCCCGCCCCGGCCGCGGCACCCGCGGCGCCGGCTGTTTCCGCGAGGACCTGGATCGCCGTGATCGGCGCCACGCTCGGCGCGTTCATGGCGGTGCTGAACATCCAGATCGTCAACGCCTCGCTCGCCGACATCCAGGGCGCCATCGGCGCCGGCATCGACGATGGCGGCTGGATCTCGACCTCCTATCTGATCGCCGAGATCGTGGTGATCCCGCTGTCCGGCTGGCTCGCGCAGGTGTTCTCGATCCGCATCTATCTCCTCACCAATGCGGTCCTGTTCCTGATCCTGTCGGCGGCCTGCGCGCTGGCGCAGGATCTGCCGCAGATGATCGTGCTCCGCGCGGTGCAAGGTTTTACCGGCGGCGTCCTGATCCCGATGGCGTTCACGCTCATCATCACACTACTGCCGCGCGGAAAACAGCCGGCGGGCCTAGCGCTGTTTGCATTGTCCGCGACATTTGCCCCCGCGATCGGCCCGACCATCGGCGGCTATCTCACCGAGAATTTCGGCTGGCAGTACATCTTCTATGTGAACCTCGTGCCCGGCGGGATCATGGTCGGCATGCTTTGGTACTCGCTGGATGCCAAGCCGATGAAGCTCTCGCTGCTGCGCGAGGGCGACTGGGCCGGCATCGCCACCATGGCAATCGGCCTGTCCGCGCTCCAGACCGTGCTCGAGGAAGGCAACAAGGACGACTGGTTCGGCTCGCTCTTTATCGTCAAGCTGTCGGTGATCGCGGGCGTCGCGCTGACCGTTTTCCTGATCATCGAGCTCACGGTAAAGAAACCGCTGTTGAACCTGCGCCTGCTGGTCCGCCGCAATTTCGGTTTCGGCATGCTCGCGAACTTCCTGCTCGGCGTCGCTTTGTATGGTTCAGTGTTCATCCTGCCGCAATATCTGTCGCGCATTCAGGGTTATAATGCGGAGCAGATCGGCATGGTGCTGGCGTGGACCGGTTTGCCGCAGCTGGCGCTGATCCCGCTGGTGCCGCGTCTGATGCAGCGGTTTGATGCACGGATCATCATTGGCATCGGCTTCGTGCTGTTCGCTGCGTCCAACTTCATGAACATTTACATGACCAGCAATTATGCCGCCGACCAGCTGCTCTGGCCGAACGTGGTCCGCGCGATCGGCCAGGCGCTGGTGATGGCGCCGCTATCGGCGGTGGCGACCGCCGGTATCGAGCCGGAGAACGCGGGCTCGGCCTCCGGCCTGTTCAACATGATGCGCAATCTCGGCGGCGCCGTCGGCATCGCGCTGTTGCAGACCGTACTCACCAAGCGCGAGCAGTATCATTCCAACGTGCTGATGCAGTCGGTCTCGGTGTTCGAGCAGGCCACCCGCACGCGGCTGGAGCAACTCACGCAGTATTTCGTCGATCACGGCATCCTGGACCGTTCTGATGCGGCGCATCGTGCCTATGTCGCAATCGGCCATATCGTGCAGAAGCAGGCCTATATCCAGGCCTTCAGCGACACCTTCTATCTGCTCGGCGTGGCGCTGATCGTGGCCCTGATCGCCGCCCTGTTCCTGAAGAAGCCCGGCCATGTCTCGGCCGGGGGAGCACACTGACATCAACCCAGCAGGCAAGGAGAACGACCATGAAGCCCCGCATGAACTTCTACCAGGCAGCCCCGGACACCATCAAAGCGTTGAACGCATTGGAGACGCATATCCAGTCGACGGGACTCGAGAAATCGCTGATCGAGCTCGTCAAGATCCGCGCGTCGCAGATCAACGGCTGCGCCTTCTGCATCAACATGCACACCGAAGACGCCCGCAAGCGCGGCGAGAGCGAGCAACGCATCTATCTGCTCAACGCCTGGCGCGAATCCCCGCTCTACACCGACCGCGAGCGGGCCGCACTGGCCTGGACCGAGTCGGTGACGCTGATCGCGGAGACGCACGCGCCCGACGACGTCTATGCGCAGCTCCGCGCGCAGTTCTCCGAGGAGGAGACGGTGAACCTGACCATGCTGATCGCGACCATCAACGCCTGGAACAGGCTGGCGATCTCGTTCCGGGCGATTCACCCGGTGAAGGTGAAGGCGTCGGTGGCGTGAGGGGCGTTGATCGGCGTGAGGAAGGCAACGCTGCTACCACACTTGCAACTGTCATGCCCCGCGAAAGCGGGGCATCCAGTATTCCAGAGATAGCGAGAATCGGAACAACCGCCGCGGCGTACTGGATCGCCCGGCCAAGCCGGACGATGACGGCGGAGTATGCGGTGACGTTATCGCATCACTCGCCGTCCGCAACGCCGGCTTCTCAAACCGCTGTCGCCTTGGCGAACTCCACATAGATCTCGCGCAGCCGCGTCGCCATCGGGCCCGGCTTGCCGTCGCCGACCTTCTTGCCGTCGATCGCGACCACCGGCTGCACGAACAGCGAGGCCGAGGTGGCGAACGCTTCTTTGGCGGCGAGTGCTTCGGCGACCGTGAAGGAACGCTCCTCGACGCGGAGCTGTCGCTCTTCGGCCAAGGCCACCACGGCCTTGCGGGTGCAACCCGGCAGGATCGCGTTGGAGTTCTTGCGGGTCACGATGACGTCGTCCTTGGTCAGGATGAACGCCGAGGACGAACCGCCCTCGGTGACATACCCGTCCTCCAGCATCCAGGCTTCACCGGCACCGGCTTCGGCTGCTGCCTGCTTCGCCAGCACCTGCGCCAGCAGCGCCACGCTCTTGATGTCGCGCCGTTCCCAGCGGATATCGGGCACGGTGATCACGTTAATGCCGGTCTTCGCCGACGCCGCGTTGATGATGTCCTTTTCGGAGGTGAACATCACCAGGCTCGACCTGACGTCGCCCTTGGGGAAGGCGAAGTCGCGGCCTTTGTCGGCACCGCGCGTCACCTGGAGATAGACGAGGCCATTCGCGACCTTGTTGCGCGCGATCAGTTCCTTCTGGATCTCGGTGATGCGCTCGACTGTCGCCGGCAGCTTCAGCTTGATCTCGCCGACCGAGCGCTCCAGCCGCGCCAGATGCGAGGCATTGTCGACCAGCTTGCCGTCGAGCACGGCCGAAACCTCGTAGATGCCGTCCGCGAACAGGAAGCCGCGATCGAGCACCGAGACTTTGGCCTCTGAGAGCGGGACGAATGAGCCGTTGACGTAGGCGATCGAGTCCAAGGCAGGTCTCCTGGCGGGCAAGGGGGAATTCGGCGCGCTTATACGCCAATTAGAGGTGCCGAGCACCCCACGATTCGTCATTCCGGGGCATTCGCGCAGCGAATGAGCCCGGGATCCATTTCACCTCGTGTACTGCAGCCCGATGGATTCCGGGCCCGCGCCAAACGGCGCGTCCCGGAATGACGACGAAGTTAGTGAGAGAGAATCTTCGACAGGAACTTCTGCGCGCGGTCGCTGCGCGTCTTTCCGAAGAAATCGTCCTTCGGCGCGTCCTCGACGATCTCGCCACGGTCCATGAAGATCACGCGGTTGGCGACCTTGCGGGCAAAGCCCATCTCATGGGTGACGACCATCATCGTCATGCCTTCGCGTGCGAGATCGACCATGACGTCGAGCACCTCGCTGACCATCTCGGGGTCGAGCGCCGAGGTCGGCTCGTCGAATAGCATCACGATCGGATCCATGGCCAGCGCGCGGGCGATCGCGACTCGCTGCTGCTGGCCGCCGGAGAGCTGCGCCGGAAATTTTTGTGCCTGCTCATTCAGTCCTACGCGATCGAGCAGTTGCATGCCTTTCGCCACCGCCTTGTCGTGCGACCGGCCCAGCACCTTCTGCTGGGCAAGGCAGAGGTTTTCAATGATCTTGAGATGGGGAAACAGCTCAAAATGCTGGAACACCATGCCGACGCGTGAGCGCAGTTTCGGCAAGTCAGTCTTGGGATCGTTGACCTTGGTGCCATCGACGCTGATATCGCCGCTCTGGAAGGGCTCCAGCGCGTTGACGCATTTGATCAGCGTCGACTTGCCCGAGCCCGACGGACCGCAGACCACCACGACCTCACCCTTGTTGACACTGGTGGTGCAGTCGGTCAGCACCTGAAAGGTCGGGCTATACCATTTGTTGACGTGGCTGATTTCGATCATGTGCTTCTCTCGCGCCTCGGCAAACTCGGTTCACCTCTCCCAAGGGGAGAGGTCGGCGCATCGCGCCGGGTGAGGGGTTCAGGTCTGTCGTTGGAGCGAAACCCCTCACCCGGATCGCTGCCGCGATCCGACCTCTCCCTAAAGGAGAGGTGAAGAGGAGCCCGCTTCCAGATCTCAAATCCAAATTCCACCTATCGAATGATGGCGATGCGCGCCTGGAGGCGCCGGACGCCGAAGGACGCAATTGAGGAGATGGTGAAATAGACGACGGCGGCGAACAGATACATTTCGACCAGACGGCCGTCGCGCTGCGCGACCTTGCTCGCCGCCCCCAGGAAATCCGTGATCGAAAGCACGTAGACCAGTGATGTGTCCTGGAACAGCACGATGGTCTGTGTGATCAGCACCGGCAGCATGTTGCGAAACGCCTGCGGCAGAACGACGTAGCGCATGGTCTGGGCATAGGTCAGCCCGAGCGCGTTCGCCGCGGCCGGCTGTCCGCGCGAGATCGACTGGATCCCGGCGCGCATGATCTCGGAGAAATAGGCCGCCTCGAACATGATGAAGGTGATGAGCGAGGATGCGAACGCACCGACGCTGATGGGGCGCGAAGCGCCGGTCAGCCACTGCCCGATATAGGGCACCAGGAAGTAGAACCAGAAGATGACCAGCACCAGCGGCAGCGAGCGCATGAAGTCGACATAGACTCCGGCGATGCGGCCCAGGATCTTGAAGCCGGAGAGCCGCATCAAGGCGATCGCCGTACCGAAGATCAGGCCGCCGAGGGCTGCGAGCCCGGTCAGGGTCAGCGTGAAGGTCATGCCCTCGTAGAACAGATAGGGCAGCGCGCGGCGGATGACGTCGAAATCGAGATTGGCGAACATCGCGCTATTTCCCCGTGATGTAGCCGGGGATCGCGACGTAGCGCTCGAGGAAGCGCATCGCGGTCACGACAACGGCGTTGACGAGGAGATAAAGGATGGTCGCGGCCGTGAAGGCCTCGAACACCTGGAATGAGAATTCCTGCATCGAGCGCGCCTGTCCGGTCAGCTCGACCAGGCCGATGGTGATGGCGACGGCCGTGTTCTTGATGGTGTTGAGGAACTCGGAGGTCAGTGGCGGCAGGATGATGCGGAACGCCATCGGCAGCAGCACGTAGCGATAGCCCTGCACCGTGGTGAGACCGAGCGCGGTCGCCGCCATCCTCTGCCCGCGCGGCAGCGAGCCGATGCCGGCCTGCAACTGTATCGCGACGCGGGCCGACATGAAGAAGCCGACGCCGATCGCAGCGGTCCAGAACGGTGCGTTCGGCAATTGCTTCAACCACAGGCCGGCAGACCGCGGCAACAATTCCGGCAGCACGAAGTACCACAGGAAGAGTTGCACCAGGAGCGGCATGTTGCGGAAGAACTCGACCCAGCAGAAGCCGAACCAGGTGGCGGCCTTCGACGGCAGCGTGCGCATGACACCGACGACCGAACCGAAGATCAGCGCGATGACCCAGGCGAGCGCCGCCGTCTTGAGCGTCAGCACCAGTCCCGACAACAGCATGTCGAGATAGGTGCCGGTACCCATCGGGTTCGGCTCGAAAAAGATTCCCCAGTTCCAGTGGTAGCTCACGAGTCCCCCGCGCGAACGCGTCAATCACACCTATCGCTAACGTCTATGCAAATGTCCGGCCACTCTCCTGTCAAGAATGGCCGGACATGGTCTTGACCTCCAGGGTCGAGGTTTACTTGTAGTCGTCCGGGTTCGGCGAGTCGGTCGGCTTGGCGAACTCGTGCTTCAGCTCGGCCGAGATCGGGGTGTTGAGGTTCAGACCCTTCGGCGGGATCTTCTGCGTGAACCACTTGTTGTAGATCTTCTCGCCCTCGCCGGAGGTGTAGAGCGCCGCGGTCGCCGCATCGACCACCTTCTTGAACGGCGCGTCATCCTTGCGCAGCATGATGCCGTAAGGCTCCGGCTTGGAGAACGCATCCTTGGAGATGACGTAGTCGTCCGGCGACTTCGAGCCGGCAACGAGGCTCGCAAGCAGGATGTCGTCCATCACGAAGGCCACCGCGCGGTCGGTCTCGACCATCAGGAAGGCTTCGGCGTGGTCCTTGGCCGGGATGATGTTGGCGCCGAGGCCTTTCGCAACGTTGGCTTCGGTGAGCTGCTTGATGTTGGTGGTGCCGGCGGTCGAGACCACCGTCTTGCCCTTGAGATCGTCGATCGACTTGAGGCCGCTCGACTTCTTGAACACGTAGCGGCTGGCGGTCAGGTAGTGGGTGTTGGTGAAAGCGACCTGCTTCTGCCGCTCGGCATTGTTGGTGGTGGAGCCGCATTCGAGGTCGATGGTGCCGTTGGCCATCAGCGGGATGCGGGTAGCCGAAGTCACCGGGTTGAGCTTGACCTCGAGCTTGTCGAGCTTGAGCTCCTTCTTCACGGCGTCGACGATCTTGTAGCAGATGTCCATCGCGAACCCGATGGGCTTCTGGTTGTCGTCGAGATAAGAGAACGGAATCGAGGAGTCGCGGAAGCCGAGCGTAATCGCGCCGGTGTCCTTGATATTCTTCAGCGTGCCAGTCAGCTCCTGGGCCCCGGCCTGGCTGACGGCAAAGGTCGCGGCCAGCGCGATGCCGATGGTACGGAAATGTTTCACTTTTTTCTTCCCCTTTCAGGATGATGCGGCCGGATGCAAGCACAAATCGGCCAAGATTAGAATGTGACTTTCGGCGGGATCGCAGCTCAGGTTAACGGGCGCGGCAATTCGCCGAGATCCCAGAACAGGCCAGCCATTACCGTCAAGGCCTCTTCGGTCAAAGGCAGCAGGATGTGCTCATTGGGCGCATGCTGGGAGCAGCCGGGATAAGAGTGCGGCACCCAGATCGTCGGCAGGCCAAGAATCTCGGAAAACACGTCATTGGGCAGCGAGCCGCCGAAATTCGGCAGCACCGCCGGTGTCTTGCCGGTGGTCTCGCGCACCGAATCCGCCGCCCAATTGATCCAGGGGCTGCCAAAATCGGTGCGCGAGGCGGCAAAGCTCTGCGCCGCCCGCACCTCGACCATCGGAAAGCCCTTTGCGGCCAGATGCGCGCGAATGGCCTCGATCAGGCCGTCGATCCTGGTGCCGACCACGAAACGCAGTTGCAGCACGGCATTGGCATGGCCGGGAATGGCGTTGGCGGGCTTCTCGATATTGCCGGACGACATCGCCAGCACTTCGAGCGTATTCCAGGCGTAGAGCCGCTCGGCCGCCGACAACCCTTCTTCGCCCCAGTTCTCCGCCAGCGCCGGCTCGTCCTCGGTCGGCATGACCTGCACGTCCGCGAGATAGCTGCGGATCTGGTTGGTGAGGCGCGGCGGCTTCAGCGCATCGAGTTGAAGGCGGCCGTGGCCGTCGACCAGCGTGGCAATCGCGTTGACCAGAATGGTCGCGGGGTTGGCAAGCACACCGCCCCAATTGCCGGAGTGGTGCCCGCCATCGCGAAGGTTGACGTCGAGATGGATGCGGATGCCGCCGCGGCAGCCGAGAAACAGGGTCGGCCGGTCCGCGGACAGGCGCGGCCCGTCGGAGGCCATGAACAGGTCGGCCTTCAATGCGTCGCGATTGAGATCGCAGACCTTGCCGAGATCGGGCGAACCGATCTCCTCGCCCATCTCGACGATGAATTTGGCGTTGAAGCCGAGCTTGCCGCCGCGGGCGTCGCGCACCGCGCGGAGCGCCGCCATGTTGATGCTGTGCTGGCCCTTGTTGTCCGCGGTGCCGCGGCCGTAGAGCCGCGCGCCTGAAACCGTGGTGCGCCAGGGATCGCGGCCGTCGCGCCACTCGCCTTCCATACCGTCGACGACGTCGCCATGGCCGTAGATCAGAACCGTCGGCGCCGTCTCGCTCTCGCGATGCTCGGCGAACAGGAACGGCGCCTTGCCGCTCGGGGATTCGACCATGCGGCTTTCGAAATCCAGCGCCGCGAATGCGGGCTGCATCTCCTGTTCCAGATAGGCGCGCAGCTCGGAGCTGCGCGAGGGGTTCTGGCTTTCGGTCCGGAAGGCGACGCGGCGGTCGAGTTCGGCGAGGAACGCGCCGGATTTGAAATCCTCACGGGCGCGGGCGATAGCGTCGGCTCTGGTCATTACTTGCTTTTTCAGGATTGTGACACGAAAGGAGCATACCCGAGACGGGTGGGGCTTCGAAAGTGGCGGGGACCGGATAGTTCTTGGGATTTCGTTCTTGCTCTCTTGAGATTGGCTTGCCAAGGGCAGCCGCGCTGCTGATTTTGGCCTTGCCAAGGTCCGGCTATATGCAAGAACTTCGCCAAGTTCGGGCGCACATCTATCATTCGAAGAGTGCCCGGTACAGGGCGCCGAGGGACCAGCATGGCCAAAGTGATCAGGCTCAACGCATTTGCGATGAATTGCGTCGCACACCAATCACCGGGCCTGTGGACCCACCCGCGCGACCGTACTGCCGACTATAACCGCCTGCCCTACTGGATCGATCTCGCCAAAACGCTGGAGCGCGGCCGTTTCGACGGGTTGTTCCTGGCCGACGTGCTCGGGGTCTACGACGTCTATGGCAACAGCCCTGACGCAGCCTTGCGCAACGCAGCGCAGACGCCGTCGAACGAGCCGCTGCTGCTGCTCTCGGCGATGGCGGCGGTGACGCAAAATCTCGGCTTCGGCGTCACCAGCAATCTGTCCTTCGAGCCGCCCTATCCGTTCGCGCGGCGGATGTCGACGCTGGATCATCTCACCGAGGGGCGGATCGGCTGGAACGTCGTCACGGGCTATCTCGACAGCGCCGCGCGCGGCGCCGGCAAGGACAAGCAGGCCGGGCACGACGACCGCTACGACATTGCGGACGAGTATATGGAGGTCGTCTATAAGCTCTGGGAAGGGAGCTGGGAGGACGATGCGGTGCTGCGGGATCGCAAGCGCGGTATCTTTACCGATCCCACGAAGGTTCATCGCGTCAACCATGAGGGCGCGAACTACCGCATCAACAACACCATCCACCTCAGCGAGCCGTCGCCGCAGCGCACACCGGTGCTGTACCAGGCGGGCACCTCGCCGCGGGGAAGGCAGTTTGCGGCGCGCCACGCCGAATGCGTGTTCATGTCGGGACCATCAGCCAAAGTGATCGCGCCGCGCGTCTCCGCCATCCGTCAGGAGGCTGCCGCAGCCGGCCGCAATCCGGCGGAAATCCTGATGTTCTCGATGATGACGATCATCCTCGGGCGGACGGAGGCAGAGGCGAGGGAAAAGTATGCCGACTATCGCCGCCACATCAGCCCCGAAGGCGCGCTGGCGCTGATGTCGGGATGGACCGGCGTCGACTTCTCCGGCTACGACCTCGACCAGCAGGTACGCCACGTCCAGAACGACGCCGGCCGCAGCGCGATGGACAATGTCACCCGCGCCGATCCCGACCGCATCTGGACCGTGCGCGACGTCATCGAGCATGTCGGCGTCGGCGGCGCCGGTCCCGTCGTGGTCGGCACGCCGGAGACAGTCGCGGACAAGATCGAAACATGGTTCGAAGCGACCGACGTCGACGGTCTCAACGTCGCATTCGCGATCTCGCCGGGCGACTTCGAGGATATCGCCGATATGCTGGTGCCCGAGCTGACCCGCCGTGGGCGCTACAAGCCGGAGTATGCGAACGGCACTCTGCGGGAGAAGTTGTTCGGCGCGGGCCGCGCAAGGCTGGGCGCGCCACATCCTGCTGCAGGGTATCGGGTGGGGAAGACGGGATAGAACTGCCGCCTCCTCGTCATTGCGAACGAAGCGAAGCAATCCGGAGTCTTTCCGCGGTGGCAGTCTGGATTGCTTCGCTTTCGCTCGCAATGACGGCGGCTGTGTCCTACATCTTTCCGTCCACCATCACCTCGATCAGCTTCGTCCCGGGACGGTTGAACGCGGACGACAGCGTCGCCTTCAGCTCACGGGGATCGCTCAGCTTGATCGCCTCGCAGCCGAGCGCCTTCGCGATCCCTGCGAAATCAACTGGCGGATCGACAAAGTCCATGCCGACGTAATTGTCGTCGCCATGGAAGGCGAGCAGGCGCTGCTTGATGATGCGATAGCCGCCGTTGTTGGCGATGACGACGTTGAGCGGCAGCTTGTGATGCGCTGCCGTCCATAGCGACTGGATCGAATACATTGCGCTGCCGTCGCCGGAGAAGCACACCACGGGGCGATCCGGGTTGGCAATGCTGGCGCCGACAGAGGCCGGCAGACCCCAGCCGATGCCGCCCGATGCCAGCCCGTGATAGCCGAAGCGGTCGCGGTGCGCACGAAGCGCCGTGATCTGGCGGCTGGAGGTGAGGCCTTCATCGACGAGGATGGCGTTGTCGGGCATGGCCTGGACCATTTGCAACACTAGCCAGTCCGGATCGATGGGGCTACGCTCCGCAGTCCTGCCGATCTGCTCGACCAGGGCGGCGCGCCGCGCGGTCCAGTTCTTCGGAGCAAGCTCGGCGAGACGTTGCTTCGCGCGCTCCGCCAGCGCCGCGCCGCCCATCTCCTTCAGCACGGGCATCAGCGCCTGCAGGGTTTCCTTCAGGTCCGCCTTCAGCGCGATCTCCGCACCGTAGTTCTTGGCGATCTCCCAATCCACCAGGCCGACCTGCACGATGCCGAGGCCGTCCGGCAGCGCATCGACCTCGCTATAGACCGACATCCGCAGGGGATCACCGCCGAGCGCGATCAGCAGATCATAGCGTGCGAGCGTATCGCGCGCGACCCTCTGCACCCGCGCCAGCGTGCCCACGAAGCTCGGATTCTCCGAGAGGAAGTGCGAGCCATAGGGCGTCGCGGACTGATAGGCGGCCGCGCCCAATAGCTCAGCGAGTTCGGCGGCCTCCTTCAACGCATCGCTCTTGACCACCTCGTCCATAGTGACGATCACCGGACGTTCGGCCTTGAGCAGGCGCGCAGCAAAGGCCTTCAGCGCCTCGTCGGACGGCTTTGTGCGCGCATCGATCCGGGTGGAGCGGCCAAGATCGATGCCGGCCTCGCTGTTGAGGATGTCACCCGGCAGCGAAATGAACACCGGCCCGGTCGGCGGCGTGGTCGCGACTTTTGCGGCGCGGCGCACGATGCGCGGCAGATCCTCCAGCCGCGTCACTTCGACCGCCCATTTCACCAGCGGCTCGGCGATCCGTACCAGCGGGCCGTACAGCACCGGCTCCATCAGGCCGTGGCCCTGCTCCTGCTGGCCCGCAGTCAAGATCATCGGCGTGCCCGTGAACTGCGCATTGTAGAGCGAGCCCATCGCATTCCCAAGGCCGGGCGCGACATGGACATTGCAGGCGACCAGCTTGCCGGAGGCGCGGCTATAGCCATCCGCGATCGCGACCACCAGGCTCTCCTGCATCGCCATCACATAGGTGAGGTCGGGATGATCCTTCAGCGCATGCATGATCGGCAATTCAGTGGTGCCGGGATTGCCGAACAGATGCGTGATGCCCTCGTCCTTGAGTAGCGCGAGAAAGGCGGAGCGGCCGGTGATCTTGTTCTTCATGTTTCCTCCAGGCCTTGCGGGCATTGCCGCAAGCCGCGGAGCATGATGACCGAAGTCGGAGGATGCGCGCAATGGAGTGCGATCATGGCTGCGTTGCGCGAGCGCGCGCCGTCACATCTCCTCGCGGCCCAGCTCGAACGGATCCTCGCCGCCGGCACGCTTCTTCCTTTTCGAGCGCTGCCAGACCACACCGGGGAAGCCCTTCAGCGGGACCAGCGGCTCGCCGGTATAAGCCCATTCCTGGAGCTCCTCGATGGCGATGTGATAGAGCGGCTGGCGGCCGGTGCGCTCGTTGAACAACGCGCGGGGGATGTTGACCATGTGCGGCCCGCGCGGCCGTTCATAGGCGATCGGCGTGCCGCAATGGGAGCAGAAGCTGCGCGCTGTCTTGGTCGCCTTGTCCTCGTAGCGGGTCAGCGCGGTCTTTCCCGAAATGATCCGAAAGCGCTTCTTCCAGCTGCCGACATAGGTCGCATAAGCCGCGCCGTGGGCGCGGCGACTCGCGGCCGAATGATCATGCCAGGCCCAGCGCGCGGGGACATCGATTTCGAAGGTAATCTTGCCGCAGAGACATTGGCCGGTGGCGGTTCCTACGGCAGCTGCGGCTTTGGCCATGATTGCTTCCTCATCGTCATTGCGAGCGAAGCGAAGCAATCCAGACTGCCTCTTTGGAAAGATCCTGGATTGCTTCGCTGCGCTCGCAATGACGGAATTTGTGGTGGCGGTCGGGACAGCAATGTAGCTCCGTAGCCCGGATGGAGCGAAGCGTAATTCGGGGATGTCGATCGCGGGGCAAAACCCGGATTTCGCTTACGCTCCATCCGGGCTACAGCAACGTCAGGCCGGCGTCAGCTCGTCATACACCGGATAATCCGTGTACCCTTTGTCCTCGCCGCCATAGAACGTCGCCCGGTTGTACGGCGTGATCAGATAGCCGTGCCGAAGGCGGCTCGGCAAATCCGGGTTGGAGATGAAGATGCGGCCGAAGGCGATGATATCGGCATGGCCGTCGGCGATCGCCGCATTCGCGGTCTCGCCGGTGAAGCCGCCGGCGGTCATCAGCACGCCGCTGTAGAGCGGGCGGAACAGCACCATCGCCGACGGCACGTTCTGCCAGTTGACCTCGGCGCGGCCAGAACCGCTGGATCGCGGCTCGATGAAATGCAGATAGGCGAGAGCGAGCTTGTCGAACGCCTTCACCACGTGGGTGTAGAGCGGCATTGGATCGGCCTCGCCGGAGTCATTGGCAATGCCATGAGGCGACAGCCTCACACCGACGCGGCCCGCGCCCCAGACGTCGACCGCGGCTTGCGTCACCTCCAGCAAAAGCCGCGCGCGGTTCTCGATCGAACCGCCATATTGATCGGTGCGCTGGTTGCTGCGCGACTGCAAGAACTGCTCGAGCAGATAGCCGTTGGCGCCGTGGATCTCGACGCCATCGAAGCCGGCGGCAAGCGCATTCTTCGCAGCCTGCCGGAACGCCTCGACGATGTCCTTGACCTCTTCGGTCTCCAGCGCGCGCGGCGTCTCGTAATCGGAGATCCTGCCGTCGGCCGTCATCGCCTTCATGCCCTCGGCCCTGATCGGGATGGCCGAGGCCGAAACCGGCAGCGCCCCACCGTGAAAGGAGGAGTGCGAGACGCGACCGACGTGCCAGAGCTGGAGGAAGATGATGCCGCCCTTGGCATGCACGGCATCGACGACCTTGCGCCAGCCCGCAATCTGCGCCTCGGAATAGATGCCGGGCGTGGCCGGGTTGCCGCGGCCATGCGATAGCACGGGAGACGCTTCAGCAATGAGCAGGCCGCCTTGCGTCGCGCGCTGACTATAATATTCGGCATTCAGCGGCCGCGGCGAAAAGCTCTCGCGCTCGGCCCGCATCCGGGTGAGCGGCGCCATCGCGACACGATGAGCAAGCCTGTACGGACCGACCTGCAACGGTTTGAACAACGCCGGGAATTTCATGAAGGCCCCAAATGCTGTGGAAGGATGCGGATCATATAGCGAGGGGCGGTCACCGGAAAAAGGCGCCGCCCCGCAAAAGCATTATTCCCTTTCGCGGAACGCGGGAGGGAATAGGCACTAGCCCGTCTTGATCCAGACAGCCTTCACGTTGAGATACTCCTCGACGTGCTGCTTGCCGGACTCGCGGCCGTAGCCGCTCATCTTGTAGCCGCCGAACGGCATGGCCGGGTCCATCGCCTGGTAGCAATTGACCCACACCGAGCCGGCTCGCAAGCGTTTCGCGACGGCATGCGCCTTGCTGACGTCGCGCGTCCACAGGCCGGAGCCGAGGCCGAACGTCGTGGCGTTGGCGCGCTTGACCAGCTCGTCCATATCCTTGAACGCGATCGCGGAGATGACCGGACCGAATATCTCCTCCTGCGCGATGCGCATGTTGTCCTGGACATTGGCAAACACCGTCGGCGAGACGAAGAAGCCCTTTGACAAGGCGCCTTCCGTGACGCGGCCGCCGCCGGCGAGCGCCTTCGCGCCTTCCTTCTGGCCGATGTCGAGATAGCCGGTGACGCGTTCGAGCTGCTGCTCGGACACCAGCGGTCCGATCTGAGTGTTGGGATCGAGCCCGTTGCCGACCTGCAGCTTCTTGCCGAACTCGGCGACGCGGCCGACGAACTCCTCGTAGATCGACTCCTCGACAAACAGCCGGGTGCCCGCGCTGCAGATCTGCCCCGAATTGGCGAACACCGCCATCGCGGCGCCCGGCACCGCGGCATCGAGATCGGCATCGGCAAACACGATGTCCGGCGACTTGCCGCCGAGCTCGAGCGAGACGCGCTTGAGATTTCCGGCCGAGGCGCGGATGATCGACTGGCCCGTGACATGCGAGCCGGTGAAGGCGACCTTGTCGACGTCGTGATGCGAGGCAAGCGCCGCACCCGCGGTCTCGCCATAGCCGGGAACCACATTGATCACACCGGGCGGCACGCCCGCTTCCATCGCGAGCTCGGCGATGCGCAGCGCGGTCAGTGGCGCTTCTTCCGCAGGCTTGAGCACCACGGTGCAGCCGGTCGCGATCGCCGGACCGATCTTCCAGATCGTCGCGGTGAGCGGACCGTTCCAGGGAATGATGGCACCGACGACACCGACCGGTTCCTTCAGCGTGTAGGAAAAGATTTCGCCAGGCAGCGAGTTCTCGACCGTCTCGCCGTGAATGGCCGTGCTCTGCCCCGCATAGTAGCGCAGCATGCCGATGGCGCGCAGGCGGTAGGCGCGGGTGCGGCTGACCGGCGCGCCCATGTCGAGGGTATCGAGCTGCGACAATTCGTCGAAGTTCTTCTCGACGAGATCGGCGAGCTTGAGCAGCAGGTTCTGCCGCTCGAACGGCTTGACCTTGCCCCAGGGACCTTCGAAGGCGCGGCGCGCGGCGGCGACCGCACGATCGATATCTTCCTTGTCGCCCTCGGCAACGGTTGCAAGCAACTCACCGGTGGCGGGATTGTGGGTCGCAAAACGCTTGCCGGAAGCGGCATCGACCCACTCCCCGTCGATCAGCATCTGCTTGTAGGACCCGTTGGCGAAGGGATGGCGCGTGATCGGAATAGCTTGCGACACAGCCATGGCTGCACTCCCTGGTGAGGATTTGTTTGGTTCGATCTTGGCGGGATCGTTAGATCACGTAAGATACAGCGGTGCCGGATAGGCGTAAAGTCGGCGCGAAACGAAGACCTCCCATGCTGACTTGTGCGGGGTCGCGCGCCAGCCATGTTATAGCTCGAGCGAGAGCAACACTCTTCGCCGGAGAAGATCCATGCCACACCCCGCCATCATCAAAGACAATGTCGCCGTGATCACCGGTGGCGCCTCCGGCATTGGCCTTGCCGCCGCCATGGCCTTCGCGCGTGCCGGCATGAAGGTGTGTATCGCCGACGTCGACCAGGGCAGACTGGCAGAAGCCGCAACAAAACTGTCATCCGTCGCACCTGCCACAAATGTGATGACGTTCGCAGTCGATGTCAGCAAGGCCGAGAGCGTCGCGGAGCTGGAGCGCGCCGTGCGCGAGCGTTTTGGCGGCACGGACGTTCTCATGAACAATGCCGGCATCCAGCCCGGCAGCACGCTGTTCGGAGAGCGCGACAACTGGCAGCGCATCATCGGCGTCAACATGTGGGGCGTCATCAACGGCTCGCGCATCTTCGCAACGAGCATGATCGCGCGCGGCAGAGCCGGCCTCGTCATCAACACGGGCTCGAAACAGGGCATCACCACGCCGCCGGGCGACCCCGCCTACAACGTCTCCAAGGCCGGTGTGAAGGCGTTCACTGAGGCGCTCCAGCATGAGCTGCGCCACACGAAGGACTGCCGCATCAGCGCGCACCTGCTCATCCCCGGCTTCGTGTTCACCGGTTTGACTGCGAAGGGGCGCACCGAAAAGCCGGCCGGCGCCTGGACGCCGGAGCAGACCGTCGACTTTATGATCGCGCGGCTGGAAGCCGGCGACTTCTACATCCTGTGCCCGGACAACGACGTGCCGCGCGCGCTCGACGAAAAGCGCATGCTGTGGGCCGCGGGCGACATCATCGAGAACCGTCCGCCGCTGTCGCGCTGGCACCCGGATTATGCGGAGGCGTTCGCGAAGTTCGTGAAAGGGAGCTAGACGCCGTGCCTTACAGCGTTTCCTGCTGGTGCGCGCATTGCTTGCAGGCGAACTTGACGCGAGTCTGGCCCTTCGGCGCCTGCACCCGGTTCGGCGCGCCGCACTTGCCGCAGACCGCCTCGATGCGGGTATCGCCCTGCTTGACGACGACGGTCTTCTTTTCCATCGATTCGCGGATCAGGCGCTCGGCCTCCTCTCGCAGGGATTGTTTGGACAAAGCTGATCTCCGCCATGAATGGGGGCGAGCCTTATCGCACCTGCGTCGAAATCACAATCCGAAACGCGTGTTCAGACCTCGACAATCGCGTAGCTGTCCCTCGACATGCACCGGAAGAGTCGCGGCGACATATAGGCCTTGCCCTAGTTCCTCGCCTCGCTCGACCGCGACTAGGTAAGAGCGGATCTTGACCCGTTTCGGATCGAACCAGGACTGGCCGATGCGCATGTCATAGCCGCTCAAATGAATGCCGAGCGGCAGGACGAGTGCCTCGGCGCGTTCGTAGATCGGCCGGTAGCGGCGGCGGCCGCGTGGCTTGTCGGCGCGCGGCGAGATATTGATCTGGCCTTGGATGCGCCTTCGCATCTGCAACACGGGTTGCGCCGCCAGCTCCGCACGCTCACGAACACCTCAGACGCTGACTAAATTTTCGCCTGTTGTAACGTGCGTCCGGCGCCTAGCTTCTAACATCCTACTCCCCGGAGTCCCCTCATGCCTCTCCTCATCCGCGGCGGCACTGTCGTCAATCATGATCATTCGCGCCGCGCCGACGTGCTGATCGACGGCGATAGCATCGTCGCGGTCGGCGCATCGATCGAGGCGCCCACGGGCACGGAGATCATCGATGCCGGCGGCACCTACATCATCCCCGGCGGGATCGATCCGCATACGCATCTCGAAATGCCGTTCATGGGGACGGTCACCGCCGACAATTTCGAGTCGGGGACAAAGGCGGCGCTGAGCGGCGGCACCACCATGGTGGTGGATTTCTGCTTGCCCGATCCGGGCCAGTCGATGCTCGCGGCCTATCAGGAATGGCGGCACAAATCCGAGAAGGCGGCCTCCGACTACGGCTTCCACATGGCGGTGACGTCGTGGTCGAAGCAGATCTATGACGAGATGGAGATCGTGGTCAAAACCTACGGCATCAACACCTTCAAGCACTTCATGGCCTACAAGGGCGCGTTGATGGTGAACGATGACGAGCTCTATAACTCGTTCGCGCGCTGCGCTCATCTTGGTGCGATGCCGGTGGTGCATGCGGAAAACGGCGACGTTGTCGCCTTGATGCAGGAGGCGCTGATCGCGCGCGGCGTCACCGGCCCCGAGGGACACGCCTATTCGCGTCCACCGGAGGTCGAGGGTGAAGCCACCAACCGCGCCATCATGATCGCGGACATGACGGGTACGCCGGTCTACATCGTGCACACCAGCTGCCGCGAAGCCCATGAGGCGATCGCGCGGGCGCGCGCCGCCGGCAAGCGTGTCTATGGCGAGCCGCTGATCCAGCATCTGCTGCTCGATGCCCGCGAATACGAGAACAGGGATTGGGATCACTCCGCGCAGCGGGTGATGTCGCCGCCGTTCCGCGACAAATCGCATCAGGACAGCCTGTGGGCCGGCCTGCAATCCGGCTCGCTCCAGGTGGTCGCAACCGACCATTGCGCGTTCACCACCGAGCAGAAGCGGTTCGGGCTCGGCGACTTCAGAAAGATCCCGAACGGCACCGGCGGCCTGGAAGATCGCTTGGCGCTGCTGTGGACCGCAGGCGTCGCCACCGGGCGGTTGACAAAGGAAGAGTTCGTCGCGGTGACCTCGGCGAACATCGCCCGCATACTCAACATCTATCCGCGCAAGGGTGCAATCGCGGTGGGCTCGGATGCCGATGTCGTGGTGTGGGATCCCAAGGCGACAAAGACCATCAGCGCGAAGCGGCAGGCGAGCCGGATCGATTACAACGTGTTCGAGGGCTTTTCCTGCACGGGCGGGCCGGCCGCGACAATCTCGCGCGGCCGCATCGTGTGGAAGAACGGCGAGTTGCGCGCCGAGGCCGGCGACGGCCGCTACATCGAGCGCCCCGCGTTCTCGCCGGTGCATGTCGCCAACTCCACGTGGAAAGAGCTGACGGCACCGCGTGCCGTGGTCCGCGGCGCGGTCACGCCCTGACCCGCAGACGGCCTGCAATCCGCCTCGTGTTCTGCCAAGGGTTCGACTCCAAAGCCTGTGCCGCTGGCACACGCCTTGCCTCTCGATGTCGAATAACTTTCGGCAGGAGGCACCTATGAGCACACCACCTTTCGATATCAGTCGCCGCAGCGTCGTGTTCGGCGGTCTGGGTATCGCCGGAATGACGGCGGTCGGTCCCCCCGCCCGGGCGCAGGGGCGCAGCGAGACGCTGCTGGTGGTGCAGGAGCTCGGACCAAACTCGCTCGACATGCAGGGCGTCGGCTCCAACCAGACCGTGAACGGCCTGTCCTGGAACTGCTACGATCGCCTGCTGACCTACGCTTCCAAAACGCTGTCCGACGGCACGCCCTCATACGATCGCGCGATACTCGCGCCTGAACTGGCTGAGAGCTGGGAAGTCGCCGCTGACGGCATGTCCTGCACTTTCAAGCTGCGCAAGGACGCGAAATTCCACGACGGAAGCCCGGTGACGGCGAAGGACGTCAAATGGTCGTTCGACCGCGCCGTGAAGGTCGGCGGCTTTCCGACCTTCCAGATGTCGGCGGGATCACTCGAGAAGCCCGAGCAGTTCGTGGTCGTCGACGACCACACCTTTCGCATCGACTATGTGCGCAAGGACAAGATGCTGCTGTTCAACGTGGCGGTCGTCGTGCCCTTCGTCATCAACTCCGAACTCGCCAGGAAGAACGCGACGCCGGAAGACCCTTGGGCGCTGGCGTGGCTCAAGAACAACGAAGCCGGCGGCGGAGCTTACAGGATCGAAAGCTGGAAGCCGGGCAGCGAGACCGTGCTGACGCGGTTCGACGACTGGAAAAGCGGACCACTACCGAAGATCAAGCGGGTGATCGCGCGCGATGTCCCGTCTGCGGGCACCCGCCGCGCGATGCTCGAGCGCGGTGACGCCGATCTCTCCAGCGGGTTTGCGCCGCGGGATTTCGAGCAGATCATCAAGGAGGGAAAGGTCAAGGTATCGGGCGTGCCGATTCCCAATGCGCTCTGGTACGTCGCCCTCAACACTGCAAAGCCGCCGTTCGACAATATCAAGCTGCGCCAGGCCATCGCCTGGGCGATGCCTTACGAGCAGATCCAGGCCAGCGCGTTCTTCGCGCGCGCCGTTCCGATGTACGGCGGATCTACGGATGTCTCAAAGCCGGTGTGGCCGCAGCCGTTTCCCTACGTCACAGATCTCGACAAGGCCAAGGCGTTGATGAAGGAGGCAGGATTCGAGTCCGGCCTGGAGACGACCTTGTCGCTCGACACGGGTACAGCGACCGTCGGCGAGCCGACCGCGATCCTGATCCAGGAAAGTCTCGCCAAGATCGGCATCAAGGCGTCGATCGAGAAAATTCCCGGCGCGAACTGGCGTACGACGCTCAACAAGAAGGAGCTGCCGCTCGCGCTCAACCGCTTCAGCGGCTGGCTCGACTATCCCGAGTACTATTTCTACTGGAATTTTCATGGCAACAACTCGATCTTCAACATCTCCTCCTACCAGAACAAAGCCATGGACGCGCTGATCGACAAGGCGCGCTTCACTACGGATGCAACGGAGTACGAAAAGGCTGTGAAGGATTTCATCGCCTTGTGCATGCGGGACGTTCCGGTCATTCCGCTCAACCAGCCGATCCACGACGTTGCCATGCAGAAGGGCGTGTCCGGTTACGAATTCTGGTTTCACCGTGAGCCGGACTATCGCCAGTTTGCGAAGGGCTAGTGCTGATTGACGATTCGCTTCGAGTGCAAGGCGCACGATCCGAATCGACCGGGGCCAGCGACATGGCGGCTCGATCAGGCTCACGCCGACCGACGAGGGCGCGGCGTTCGAGCTCCGATTCCCACTAGCCTAGATCGCAAACACCCAGGCGGCGAGGATGGTGCCGATGGTGACCAGGCCAGCGATGGTCCAGCCCGCGGCATACTCCAGTTCAGGGTGACCATTTGCCCGCATGATCTCGGCTGGATCGGCGGTATGCTTCCAATGCTCTGCCATGACAGCCTCGCACGTCTCTCCCCGCGTCATATGTAAGTCGCACCAGCCGCCGTTAGGTTCCATCACGGAAATGCGAGGCCTTCCGGACGATGAAGCCGGCGTGAGAGGTCGGCCCAAACAAAAAGCGCGAAAACAACCCCATGCACAGTAGAACGGCCTGGCCGGCGGAAAGCTCGGCCGTGCTGCGTAACCGTTTGACACCTCGGGCCAAAACAGCCGCGCCGCGCAAAAGCGCAGGGCCCGGCGAACTTGCCTTCCATTTCGCGTTGCATGCTAGACTGGTTCCACGCATCCCGCCGCAGGAGGGAAGCCAAAACTGCAGGTCCAGGGAGGCAAGCATGAGAGCCGGCCGATTGATCCTCACCTGCGCGCTCGTCCTCACCAACGCACATCATCTGGCGGCTGCCTCCGGCGCCACACCCGGAAAAATCTCGGGCGCCACGGCGCTGGCGCTCGCGGGCGTGATCGCGCCGCTGTCGCCTGACCTGTCGGGCGCCGAGAAGAGGGCGGTGGCGATGCTGTTCGCCGCCAACAGCGACGTTCCCCACAAGAAGACGATCGTGCTCACCGCGGACAGGATCGTCTGCCGCACCGGCAATGTCGACATCACCTTGCGCAACTGCGAGATCACCTTCGGCAAGAAGGTCAAAACCGTGAACGGCTCCACGGCCAACGAGATCTTCGCGACCGAGGCGCTCGCCGGCATTCCGCCCGACGGCGCGGCGGGATCGAATTTTGAGAGCCTGACGATGCTGAGCTGCACGATCGACCCCAACGCCATCCGCCGGAAGGACGGCAACGGGGCGGATTGCACGTTCCAGCCGGGGAATTGAGCCGGTCTTGGCGGGCGAGCCAACGGTGCCGCGAAATAGCCGCAAGACGAACCAACTAATAAGGCGAATTGAAAAGACAGGCCAAACGAGCGAGCCCATATCGGGCACGCAAGGCCGGCATCAACATGAAGCATTATCTCGCATTTTTCCTGATTCTGACTGCGACAGCGGCGTCCGCGCACGGCCCCATGCCGGCGCCGCTGACGGCGCCCTCCGATATCGTCCGTGTGGGCCTCACCGACTCCGATACGATCGCCGGCGGCACCGCGCGGCTGTGCGACCAGGTCACCTTCTCGCGCGGCCTGCGCTACGGCGAGAGCGAGGCCAATGTGCTCGATGTTGCCGCCAGCACGACCAAGGCGCAGACGCCGCGGCCGGTGCTGCTGTTCGTGGCCGGCGACACCTTCACCGGGGACCGGACCGCGCCGGAGCTGTCCCGCGACATCCAGGACGCCGCGATGTGCTTTGCCGCGCGCAACGACATGATCGGGGTGCGCGTGAACTATCGGCAGGCCCCTGCGGCGACCTGGCCGATGGGTGCGACCGACGTTGGGGCGGCGCTGTCCTGGGTCCACGGCAATATCGACCTGTTCAACGGCGACGCCCGCGAGATCGTCGCGGTCGGCTATGGCGCCGGGGCCTTCCATGTCGCGAGCCTGCTGGCGCATCCCGAGCTCCAGGCCGACCACGCCGATGTCGCCGCGGTCGTGCTGGTGTCCGGAATCTACCGGGTCGGCAAGAACGCCAGCGACAGCGAGAAGGCCTATTTTGGCACGGATGCCAGCCAGTATGACAAGCGGTCGGTCTTTCCCGGCATCCTCAACGTCGACGCGCCGATCGTGCTGGCTTGGGCCGCGGGCGATCCCGCAAACCTCGTGGCGCAGGGCGAGACCCTGAAGAAGACGCTGTGCGGCGCCGGCCACTGCCCGCGCAGCACGATCCTGCGCAGCCGCGACGGCATCGCCGCCGCGTTTGGTTTGGATGGCTCCGGCGACAGCCTCGCCGAACCGACACTGCTGCTGGTGCACCAGCTCGAGGCGCGCGGGCTGCCGTAGCGGCGACGTGACGTTAGTGGGGTTAAACAGATAGAGCCCAGGCCTCAACCTCTCCCGCTTGCGGGAGAGGTCGGCGCGAAGCGCCGGGTGAGGGTTCTCTCCACCCAGGGACTGTTCCATTGCGGAGGCCCCCCACCCCAGCCTCCCCCGCAAGCGCAGGGCAATCGCACATGGACATTCACAAGAGGTCGTCATGCCCGGGCTCGTCCCGGGCATCCACGTTCTTTGTGCTTCGGAGCAAGGCGTGGATGGCCGGGACAAGCCCGGCCATGACGCTGGGGAAGCTTGGTCGCCCCAAGTTCTCACGTGATATGCGATTGCCCTCCCCGGAAGCGGGAGAGGGGGCAGACCTTCCTCGTGGCAACAACGGGGGCTCAATCAGCTCAAGCTTTATCTGCCTCGCGCAGGCTTGAGTGAGCGAGTCAGCACGACTGCCGTTTCGCCTCAAGAGGACGCAAGGGTTGAATCCGGCCGCCCAGCCACAGCTTTGACAAACGCTTGACGTAGATCAACTCACCCTGGGGCAGATCGAGCCGACCTCTCCGGGGACCAACGTCAAGGTGTCGAGCATGCGCGTCACCGGCAGACTGCTGTTCGTTCTGATCTTCGCGTTCGCGGCGCTGGGGGCGATGTCCCAGCAACACGCAGAACAATCCGCGACCGACAGCGAAATCCGCATCGGCAATGTCGTGCCGTATTCGGGACCGCTTTCGGAATTCGGCGCGATCGGCCAGGCGGAGGCCGCCTATTTCGACATGATCAACGATCGGGGCGGCATCAACGGCCGCAAGGTCCGTTTCATCTCGCGCGACGACAATTCCGACCCGACGACGGCGCTGGAGCTGACCCGAAATCTGGTCGAGCAGGACGACGTGCATTTGATGTTCGGATCGTTCGGCACGCCCGGCAATCTCGCCACGCGCTGGTATCTGAACGAAAAGAAAATCCCGCAGCTTTTCGTCGCCTCCGGCGACGAGGAGTTGAGCCAGGCCAAGGCGTTTCCCTGGACCATGGGCTGGCAGCCATCGTTCCGGTCGGAGGGGCGCATCTACGCCAACTACATCCAGGCATATTATCCGCGGAAGAAGATCGTGGTGCTCTGGCAGAACGACCAGTTCGGCCGCATGCTCTACAGGGGCATCCAGGAAGGCCTTGGCGACCTGAACCGTCTCGTCCTCGTCGACATCGCCTTTGACATTGCCGATGAGCATCTCGAAGGGCACGTCTCGATCCTCAAGCGTTCAGGCGCCGATATTTTCGTCTTTCTCGGCGTGCCCTCGACGGCGTCCAAGGTGATCAGGCTGGCGGCGTCACTCAAATGGCGTCCAGTCTTCATTGTGAGCGACGCCTCCGCCTCGATCGCCAATGCGATGGCGCCCGCAGGCCTGGAGAATTCGGCCGGTGTGATCTCGGCGGCCTTTTTGAAGGATCCGAGCGATCCCGCATGGAAAGACGATCCTGCCATGAAGGACTGGTTCGCCTTCATGGACAAGTATCATCACGTCGAGAGTACGAACAACAGCGCCGCGCTCTATGGCTACGCCGCCGCCGAATCGCTGACGCAGGTGCTGAAGCAATGCGGCGACGATCTATCGCGCGAGAACATCATGCGTCAGGCGGCTTCGCTTAAGGGTTATCAGCCCTCCGTTGCGTTGCCCAACATCAAGATGAACACCACGCCGAACAGCTATCTCCCGATCAGGCAGATGCGGCTCGTCCAGTTCGACGGCCGGTCCTGGCAGCCGTTCGGCGAGGTGATCGAGACCGCCTTTACGGAAGGCGCGGCACGATGAGACGCATCCCGTTGCGGGCGATACGACGGTCATACGCGCACCTTTGGCCGGGCTACCCCTCCCCAGCCCTCCCCACAAGGGGGTGACCGTATATGACCTGGAAGTTTGAACGCAGAAGTTTCCACAGCGTCGTGGCCGGGCTTGACCCGGCCATCCACGTCTTGCCACGCGGCACGAAGAACGTGGATGCCCGGGACAAGCCCGGGCATGACGACCTCTTGTGAATGCTCGCATGCGATTTCCCCTTGTCGGGGAGGAGGTGCCACACGGCACACTCTCAATCGGAAAGAGCGCAAGTCTGCGTGCCCTCACGCCGGCTTCAGCGAGGCCAGCGCGCTTTCCAGCAGCGAGCGTACCCGCGCTGCGCACACTTGATATGACCGAATTGAGATCGGCGGCGCCTTTTCGTTTCATCGCGATCGTTTAAGATCGGCAGCGATCTGCATTCGCTCCGCCGGGAGATCCTCCACATGACCGAGACCATCCGCATCAAGCGCTTCCATGCGCGCCCCGTGATCGTGCCGATGAACCTGCCGCTCAAGACCTCGACCGGCGCGGTCGCCAAGGCGCCGCTGGTGCTGATCGATTGCGAGACCGACCAGGGCGTGCGAGGGCATGCCTATCTGTTCTCGATCACGCCCTCGGCCCTGAAGCCGCTGACGGCGATGGTCACGGAAATGTCGGAGCTGCTTGCCGGCGACGAGCTGCTGCCGTTCGAGCTCGAACGCAAACTGACCCAGCGCTTCACGCTGCTTGGGCTGGCCGGCCTGCAGCGGCTGGCGCAATCCGGCATCGACGTGGCGGCGTGGGATGCGCTGGCGCGCAGCAAAGGCCTGCCGCTGGCGCGCCTGCTCGGCGGCGCACCGAAGCCGGTCAAGGCCTACAATTCGAAAGGGCTCGGCATCATGCCGGCAAGCGCTGCCGTCGACGAAGCGCACAAGCTGCTGGCCGAAGGCTTCCACGCCGCAAAGATCCGCGTCGGCCGGCCCGATGCGCGGGAGGATCTCGCGGTCGTGCGCGCGGTGCGAAAGGCCGTCGGCGACCAGGTCACGCTGATGTGCGACTACAATCAGGCGCTGACGGTGACCGAGGCGATCCGCCGCGGCGAGATGCTCGACGACGAAGGCCTGACCTGGATCGAGGAGCCGATCCGCCACGACGACTATGCCGGCTGCGCTCGCATCGCGGACGCGCTGCGCACGCCAGTCCAGATCGGCGAGAACTTTGACAGCGCCTTTTCGATGCAGTCCGCGCTGTCAGCGGAAGCCTGTGACTTCGTGATGCCCGACGTGCAGCGCATCGGCGGCGTCACCGGCTGGCTGCGCGCGGCCTCACTGGCACATGCCGCCGGCGTCGAGATGTCGACGCATCTGTTCTCGGAAGTCAGCGCGCATCTGCTGTGCGTAACGCCGACCGCGCATTGGCTGGAATACGTCGACTGGGCCGACGCGGTGCTGGCGACGCGCCTGACCATCGAGGACGGGTTCGCGCTGCCGAGCGAGGAGCCCGGCAACGGGATTGCGTGGGACGAGGCGGCGGTGACGAAGTATCTGGTGAGCTAACTACGCCTAACGCCTCGAACACCGACGTCGTCCTGGCGACGGCGGAGAGATCGTGTGCGCAACATCCGCCACATCGTGATTGCGAGCGCAGCGAAGCAATCCAGAATCTTTCCGCGACAACAGTCTGGATTGCTTCGCTGCGCTCGCAATGATGGAGCGTGCGGTTGATTGCGCGGCAGTCCGCCGGCCTATCGCGGCTCCGCGCCTGGAATTTTCTTGCGCGATGCCCTGCGCTCGATCCAGACGCAGCGGCGGGCTGCGACGCTGGAGCGCCCGACCGCGGATATTCCTTGGCCGGCCTGGAGCAGGGGCGCGATGTTTTCGCGGAGCGCGCGGCAGTGCGCGACTTCGGCCGGCCAGTCAATCATCGTTGCGTGAGCTGGCAAGGCGATCAGCGCCGAAATCGCCGACGCAAGAGAGATTGCCCGCATCGCCCGCCCCCTTCATTGCGCCGCGCCCGGATTGCGCCGGTAGCGGAAATCGCAATGATCGGCGCCTTGCATGATGGTCTGCGTCCGTGTGAGTTCGACGTCGGGACCGAACCCATCCGCCGTCGCAAAGTCCGCGGTGCAGACCAGGAGAAAGCCGAGCTCGGGCTCGCCGAGGGCCTTGTAGAATTCGGCGTAGGCGCATCGCGTGACGTTGAAGTCGAAGGCGTCATGGGATTGCTCGATCACGTCATAGGCGAGCGCGTCGTCGCGGGCATAGGTCTTGAAGGCGGACGAAACGGCCTTGCCGAGATTGGCCTCGTTCTTCGCCTTCCAGAATTCCTCGCCGAAACCGCGATAAAGATCGCCGAGCGCCTTTCGTACCAGCGCGTTCGCGCGCGCCTCGCCGAGTTCGGCCTGGAGCGCCTTGACCAAGGGCACCAGAACTTGCGCCTGGATTCTGGCCTGTTCGAGGACGGAAACACCCATGAGCGGCCTCGCGTCTGGGATGTGATTGTAGCCCGGAAGGAGCACAGCGCAATCCGGGAAAGACCCGCGGGACAGATCCCGGATTTCGCTGCGCTCCAACCGGGCTACGGACCTACGACAAGCATGAGCCCGCCGAGTGCGAGTGGCTAACCTTCCGCCGGATAGCTCAAACGGCCGTCAGCCTGGATCTGCGCCGCCGCATTCATCGCGGCCTGCTCGATTTTCCCGGGTCCCATAATGTGAAACACGCTCTCGCCGGCGGCGAGCAGGTAATCGGTGATGATACGCCGGTGGCATCGCCACCATAGCGTCTCGGCGCACATGATGGCGCATCGCTGCGCCTGCCCGAGTTCGCGCAGATGCGCGAGCCCCTCGCGAAAGCTCTCGCCCATGGCGTGGTCGGCGTAGTTGTGAAAGCTGTCGTTCTGCCAGAATGCGTTGGTCTCGCGTGACACCTCGCGCTTGCGGCTGCGCAGGCCGCCGAGCGAGGCGATATGCTCATAGCCGATCGAAACGGCCGCAAGTGTTTGCGGCAGGGTCTCGCGGTTGTATTGGGGATTGGTGCGCGAGCGGGGCACCGCGCGAATGTCGGCGACAAACGTAACGGAGGCGCCCTGCAACAGTGCAATGAATTCACCGATCGGACGTGTGGCGTGGCCGATCGTGAAGAATGGATGAGCCATGAGACGCCCCATCTGTCAGATTGCCCGCGGCCCGTCAGTTCCGCAGCAAGCGCAGCGTACGGCCCTTATGCAAGGCGACGTGATCGGTCTTGTCGCTTTTGATCTCGTATTGCGGATCGTCCGGGCTGGCATGGTGGACGTAGCCCTTGTACTCGACGTCTTTGGTGTGCACGCGCAGGATATGGCCGCGCACCCGGCCGGCCTCGGAATTCCAGCTGACGTGATCGCCGCTCTTGAAGGTTTTCGGCATGGCGAACCAATGCCGGACGGCATCGGGCTGTTCCAGTGAGCAAGACGCGCCAGTCCGTCTACGCTCTACGAGCTACGCCGGACACGCTTCGCCCGATGGTCTTGGCTGCGCCACGCGAAGCCGAAGGCGAAGCGTGGTGGGCACGACAGGGATCGAACCTGTGACCCCTACCATGTCAAGGTAGTGCTCTCCCGCTGAGCTACGTGCCCTAGAAATCGTCTAGATCGGGTGGGGTCCCTATAACGGCTCAGGAGAGCCGGCGCAAGGACGGAACAGGCGGATTTAGGCGGCCAGCATCTTGTTCACTTCGCTCACCAATTCGCGCAGGTGCACGGGTTTGGACAGCACCTTGGCGTTCTTGGGGGCGTCCGAATCCGAGTTCAGCGCCACCGCGGCAAAGCCGGTGATGAACATGATCTTGATGTCGGGATCGAGTTCCGAGGCCCGGCGGGCGAGCTCGATGCCGTCCATCTCCGGCATCACGATGTCGGTCAGGAGCATCTCGAACGGCTCTTCCCGCAACCGCTGATAGGCGGCCATGCCATTGTCATGGGACGAGACCTGAAAACCGGCGTTTTCCAGCGCCTTGACCAGGAAACGGCGCATGTCGTTGTCGTCTTCGGCGAGCAGGATTTTTGGCATGGCAGGAACGTTGAATCCCCAAGGCATCAGCAGCGGTCACTAAGCCCGACAGAGGGTAAATTTCGGGTGAAAATCTTTAACCTCAGCGAAACCCTTGGCGAGCTGTGCGAGCGCCCCTTGTGAACCCGAATGCGGCCGGAAGCAATCGAGCGGCTCGGAGACACCCTCCTCCATCCCCGCAGGGTTAAGATACGTTCCAGTGCCGATCGCATCTTTTCGCTTGGCAGAGCGGTTGCGATTCCGGACAATGAGGACACATAAGAGCCGCTCGACCGGCCGAATCGATTCGATCCGGATCTTGCCGGATCTTTCCGGATCTTGCGGCGCGAAGGGACGAAGCCTGAGAAGATGACCCGGTTTGACGGCGAAGCGTCGCCAGCCTTCGAGATCGTGGAGCCCGCGCAATGGCGCGCGCCGGTCATCTTCAACTCGCCCCATTCCGGCTCGAGCTACCCGGACGAATTCCTCACGACCTCGCGGATCGACCTGCCGACGCTGCGGCGGTCGGAAGATTCCTTCATGGACGAGCTGATCGGCCATCTCAGCGACCGCGGCTTTCCGACCGTGCGGGTCAACTTTCCCCGCTCCTATGTCGACGTCAATCGCGAGCCCTATGAGCTCGACCCACGGATGTTCTCGGGCCGCCTGCCGAGCTTCGCCAATACCCGCTCGATGCGGGTGGCGGGCGGGCTCGGCACCATCCCGCGCGTGGTCGGCGACGGCCAGGAGATCTATCGCGAGCGCATCATGGTCGACGATGCGCTGGCGCGGATCGAGACGCTCTACAAGCCCTACCACCGCGCGCTGCGCCGTCTGATCAACAAGGTGCACCAGATGTTCGGCACCGTGGTGCTGGTCGACTGCCACTCGATGCCCTCGGTCGGCGTCTCCCGTGACGAGCCGCGCCGGCCCGATATCGTGATCGGCGACCGCTATGGCACGAGCTGCACGCCGCTGTTGCCGGACCGGGTCGAGGAAACCATGAGCGGGCTCGGCTATTCGATCGGCCGCAACAAGCCCTACGCCGGCGGCTTCATTACCGAGCACTACGGCAATCCGGCCAGCGGCCTGCATGCCGTCCAGCTCGAGCTGAACCGTGCGATCTACATGGACGAGCGGCGGCGCGAGCGCAGCCCGCGCTTCGCTCAGGTCGCGTCCGATTTCGCGGTGCTTGCCGACGTGCTGGCGACGACGATCCCGTTTGGCGATCTCGGCCCGTTCCAGGCCGCGGCCGAATAGGCGCAAGCTTCGCCGCGCGATCACATCGCGACCGGACACAGCAGCAAGCCCAAGCGGATCGAGCGCGGAATCTTCGCTTTGCGTTTTCGCGCGCTTGAAGTGAAGACGAAGGCCCCAAGAAAAAAGGGCCGCTTGTTATGAACAAGCGGCCCAAGTCTAGGGAGGAAACGCCCAAGGAGGGCAGCGGTAACGCAGAGCGCTACCGCACCGCAACAATATGCGGCCGCGCCGCACAAAGTGCAAGGGCTTTTGAGCCGTTTCCCATGCAAAACACACATGGCTCGGTTGCTTCCAGAGAAACCCAGATTCAGTTCCTTTGATAAGGAAATTCAATGGGTTGATTGTCATTTGCATACGAATGAGGCAAGCCCGGAACTAAGCATTCAACTTAATGATCGATATTTGGCCAAGCCATGGCTCGCTGAGGCAACATGGTGTGGCATCCAAAATACCAGGGAGCAAATCAAGACAGCGCTGCCCGTCACAGGCGAATTGAGGTAGGCAGATGCGAAGCTTCACCCGACTTTCGCTTTGAGGAGACGCCGTGACGGTGATCGACTTCTCCGCCTTCATCGGACGGCTCGCCACTGCGTCCGGCGAAACCATCCTGCCGTTCTTCCGCACCTCGCTGTCGATCGACGACAAGAGCAAAACCAAGGATTTCGATCCCGTGACGGAGGCCGACCGTGCCGCTGAAGCGGTGATGCGGCGGCTGATCAAGGCCAACTTCCCCCAGCACGGCATCGTCGGCGAGGAATTCGGCAGCGAGCGCGAGGATTCGGAGTATGTCTGGGTGCTCGATCCCATCGATGGCACCAAGTCCTTCATCGGCGGCTTCCCGATCTGGGGCACGCTGATCGCGCTCCTGCACAAGGGGGCGCCGGTGTACGGCATGATGCACCAGCCCTTCATCGGCGAGCGCTTTTCCGGCGACAACGGCTCGGCCCATTATAAAGGTCCCTCCGGCGAGCGCCGGCTCCAGGTCCGCCGCTGTGCCTCGCTCAGCGAGGCCACGACCTACACCACCAGCCCGCTGCTGATGAACGAGCACGATCGCGCCATCTTCGGCCGCATCGAGCAGGGCGCGCGGCTGTCGCGCTATGGCGGCGATTGCTACTCCTATTGCATGCTGGCCGCCGGCCACGTCGATCTCGTGGTCGAGACCGAGCTGAAGCCGTATGACATCGCAGCGCTGATCCCGATCGTGACCGGCGCCGGCGGCGTCGTCACCACCTGGGAGGGCAAGCCGGCCCAGGGCGGCGGCCGCATCATCGCCGCCGGTGACGCGCGGGTCCACGAAGAAGCAATGAAACTGCTGGGCGGATAAGCGATGCGAGGGGCTTGATGAAAAACTGGCGCAAGCGCCTCCTCGCGATCCCGTTTCTGTTTCCGGCGCTCGCATCCGCCCAGAACGCGGTCGCAAAGGCCACGCGCAAGGCGCCACGTGAAGTCGCGAAAGCTCTTCACTGCGGGCGCGAGCGATGAGGGCCAGCTCAGCGCGCGTATAAGCCTTCGACGATCGGCAATCGAGCGGCCCGGACAGCCGGAAACAATCCACCGATCAGGCCCACGATCAGTGCAAGCGCGACGCCCTCGGCGATCAGCCAGGGACTAAGCTTGAAGTCGAACACCACCTGCGTAAAGTTGCCGCCAAGGGTAGACGCCGTGACGCCGTCAAAAATCAGATAGGTCGCGGCGGCGCCCAGCAGGCCGCCGATAACGGCGAGCAAAAGCGACTCGGCGAGCGTGCCGACAAAGGCGGGGAAGCCGCCGAAGCCGATAGCGCGCAGCGTTGCGATCTCTGTCGCGCGGGCTGCGACCGACGAATACATCGTGTTAAGCGCGCCGGCGACCGCGCCCAGGGCCATCGCGATCGCCAGCGGCCAGCCGAGCTTCTGAATCAGGTCGGAGGTCTGGGAGGCCTGCTCGGCGAAGTAGGCTGCTTCGGATTTGACATCGAGCTTCAGCCGCGGTTCGTTGTCGCTGTAGCTCTTGAGCTCGTTGAGTGCGGCCGGCCCGGTGAGGCGCGCGCGCACGGTTTGCACGACGTTGTTCCGGTTGAACAGGCTCTGCACCACATTAAGGTCGGCCCATATCTCGGATTCGAACACGCTGCCCCCGGCCTCGAACACGCCGACGACGTTCCAGCGCGAGGCGCCGAACGACACGGTGGAGCCGACGTCGAATCCCTCGAACTCGCGCAACAATGCCTTGCCGACCACGACCTCATTGCTGCCTCGGTTGAACATGCGGCCTGCGGTGATGGCAATGTCCTTGCGTAAGGTCGTCCCCTGTTCACCGATTCCGCGCAGCGGAAGGTTCGCCTTGGTCTTGGTCGAACGCTTGATGCCGTCGACCACGAGATAGAGTTCCGGCGATATCAGGGGCTTGCCGTCGCTACCGCGGGCGATGCCGGGACCGTCCTCGATCAGCCGCACCTGGTCGCGGCTCACCGTGCTGTTGATCTCGGCCTGCGAGCCGGCCCGCAGCACGATGGCGATGTCGTCGGCCCCGGACCCCGCGATGGTGCGCTGGAAGCCGTTGGCCATCGCCAGGAACGCGAGCAGCACGATCACCACCAGGGCGATCGCGATCACGGTCGAGAGGGAGAGCCAGCGCCGCTGTCCAATGCTCTTGAGATTGATGGCGGTAACCGCCGCGACTTGAAGCCAAAGCGAACGCATACCTACCCCCGTCCGAGCGCGGTTGCAATCTTGAGCCGCATGGCGTTGAGCGCCGGAATGATTCCGGTGATCAGTCCAAGCGCGATCATCAGTGCCAATCCTTGCAGCGCGATCGTTGGCGATACCGAAAAAGCGGGCGCGACGTTGGCGAGGCTGTTGCGGAGCGCCATCGCAATAAGCCCCGCAATCGCCAGTCCGGGAATGCCGCCGAGCAGCGCCAGCAGCACGGACTCGCCGAGCACCATCGCGAGGATGCGCGGGCCAGAAAAGCCGAGGGTCTTCAGTACGCCGATCTCGCGCGTGCGCTCCCGGATCGACAGCGCCATCGTGTTGCCGACGATCATTAGGATGGTGACGAAGGCGGCGCCGACCACCAGCAACACGATCAGCGCGATGTTGCCGAACTGGGCCGCGAAAGCCTTGCCGAACGCCTTTTCGGTATCGGTCGAGGTCTCGGCGGTGGAATTGGCGAACATCGCGTCGATTGCCTTAGCCACCCGATCGTTGTTTTCGGGCGAGGTGGTCTGAAGGATCATCCAGCCGATGGTGTCCTTGCCGAAACTGCGGGTCTCATCGAAATAGGCGTACTGGAACAGGAGGAAGTTAGTGTCGATGTGCTCGGCCTTGCCCTTGACGATGCCGGCAATGGCGAGATCCCAGGTGTGGCCGCCGCTCTTCTGGCTGAAGATGTTGCTGTTAAGTGGAATGCGATCGCCGATCTTCCAACCCCACTTCTGCGCCAGCTTTTCGCCGACCACCGCGCTACCGCGGTCCCGCATGAAGGCCTGAAGCTGTTCGGGTGGAACCTCGAATTCGCTGCGGTAGACGTCGAAGTAGGTATTCGGCTCGATCGCGAGCGCCATGATGAAGTTCTTCGGGTCCTGATAATAGCCGCCGAACCAGTTGGCGAAGGTCACCTGCCGCACGCCCTCTACCGCACGGACGCGATTGAAGTAGGCGATCGGCATCGGCTGGGTGAAGTTGATCTTGTTGACGGTAATCATCCGGTCCGCCGCGGCGCGATCCTCGCCGGCGGTAAAGGCGCGGTAAAATCCGGCGAGCACACCGAAGATCATGAAGGCGATCAGGATCGACACGATCATCAGGCTGGCGCGCAATTTGCGGCGAAACAGGTTTTTCCGGACCAGGTCGAAATCGTTCACGCGGCCAGCTCCCGTTCGACGAAACGGCCCTTGTCGAGATGCAGGACGCGCTTGGCATAGTTTGCCGCGGCAGGATCGTGCGTCACCATCACGATGGTCTTGCCGAGTTCGCCATTGAGCAGTTGCAGGATCGAAAGGATCTCGTCGGCGGACTGCCGGTCGAGATCGCCGGTCGGTTCGTCGCATAGCAAGAGGTTCGGATCGGAGACAATGGCGCGCGCAATCGCCACGCGCTGCTGCTGGCCGCCCGACATTTCGCGCGGACGGTGCTTGGTGCGATCGGCGAGGCCGACCACGGAAAGAGCGGTGTGAACGCGCTCGGCGCGCTCTTTGCGGTTCAACCTGGTGAGCAACAGTGGCAGTTCGACATTCTGCGCCGCAGTCAGCATCGGCATCAGATTGTAGAACTGGAAGATGAAGCCGATATTGGCGGCGCGCCAGGTGGCAAGTTCGCCCTCGGAAAGCCCATCGATGCGCTGGTCGGCAACCGCGATCTCGCCGGCGTCTGCGCGGTCGATGCCGCCCAGCAGGTTGAGCAGCGTGGTCTTGCCTGAACCGGATGGCCCCATGACGGCAATGAAGTCGCCGCGGGGGATCCCGAGGTCGAGATGATCGAAGATCGAGATCGTCTCCTTTCCCTTGGTGAAACGTTTAGCTACGCCGGTCAGGCGAATCATCGGATGCTCGGCTGTCACGCTCGTCTCCTTCTCAAGGAATCCAGCTTGGGGTTAGTTCGCGGCGGTGGCTTCAGCGGCGCCCTTTCCCTTGGCCTCCACGAGGAAATTCACTTTGACCGCCATGTCGGGCAGGATGCGCGGGTCCTTCTTGTCGAAGCGGATGCGGACCTTCACCGTGGCCTTCTCGCGGTTCGCCGTCGGCACGATCGCGATCACCGAGGCCGGAATGGTCCAGTCCGGATAGGCATCCAGCATCGCGCTCACGGCGCCACCGGGGACGACCCGGCCGATGAAGGCTTCATTGACGTCGACCTCGATTTCGATCGAATCCATGTCGACGATGGTGCAGATACCGGTGCGGGTATAGCCGCCGACTGACATCGGCGAAATCATCTCGCCCGGCTGTGCGCTACGGTCGATGACAACGCCGGCGAACGGCGCTCGAATTTGATGCTTGTCAAGCATCGAGCCGCTGCGCTTGGCGTCGATCGTGGCGGTCTCGAATTGCGACTTGGCCTGGCGCAATTGCGCGCTGAGCACGCCGACCCGGGCCTGTGCCTTGGTCAGATCGGCCTCGGTGGCGAAATTCTTTTGCGACAGTGTTTGGACCCGCGACATGATCCGGGTCGCATCCTCCAGATCCGCGGTGATCGCGGCCACCGCGGCATCTGCCGTCTCGACCCGCGAGCGGGCCAGCTCATAATCCTTTTCGGCAAGCACGCTATCGAGGCGCGCGACGATCTGACCGTCGTTCACCGTCATGCCTTCGTCGATGAAGACCTCGACCACTTTTCCGGTGATCTCGGCGGCAACGGTTGCCTTGCGGCGCGCCACCACATAGCCGGAGGCCGCCAGACTGCCCGCCGCCTTGTTATTCGTTGTAGTTCGTTCGGGCTGTGGCGTCTCGGACTGCGGGGCGGATGCGATCTGCGATGCGGTCTCCTTCGGCGGATATTGTCTGCGAAATTCGAAAGCGGCAAAGGCGGCGAATGCGACGACGCAGGCGACGATCGCCGCCGAGATTGGCAACCGGCGGCTACTCGATCGCTCCGCCTTGTTAGCGCTGCGATCGATCGTCAGCGATCTCAGCAATTTGGTCTTGTCGTCGGTCATCGTTCGTTTCCATCCGGTTCTTCGCTGCAGCTTGCGCGGGCGGCATCGTCTCTCGCGCTGTCGGTCTTGCTCACGGCCGGATTACTTGTCTCGCCATTAATAAGGGCAGGCCTCAAGTTCGGTAAGGCGGGCCCCGTCGGTTGCAATCCACATTCGGCTCTCGCGAGCGCCGGGCGGCGCCCGTTTTCGACAAGGCGAGTTGCAGGAAATTTAAAGCTTAACAGCGACAGAGGCAATTCCTGAAACTAGCAGGCGTTGTACTCCATGTTGCCAGTTGTGGCCACGCGCGAATCCTTCGCCTGAACGCCCGCCGGCTTCCGAAAACCGCTCAAAACTCGGCACAACCTCGCAACGGGAACCGGTCGCTGGAATCGGCCGTCGATGGCAAAAATGTCGCGCTCCAGCGATCTCTGGGACAACGCCGGCACAATCTCCGAGAGCCTCCAATGATGGCGCCATTGCGCGCAGATGCAAGTGAGCGCTCCAGGGGAGCGTCAGAGCAGCGCCCCGTCACACCGCCGCGGCCCTTAAATGCTCCACCAGCATCTTGGCCGGTCGCGGCAGTGTCTTGAAGCTGCGCGCGCAGATCACGAGGCGGCGATTGGCGAAGGCGTCGCGCAGGCGAACTATGGCGAGCGGCATCAGTTTGGCGCAGCGGCGGGCGGCGGCTTCGGGCACGAGGGCTACGCCGACATCGGCGGCGACGAGCTGGCAGATCGCGTCGAAGTCGCGCAGGCGGGCGCGGAAATGCGGCCGCATGCCGAGCCGGGCCGCGTGCTTCGAGATGTGCATCTGCAGCGCGGTGGCGCTGGTCAGCCCGACGAAGTCGCAGGCCCCCGCCTCCTGGAAATCGATCTGGCGGCGCCCGGCGAACGGGCCGCGCCGCGACGTCACCAGCATCAGGCGATCCTCGCTGAAGGAGAACCGCTCGATGTGGTCGGGCAGCGCGTGCTCGGCGGCAAATCCGAGGTCGGCGGCGCCCGCGGTGATCGCAGCCGCAATGTCGGTGCTCTCGCGCTCCTCGATGTCGATGGCGACGTCGCGATGCTCGCGCAGAAAGCCGGCGAGCGCCTTCGGCAGATGCTCCGACAGGCCCGAGGTGTTGGCGAGGAAATGCACGCTCGCCCGCACACCGCTGGCAAAGCCGGCGAGATCGCCGCGCATGGCGTCGATCTGGTGGATGACGAGGCGGGCGTGATCAAGCAGGCTCTCGCCCGCCGCGGTCAACTCCACGCCGCGGCGCCCGCGCTTGAGCAGCGCAACGCCGAGCGCCTCCTCGAGCCCCTTGATGCGCGCGCTCGCCGAGGCCAGGGCCAGGTGCGAGCGCTCCGCGCCGCGGGTGATGCTGCGCTGGTCGGCGACTGCGATGAAGAGTTGGAGGTCAACGAGGTCGAAGCGCATGGCGTCTCCTCAGCCTTCGCTCCAGACGAAGGCTGTCTGCGTAACCTCCAGATTGTGCCGGGGCGCGGCTTCGGTCAATGTGCAGGGATGATCGACCCGCTCCTCATCGTCATCGCCGCCGTGTTCCTGGTTGCCGGATTCGTCAAGGGCGTGATCGGGCTCGGCCTGCCGACCGTGTCGATGGGCCTGCTTGCAGTGAGCATGGCCCCCAGCCGGGCGATCGCCATCGTGATCGTGCCGGCCATCGTCACCAACATCTGGCAGACCTTCGTCGGCCCTCACTTGCGCGACATCCTGAGACGGCTGTGGCCGCTGATGATCGGCACAGTGATCGGATGCTGGCTCAATGCCGGCGCGCTGACCGGTCCGCATGCGCGCTACGGCACGATCGTACTCGGCGTGCTGCTGGTGATCTACGCAATCATCGGGCTGAACAAGTTTCACTTCCGCGTCGCGCCGCAGAACGAGAAATGGGTTGGCGGCGTGGTCGGTGTCGTCACCGGCGTGATCTCGGCCTCGACCGGTGTGCAGGTGATCCCCTCGATGCCGTTCATGCAGGCGATCGGCATGGAGAAGGACGAACTGGTGCAGGCGCTCGGCGTGTTCTTCACCACTGCGACACTGGCGCTCGCCTTCAACCTGACGGCCGGCGGATTGCTGACGGCGGCCAATGCCGTGCCCGGCGCCGTGGGCATGGCCTGCGCCTTTGCCGGCATGTTCATCGGCCAGTCGGTGCGGGCGCGGATGCCGGCGGAGGCATTTCGCCGCTGGTTCCTGATCGCGATGATCCTGCTTGGCCTTTATCTCGCCGGCAGCCCAGTGTTGAAGGAATTCGCGTAGGGGAGAACGTAGGGTGGGTTAGTCGTGCAGATGCGCGAAGCGCAGCTGCTCGGCGTAACCCACCACTGTTCGCATCTGCAGGGACAGAAGAGGTGGGTTACGCCTTGCGACTGCGCTTCGCGCAGCCGCGCGGCTAACCACCCTACGCAGCTCAGCCCTTATCATTCGTTCGAATGAGTTACCGCGTCTCCAGCATGGCGACGCGAATGCCGAGATAGATGAAGAGGCCGCCAAGGGTACGGTTGATCCAGGCGATCACGCCTTCGGACTGCCGGAGCCGGTGGGCGGCCTTCGCCGCGAATGCCGCCAGCACCAGGCACCACAATGTTCCCGTGCAGATGAAGATCAGGCCCAGCGTCAGAAAGGCGAGCGGCTTGTGCGGCGCGTCGGCTGCGACGAATTGTGGCAGGAACGCCAGGAAGAACAGCGCAACCTTGGGATTGAGCGCATTGGTGAAGACGCCCTGGAGGAAGGCGCGCCGCAGCGAGGTCCGCTCGGGCTCGTCAATCGCCGACGCCAGCGCCGGGCGCGACCACAGCATCCGCAAGCCGGTCACGATGAGATAGGCCGCGCCGGCCAGCTTCAGGATCGAGAAGGCGGTGGATGAGGCCATCAGCAGGGCCGAAAGGCCGATCGCCGCGCCCGCGACATGGAAAAAGCAGCCACAACTGATGCCGAAGGCGGCAGCGGCCCCGCCCCGCCACCCCATCTGCATGCTGCGGCCGATGACATAGACCGTATCCGGCCCTGGCGTGATATTGAGCAGCAATCCCGACAGGACGAAGAGCCAGATCTCGTGAATGCCCAGCATGCCGTTCCCCCGCCGCCCCGATCGGGCGGTCTCAAGCGATTCGGCTTAATCGGTTCGGCCCGCACCGTCCACCGCCGCGATTGCGCAGAATTTACCCCGAATTTGCAATGCGGATCATACTTTCGCTGGGCCTTATCTGCTCTATAAAGGCAGGGTTCTTGAAATGCAGGATTCGAGGCGACTACCATCGCCCGTGGCCGGTCCGCCAGCCCTTGGAGCACCGTGGATATGGAAAGACGCCTGGCTGCCATCGTCTGCGCCGATGTCGCCGGCTATTCGCGCATGATGGGCAGCGACGAGGCTGGCACCCATGCCGCCTTCAAGGCCCATCGCAGCGCGATTCACCCCATCATCCTCAATCATGGCGGCCGCGTCGTGAAGAACACCGGCGATGGATTCCTGCTGGAATTCCCGAGCATCGTCGGCGCCACCGAGGCCGCGATTGCGATGCAGACGCTGATGGCGGAGCGCAACCAGCACCTGCCCGCCGATCGTGCCATGCAGTTTCGCCTCGGCATCCATATGGGTGATGTCATCGCCGACGAGGACGAGGTCTTCGGCGACGATGTCAACATCGCCGTGCGCCTCGAATCCGTGGCGAGCCCCGGCGGCTTCGCCATCTCGGCCAAGGCCTACGAGGAGGCGAGCAAGCATCTGAGCGTGCCGCTGGTCGATGCTGGCAACCACCGCTTCAAGAACATCAAGGATCCGGTCGGCGTCTGGACCTGGACGCACGAGGGCGCACCGGCGCTTGCGCCCGAGTTGAAGGAGGCATCCAATCTCGCGCAGCAGTACCGGACCGCGATCGTCGGCGTGCTGCCCTTCGCCAATCTCAGCGACGCCCAGGACGAATATTTCTCCGACGGCCTGACCGAGGATCTGATCCACGCGCTGTCGCTGCAATCCTTCTATCGCGTGCTGAGCCGCAACTCGACCTTCACTTTCAAGGGCAGGAACACAAGCACCCGCCTGATCGCGCGGGAGATCGACGCGACCTATTTGATCCAGGGCTCGGTGCGGCGTGCCGGAGCCAAGATCCGCGTCACCGCCGAACTGATTGCGCCGGAAACCGGCGAGCAGCTCTGGACCGGCCGCTACGACCGCGACATCGGCGACCTCTTCGCGATGCAGGACGAGATCACCACGAACCTGTCCGCCGCCATCGCCACCGAGATCGTCCGGGCCGAGGCCTCGGCGCCGGCGCGGCTCTCCACCGACGTCAACGCCTGGGACCGCTTCCTCAAAGGGCTGTCGCACTACTACCGGCAGACCAAAGAGGACCTCAACGCCGCCGTCGAGTTGTTCCGGGAGGCCATCAGGCTCGAGCCCAAACTGTCGATCGCACACGCGTATCTCGCCACGATCCAGATCCAGAGCATCCAGTTCGGCTGGGTCAAGGGCACGCGCCAGATGTGGGCCGAGGCGATGAACCTCGCCGAAACCAGCGTCCGGCTCGACCCGCGCTCCTCCTTCGCGTTCTCGATCCTGTCCTGGGTCCACGCCATGGAGGGGCATGACGAGGCCGCGATGGACGCCGCTAGGCGCGCGGTCGCCCTCAATCCCTACGACGTGGGCGCGCGCGGCGTGCTCGGCATCTGCCATTTCGTCATCGGCGAGCATCGCGAGGCGATCGAGCTGTTTTCAATGGCGGCACAGCGCGACAACAGCGATCCGCGCTACCAATGGGCGGCGCTGAACGCGTTCAGCCATTATCTTCTGGGGCAGTATGATGCGACCCTGTCGTGGGCCCGCGAGCAGCTCTACGTCAACCCCAACCACATGCAGGCGCTGGCGATCCGCGCCGCGGCGCTGGCGCAGTTGGGGCGGATCGCCGAAGCGAGCGAGGCTACCTTGGTGCTCATGCGCAACTACCCGACCCTGAATGTCGACCGCCATTTGCGCAATTTTCACTGGAAGCGGCCCGAGGACATCGCCCATTACCGCGAAGGCCTGCTGAAAGCGGGCGTCCCGCTCGGCAAATTGACCCTGGTCCAGAGCGACGTCAAACGCGCCGCCGAATCCTGAGGGCAGGGCAAGCTGAGCCGGGGCGGCGATCTCACGTCCGCTTTTGTTGACAGCCCAGTGAATTCAGCCACACATTGTCACACGCTGAAGTAGTATAGTCTAAAGTCTGTTTGTTAGGACTTTCCGCGCTTGATCGGCGCGTCTGATTTCACCGATTCGCTGTTTTCAGGATTTTGGGCCATGCATGACCCCACCTCGAAACCCTTCGTTCCCTCGATCGAAGTGTCGCAGGACAATCCCTGTCCGTTCCTGCGCGGCCTCGTCGGCGAGGGTTTTGTAGCCGGCGGAACGGTTCCGCTCGGCGCGCTGTCGCAGACCATCGCGGATGCGAGCGGCGAAACGGGGCCGAAGAAGGCATTCGCCGGCCTCCAGGTCCGCGGCGTGGCGCTCATCGCCAACGGTCTTAAGCACATCCTGAAGAGCATCTTTGCCGGCGCGCAGCTCGACGCGCTGCGCGGCGGCCCCCTCGACAAGCGCGGCGCCGGCTCGCGCATCCTCGGCGTCGACGGCAAGGTCAACGAGGACGAGATCGCGCGGCTTGCCGGCTTCGGCCGTGCCTACGCCGATCCGGACGGCGGCAACACCGAGCAAGGTCTCAACACTTCGGAAATCAAGACCTTCATGAACGACAACCTCAAGCGCGCCGGCAGCGCCGCGCGCTGGTACTATCCGTTGCTGATGAAATTCGAATGGCCCGTCCTTCTGAAGATCATGGGCAAGGGCGAAGGCGAGGACCGCTATCTCAGCGTGGCCGACGTGCGCACGCTGTTCAATGAGCGCAAATTTCCCGCTCGCATCAACCAGCGGCTGCTGACGCAGCCCGTGCTGTCGGCCTGCCAGCGCACAGTGCGGCGCGCCGTCAAGGCCGCGGCGTGGCTGCTCGCCATCGGCCTCGTCGCGCTCGTTGCGGTGGCCGAATTTCCCGACCAAGTCCGCGCCATGCTGCCGCAGAAGGGAATCCTCGCGCAGCTGCTGCCGCCGCCGTTGCCCACCTTGCCGGAGACGACGGCAGCCTACTGGCTCGAGCAAAACTGGTCGCTGAAGGACCGGCACTGGTTCCACCATGCCACTCAGGGCACCGCGACTTTTCCGGTGCCCTATAGCTGGTTCCTGGCGCTGGAGCAGCCACGCCTTCATCTGGTGTCGCGGCCCGGCATGATGAAGGACAGCGTCTATCTCGAGCGCTTCGGCTTCATCCCGAGCCCGCAGTCGATCCAGACCGACGCGACGACACTGCGCCGCTTCGGCTACGCCAATGTCTATGAGACGACAACGTCGTTGCCGGACTGGTCGACCCGGTGGACGGCGGCGGAGAACGTCGACGGGCTGCCGGTGGGCTTCGCGCGGATGACCGGTGTCGTCGATCCGGCGACGGGCCGTCGCGAAGAGGACAAGATCGGACTGACCTGCGCGGCCTGCCATACCGGCCAGATCCACTACAAGGGCGCGGACGTGCGCTTCGACGGCGGCCCCGCCATGACCGACCTGAAGAAGCTCGAGATCGCGACAGGTTTGTCGATCGCCTACACGCTGTATGTTCCGTTCCGCTTCCAGCGCTTTGCCGATCGCGTGCTCGGCCCCGAAGCCAGCAAGACCGACCGCGACGCGCTCAAGCAGAAGCTCAGCGCGATCGGCACGTTCCTGATCGACTGGCAGAACAAGTACAACGATACGATCGCGCACAAGGAGACCTGGGACAAGAAGGTGCAGAAGGACACCGAGGAAGGCTTCGGCCGCCTCGATGCCCTTAATCGCATCGGCAACCAGGTGTTTTCGCAGGATCTCGCGCTGAGCGGGCTCAGTGGATTCGAAAAGAACCTGCATGCCCAGGACGCGCCGGTCAGCTATCCCGCGATCTGGACCGTGCCGTGGTTCAAATTCGCCCAATACGACGCCTCGATCGAACAGCCGCTGATCCGCAATGCCGGCGAAGCCCTCGGCGTGACCGCGCTGCTCAATCTATCGGATGCCTATCCGGAGGACAGGCTTTGGCGGTCCTCGGTTCATATCAACACGCTCGGCTGGATCGAGGACATGCTCAGAGGCCCCGATCCGTTCAAGGCGGCCGAGCCGAAGTTCGGCGGTCTGCTGTCGCCGAAATGGCCGTCGCAGATACTCGACGATGCCTGGAAGCTGAAGCCTGATCGCATCGAACGGGGTCGTGCGATCTACGCCGAGATGTGCTCCGGATGTCACCTGCCGGCCGTCGACACCCCGGCCTTCTGGTCCTCGAAACATTGGGAGGCAAGCGGCGACAGCAAGGTCCTGAACGCGGTGACGATCCCGCTCGACGAGATCAAGACCGATCCCGAACAGTCCCTTGTGCTGAGCAGCAGGACGGTCGACATGCCCGGCTTCCTGAAGGTGAATACCGCCGATCTCAAGACCTGGTGGCAATGCGACGGCTCGACCGCGAGCTCGCCGACCGAGATGGTGTACGCACTGGGCTTGATGACGGTCGTCGACCTCGTCGCCCGCAAGTGGATGGACGACGAGAAGATCCCGGACGCCGAGCGGGCGAAACTGTGGAATCTCGCCCGCAAGAACTGCCTCAATCCGGCGCCCGGACCACGCTATCGGGCGCGGCCGCTGAACGGCATCTGGGCGACCGCCCCCTATCTGCACAACGGCTCGGTGCCTTCGCTGTACTGGCTGCTGAAGCCGCAGAACGAGCGCCCGACGAAGTTCTGCATGGGCCACCGCGACTATGATCCCGTGACCGTCGGCTTTGCGGTCAGCGCGGACGAGCGCTGCAAGACCGGCGAAACGCAGTTCTCCATGACGGGACCTGACGACAAACCGATCCAGGGCAACAGCGTGCTCGGCCATTCCTTCGAGCGCAAGGACGGCGAGCCGAAACGCCCCGGCGTCATCGGCCGTATGTTCAAAGACGACGCCGAGCGCTACGATTTGATCGAGTATCTGAAGACGCTGTAGCGCTCTTTCTTACCTCACCCCGCTTGCGGGGAAAGGTCGGATTGCATCCACATCGTCATTGCCAGCGCAGCGAAGCAATCCAGACCGTCTCCGCAGAAGGATTCTGGATTGCTTCGCTGCGCTCGCAATGACGGAGAATGAGGTCTCTCCGCGAGTCCAATTCTCACCGCCCTCGCAGAGACCGCCGCCTCACTTGAACAGCGGCGTGCCCGGTACGAAGGCGTCGAAGGCGGCCCAGAACTGGGAGCGGTAGCGGTCCTGCTCCTGGAGGATCTCGTGCTTCGAGCCGGCGATGACGAGGTGGGAGCCGGCGCGCAGATGATAGGCGAACTCCTCGATCGCCGCGGTCGACACCACGGTGTCGTTGGAGGCCGCCAGCATCAGGATCGGCTGGCGGATCTCGGACGGGTAGCTCATGCGCTTGAAGGTGTTCATCGCGCGGAACGCCGTGTCGGCCCAGGCGACCGTCGGTGAAGCCAGCCCGAGCGTCGGATCCTCCTCCAGAATCGCGGCATTGCGGGCATAGCGCACGGGGTCGCTGGTCAGGGGGTTGTTGATGAACGGATCGAGCCCGGTGAGGCGGTCGCTGCCGCCGGGAATGTAGCGGCCACCCTGCCCGAGCAGCCGCATCGTCTTCACTAGCGTCCGCACCGGAAACGAGGTGGCGCGGCCGGGCAGGTCGATCATCGGCGCCGACAGCACCATGCGGTCGAACCAGCGTTTTCCCGCATGCGCCAGGCGAAGCATCACCGCGCCGCCCATGGAATGGGCCAGCGCGAAGAAGGGCGGCGGGCAATCGGGCAGCACCACCTGCTGCACGAAGGTCTCGACGTCGATCTCGAAGTCGGCGAAGTCGCGCACATAGCCCTTGCGCGGGTCGCGCAGCCGGCGCGAGGAATGGCCCTGCCCGCGCCAGTCGATCATCGCCACCGCAAAGCCGCGGTCGCGCAGGTCGCGAACCGTCTCGAAATATTTCTCGATCTGCTCGCTGCGCCCGGTGAAGACGCAGACGGTACCCTTGCGGCCCGCGGGCGGCGCCCAGCGCGCAAAACGCAGTTCGGCGCCATCAGGCGTCTTGATGGTACCGCTGACGACGTCTTCGGGCACGGGATTGGACGGAATCGAGACCAGCGTCATGAGTGGGGAAGTGCTGAAAATCAGGGGGCGGGAGCGCCACAGAGGCGCTGATTGCCGCCCTCTTGAACGCAGTTTCCCCAAACCCATATCATCTCGGTGCAGGCCGCTACCAGTGTTTCGGAACCGGAACATCAGGCTGCACACAGACTAAGCCCGGCCCGATAGGCGGGCGGGTTACCAACAGTCGCTCAATGGAGGACTTGACCATGCGTACCTACGATCTGACCCCCTTCTACCGTTCTACCGTCGGCTTCGACCGTCTCTTCAACCTGCTCGACCAGGCCGGTTCGGACGGCAGCCCCGGCTATCCGCCCTACAACATCGAGCGGACCGGCGAGAACGCCTACCGCATCACGGTTGCGGTCTCCGGCTTCGCCAAGGATGAGCTCTCCATCGTCGCGAAGGAAAACACGCTGACGATCAAGGGCGAGAAAGTGGCGAACGAGAACAGCAAGAGCGAAGTGCTCTACCGCGGCATTGCCGCGCGTGCGTTCGAGCGCGCCTTCCAGCTCGCCGACTTTGTGCAGGTGAAGAACGCCTCGCTTGAGAACGGCCTGCTTCACGTCGACCTCGTGCGCGAGATTCCCGAAGCCAAGAAACCGCGCCAGATCGCGATCAACACCGGCGCGCAAGGCGCGCAGGTGATCGAGAACTCGGTCGCCGCCTAAGCACAACGACAGCCGCCAAGTTGCGAAAACGCTCCGGTGCCCCCGGGGCGTTTTTTTGTTTGGCTCTCCTTGTCCCGGCGAAGCCAACAAATCCTACCGCGAGATCGATAATCGTGCGCGGAAGGAATACCGAAGGACGAAACTGCCATACCCTCCCCTGAGACGATGGTCTCGGCCTTTCAGGACGTCACCGATTGGCGGACTGCGTTGCTGGACTACTGCACTGCATCACAGAGCGGTGAAACGGCGTAACGCCGCCGCCCTGCGCCTCGTCCTTTGGATATCCAACCCAAAACAAGACGGAGAACGATCATGACACTTTGGCGCAGCCTTTTCGTCGCCGCGAGCCTGCTGGCGGCTCCCATCAGCCTTGCCCACGCGCAGATCCCGCAGACCGTCAAGGCCAAAAACGTCGTGCTGGTGCACGGCGCCTGGGCCGACGGCTCGAGCTGGTCGGAAGTGATCCCGATCCTTCAGGCCGCCGGATTGCACGTCACCGCCGTGCAGAATCCGCTGTCGTCGCTTGCGGACTCCGTCGAGGCGACCAAGCGTGCGCTGGCCGAGCAGGACGGGCCGACCGTGCTGGTCGCGCATTCCTGGGGCGGCACTGTGATCAGCCAGGTCGGCAGCGATCCGAAGGTCACCGGCCTCGTCTATGTCGCCGCGCGCGCCCCCGATGCGAACGAGGATTTCGTCGCGCTGTCGAAGCAATTTCCGACCGGTCCGGTGCGCGCCGGCATCGTCGAGCGCGACGGTTACACCAGGCTGTCGGAAGACGCGTTCCTGAAGTATTTCGCCAATGGCGTGAAGCTGGAGCAGGCCAAGGAGCTCTACGCCGTGCAATGGCCGACGGCGGCCTCGATCTTCGCCGGGCGCACCACCGAAGCCGCCTGGCACTCCAAGCCGAGCTGGTACGCGGTGTCGAAGAATGACTACACCATCAATCCCGATTTCGAACGCTTCCTCGCCAAGCGCATGAACGCCACCACGATCGAGCTCGATGCCGGCCACCTCTCGCTGGTGTCGCATCCGAAGGAGGTCGCGAATTTGATCCTGGAAGCGGCGGGGTATGGACGGAGCTGAGGGGTGATTGCCTGAACGCAAAGGCGCCCCGAATTTTCGGGCGCCTTATGTTTTGCGTGAGCTCTCTGCCTATTCCAACCCCTGCGCGGCGGGCATCTCCTGGGTCGGCAAGATCGTCGGTGCCGGCTTGGCCTGGCTGACGGTTGGCGCGGCGGTCTCGGCCGGCTTGGGCGGGGCGGCGGCCGCCTGCTGCGCGGGCTGAGCCTGCGGCGCGGCTTGGGCCTGTTGCGGTGCCGGCTCGGGTGATGCTGGCTTGGCGGCGGCCATCGGCCTCTCGCCGCGCGCTGGGGCGGTCTTCGGAATCGGCACAGTACGGCTTGCGACGTGCGGGATCGGGGCTGGCGGCCGCGGTGGGCCGCTACGGACCATGGTCGGCGGCGGGAGCGCGCTTTGCGGCCCGTAAGGTGTTACCGCGCGCTCCTCATGGGCGGGGGCCATGCCGAAGGCGTCGGCGGCCGGCATGAAACGGAGGATCCGGCCATCGCGGGCGTCGATCACAAGACGCCCGTCGTCGCCGCGGCGGTCGATCACCGCAATCGTGTAGACGGCACCGCGCAGGCGAGGGATTCCGAGTGGCGAGAAGCCGTTGTCGCGCAACACGGCGTAAACTTCCGTTGGTGGCAACAGAGCCGGAGCCGGGCCGCGCTCATCATCATACCCATAGCCATAGCGCGGCGGCGGTGCAGCCTCCGGCGGCCCGTACGGACCGTCGATATCGGAGACCGCGGTATAGGGCGCTCGCGCCGCTCCGTTCGCCGGCACCTGCGCCTCAGCGGCCGTTGCCACTAGCGCCAGCGCGGCTGCGGCCACACATCCTGTGAAAAACTTCATGGTCGATACGCTCCTGTCAGGCCCTGACGGGGCTTGCGCTCTTTCGCTTCTTGCGGCGTGGCGCGCCTTTCGAAGGGCCAAGGCGAAGCTTCATTCGGGATTCCGGCGGCGCTTGGGCCGGATCGGGGCGCGTTTGCTTCAAATCCGGGGCGGCGCGCAAGCGGAAAGCGTCGATTGACACGTTGGGAATCGGGACTTGCACGCGCTTGTGTGATAGACAAAAATTTGGCAAGGTGATGTTTAGGACAGGAAGACTGTCTCAATTTTGCTTGCGGTTCCGGCATAGGGATTGCAACGAAAGTTGGTGCTTTCGAGCGCCAGAAGGCAACAGGCAAAGCCGTTCTCGGGGACGTAGAACGCCTTGGCCTGAATTTAAGAAAATGCGGCTCGCAGCGGACGAGCGGTAGCCCAGGAGCGGGTGCCGCGGAACGCCCAAGGTGCGCCGAAGATGGCGGTGAGGCAGCTCGCCGCATGGAGAGGACAGGAATCATGAACGGGTCGCAATTCGGGCGCGCAAGCATCGTGGCAGAACAACTGTCGGCGACGGTCGCCTCGAAAACGACCGATCCGATTCAGGAGCACAATTCGCGTCCGCCGGCTGAAGGGCTCTACGATCCGAGCCTGGAAAAGGATTCCTGCGGCGTCGGCTTCATCGCCAACATCAAGGGCAAGAAGTCCCGCGAGATCGTCGCGGACGCGCTGAGCATCCTCTGCAACCTCGAGCATCGCGGCGCCGTCGGCGCCGACCCGCGCGCCGGCGACGGCGCCGGCATCCTGGTGCAGATCCCGCACGCCTTCTTCGTCCGCAAGGCCAAGGAGCTTGGCTTCACGCTGCCCAATCCCGGCGAATACGCCATCGGCGCGCTGTTCATGCCGCGCGACACCGCCTGGCGCAACGTCATCAAGAGCATTATCGCCGACCAGATCAAGGAAGAAGGCCTGACGCTGCTCGGCTGGCGCGACGTGCCGACCGACAATTCCTCGCTCGGCATCACCGTGAAGCCGACCGAGCCCGCCTGCATGCAGGTGTTCATCGGCCGCAACGGCACCGCCGAGACCGAGGACGATTTCGAGCGCCGGCTCTACATCCTGCGCAAGTCGATCTCCCAGGCGATCTACCAGCGCCGCGACCGCGGGCTCGCCGGCTATTACCCCTGTTCGATGTCCTGCCGCACCGTGATCTACAAGGGCATGTTCCTCGCCGACCAGCTCGGCAAGTACTATCCCGATCTGCACGAGCCGGACTTCGAGAGCGCGCTGGCGCTGGTGCATCAGCGCTTCTCGACCAACACCTTCCCGGCCTGGTCGCTGGCGCATCCCTACCGGATGATCGCGCATAACGGCGAGATCAACACGCTGCGCGGCAACGTCAACTGGATGGCGGCACGCCAGGCCTCAGTGAGCTCGCAGCTCTACGGCAAGGACATCAGCCGGCTGTGGCCGATCTCCTATGAAGGCCAGTCGGACACCGCCTGCTTCGACAACGCGCTCGAATTCCTGGTGCAGGGCGGCTACTCGCTGCCGCACGCCGTCATGATGATGATTCCGGAGGCGTGGGCCGGCAATCCCTTGATGGATGAGAAGCGCCGTGCCTTCTACGAATATCATGCCGCGTTGATGGAGCCGTGGGACGGCCCCGCCGCGATCGCTTTCACCGACGGCCGTCAGATCGGCGCCACGCTCGACCGCAACGGCCTGCGGCCGGCGCGCTACCTCGTCACCAAGGACGACCGCATCGTGATGGCGTCCGAGATGGGCGTGCTGACCATCCCCGAGGACCAGATCATCACCAAGTGGCGGCTCCAGCCCGGCAAGATGCTGCTGGTCGACCTCGAGCAGGGCCGCCTGATTCCCGACGACGAGATCAAGGCCGAGCTCGCCCGGAGTCATCCCTACGAGGAGTGGCTGGAGCGGACCCAGATCGTGCTGGAAGAGCTGCCGAAGGTGCCGACCACCGGCGTACGCTCCAACCTGTCGCTGCTCGATCGCCAGCAGGCGTTCGGCTACAGCCAGGAAGACATCGCCATCCTGATGACGCCGATGGCGGCCACCGGCGAGGAGGCAGCCGGCTCGATGGGCAACGACACGCCGCTCTCGGCGCTGTCGGACAAGGCCAAGCCGCTGTTCACCTACTTCAAGCAGAATTTTGCGCAGGTCACCAATCCGCCGATCGACCCGATCCGCGAGGAGCTGGTGATGAGCCTGGTCTCGATCATCGGACCGCGGCCGAACCTGTTCGACCTCCAGGGGATGGCCACCACCAAGCGGCTTGAAGTGCGTCAGCCGATCCTGACCGACGCGGATCTCGAAAAGATTCGCTCCATCTCCGACGTGGCCGAATCCCACTTCAAGTCGCGCACGCTGGATACGACTTTCCACGCCGGCCTCGGTGCGGCCGGTATGGACCAGGTGCTGGATGAGCTCTGTGCGCGCGCTGAAAGCGCGGTGCGTGAAGGCGTCAACATCATCATCCTGTCCGACCGCATGGTCGGCACCGACCGGGTGCCGATCCCGTCGCTGCTCGCCTGCGCCGCCGTACATCATCATCTGATCCGCACCGGCCTGCGCACCTCGGTCGGCCTCGTCGTCGAATCCGGCGAGCCGCGCGAAGTGCATCATTTCGCCTGCCTCGCCGGCTACGGCGCGGAGGCGATCAATCCCTATCTTGCGTTCGAGACCATCATCGCGATGAAGGACCGCCTGCCCGGTTCGCTCGACGACTACGAGATCGTCAAGCGCTACATCAAGTCGATCGGCAAGGGCCTTTTGAAGGTGATGTCCAAGATGGGCATCTCGACCTACCAGTCCTATTGCGGCGCGCAGATCTTCGACGCGGTCGGCCTCAAGGCCGACTTCGTCGGAAAATTCTTCGCCGGCACCCACACCCGCGTCGAAGGCGTCGGCCTGTCCGAGATCGCCGAAGAGGCGGTGCGCCGTCATGCCGACGCGTTCGGCGACGCGCTGGTCTACAAGACCGCGCTCGACGTCGGCGGCGAATATGCCTACCGCACCCGAGGCGAGGACCATGCCTGGACCGCCGAGTCGGTGGGGCTGCTTCAGCACGCCGCGCGCGGCAATTCGCTGGAGCGCTACCGCGCCTTTGCAAAGATCCTCAACGAGCAGTCGGAGCGCCTGTTGACGCTGCGCGGCCTGTTCCGGATCAAGGGCGCCGAGGAAGAGAAGCGAAAGCCGGTGCCGATCGAGCAAGTCGAGCCGGCCAAGGACATCGTCCGACGTTTTGCCACTGGCGCGATGAGCTTCGGCTCGATCTCGCGCGAGGCGCACACCACGCTCGCGATTGCCATGAACCGGATCGGCGGCAAGTCGAACACCGGCGAAGGCGGCGAGGAAGCCGACCGCTTCAAGCCGATGCCGAACGGCGATTCCATGCGCTCGGCGATCAAGCAGGTCGCCTCGGGGCGTTTCGGCGTCACCACGGAGTACCTCGTCAACTCCGACATGATGCAGATCAAGATGGCCCAGGGCGCCAAGCCCGGCGAAGGCGGCCAGCTGCCCGGTCACAAGGTCGACGCCACCATCGCCAAGGTCCGGCATTCAACGCCGGGCGTCGGCCTGATCTCGCCGCCGCCGCACCACGACATCTACTCGATCGAGGATCTGGCGCAGCTCATCTACGATCTCAAGAACGTCAACCCGGACGGCGCGGTCTCGGTCAAGCTCGTCTCCGAGATCGGCGTCGGCACGGTGGCCGCCGGCGTTGCCAAGGCACGCGCCGACCACGTCACTATCGCGGGCTTCGAGGGCGGTACCGGCGCCTCGCCGCTGACCTCGATCAAGCATGCCGGCTCGCCGTGGGAGATCGGCCTTGCCGAAACCCACCAGACGCTGGTGCGCGAGCGGCTGCGCAGCCGCATCGTGGTCCAGGTCGACGGCGGTTTCCGCACCGGCCGCGACGTCGTGATCGGCGCGCTGCTGGGCGCAGACGAGTTCGGTTTTGCCACCGCGCCGCTGATCGCGGCCGGCTGCATCATGATGCGCAAGTGCCACCTCAACACCTGCCCGGTCGGGGTCGCGACGCAGGATCCGGTTCTGCGCAAGCGCTTCACCGGCCAGCCCGAGCACGTGATCAACTACTTCTTCTTCGTTGCGGAGGAAGTCCGCGAGATCATGGCGAGCCTCGGCTTCCGCACCTTCAACGAGATGGTGGGCCAGACCCAGCTGCTCGACCAGACCAAGCTGGTCGCGCACTGGAAGGCCAAGGGCCTCGACTTCTCCAAGCTCTTCGTCCGCCAGAAGGAGGAAAAGGGCCAGAAGATCTATCATTCGGAGCGCCAGAACCATCATCTGGAAGCGGTGCTCGACCGCTCGCTGATCGAGAAGGCGCAGCCCGCGCTCGACCGCGGCGCACCGGTCAAGATCGAAGCCGCGATCAACAGCACCAACCGTTCCGCCGGCGCGATGCTGTCGGGTGCGGTCGCCAAGATCTACGGCCATGCGGGGCTACCGCATGACACCATTCATGTCAGCCTCAAAGGTACCGCCGGCCAGGCCTTCGGCGCCTGGCTCGCGCACGGCGTCACCTTCGAGCTCGAAGGCGAAGCCAACGACTATGTCGGCAAGGGCCTGTCGGGCGGCAAGATCATCGTCAAGCCGCCGAAGGAGAGCGGCATCGTGCCGGAAGAGAGCATCATCGTCGGCAACACCGTGATGTATGGCGCCATTCAGGGCGAGTGCTACTTCCGCGGCGTCGCCGGCGAGCGCTTTGCCGTGCGCAACTCCGGCGCGGTCGCGGTGGTCGAGGGCGCCGGCGATCATTGCTGCGAATACATGACCGGCGGCATCGTCGTCGTGCTCGGCAAGACCGGGCGCAACTTCGCAGCCGGCATGTCCGGCGGAATCGCCTATGTGCTCGACGAGACCGGTGACTTCGACAAGCTCTGCAACCTCTCGATGGTCGAGCTCCAGCCGGTCCTCTCGGAGGAGATGATTGCCCAGAGCGCCTACAATCAGTTTGGTGACCTCGAGGCGCACGGCCGGGTCGACGTGTTCAACAACCTGCTCGAATCCGACGTCGAGCGGCTGCACGTTCTGGTCACGCGCCACGCGAAAGCGACCGGCTCCAAGCGCGCCGCCGACATCCTTGCCAACTGGAAGGACTGGCTGCCCAAATTCCGCAAGGTGATGCCGGTCGAGTACCGGCGCGCGCTGCGCGAACTGGCCGCCAACGCGGACGCCGAGCCGAAAATCGCGATCGGGGCGTAGGGCAATCACACTCCGTCATTGCGAGCGAAGCGAAGCAATCCAGACTTTCTCCTCGGAAGCAGACTGGATTGCTTCGTCGCAAGAGCTCCTCGCAATGACGGTGAGGAAACGACAAACGATTAAGCGGCAGGGACTTCGCGTTTGATGGGCAAGGTCACGGGTTTTCTCGAAATCGAACGGCATGATCGCAAGTACGCACCGGTCGCCGAGCGCGTGAAGCATTTTCACGAATTCGTCGTTCCCTTGAGCGAGAAGGAAACGCGCGACCAGGCCGCGCGCTGCATGAACTGCGGCATTCCCTTTTGCCACGGCACCGGGTCGGTCGCGCCCGGCACGCCCGGCTGCCCGGTCAACAACCAGATCCCCGACTTCAACGACCTCGTCTATCAGGACAACTGGGAAGAAGCCTCGCGCAACCTGCACTCGACTAACAATTTTCCGGAGTTCACCGGCCGCATTTGTCCGGCGCCGTGCGAGGCATCCTGCACGCTCAACATCGACGACAACCCCGTCACCATCAAAACCATCGAATGCGCGATCGTCGATCGCGCCTGGGACAATGGCTGGGTCAAGCCTGAGGTCGCCTCCGTCAAGACCGGCAAGAAGGTCGCCGTGATCGGCTCTGGTCCGGCCGGCATGGCCTGCGCGCAGCAGCTCGCGCGAGCCGGCCACGACGTGCATTTGTTCGAGAAGTTCGCCAAGGCCGGCGGCCTGCTGCGCTATGGCATTCCCGACTTCAAGATGGAGAAGAACATCATCGACCGCCGTGTGGTGCAGATGGAAGCCGAAGGCGTCACCTTCCACTACAACAGCCATGTCGGCGCCGACGGCAATGTCGATCCGCGCGAGCTGCTCAACGAGTACGATGCGGTCGCGCTGACCGGCGGCGCGGAAGCCCCGCGCGACCTGCCGATTCCCGGCCGCGACCTCGACGGCATCCACTATGCGATGGATTTCCTGCCGCAGCAGAACCGCCGCGTCTCCGAGGAGCCGCTGGGCGGCGTCACCGAGATTTTGGCCGGTGGCAAGCATGTCGTCGTCATCGGCGGCGGCGACACCGGCTCTGACTGCATCGGCACCTCGCTGCGCCAGGGCGCGCTCTCGGTCACCCAGCTCGAGATCATGCCGGCCCCGCCCGAGCGCGAGAACAAGGGCCTGACCTGGCCGAACTGGCCGCTGAAGATGCGCACCTCCTCCAGCCAGGCCGAAGGCGCGATCCGCGAATACGCCGTGCTGACGCAGAAGTTTTCCGGCGAGAACGGCAAGGTCAGGAAGCTGCACTGCGTGCGCGTCGACGACAAGTTCAAGCCGATTGCCGGCACCGAGTTCGACCTCGACGCCGAGCTCGTCCTGCTCGCGATGGGTTTCGTCCATCCCGTGCACGAAGGTCTGCTCAAGTTGCTCTCGGTCGAGCTCGACCCGCGCGGCAACGTCAAGGCCAACACGCTCGACTACCAGACCTCACGCCCGAACGTGTTCTCGGCCGGCGACATGCGCCGCGGCCAGTCGCTGGTGGTCTGGGCGATCCGCGAGGGCCGGCTTTGTGCGCGGTCGATCGATACGTTCTTGATGGGGAAGACGGATCTGCCACGATAGGTTCTAGCGAGCCGCACAGCTCGAAGGCAGACAAGCAATCCGCTGTCGTCCTGGCGAAGGCCAGGACCCATACCGCGAAATCTATCGATGGCAGACGGTGCCAATCCCGAACGACCGGTCGTCGTCAAACCTCTCCCTGGGGTAATGGGTCCTGGCCTTCGCCAGGACGACATCCGAGGCTTCGCTCCGCCGGGCCCACCATCCCGGAGCCCTCAATTCTGCATCCTCACTCCGACCATCACCACCGTCCCCTGCGAACTCGAGCCCGGCTGGTTCGAGTCCAAAATGTCGTGGCGGAGCATGCCCTTGATCCAGAGGTTGCGGTTGAGCTTGTAGATCAGATTGCCTTCGAGCGAGTAGGTCTTGTCGTTGCGGTTCTGGCCCTGGTAGTCGAGCGTGCCGTAGGTGAACTTGCCCACGGCCGTGAGCCAGCGGCGGAAGTCGTGATCGACTTCGGCAGCGTAGGTGCGCACCAGCACGCCGGAGGAGCCGGGGACGGTGGTTTCCGCGATCTGGGTGTCGGTGAAGAACTTCACCGTGGTCAGGCCGCTGGCGTTCCAGATCAGCGAGCCGGAGGTGAGAAAGCCTGCGAGCTGGCTCAGGCGCGGGTCGACATAGTTGCGCGCGGAATAGCCGACCGAGACCTCGCCGGTGAGGATGCGCGAGAACTCGAAGGACGAGCCGACCTTGCCGTAGCCGCCGGATGAATCGCGGAAGTAGCCGTTGCGATCGGCCGGCTGGTCGTGCACGCGGCTGTAGCCCTGGATCTCGACGAACGGCTTCAGGCCCGGCTTCAGCTCATAGGAGAAGCGTCCGACGCCGCCATACTGGTTGAAATCGCGGTCGTCGTTGCTCGAGGTCGTGCCGTCGGTGAGCTTGGAGTTGGTGTAGGCAGTGCGATCGACGGTGGCGCCGGCCGCGACCTGGAAGCGGTTGAAGGTCTGGTCGAAGCCGAAGGTGCCGCCATAGGTGGCGTAGACCGGAAATTTCTGCAGGCCGGCCTGCACGTTCGGGCTGCCGGGATTGTCGGTGGCGAGCCTGAGGCGAAATTGCGAGGTCAGCTTGAGGTCGCGATCGACGTCGAAGCGGCCGTCGACATGCCCGGTGAAATCGGGGCGATCGACCTCGACCGGCGAGGGCGAAGCGAAGCCGTCGATCGTCGCCGGCATGTTGTTGGTGTAGCCCGAGAACGAGCCGCGCAAATCGGCGACCAGCGCGTGGCGCTCCCAGTCGGACACCACGAGCAGGTCGGGCGCGACCACGTAGGCCGGCGAGCCGACCGGCTTGTTGAGGCGCGCCGGATTGGTGTCGTAGCCAGCGGAGAGTTCGAGCCCGCCCTTGATCAGGAAGCTGCCGGCATAGTCGCCAACCGCGCCGAACGGATCTTCGTCGAGCTTGAGGCGGCGGCGGAGCGGCTGGCCGGGCACGGTGCCGGCCATCGCCCGCGGAACCGGCGTCTTGTTGGCGCTGTCCGACGGCGGCGGTGCAATGCGCGGCGGACCGAGGCTCGTGACCGGTGTCGTAGCAAGCACCGGCGAGCCCGGGCCGGCGCGCTTCGGCTTCGGCTGCCCCGGATAGAGCTTTGGCTGCTGCCGCTTGCGGTTGAGCGAGTCGTAACCTGAACCGCTGGCGCCATTGGCGGCAGGCAGGCCGTAGGTCGGGACTTGACCGATGCGCGAACTCGCCGGCGCCTGCTGGCGCTTGCGTGGATCGGCATTGGGATCGGGCAGCACCGCCAGCGCATCCGATGGCGCCTGCGGCACGCCGGCCGTGCGGCGCGTCGGCAGCGTGTCGGGCGAGGCGAAGCCGCCGCGGCTCGGATTGAACAGATCGGGCGTGAGGCTCTGGGCCGTGGCCGGAGCGCTCTCCAGCGCAGTCAGCAACAGGCATGGCAAAACCGCGCGGACGAGTTGCGCGCGTTTGCTCCGGCTCCTGCCTGGAGACGCCACCACGATAAGAATAACTCCAACGAAATCAGGTACTTCGTCGATGGCCCACCGCGAACGGCGGGAACCATCGTTAATGGAGTTAAAACAATTATGGTTAATGACCCGTTGAGGGTCTGGAGGCACGCGTCGCCTCGAAGGCCTCGGCGTGCTAAGGAGGCGCCGACCGGGCGATCGCCCACCTCCCTGGATAGAAGCATGCCGAGTTCGAAACCGCTGATGACCCAATCATCCGGCCCCGCCCCCGCCAGTGTCGAATCCGCGCTCCGCACGCTGGAGACGGAGAGCGGCGGCATCAACGCGCTCGCCGCCGCGCTGCGCGGCCCGCTCGGCGCAACGTTTGCCGCAGCTGTCGACCTGATCCGGCAGGCCAAGGGCCGCGTCATCGTCACCGGGCTCGGCAAGTCCGGCCACATGGCGCGCAAGATCGCGGCGACGATGGCCTCGACCGGCACGCCCGCCTTCTTCGTGCATGCCGCCGAAGCCGGTCATGGCGACCTCGGCATGATCACCACCGACGACGTCATCATGGCGCTGTCCTGGTCCGGCGAGCAGCCGGAGATGAAGAACCTCGTGAATTATTCGGCGCGGTTTGCGATCCCGATGATCGCGGTGACCTCGAACGCGGCCTCCTCGCTCGGACAGGCCGCCGACATTGTGATCGAGCTGCCGAAGGCGCGCGAGGCCTGCCCGCACAATCTGGCGCCAACCACCTCGACGCTGATGCAGGCCGCAATCGGCGATGCGATTGCGATCGCCTTACTCGAAGGCCGCGGCTTCACCGCGCTGGAGTTCGCGCATTTCCACCCCGGCGGCAAGCTTGGCGCCATGCTGAAATTCGTCCGCGACTATATGCGCACCGGCGCAGAGATCCCGGTGAAGCCGGCCGGCACCAAGATGTCGGACGCCGTGATGGAAATGTCGGCCAAGGGTTTGGGGTGCGTCTGCATCGTCAACGAGGGAGGCGAGGTCGCGGGCATCATCACCGATGGCGATCTGCGCCGTCATATGCGGCCGGATCTTTTGACGGCGTCGGTCGACGACATCATGACCAGGCAGCCGAAAACCGTACCGCCGTCGATGCTCGCGACTGAGATGATCGAGGTGCTGAACACGCGCAAGATCACGACGCTGGTCGTGACAGAAGCGGACAAGGTGGTCGGCATCGTGCATCTGCACGATCTGCTGCGGGCGGGCGTGGCTTAGCGCGCCCTCTCTCTCCTCCGTCATTGCGAGTGTAGCGAAGCAATCCAGACTGCCTCTGCGGAGACAGCCTGGATTGCTTCGTCGCAAGAGCTCCTCGCAATGACGGCGGTTAGAGCTGCGCCGGAAACCGCGCCGCTATCTCCTCCAGCGGCAGCCGCAGCCCATTCGCCAGATACGACACCGTGCGATAGAATCCGCAGAGCAGCATGATCTCGAGAATCTGCGCCTCGTCGTAATGCGCCGCAAGCGCGGCGAATTCCGTGTCAGTCAACGTCGCGCGGTGATGCAGCGCATCGACGGCCGCGATCAGCGCCTGCTCGGCCGGCGACCAGCACGCTGACCTCGCATCGCCATGGACGGTGGCGCGGACCTCGTCTTCGGTGAGTTTCCCCGGCCCGGCGAAGACCGCGACATGCACGCCCCATTCATATTCGCATTTGTTCAGCGCGCAGGTGCGATCGATGACGATCTCGCGCTGGCGCAAGGACAGCGGCCCGGGATCGAGCAGGCCGCCGGCGCGAAACTTGTCCCAGGCGCGGGTGTGGCCCGCCATCACCCGGAACAGCATCAGCGGCGGCGCGCCGCGCATGATGCGGTCGAACTGCACCTGGATGTCCGGGGGATAAGGCGGCCCCAGCGGCGCGATGCGAGGCATGGCTTGAGATATGGCTTGAGACATGGGCCGTCTCCGGTGCTACGATTATCGTAGCACGATGCTACATTATCTGTAGCATAGCGCAAGAGGGTCACGATGGCGAAACAGGCCTCTTCCAGATCAAGCGGCGTCCGCGGCTCGCGCACGGGACGGCCGATCATGGCGCTGCTCGACCTGCTGGGACGGCGCTGGAGCCTGCGGATCTTGTGGGAGTTGCGCGATGCTCCCCTCACCTCCCGCGCGCTGCGCACCGCCTGCGACGAGGCCTCGCCGACGGTGCTGCAAGCGCGGCTGAGCGAACTGCGCGAAGCGGGGTTTGTGGGGCTCGGCGAGGCCGGCGGCTACGGCCTGACGCCGCTCGGGCGGGATTTGTGCGAGACGTTCATGCCGCTGCACAAGTTTGCGGAGAGGTGGAGGAAGTAGGAATCCAAGATGTGGCCAAGCACGCAGACTTCCCTTCTCCCCTTGTGGGAGAAGGTGGCATAGGCGGCCTTCGGCCGCCGTTTCTTAAAAACGCCGATGCTTTGCATCGGCTATGGCACCGGATGAGGGGTCTCTCTCCTCGCACTCACTTGCAGCAGATTCATCGCGGAGAGAGACCCCTCACCCGTCTCGCCGCTACGTGGCGAGCCACCCTCCCCCACAAGGGGGGAGGGAAGAAGAGTCACGCCGCGGCGACCGTCAGGTTGGCGCCATCCACCTGCACCACCTTCACTCTCGTCCCGGCCGGCGTGTCCGGGCCGGAGACACGCCAGACGGTGTCGCCGATGCGCATCGTGCCGCTGCCGTCGACGATCGGCTTCTCCAGCGTGAACTCGCGGCCGAGCAACGCATCCGCGCGCTTGTTGAGGAAGGGGCTTGCGCTGGTACCGAGCTTCGGCCGGGCGAGCCGGCGCCACACCGGGACGGCGGCGGCTGCGAACAACGCGAACATCACGAGCTGGATCTGCCAGGATACGACGACAGCGAACGAGATCAGGCCGACCAGCAGCGCGGCGAGCCCGAGCCAGAACAAGAACACGCCCGGCGCCAGCACCTCCAGCCCCATCAAGATGAAGCCGAAGATCAGCCAGTTCCAAGTGCCGAGCGAAACGAACATGTCGGTCATGACACGACCTCTGTGAGTGATCCCGTTACCTCGGCGGCACTGCCGGCGGCGTGGGCGCCGTAGGTGGCACCGAGCTGCGGCGGGCGGCGGCCGCGGCGGACGCTGCGCTTTCGCCGAACGTTGCCTTGGCGATCTCGCCGATGCCGGCGAGCGAGCCCAGCATGCTCATCGCTTCCACCGGCAGCATGATGATCTTCTGGTTCGGCGAGTCGGCCAGCTGGCCGAACGCCTTGATGTACTTGTCGGCGATGAAATAGTTCAGCGCAGCGACGTCGCCCTTGCTGATGGCGTCGCTGACCATCTGGGTCGCCTTGGCCTCGGCTTCCGCCAGGCGCTCGCGCGCCTCGGCATCGCGAAAGGCGGCCTCGCGGCGGCCTTCGGCCTGGAGGATCTGGCCCTGCTTGGCGCCCTCGGCGCGCAGGATCTCGGACTGGCGGGCGCCTTCGGCCTGCAGGATGTCGGCGCGCTTGACGCGCTCGGCCTTCATCTGCCGGCCCATCGCCTCGACGAGATCGGCCGGCGGCACGATGTCCTTGATCTCGATCCGGTTGACCTTCAACCCCCACGGCGAGACCGCGGCATCGACCACGCGCAACAGGCGCTCGTTGATCTCGTCGCGGTGCGACAGCACCTGGTCGAGATCCATTGAGCCCATCACCGAGCGGATGTTGGTCATAGTTAGTACGATGATCGCCTGCTCGAGGTTGGAGACCTCGTAGCTGGCTTTCGCGGCGTCGAACACCTGGAAGAAGGCGACGCCGTCCACCGTCACGGTGGCGTTGTCCTTGGTGATCACCTCCTGCTCGGGAATGTTGATCACCTGCTCCATCATATTGATCTTGCGACCGACGCGATCGAAATAGGGCACGATCAGATTGAGCCCCGGCGTCAGCGTCTGGGTGTATTTGCCGAACCGCTCGATGGTCCAGTCATAGCCCTGCGGCACCGTCTTCACGCCGGCAAAGAGCGTGACGATGACGAGCAATACCAGCACAATCGCGAAAATGTCGAAACCGCTCATATGTCCTCCAAGGCAGGAAAAGAACCTTTCCGGCGCTGTCATTGGTCGGGATCACGACCCCAACGGTTCAGCGGTCGCGACTCACGTCGGCATCGGCGCAATTCTGCACAAGACGCACGGAGAGGGAACGGTCACGACTAAGTATTTGCACGACGCTCTTGAAAGCGTGCCGGCGCGGACCTAGCGGCCAGCATTAACGTTTCTGACTCTCCCGCCTGTCTCGACAAGCCTATTCGATGACCTCGTTTGCGAGTGCGAGCAGGCCGGGGGCGATGGTGAGGCCGAGCGCCCTAGCCGCCTTCAGGTTGATCGCGAGCTCGAATTTGGTGGGGTTCTGGATCGGCAGGTCGGCAGGCAGCGCGCCCTTCAGGATGCGATCGATATAGGAGGCGGCGCGGCGGAGCTGCTCGACGCTGTCCGTGCTGTAGGACATCAGCCCGCCCTCGTCGACGAAGGTGCGGCTCCAGAACACCGCCGGCACGCGCGCCTCGGCGATCACGGCCAGCAGAGGCGCGCGATTGGCCATGGTGAAGAAGTCCGGCAGGATCAGGAAGCCGCCGTCCTTCCGCGATGCCAGCGCGGCGATCGAGGCGGCGTCATGCACCGGCGCAGGCTCGACGATTACAGCGAGCTTCTGCGCGGCGCCCTCGATCGTGCGCAGCATGAGGCCGGCGAACGGGGCGGTGGCGGGATTATAGACGACGAAGACACGGGCGACGCGCGGCGTGACCTGCGTCAGCATCTCCAGCCATTTGCCGGCCAGCGGGCCGTCATAATCGGTGAAGCCGGTGATGTTGCCGCCGGGATGGGCGAGGTTCTCGACAAACCCCTGGCCGACGGGATCGGTGACGACGGCGAACACGATCGGCGTCGTCGCGGTGCGCTGGCGCAGCTCCTCCACCGACGGCGTGCCGATCGCGAGCAGGATGTCCGGCTTGAGCGCGACGAGCTCGTCGGCGAGCCGCGCGATGCGCGCCCGGTCGCCGCCACCACTGCGCCAGTCGATCTCGAGGTTGCCGTGCTCCTTCCAGCCGTGCGCTGCGAGCGCCTCGACCAGGATGGCGCTGCGGGTCTGCCCGACCGCATCGTCGTCGGCCGTGACCGAGAGCACGCCGAGCCGGCGCGTCGCGGACTGTGCCAGTGCCGCAGACGGCAGCATGGCAAGCGTCCCAAGAAGCCTCAAGACCTCGCGACGGTTCATGGGGCGCTCGTCAAATCCAGCCCTGAAGCTCGCGGAGCACCAGGGTGCGGATCACATCCATGCCGGGTTCGCTGTCATTGAGGCAGGGGATCGCGGAAAACTGCTCGCCGCCATTATGCTTGAAGATCTCCGCATTCTCCTGCGCAATCTCCTCCAGCGTCTCCAGGCAGTCGGCGGAAAAGCCCGGCGTCACCACGGCAATGCGGCGCACGCCCTCCTTGGCGAGACGCTCCATCGTCATGTCGGTGTAGGGCTGGAGCCACTCGGCATTGCCGAAGCGCGACTGGAACGTCAGCAGCAGCTTTGCCGCATCCATCCCGAGCCGCCGGCGCAGCGCCTCGGTGGTGGCGACGCATTGGCCCTGATAGGGATCGCCCTTGTCGACATAGGATTTCGGCATGCCGTGGAACGAGGCGACGATCAGCTCCGGCTTGAACGGCAGCGTGGTGAGATGCGCCTCGATCGAGGTCGCAAGCGCCTCGATATAGGCCTCGTCCTCGTAATAAGGCGGCGTCACCCGCAATGTCGGCTGCGCGCGCAGGCGGGAGAGCACGCGGAACACCTCGTCGCAGACGGTGGCCGAGGTCGGGGCCGAATATTGCGGATAAAGCGGCACGGCGAGGATGCGTTCGCAACCCTTGGCGATCAGCGCCTCGATGCCCGACTGGATCGAGGGATTGCCGTAGCGCATCGCCCAGTCCACGACGACGTGGCTGCGGTCCGACAACGCGGCTGCGAGCTTGTCGCTCTGCGACCGCGTGATGGTCTTCAGCGGCGACTCGTTTCTCTCGGTGTTCCAGATCTTGAGGTAGTCGAGCGCCTTGGTCCGGGGACGGCTGCGCAGGATGATCCCGTTCAGCACCAGCTTCCAGATCAGGCCCTGGTCCTCGATGACGCGGGGATCGGAGAGGAATTCCTTCAAATAGATGCGCACCCCGGGAGCATCGGCCGTATCGGGCGTGCCGAGATTGACCAGGAGCACGCCGACACGCGACAGGCCAGCCAGCACGGCTGACGTCACGGTCGCGATGGGGGCAATGGTCGTCATGGCAAGTTGCGTCGCGCGTTGCTCCGAACTTGTCAAGATGAGGCCGATTTCGCTAGGGTCGCACCCGAGCGGGGGAGGGCCGATGACACTCGCGGAATGGTGCGTATTCGGAGCGCTGCTGCTCTATCTGACGACGATCGCCTCGATCAAATGGATCAGGTTTCGCAGCTTCGACAATTCGCGGCCGCGCGATCCCGCCTTCTATGAGGACGCCATCGCGCAGCGCGCGCTCGGCGCGCACCAGAACGGCATCGAGACCTTCCCGTTCTTCGCCTTCGCCGTGCTGCTCGCCGAATTCCGGGATTCGCCGCAGCGCCTGATCGACGAGCTCGCGGTGCTGTTCCTGATCGTGCGGATCGCCTATGTGCTGACCTATCTCGGCAACCGCCCGACGCTGCGCTCCATCCTCTGGAGCATCGGCTTTGCGATCAATCTCGGGATTTTCTTCATGCCGATGTTGAAGCGATTTTTGCCGATGTGACCTTTTCTTCCCTTCTCCCCTTGTGGGAGAAGGTGGCGCGAAGCGCCGGATGAGGGCTTAGATCCGCGAGCCCATCGATGAAGAGGAATTCGCGGAGAGAACCTCTCACCCCGCTTCGCTTTGCGAAGCGACCCTCTCCCACAAGGGGAGAGGGAAGAGCTCAAAAACACGTCGTCCGCTCGGCCGCGATGTAGCCGAACAGCAGACCTGCGCCGAACAGCAGCACGAGGCCGGCGGCACCGAATTCGATGCCACGCATGAACAACGCACCTCCGCCGTCGCGCCCGGCGCTCAGACGGCCGGCAACGTCCTTGGCGAAAACGGCAACGACCGCGATGGCTGCAACCGTGATCGCGGTGCCGAGCCCCATCAGCAAGGTCGCGGCGATGCCGGCCCAGAACAGCCCCTGCGCCAGCGCGAACACCAGCACCAGGATCGCACCCGAGCATGGGCGGATGCCGACGGTCAGGATCGCGGCGAAGCCTCGGCGCCAGCCGCCGGGCCCGGCGAGCTCGATCGGCGCGGGACCATGGGAATGGCCGCAATGCTCGTCGTGGACGTGGTCATGGCCGTGGTGGGCATGGATGTGACCGCCACCATGATCGCGGTGATGATGATCATACGCATCATGCTGGTGATGGCCGTCATCGTGATGATGCGGCACGCCCGCGATCGCCGGCACGGGCTGACTGGCCTGCAGTGCACGGATGAAGGTGCCGCCCTTGACCCAGACCAGGCGCAGGCCGAACAGCGCGATCAGGGTGTAGCTCGCGATCTCGATCGCGCCTTCGGCCCTGCACATCGTCTTTGCGGTCGCATTCAGCACCCAGGCCGAGATGCCGACGATGAGGATCGCGACCAGCGACTGCATCAATGCGGACGCGAACGACAGCACGATGCCGCGCCGCGCGGTCTCGCGGTTGGCGACAAGATAGGAAGTGATCACCGCCTTGCCGTGGCCGGGGCCGGCAGCGTGGAAGATGCCGTAGGCGAACGAGATAAAGAGCAGCGTCCACACCGCCGAGCCGTCGGTCTTGGCGGCACGGATGGTCGCGGACATCTGCCGATAGAATTCCGACTGCTTGGCGAGCAGCCAGCCGATGACGCCGCCGGCCTCGGGCTCGGCCGCCGGCCGGGGCGCGCCAAACGGATTTTGCGCGAGGACATCGTGAAGTGCGGCATCGGCCAAGCCGGCGACGAGGAGAACCGCAGCGCAGGCGATCAGCCCGCGTCCGAGAGGAGAGAGATGCCGCTTCAAGGGCAATCCACCGTGATCTTGTTGGCGAACATCATGCCGAAATTGGCGTTCTCGCCGCTCATGAAAGTCTGCTCGTTGAGCTTCTGCGCGCTCGCCGTGCCGTCGCTCGGGCGCTCCAGCTTCGTCTGGCAGCCGGCGGGCGCGCCGACCAGCTTGACCGGATTGTCCTTGGCCATCTGGAAGTCGATGAAGAAGGAGCGGTCGAACACTTCGAGCATCAGCTGCCTGGGCTTGACCGGATTCTTCAGCGGCAGCGTGAAGTGCAAGGTCAGCACCGTATCCTTGTAGTCGAGGAAGTAGTCGACCGGCTCCTGGAATCGCTCCTTCTTGCCGTCGGCTCGCGCAAAGGTGAAGTAGGCATATTCCTTCAGCGACTCGACATTGGTCTGCGCCAGCGGCGCCAGCTCCTCGCGCGAATAGGCCCCCTTGGTCTTGCCCTCGAGCCCCTGCACCGCGTAGGCCGAGAACATGTCATCGAAGGTCCAGGCGTGGCGAACGCCGGTGATGGTGCCGTCGGTTGCGTAGAGCAATTCGCTGGTCGCGGTGATCCAGACATGCGGATGCGCCCGCGCCGCGCTGCCTGCGAGCGTGAGGCCGGCGGCGAGCAGCAATCCGAACAGGGCGCGCATGCCCATCAGGCCGCCTTTGCGTCGTCGAGCAGGCCGCGACGGCGGAGCAGCGCGTCGGGCTCCGGCGGCCGGCCGCGGAAGGCCTCGTAGGCTGCTTCCGGATCGACCGATCCGCCGCTCGAATAGATGTCGTCGTGCAGGCGCTTGGCCACGGCCGGATCGAAGATGTCGCCGGCCTCCTCGAACGCGCCGAAGGCGTCGGCGTCCATCACCTCCGACCACATGTAGCTGTAATAGCCCGCGGCATAATGATCGCCGGTGAAGATGTGGCCGAATTGCGTGGGCCGGTGCCGCAGCGATATCTCCTCGGGCATGCCGATCTTCTCCAGCTCTTTTTTCTCGAAGGCACGCACGTCCTGCGCGGCCGCAGCCGGCTGAGTGTGGAATTCGAGGTCGATCAGGGCCGAGGAAACGAACTCGACGGTGGCAAAGCCCTGGTTGAACTTTCGCGCGGCAAGGAACCGTTGCAGCAGGTCGTCGGGCAGCGGCTCGCCGGTCTGATAGTGGCGGGCGAACTGCTGGAGCACCTCGGGCCGCTCTTGCCAATGCTCGTAGAGCTGCGACGGCAGCTCAACGAAGTCGGTGAACACGGAAGTGCCCGACAGCGACGGATAGGTCACGTTGGAGAGCATGCCGTGCAGGCCGTGGCCGAACTCGTGGAACAGGGTCCGGGCGTCGTCGGGCGACAACAGCGAGGGCTGGTCGTCGGCGCCCTTGGCGAAGTTGCAGACATTGATGATCAGCGGCGCGATCTCGCCGTCGAGCTTCTGCTGGTCGCGCAGCGAGGTCATCCAGGCGCCGGAGCGCTTTGACGACCGGGCGAAGTAATCGCCATAGAACAGCGCCTTGTGCTTGCCGTCCCGTCCCTTCACTTCCCAGACGCGGACGTCCGGATGCCAGACCGGGACGTCCTTGCGCTCTTCGAAGGTGATGCCGAACAGGCGCGTGGCGCAGTCGAAGGCAGCCGCGATCATATGATCGAGCGCGAGATAGGGCTTGATCGCGGCGTCGTCGAAATTGGCGCGCTGGAGGCGGAGCTTTTCGGCGTAGAACCGCCAATCCCAGGGCGCGAGCTTGAAATTGCCGCCCTCTTGCGTGATCAGCGTCTGCATCTCATCGCGGTCGGCCAGCGCCCGGGCGCGGGCGGGTTTCCAGACCCGTTCCAGCAGGCCGCGCACCGCCTCCGGCGTCTTGGCCATGGAATCCTCGAGCCGGTAGGCGGCGAAGGTCGGATAGCCCAACAGCCTGGCGCTCTCCTCGCGCAGCTTCAGGATCTCGACGACGATCGTGTTGTTGTCGTTGGCATTGCCATTGTCGCCGCGCGCGATGAAGGCCTTGTAGATCTTCTCGCGCAGGTCGCGCCGGCCTGCGCTCTTCAGGAACGGCTCGACCGAGGAGCGCGACAGCGTGACAATGGCCTTGCCGGCCATGCCGCGCTCTTCTGCCGCGGCCTTGGCGGCGGCGACGAAACTCTCGGAAAGGCCCTGCCGGTCGCCCTCGCCGAGCTCCATGAACCATTCCTGCTCGTCGCCGAGCAGATGATGGCTGAAGCCGGTGCCGAGCTGGGCGAGCTTTTCGTTGATCTCGGCCATGCGCGTCTTGGCCTCATCGGAAAGGCCGGCGCCGGAGCGGTGGAAGCGCGTGTAAGTGCGTTCCAGCAGCCGGAGCTCCTCCGGCGTCAGCGCGAGATTGGCGCGGTTCTCGTGCAGCTGGGCTATGCGGCCAAACAGCACGGCATTCATCGTGATCGGATTCCAGTGCCGCGCCATCCGCAACGAGACCTCCTTGTCGATCTCCAGGATGGCCGGGTTGGAATGCGCCGAGACGAGATCGTAGAAGACCGCGGTGACTTTGTTCAACAGCTTGCCGGAGCGCTCCAGTGCCGTGATGGTGTTGGCGAAGTCCGGCGCGGCCGGATCGTTGGTGATCGCCGCGATCTCGGCGGAATGGTCGGCGAAGGCCTGCTCGAAGGCCGGCAGGAAGTGCTCCGGCTTGATCTCGTCGAAGGGTGGGGTCGCAAACGGCGTCACCCAGGCCTTCAGCAGCGGGTTGGTCTCGGAGTCCGTAGTTTGGCGAAGTTCTGACATCACAAGTCCCGATTTCTGAGCCGATTTGTCGGAGCCAGCTATAGCACGCGATGGGGCTTTTTTGGGCCATTTGGCCTTGCTCCCGGCGGGCTTTTCGGGGAGATTGCGGCCCTCGAAGCTACGGACCTTGACCCCATGAACGCGCCTTCCTCGTCCTCCCGTCAGATCGTCTGGCCTAGCGTCATCACCATCATCAGTGCCGCCATCCTGATCGGCGCCGAAGTGTTCGGTGCGGCCTTTGCCGGCGGCTGGGCGCTCGCGATCCTGTTCGGGCTCGGCGATCAAGGTGCACATATCCTCCAGGCCGTGCTGTTCGCACTCGGCGTCCTCGTCATGACCGCCTTCATCCGTGGGGCTCAGCGCGTCGAGCCGTTCACGAAGCGCGGCTGAAGCGCACGCGCGAGACACGCGCGCTGCACGGAAAAACTTAACGCCTGTTCATGTTCGGCGTCGCCTGCGCGACACAGCGCAAGCAGATGTTAGGCAATTCGGTTGGCAGCCTAAAAAAATTCTTGCGAAGCAGAGTCAAAACGCTTATTTGCGGACTTGCCCAATTTCGCACGTGCCTGTGGTCGTGTGTCAGTCGGTAGGTATCCGGACAAGAGGCCGGACAGCCGCCAAGGGGTGAAGAAGCCGAGGGGCTCTTCGGAAGCGTCGAAATCGGAAGACTGAAAAGTCGGAAGACGAAGCGAACCCGAAGCGTCCAGCATCTCTCTCAAGAGATGCCTTGTCGAAGGTGACTTTACTCTTTGCAACCGTGACTGGCAGCCGGAGGCGAACCGGCGCACCCCGCTCTCAACGGGGGACGCGACTTAAAGCAACGACGGATCGGGCTTTTTTGGTCTCTACCGGCATTCCAACGCCGGCGCGGGCTACTGAAAAGGCTTGTCCTTCATTGCCAGGTGTGCGGGCGGGAAAATTCCCGACCAATCCACGGCAGCACAGTCTGGTTTGAGTCTTTGGCTTCGTCGCGCCTCCATCGCGCGATCTGGCCGGAGCGCTCTTATCCGACGTCATTTTTTGAACGGATCCCCGTCGCTGGGCCGTTTGGGAGAGTGCTATGACCGAACGTATTCAGGAATTCCTGCGCAACCGCCGCAGCGAGGGCCGGGACACCGAGCCCTGCCTCGTCGTCGACCTCGAAGTCGTGCGCGACAATTACCAGACCTTTGCCAAGGCGCTGCCCGACAGCCGCGTGTTCTATGCCGTCAAGGCGAACCCGGCGCCGGAAGTGCTGGCCCTGCTCGCCTCCATGGGCTCCTGCTTCGACACCGCGACGGTCGCCGAGATCGAGATGGCGCTGGCCGCTGGAGCTACGCCCGACCGCATCTCCTTTGGCAACACGATCAAGAAGGAGCGCGACATCGCGCGCGCTTTCGCGCTCGGCATTCGCCTGTTCGCGGTCGATTGCGCCGCCGAGGTCGAGAAGGTCGCCCGTGCCGCTCCGGCTGCGAAGGTGTTCTGCCGCATCCTCTATGACTGCGCCGGCGCAGAGTGGCCGCTGTCGCGCAAGTTCGGCTGCGACCCGGAAATGGCCGTCGATGTGCTCGACATCGCCAAGCGCCTGGGCCTGGAGCCGTGCGGCATCTCCTTCCATGTCGGCTCGCAGCAGCGCAAGGTGAAGGCGTGGGACCGCGCGCTGGCGATGGCCTCGCAGGTATTCCGCGACTGCGCCGAGCGCGGCATCAACCTGACCATGGTCAACATGGGCGGCGGCTTCCCGACCAAGTACCTGAAGGACGTGCCGCCGGTGGTCACCTACGGCCGGTCGATCTTCCGCGCGCTACGCAAGCACTTCGGCAACCAGATTCCGGAAACCATCATCGAGCCGGGCCGCGGCATGGTGGGCAACGCCGGCATCATCGAATCCGAGGTCGTGCTGATCTCGAAGAAGAGCGACGAGGACGAGGTGCGCTGGGTCTATCTGGACATCGGCAAGTTCGGCGGTCTCGCCGAGACCATGGACGAGTCGATCCGTTACGCCATCCGCACCCCGCATGACGGGGCGGACATGACGCCGTGCGTGCTCGCTGGGCCCACCTGCGATAGCGCCGACGTGCTGTACGAGAAGACCCCGTATCCGCTCCCCGTCACGCTCGAGATCGGCGACAAGTTGCTGATCGAAGGTACCGGAGCCTATACGTCGACCTACTCGGCGGTGGCGTTCAACGGCATCCCGCCGCTGAAGACGTACCACATCTAAGCAGCCTCTCTTTTTCTGAGGCCTGACGAACCCGGGAGCCGGCTTGCCGGCTCCTTCCCTGACATTTCGATTCTGACGACGCCTTGGACCGGCGTGCTTCTCGCACGCCGGTCCAAGCGGGGACTGACGCGCCATGACTGCTCTTCGGAAGCCACAGATCGCCCTCACCTCGAAAGCCGCTCCGTTCGCGATCCGTGCCGAGCGTGCTGCCGACGTCGCGATGCGTGAATCGCTGCTGGATGCCTGCTTTGGCGAGAACCGCCATGGCCGCACCTGCCAGCGCTTGCGCGACGGACGTGCACCCGCCGCCGGCCTCGCGCTGGCCGCCGTGCACGAGGGACAACTCGTGGGTACCGTGCGTCTGTGGCACGTCAGCGCCGGAGGCAGGCCCGCCTTGGTCCTCGGACCGCTGGCGGTCGACCCTGCCTGCCGCGAGCTCGGGATCGGCGCCGCGCTGATGCAACAAGCGCTGGCCGCCGCCCGGGCGCGCGGACATGCCGCCGTGATCCTGCTCGGCGATGCCGCCTATTACGCGCGCTTCGGCTTCTCGGCCGCCAGGACCGGTGAGCTCTCGCTGCCCGGCCCGTTCGAGCGCGACCGCCTGCTCGCGCTGGAATTCACCGAAGGCGCACTCGACGGCGCGTCCGGGATGATCGCCCCCACGGGCGCGGCCTTGCCCAAACGGCGGGCATCGCGCGCCCTCGACGCGCACGCGGCCTAAGGGATTGCCATGATGGCGCCGAGCCGCGTCGCGCGGCGGTGCCTGCACGCGCCTGTTCTGACGCCCGTTGCTTTGGGGTTGCGCGAGCCCGAGAAACGCCCTTTAACCCGCGAAACATCCCCTCAATCGAGGTCCGAGCCCATGCCCCGTCGCCTGATTTCCACCGGCTCCCCGTTCGAGAAGACCGCCGGTTACAGCCGCGCTGTGATCGACGGCGAGTTCGCCTTCGTCGCGGGAACCACCGGCTACGACTACACCACGATGACGATGCCGGCCGATGTCACCAGCCAGTCACGCAACTGCTTCAAGACCATCGAAGCCGCCCTGAAGGAGGGCGGATTCGAGATGGCCGATATCGTCCGCGTGACCTACTACCTCACCGACATCAAGGACGCGGACGCCCACTTCGCTGTTTGCGGCGAAATCCTCGGCGACATCCGGCCGGCCGCAACGCTCGTCGCCGTCTCAGCGCTCTACAAGCCCGAGATGAAGGTCGAGATCGAAGTGACCGCCAAGCGCCGCCGCGCCTGATCCACCCCTCACCCTTTGTCTGCCCGCACTTTCCGGAGAATCCATCCCATGAGCCCCGCCTCGCAGATCTACGCGAAGATCACCGGTCCCATTGTCATGGTCGGCTTCGGCTCCATCGGCAAAGGTACGTTGCCGTTGATCGAGCGGCATCTCGATTACGACAAGTCGCGCATCACCGTGATCGACCCGAAGGACGAGGGCCGCAAAGCACATTGCGAGAAGCACAATGTCAGATTCATCCAGAAGGGCGTGACCAGGGACAATTATCGCGAGTTGCTGACCCCGCTGCTCACCGAAGGCGGCGGCCAGGGTTTTTGCGTCAATCTCTCGGTCGATACCGGCTCGACCGACATCATGGAGCTCTGCAACGAACTCGGTGCTCTCTATATCGACACCGTCAACGAGCCCTGGCTCGGTTTCTATTTCGATGCTTCGAAGGGCCCGGAAGCGCGCTCCAACTACGCCCTGCGCGAAGCGACGCTGGCCGCCAAGAAGGCGCGCCCCGCCGGCTCGACGACGGCCGTCTCCTGCTGTGGCGCCAATCCCGGCATGGTCTCCTTCTTCGTCAAGCAGGCGCTACTCAATGTCGCCGCTGATCTTAAGCTCAATGCCCCCAAGCCGAAGACCAGAGCCGAATGGGCGGACTTGATGCGGCAGGCTGGTATCAAGGGCATCCACATCGCCGAACGCGACACCCAGCGCTCCAAGTCCCCGAAAGAGCCGGACGTCTTCGTGAACACCTGGTCGGTGGAAGGTTTCCTGTCGGAAGGCGTGCAGCCGTCCGAACTCGGTTGGGGCACCCATGAAAAATGGATGCCCGAGAATGCGCGTACCCACGAAGCCGGCTGCGGCGCCGCCATCTATCTGATGCAGCCCGGCGCCAATACGCGCGTGCGCACCTGGTGCCCGACTCGCGGCGCGCAATATGGCTTCCTCGTCACCCACAACGAGTCGATCTCGATCGCCGATTATTTCACGGTGCGCGACGCATCGGGCACGGCGGTCTATCGGCCGACCTGCCACTATGCCTATCATCCGGCTGACGATGCCGTGCTGTCGCTGCATGAAATGTTCGGCCGCGCAGCGAAGATGCAGGAAAAGCACCACATTCTCGACGAGAACGAAATCGTCGATGGCATCGACGAGCTCGGCGTGCTGCTGTTCGGCCATGACAACAATGCCTACTGGTACGGCTCGCAGCTCTCCATCGAAGAGACCCGCAAGCTCGCGCCCTATCAGAATGCCACCGGCCTGCAAGTGACCTCTGCCGTGCTCGGCGGCATGGTGTGGGCGCTGGAAAACCCGAACGAAGGCATCGTCGAAGCAGACGAGATGGATTTCGATCGTCTGCTGGAAATCCAGTTGCCGTATCTCGGCCCGGTGAACGGTTTCTACACCGACTGGACGCCGCTGACGGATCGTCCGGGACTGTTTCCGGAGGATATCGACACCAGCGATCCCTGGCAGTTCCGGAATGTTCTGGTGCGCTGAGGACTGATCGTCATGCCCGGGCTTGTCCGGGCATCCACGAACTTTCTTCGTGCAGCTCCAAGAACGTGGATGGCCGGGACAAGCCCGGCCATGACGCTGCAACGACCAGGTCGCTACTTCTCCTTAATTGGCGGCGCGATCTTCTCGGCCGGTGCCGGCGGCAATGCTGGTTTAGCCGCGCCCGCTGTGCCTTGGGTCTGCGGTTCGGGGCGCGCGGGTTCGGGCGCCGGCGTGGTCGGCCGTTCGCCGCCGGGCTTGGATTCCGCGGGCGTCTTGCTCTGATCGTCGGAGGGCGTGCCCTGGAGCGGCGGCGTCGCTTGCGCCGTCTGCATCCGGCTCTCGGCACGGATCTGCGCCAACGACAGGCCCGACACCACGACGCCAACCACAAACAGCGAGCAGGCGATCAGCAGGTCTCGTGTCAGTGTGCCCTTGTGGTCTTTGCCGGTCATGTCGATCACCGCTTTTGTCCGCGGGATCAACGAATTGGCGCGACAGCGGTTCCTTGCTGGACAAATCGGGAACCGCACTCGCGCCAAAACGCCGCGCTCAGTCGGAAGTGCTGACTTCCCAGGTGGCGTGGCGGACGCCGGGCAGGTGTTGCAGATCGGTCGCCACCGCGTTGAGCTCGTTCGGATCGACCGCGGTCGCGACCAGCTTTGCGACGATCTCGATCAGGTCATCCCCGGTCTCGACCACGTCGATATCGGCCACCGGATATTTTGCACCCTCGAGCTTGTCGACGAGCCGGTCGCGCATGTCGGGCAGAGCATCTGCCGCAACCGCGAGCTTGAAATAGTACGTCGCCTCCGATGCCTTCTCGTTCAGCGGGATGCGGTTGATGGCGTTGACCAGCGGACGCAGCATGGTGTTGCCGGCGATGACGAACACGGTCAGCGCAGCCGCCTGCGCGATCATGTCGGCACCGGCGCAGGAGCCGACTGCGGCCGACGCCCACAGCGTCGCCGCGGTGTTGAGCCCGCGCACGTCCATGCCCTGCTTCATGATGACGCCGGCGCCGAGAAAGCCGATGCCGGAGACGACGTAGGAGATCACCCGCACCGCGCCGTCCGCGGCGGTCAGATGCATGGCGAGATCGACGAAGGCGGCGGCACCGACCGCAACCAGCACGTTGGTGCGCAGGCCCGCAGTGCGCTGCCGGTATTGCCGCTCGGCGCCGATCAGCGTGCCCAGCACGAAGGCCGTGAACAGGCTGACCAGCGTGTCGAGAAAATCAGCAATCTGGAAGGTCGTCAGAAACCGCATGGCCCCCTATACGGTCAGAACGATGACAGATCAAAGCTCCAGAAGCCCGCCGTCCCCATTTTCATCCGCGAACGCGAGCAGCGTACCTTTGGCGTTCCAGGCGAGCGCGGCCACGGGCGGCGTGCCGTTGCGGCGGACGAGGATCTCGGCGCCGTCCTCCAGCCGCACCATCAGCACGGTGCCGTCGCTGTAGCCGGCGGCGAAGATGTCGTTCTTGGGGTGGCAGGCGACCACCGACACGCGCGCCTGGAGCGGCGCGAGCATCGCGGGCTCCTTGCCCATCGGGCCATCCTTGCTGGCGAACGGCCACAGGATGACAGTGTCGGCGCCCGAGGTCGCCAGCGCCTTGCCGCCCGCGCTCCAGGACATCGAGCGGACGCGGCCGGGATAGCCGGTCATGCGCATGTGCCTGTTGTCGGCAAGCCGCCAGCCGTGCAGCGCCGCCTCATGCATCGTGGTGACCAGGAATTTGTTGTCCGGGCTGAAGGTGACGCCGAGATGCGAGCCGGCCCAGGGCAGGAATTCGGCCGTGGCCGCCATGTTCGGAAACCACAGCGTCGCGCCGTTGTAATGCGCGATCGCAAGCCGCAGGCCCTTCGGCGCGAACGCAAGCCCGCCGACGGTCGAGGGCACCTCGATCGATTTCTCTTCCTGCTTGCCGCTCTTGACGAAGGCGAACTTTCCGGCCGACCAGGCGAAGGCGCCGTCCGGGTGCAGCGCCACCGCATCGATCCAGCGCCGCTTCGGGTCGGTGGCAAGCAGCGTCACCTCGCCCTTGGCATCGAGCGAGACAACCTTGCCGTCGTCGCCGCCCATGACGAGGCGCTTGCCGTCGCACGCGGCCGAGAGAATGCCGCCGCTATGCACGGCGACCTTGCTGATCTCGCCCTTGGCATCGACGAAAGCGACATTCTCCTCACCGCCGACAAAGACGGCGCGGTCGCCGAGGAAATGCGCTGAGATCACGCCTATGCCGAGCGCGACCGGCTTGACGCGGTCGGTGACGGAAACGATCGAGGCTGAATCGGGAGCCGGCGTAAACTCTTTCATCACGAGACGATGCAGCTCTCGAAGCCCGTGCGAATAGCCTCTTCCGGCAATTCGCGGCCGATGAAGACGAGGCGGCTCTCGCGCCGCTCGCCGTCGTTCCATTTCCGCTGATGATTGCCCTCCAGCATCATGTGGACGCCCTGGAAGACGTAGCGGTCGTCATCGTCGTGGAAGGCGAGGATGCCTTTGGAGCGCAGGATCTTCCCGCCCTCGACCTGCACCAGGTTCTGGAGCCAGGGCATAAACACGTTCGGATCGAGCGGCTTGTCGGTCTTGAGCGACAGCGACTGCATGTCCTCGTCGTGATAGTGTTTCAGGCCGTGGCCGTGATCATGATGATGGTCATGGCCGTCATGGTGGTGGTCATGATCGTGGTCGTGATCGTCGGCATTCAGGAAGTCCGGCTCGATATCGAGGATGCGATCGAGGTCGAATGCGCCGCGATCGAGCACGTCAGCCAACGCCACCGAGCAGCGCTCGGCGCGATGCAGTTTCGCATAAGGATTGATGGCGCGGATCCGGGCCTCGACCTCGGCAAGTTCGCCCTTGGTGACGAGATCGGTCTTGTTCAGGACGATGACGTCGGCGAAGGCGATCTGGTTCTTGGCCTCTGGCGCATCCTTGAGCCGGTCGGACAGCCATTTGGCGTCGGCAACCGTCACCACCGCATCGAGCCGGGCGTTCTTCTGCACGTCCTCGTCGACGAAGAAGGTCTGGGCCACCGGCGCCGGATCGGCAAGCCCCGTGGTCTCGACGATGATCGCGTCGAACTTGCCTTTGCGCTTCATGAGCCCGTCCATGATACGCACGAGGTCGCCGCGCACGGTGCAGCAGATGCAGCCATTGTTCATCTCGAACACTTCCTCATCGGCGCCGATGATGAGGTCGTTGTCGATGCCGATCTCGCCGAATTCGTTGACGATGACGGCGTACTTCTTGCCGTGGTTTTCCGACAGGATGCGGTTCAAAAGCGTGGTCTTGCCGGCACCGAGATAGCCGGTGAGGACGGTCACGGGAATTTTTTGAGAGGTCGCTTCAGACATAACAACTCCGGACTTCGGGCTTTTGCGCGACGCGAGGCGGGGTGGCCCCCTGCCCTAATGGTCAAGCGCGCTGGTCAGCGCCTTTATATTGTGCCTGACCATGTCAATGTAAGTGGGTGCGGACCCCTTTTCGCCGGTCAAACCGTCCGAAATCAGGGTCCCGCCGACCTTTGAGCCGGTCTCGGCGGCGATCCGGCGGATCAGCCGGTCATCGCTGATATTCTCCAGGAATACCGCCGGGATTTTTTGGGCCTTGATCTGGCCGATGATCGCAGCAATATCGCGGGCGCTGGGCTCGGTTTCGGTGGAGACCCCCAAGGGCGCGATGAACCGGACGCCGTATTCGGCGGCGAAATAGCCGAAGGCGTTGTGGGTGGAGATCACCTTGCGCCGCTCCGGCGGGATTTTTGCCACCGCCTCACGCACCTCGCGGTCGAGCGTTTCGAGCTTTTCCAGATAGGCTTTTGCCTCGGCACGGAAGAAGTCCGCATCGTCCGGGTCGGCGGCGGCCAACGCACTGGCGATGTTGGTGACGTAGGCCTTGGCGTTGGGGACCGACTGCCAGGCATGGGGATCTGCAGCCGTGCCGAGTTTCAGGGGCGCAATGCCGGTGCTTGCGGTGACGACCCTTGCCTTGCTGCCCGAGGATTGCACCAGCCGCGGCAGCCAGCCTTCGAGGCCGAGCCCATTGACGATCACGAGCTTTGCGTCGGCGATCCGCTTCGCGTCGCCAGGCGCCGGCGTGTAGACGTGGACGTCGCTGTCGGCGCCAACCAGCGTGGTGAGGCTGATGCGGTCACCGCCGACATTACGGACGAAATCCGCGAGGATCGAGAAGCTCGCGACCACGTTGAGCCGCTCGGCGGCATGCAGCGGCGAGGTGATCAGCAAGAGCACACAAAACAGGATAAGCCGCATCGCCCGTCACGCTTCCAGATGCCGGCCGGGAAACAGCTGCCTGATAACGCCGCCGACACGGCCGAACAGGACGGAGACGATGTAGAGCCCGCTCGCCACCAGAATGATCGCAGGCCCCGAGGGCACGCGGGTCTGGAACGACAGCACGAGGCCTGCATAGCCGGATACGGCGGCGACGATCACCGCGATGCAGATCATCGCCGTCAGATCACGCGACCAGAATCGCGCGATGCCGGCCGGCAGGATCATCAGGCCGACCGCGAGCAAAGTGCCGAGCGCCTGAAAGCCGTTGACCAGATTGATCACGACGAGCGCGAGGAAGGCGAGATGCGCGGGCCCCCCGGCGCGGCTGACGGTGCGCAGGAACAAGGGATCGACACTCTCGATCACCAGCGGGCGGTAGATCATGGCCAGCACCAGCAGCGTCACCGTGGCGTTGAAGGCGACCACCAGCAGCGTCTGGTCGTCCATCGCCAGGATGTTGCCGAACAGCACGTGCAGCAGGTCGATGTTTGTGCCCTTGATCGAGACGATGGTGACACCCAGCGCCAGTGACGCCAGATAGAAGGTTGCAAGCGAGGCGTCCTCCTTCAGTCCGGTCGAGCGCGAAACCACACCGGCGAGGATCGCGACCGCAAAGCCGGCGATGAGGCCACCGGCCGTCATCGCGAATAGATTGAGGCCGGAGAGCAAGAAACCAACGGCCGCGCCCGGGAGGATTGCGTGCGCCATGGCGTCGCCGACGAGGCTCATCCGCCGCAGCATCAGGAACACGCCGATCGGGGCGCCGGCGAGCGACAGCGCGATCACGGCTGCGAGCGCGCGCCGCATGAATTCGAATTCGGTGAACGGGCCGATCAGCGCGTCATGAAACATCAGATGTCACGCCGCTTGCGCATCATCGGCGGCGCAGGCCGCGGCGCTGTCGTCGAACGCCTCGCACATCCGCATCGCGACCATCAGGTTTTCCGGCGTCAGAACTTCCGCCGTTGGGCCCCATGCAACCGGCCCGCGCGCCAGCACCAGCGTCTCGCTGAAATGCGTGCGCACCATCTCCAGATCGTGCAGCGCGGCCAGCACGGTGCGGCCTTCGCCATGCCAGTGCTTCACCAGCGCGAGCAGATCGATCGTGGTCTTGCTGTCGATGGCGTTGAAGGGCTCGTCAAGCACGATCAGGCTCGCGTCCTGGAGCAGAACGCGCGCGAACAGCACGCGCTGCATCTGCCCGCCGGAGAGCGTGCCGATCGGACGATTCTCGAAACCGTTGAGCCCGACGCCCGCAATCGCATGCAGGATCTTGTCGCGCGCGGTCTTGCCGATGCCGCCGGACAGGCCGGTCGCGCGCCACAGTCCGGTGGCGACGAAATCGAACACCGAGATTGGAAAGCTGCGGTCGATCTCCGCGCTCTGCGGCAGATAGGCGATATCGCGGGAGTCGAGTTCGCCGAGATGGATGCTGCCGTCGAGCGGCTTGAGGATGCCGACGATGCCGCGCAGCAGCGTCGACTTGCCGGCGCCGTTCGGGCCGATCACGGCCACCAGCGCGCCCGACGCGACCGCGCCGTTGAGATGGTGCACGGCCGGATGCCGGTCATAGCCGAGCGTAACGTTGTGGAAATGCAGTGCCGCCATGGATCACCTCATCGCCACCCAGACCATGCCCCACAGCACCGCGCAGACCGCGATCGCGGCCGAAAGGCGCGTGGCCATGGTCATGCGCAGGATCGACCAGGGCGCCGCCTGGGCCGGATGCGGAGAGGTCGCACCGTGGACATGGGCATGCACGTGGTCGTGCCCATGCGAATGGGCGTGGGAATGGTCGTGATGGTGAGCATGGGAGGCGGCGGGAACCATGCCTGAACGTTATATTATAACATTGCGCCTGTCCACGCCCGGCTCAGGGCCTGCCGATCACCATCGCGATGGCAGCGGCGACGAACGGGAACGGCACCGAGACGGCGCAGCGGAACCAGACGAACCGAGCTGGCATAAAAGGGATTTCCCACAAAATGACCCGCTGGAAGGCGAACAGCGCCCAGGCGACGACATAAGCAACCACTTGTGGCACCCCGCCGCCGGATTTCAGCGCCACTGTGCCAATGGAGAAGCCGATCACCGGGCCGCCCGGTGTGGCGGCGCCGGCGAGCACGGCGGTCGCGACCCCGAGCCAGCCGCTGTCCGGCCCGAGCCAGCCGGTGATAACCTCTTGCGGGATGATGGCGGCGATATAGCCGGAGCCGATCACTCCCAACGCAATCCGCGGCACGATGTTGATGAAGTCCATCGAGCCTTCGCGTAGCGAGGCCTTGAACACGGGAGGGCCGCGGCGAAAGGCGATCAGGCCGACGCCGAAAACCGAGCCCCACAGCAGGATGTCGATCAGAAGCGCCGCGCTCACGTCTCATCGTCCTTCGTCGCCGGCTTCGGATACATCCGGACATAGACGAAGCGGCCGAGGCTGCCTGCCAGCACCGGCAGCGGCAGCGAGATGACGATGCGCCACAGCGTGAAATCGGTGCCCATGATCGGGATTTCCCACGCCACCGCGCGGCCATAACCGATCAGGGTCCAGCTCACGACCATGGCAATGGTGGCGCCGAAATCGGCGCCGACTGCGAGCAGCGCGCTCGCCACGGGATAGGCGGTGAAGGGTCCACCGGGCAGGATCGCGCCGAAGGCGGTGCCGATCAAAAGCCCCTTCAGCCCGGACTTCGGCCCGAGTGAGCGCGAGACTTTCTCGTGCGGCAGGATTTCCGAGATGAACGCGCCGAGCAGACAGCCCGCCAGCACGCGCGGCAGGATGCCGCCGAACAGCGACAGATCGTGGGTGAGTATCTCCAGCACACCGTCGGTGCCGTCGCGCCGCCAGACCAGCGCCGCACTGACCGCAACCAACGCGGCGATGACCAGTGTCGACCAGCCGATCGGCTTGCGCACACGCCCAGGCCGCGGCTCGGACTCGGCGTCCGCGGCAGGCGCCGGGTCTTTCGAAAAGGGTTCTGACAACGGGGCTTGAATCGGAGGGAAGGGATGCCAGCCTTGATTAAGGAGGCCCTGCCCCCGATGCAAACGGAACCATGACAGGGCCCATGCGCGCCTTGCGCAGGGCTATGCAGGGGCTGGAGAATGCGCAGCAAAAAGGCGGCCGCGCATGCGACCGCCTTTTCGATACCTTTCACCGGCATTCCAGGACGACGCGAAGCGTCGACCCGGAATGATCGATCGGCTTAGCTTACGCCTTGTCGAACAGGGACTCGACGTATTCCCAGTTCACGAGGTTCTCGACGAACGCCTTCAGATAGTCCGGACGGCGGTTGCGATAGTCGATGTAGTAGGAGTGCTCCCAGACGTCGCAGCCGAGGATCGGGGTGGCGCCATGCACCAGCGGATTCTCGCCGTTGGGGGTCTTGGAGATCTCGAGCTTGCCGTTCTTGACCTGGAGCCAGCACCAGCCGGAGCCGAACTGGCCGACGCCGGCCGCCTGGAAGTCCGTCTTGAACTTCTCGAAGCCGCCGAGGTCCTCGTTGATCTTCTTTTCGAGCTTGCCCGGCAGCTTGGTGCCGCCGCCATTGGGCTTCATCCAGCTCCAGAAGTGAATGTGGTTGTAGTGCTGGCCGGCATTGTTGAACACGGCAGGGTTCTTGCCGAACGAGCCCTTGACGATCTCCTCAAGGGATTTGCTTTCCCATTCGGTCCCCTTGAGCGCGTTGTTGCCGTTGGTGACATAGGCCTGATGATGCTTGTCGTGATGATATTCCAGTGTCTCCTTCGACATGTACTGGCCGAGGGCGTCATAGGCGTAAGGGAGTGGGGGCAGCGTGAATGTCATGGTTCTTGTCCGCAACTGGTGGGGAACGTGTTCTAACGGTCACCCCTTATAGAAGGTTCCTCGGCCGTTAAATACCGCCAATTTGCGAAAAGGCGTGATGCGAGGCATGGCCGGATTGCATAAAATCGTCGCAACGATGTCGGGGCGTTTGAACGAGGCCGCAAAATATCATTGCCTTTGAAGCGCTTATGACAGAACAAAACGCGCCACGCAGCCGAGACGCGAAAGACAGGCCATGAGCATCGAGATCGACATTCTGAACGGCGACGCCGCGTGGCCGATTGCGGAGCCGTTGCACCAGGCGGTCTTTGGGCCGCACATCGTGGAGAAGCTGCCTTGGGGGCACGTCAAATGGGATAACGCCCATCTCCGCGTGCTGATCGAGACGCCCGAGGACGGCCTCGTCTGCCATGTCGGCATCTACTTCCGCACCATCAGCTGGAACGGGCGCAATGTCCATGTCGGCGGCATCGGCGGGGTCTGCACCCGCGAAGATCAGCGCGGACGCGGCTATGCGACCATGGCGATCGGCGCAGCCGTGCACACCATGAGGGCCAACGAGGCGGTGCGCTTCGCGCTCCTGTTCTGCGAGCCGCATAATGTGGCATTTTACGAAGCCCGCAACTGGCACGCCTTCACTGGCGAGGTCTATTGCGAGCAGCCGGAGGGACGGATCCGGTTCGACCACATGGCTCCCTTCGTGTTCGACATCGTGCGCGCACCGCGCCAGGGCACCATCGACCTATGCGGCCTGCCCTGGTGAGCCCTGCGTGAGGTGAGGGCTGGCGCAAGGGCTCCCTTGCCCTATAATATGTCGATCATCATCCAATACTCCGCCCGGTGACACATGACGATCGACGCCTCCCTGGACGCCGCGCCCCTCCGTGCACCGGTCGCCTCCCCCATCGCCAGCCTGCTGACGGCGCCGATCCTGCCGACGCTGCTGCGGCTGGCGCTTCCCAACATGATCGCGATGGTCGGCAGCACGCTGGTTGCGATCGCCGAGACCTCCTATATCGGCCGGCTCGGCACCGTGCCGCTGGCCGCAATCGCGCTGGTATTTCCGTTCGCGATGCTGACGCAGATGATGAGCGCGGGCGCGATGGGCGGCGGCGTTTCGTCCGCGATCAGCCGCGCGCTCGGCGCGGGAAATCGCGACGGCGCCGCGACGCTGGCGCTGCATGCCGCCATCATCGGCCTCTGCGGCGGGCTGTTCTTCACCGCGATGATGCTCCCCTTCGGCCGCAGCTTCTTCGCGCTGCTCGGCGGCCGCGAACGCGTGCTCGACGAAGCCTGCGGCTATTCCCAGGTGCTGTTCTCCGGCGCGATCGCGATCTGGCTCGTCAACACGCTGGCCTCGGTGATTCGCGGCACCGGCGACATGCGCCTGCCCTCGATGACGCTGATCGGGGCAAGCCTGGTGCAGGTCGCGCTCGGCGGCACGCTGGGGCTCGGCCTGTTCGGAGTGCCGCAATTCGGCATGCCTGGGGTCGCCGCGGGCCAACTGGTTGCGTTCAGCGGCGCCGCGGTCTTCCTGCTGTGGTATCTGCTGTCCGGCCGCAGCCGGCTGCCGCTGAATGTCCGCGCGTTCCATTTCGAGCGCGCAATGTTTTTCGACATTCTCAAGGTCGGCGCGGTCGCCTGCCTGTCGCCGCTCCAGACCGTGCTCACGATCCTGATCTTCACCAAGATCCTGGCAACGTTCGGCACCGAGGTGCTGGCCGGCTATGGCATCGGCTCGCGGCTGGAATTTCTGCTGATTCCGATCACTTTCGCGTTCGGCATCGCGTCGGTGCCGATGGTCGGCGTGGCGATCGGCGCCGGGCACTTGCAGCGCGCGCGGCGAGTCGCCTGGACCGCAGCTGCGGCCTCCGGCCTCACTGTCGGCCTAGTCGGCCTTCTCGTCGCAATCGCTCCGTCGCTGTGGGTGTCGCTCTTCACGCGGGATCCTGGCGTCACCGCCGCCGCGTCCAGCTATTTCCATTGGGCCGGCCCGGCCTTCGTGTTCTTCGGCATCGGCGTCTCGCTGTATTTCTCCTCGCAAGGCGCGGCGCGCGTCGGCGGCCCCGTGCTCGCCTCGACCGCGCGACTTCTGATCGTGGCGATCGGCGGCGCCGGCCTCGTCATGGCACAGGCGCCGGCCTGGACCTTGTTCGCGCTGGTCGGCGGCGCCATGGTCGCGTTCGGGCTCTCGACCGCGGCCTCTGTCGCCTTCGTGCGCTGGGGCAAATGAGCGCAGAAATGTGATTCAATCGAGCGTTGCACTATCCTGACGGGCTGCTATGGAGGCGCCTCCATTCCGGGGCTCTCTCTCCATGACATTCAGATTCGCCGTCCTGACCGTTTTTCTGGCCGTGCTGTCCGGCGCACCCGCTTATGCCCAGAGCACTGACGCGAGCGGCACCTGGCTAACCCAGGCTGGCGATGCGCGCGTGAAGATCAGCAAGTGCGGCGGCGACATCTGCGGCGTCATCGTCTGGCTAAGGGAGCCTCACGACACTGCGACCGGCCAGCCGGCGACCGACAGCAAGAACCCCAATCCCGCGCTCGCCAGGCGCCCGATGATCGGATTGCCGCTGTTCAGCGGCATGCAGCCCACGGGCCCGAGCAAATGGTCCGGCCAGATCTACAATGCCGACGACGGGAGTACCTATGCGAGCAGCGTCACCGTCACGGGCGCGGATTCGCTGCGCGTCGAGGGCTGCGTCGGCGCGCTCTGCGGCGGCGAGACCTGGACGCGGGCCGGACGTTAGCTCGCCAGCATTGCCTTCAGTGCCGTCGCCGCAGAGGCATAGCCGCCTCGCGCGCCGTCGATGAAGTGCACGTGGTCGCTGCGCAGCGCCGAGGGCGTGAAGCAGGTCATCATCGCCGCGTCCTGCTGGTAGAGACCGTAGCGCACGATGCCGTCGCGCGCTGCTGCCGCGAGGCAATCGCTCAACGCGCGCGCGAGTTCGGGGGTGCAGTCCAGGATCATGCGCAGGCCGTCGTCATATTTGCGGAAGTCGGAATTTTCGACCACCTGCCGCGTATACAGCTTGGGCACGAAGCCGCCGATCTTGATGTCGAAGCGCACGATGAGATAGACGAACAACGTGTAGGCCAGCACGCCGACGCGCCGCCGCAACAGCGAGCCGCCTCGCTTCGCCCGCGCCTCGTATTCCAGCCCCTGCGGCGGCCATTTCAGCGGCGGCCCCTGCGACGGCACCGGCCGGCCGGCATCGGGGCTGCGCTCGACGCGATGGATGACATCTTCGATCACCTTCCGGAACGCTTGCGCCTCGGCGCCGCGCGCCGGCACCACCAGCACCGACAGGATCAATCCCCGCGAGGCTGGAATCTCCTCGAAACGGCAGGACAGCCCCGAAAGATCGGGCTGCGAGCCGGCGGGCGCCTCGGTGACCGCGAACTCGCCGCGCTTCATCGCCGCATCGGCCCAGCCCAGGCCACCGCCGGAGAACATCGCATAGGACAGGTTCGCCGACGGACCGAAGCGCGCGACGCGCACGTCGAGGCCCTGCGCGCGAATCGCGCTCACCGGCACCAGCGCGACGCGCATCTTCAGATCGAGATCCTCCCGCACCCAGGTCGCGGTCGCGGCCAGCGCTTCGCGGGCACGGTCGAAATCGCCCGGCGCGACCGCAAAGCTCGCGCCGTCGCCGCCGAACACGAACGGGAATTCCCGCCCCTCCAGCGCATTCGTCACCGCCGCGATCACTGCGGCGCCCGCCATGTTGACCGCCTTGTAACGCTGCGCCGCGATCGCCTTGGTCGAATCGACGATGTCGGCGACACCGATGGTCCAGTCGTCAGGCAGCGGCGAATAGAGCTTGGGATCCATCAGGCTGGTGAAGCCACGGAAGACGGGAATAGCGCCGTAGAAGGTTTCGCTTGGTGTCATCGGATGATGCCGGATGATTGGGAAGCGCGTCCGAAACAGATACGTGGCAGGATCGATCCGGGTTCGCCCGCCGGCGCGCCCGTCGTAGTCCCGATCATTGGCCGAAATAAAGGTGGACAACAAGGTCACGCCGCGCCGGATTGCCGCACTTCGTCATTGATCGGCATCAAACAGTGGCCCGGCAATCGCAGCTACGATTGGATCATTCAAACCTCTAGCGGGATGATCGAGGTGTCCGACTTCGGCAACAAGGATTCTGGCTTCCCGTTGCGCCGGCGCACGGGGCTCGACGCCGTCAGCGCGGTGAAGATGCCCGAAGGATTGACCTCGGCCGTCGACGCCTGGAAGCGCATCATCTGACCCGTTCTGATGCGATCTGCAAGCTGGTCGAAATGGGGTTGAGAGTTGCGCCCGCGGCATCGGCCGCACCCCACACGGCAACCGCATCGGACGCCACCAGGCTAGAAGAGATCGCAATGCACGAGATCGACCGGCTGCTCGATCCCGCGCTGCCGCCGGACGAACGCGAGCGCCGCATTCGCCGCCTCACCGAGGGACCGCCGGAGTTTTCACACGAACGGATTGATCTGCCGAAGCACGAACCGTGAGCGCCGATACGCGCTAGTGCAGCTTCTCGTCCTGACGCTTGCCCAGCGAGGGCGCCGATACAGCGTGGCACCCCACGAGCCGCACGAATTGCTGCGGATACATCTCATGGCCATGATCGCCGGAATTCTGATGCGTCATCGGCGGGCAGTGGACGTCGGCCGGTTTCGCGGCCGATTGCTCGATCTGGCCGCGATTGGCGATCGCGTTCGAAGCGGTCATGCTTGACATCTTCATGGGCTGCTCCCTGGCGATTGGGGCAGATCGATTGACGTAACCCAATCGATTGCGGCGCATCTTACGACCAAATCCGGGGAAATGACATTGCTCCGGATCAACTCAATTGCGGCGGCGGAGTTCCGGTTATGCCGTATTCCCTGCATCGATCGTGAACACTGTGCCGGTCACGTTGCGGCCGCCTTCGCCCAAAAGATATTCCACCATGCGCGCCACGTCGTCCGTGTCCGGCAAACGCCGCAGTGCGCTGCGGCCGGCGATGCGCTTGCGTCCCTCGTCGGAGAGATTGTGCGTGAGCTCGGTGTCGATGAAGCCCGGCGCGATCGCGTTCACGGTGACGCCGAGCTTGCCGACCTCGCGCGCGAGCGAGCGGGTGAAGCCGGTGGCGGCAGCCTTGGTCGCGCCGTAGACGGAGAGGCCGTTGTAGCCCGTGGTCGCGATGATGGAGGAGATGTTGACGATGCGACCCGCACCGTCCGCCATCATCTGCCGCGCAACGTATTTGGTGAGAATGATCGGTGACAGCACGTTGAGCTGGACCAGCGCCTCGATCTCGGAATTGTGCATGGTGGCGAGCAGGCCTTCGGTGCCGAGGCCGGCATTGTTGACGAGGCCATAGATCGCGCCGAATTCTTCGCGGACAAGCTTTGCAAAAGCCGGGATCGCATCGATCACGGCGAGATCGCAGGCGCGGAAATGCAGGCGCCCCTCCGCCTCGGCGATCGCGGCCTTGAGCTCCTCGCTCTCGCGCCGCGCCGCCGCGATCACGTTGTAGCCGGCGCCGGCCAGGCGCTTGCCGATCGCAAGGCCGATGCCGCGGCTGCCGCCGGTGACGAGGACGTTATGCATCGGTGCGCGCCAGTTTGCCGGCCGGGGTGACGTCGAGCGCCTCGACGAAGCGGACCACCGCCGGCACCTTGTGTGAAGCGAGCTGCGCGCGGCACTGCTGGACGATCTGCTCGCGGATCTCTTTCGCCCGCGCCGGATCGGTGCCGTCGGCGAGGATCACGTCGGCGACCACGATGCCGCCGGTGATCGGACTCTTCCGCGATTTCGCCCGCGACATCCGTACGTCGGGGTGACGATTGATCACCGCCTCGATTTCCTCGGGATGAACCTTCAACCCGCCGATATTGATGATGCCGCCACGGCGGCCGACGAAGTAATAGCGGTCGCCGCGCAGCTCGACCATGTCGCCACTGTCGACGAACCCGTCATCGTCGGTGAGCGCAGAGGCGTCGCGGCCGATATAGGCGTGCGCGGTGCGGCTCGAACGGATGCGGAGCGAGCCGTCGACGACCTTCATCTCGACGCCGTTGCGATTGCCGAGATAATCGGCCGGAAAGCCCTCCAGCCCGTCATTGACGGCGAAGCCGACGCCGGCCTCGGTCGAGGCATAGGCGTGGCCGATCGACGATCCCGGAAATGCCGCCTTCAAGCCGTCGAGCACCGCCTGATCCGCGATCTCGCCGGAGAGACGGACGTAACGTGGAGCGAAGTGCGCGGCCGAACCGCTCATCAACAGCTTGCGCCAATGCGAGGGCGTGCCGGAGATGTGCGAAACGCCGCGCGCATTGAGCCGCGCGACGTGATCGGCGAGCGCCTCATGCGGGTCGGACAGCACCATCGAGCCGCCGCAGAGGATGGCACGGAGGAAGATTTGCAGGCCGCCATAGCGGCGAATGTCGTAGAACGTGGCCCACACCGGCGCCGGACCGCGCGCGGAGCCTTCGGCAACGATGGCGCCGGTGAGCGCTTCCAGCGTATGCCCGGCGATCTTCGGCACGCCCGACGTGCCCGAGGTCAGCATCAGCCATTCAGTGCCGCGCTCGGTTTGAGCGGGAATGGTTGGTACGAGCGGCAATTGTGCGGTGACGACCAGCGCAACGCCGGTATCAGTCCAGCGATCCGGCTCGTCGGTGACGACGGCGTCGATTCCGGCATCGGCGATCAACGCGTCCAGATGCGCCGGGTTGAGATCCGGCGGACACAGCAGCATGCGACGGGCGATGCCGTCGAGCTCGATCATGGCAAGGCCCGACCGGAGCTGGTCGGACAGCTTCAACAGTACCGCGCGGCCCGACAACTCGCGAAGGCGGCCGCCCAGGACGGTCTGCGACAGGACATCGGTCAGCGAAACGCTCGTGTGCGCATCCGACAGGGTGCGGCCCGTCAGCTCCGCGCCGAGATGGTCGCGGAGCGCAAAGATCTCACGCGGGGACATTTTCGTAGGCCCGCACGAAATCGCCCACGGTGGCGGGGAACGCCGCGTCCTCGGAAATGGTAAAGGGATCGACGCCGGTCTCGTCCTCCAGCCGCGCGACCAGGATCGCGAAGGCGAGCGAATCGAAGCCCGTCTCGTGCAGAGACAGGTCGTCCGAAAGTTCGGGAAGCGCGACGCGCTGTTCCTTGGCGATCTGCTGGATCGCTTCAATAACCTTAGACCTTACCGACATGGCTGGCTCGCTTCTTGTTCTGTTATCGATCGTTCGTGTTGCGGCGGCTCTTGATGACCGCCTCCCATGGCCGCTTGTTTACCTGACAGAAGTAAATCGGCTCTTGGACAATTCAGATAAAATTGGACCTATCTCCGGATTTTCGTACGGCTACAGCCTCATCGACCCGTCCACGATCTGCGCATACATCTCTGCGTCCAGCGCGACATAGACGCCGGATTTCGCCTCGGCCATGAACAGCGGATCAGAGATCCCGTTCGGGTCGAAGCCCTCGCGTGCCAACTCGCCCTTCTTCTGCTTGAACGTCTCGGTTGCTTCGAGCTCGCGCGAAATGCGAACGAAGACGGGCCGCGCATAGTCCGGCAGCCGCTGCGCCAGATGCGCATGCAGCGCAGCGATATCAAAGCCCTCGTTCACCACGATCGCGCTCATGCCGGCCCGGCCGTCCGCGCCGGGAATGCCGACGCCATAGGTGGTGGCGTCGACCACACCGGTGAAATCGCGCACGGCGTCGTTGACCTCCGATGCCGCGACGTTCTCGCCCTTCCAGCGGAAGGTGTCGCCGATGCGATCGACGAAGTGGAAGAAGCCCTTGTCATCGAGCCGCATTAAATCGCCGGTACGGAACCAGGAATCGCCCTTGGCGAAGACATCGCGCAAGACCTTCTTCTCGGTCTCTCCGGCATCGGTATAGCCCTCGAAGCGGCCGCCGCCCTGATCCGCCGTGCCGATGCGGCCGATGGCCTCTCCGGCCTCCCCGCGCGCGCAGGCAATGCAAAGTCCATCTTCATTGCGCAGCGGAGCACCACTGTCAGGATTGAGCCTGACGAGGCTGGCGGGGAAGCGGTGCGCGAGCAGCGGCGGAATCCGGCCGATCGCGCCGGGCTGGCCCTCGACGTTGAACAGCGAGAAGTTGCCTTCGGTTGCGGCGTAAAATTCGAGAATGCGAGGAATGGCAAAACGTCCCTGGAAATGCTCCCAGATGTCGCCGCGCAGGCCGTTGCCACAGGCGAACCGCAGGCGATGGCGGTTCTCGTATTCCGACGGCGGCGCTTTCAGCAGATATCGGCAGAGCTCGCCGATATACTGGAACAACGTGCAATCGTGCCGCACGACGTCGTGCCAGAAATTCGACGCCGAGAATTTCTCCGCGATCACGACCGCGCCGCCGGCTGCGAGCATGCTGCACGGCGCGACGATGCCGCCGACCGAATGGAACAGCGGCAGGCAATCGTAGAGCCGGTCCTGCGGGGTCGCGCCGGTGAGGCCGGCGAACCAAAAGCCCCAATTGAGGATGCGGCGGTGACTGATGCTGGCGGCCTTGGGCAGGCCCGTGGTGCCGGACGTGTAGATCAGCAGCGCACGGTCGTCGATGGTGACGCCGCCATGCTCATCCGGCGAGAGCGGGCCGTCGTCGAGTACAGCGAGCGCGACATCGATCGCGCGCTCGCTTCGCGCATCGCCGTGGATCCAGATTTTTGCGTCCGACTTCAGATGCGGCGACGCGCCGCCCAGCGCCTCGGTCAGGCCGTGCGCGACAATAAGGTGCGACGGCTTTGCGACATCGATGCAATGGGCGAGCGAAGGCCCCACGAGTTTTGTATTGATCAGCGCCACAACGCCGCCGACGCGGCTGATACCGAGCCAGGCCGCGACGTAATCGATGCCGTTCGGCATGATCAGGCCGATAGTGTCGCCCTTGGCGACGCCGACCGAGCGCGCCCAGCGTGCATAGCGGTTGATGCGCTTCGACAGGCCTTCATAGTCAAGGCTTGCGTCGTCGGTGACCAGCGCAGCGCGATCGGGTTGGCGCCGCGCCCAGTCGTCGACGACGTCGGCGAACAGCCGGCCCGGCAATGTCTCGATCCGCGCGGTGAGCTCGATCGCCTTCAGCCAAATTCTTGAAGCCGACGGCGCGCGCACAGCTTTCGGTTGTTCGATGACGCCGGTGATCATGCCGTACATTCTCTCGGAACGTGTCTGCTGGTCCCGGCAGTTTAGCTCCGTGCGCCCTGCCCAGATGTTAAGAGACAAGGTAAAACTCGGTTAGCTCCCGATTAACTCTAGACATCCTTTACCAAGCCGACGGGAACGGCGTGCGGTGCGACCCCCGCATCGCCGAACTCGGCGCGATCCCGCTACACGGCAATGAAAACGCGTTCGCAGCATCCTTACCGCGGAGCGCTGGCGCAAAGGTCATGGAGCTGTCGGAGGTCAAGTAGGAATAGCGCGTGGCATCTGCTCGCAAGGCGGACCGATGCCCCGGGGACGATCGCCCGGCGCTAGCCACTTCCTTGGCACCAGCGCGGCGGCGATGCGTTCACGGGATAATAGGGATTGAGATCGCAGGTCGCGGCGCGGCCGCCAGCCGTGGAGCGGCACTGCGGCAGCGAGATGAAGGAGCCGTCGTACCACTCCCCGCCGCCACCGATCGAGCCGGAATAGACGGTATGCAGACGGGATAGTCCTCCGTGAAGAATTC
>NZ_VSTH01000054.1 GCF_008123965.1 Bradyrhizobium hipponense | reverse complement strand
AGCTCGAGGACGCGATCGACGTCGAGGACGACCATGAGCTGTCCGTCGAGGCGGTGGACGCCGCCGGCGAGCTTGGCCATGCGGGGATCGAGGTTGACGGGGTTGTCTTCCTTGCCGTCTTCGGACAGGCGCAGCACCTCGCCGATCTGGTCGATCAGCAGGCCGTAGGATTCGCCGCGCAGGTCGACGCCGACCGCCATCGGCACCTTGCCGTGCTCGGGCTTGGGCAGGCCGAGCCGGGCGCGCATGTCGACCACGGTGACGATGCGGCCGCGCAGGTTCAGCACGCCGGCGATCTCGCGCGAGGACAAGGGAACGCGGGTGACGCGCTCGGGCATGAACACGTCCTGGACCCGGGAGATCGGCAGGCCGAACAGCTGGCCGCCGATCATCGCGGTGACGTATTCGACCATCGCGCCTTCGCTCGCGTGGGTCTTGGTGGTGCTCATTGCTGTATCTCCCCTGTCCGCCTTACGCCGCGGCCCGGCTCAGCTCGGAGGCGCCGGCGGCACCTGCGGTCTGCTCCTTCAGCGCCGCGATCAGGCCGGGACGGTCGAACTTGGCGACATAGTCGTGGAAGCCGGCCTGGCGGCCGCGCTCGATCGCCGCCGGCGACACCAGTGCGGAGAGACCGATGATCGGCGTCGCGGCCAGGTTGTTGTCGGAGCGGATCACCTCGGCGAACTCGAACCCGTTCATCTCGGGCATCTCGATGTCGGTCAGCACCACGTCGAAGCTCTGGCCGGAGCGCAGCGTGGCCAGCGCCTCCTGCGCGTTCGGGGCGGTGCGGACGCGGTAGCCGGCGGCTTTCAGCACCGGCGCCAGCATGTTGCGGAAGAAGGCGCTGTCGTCGACCAGGAGCACCGACTGCGCGTGCATCGACGGCTTCATCTCCTTGCGGGTGAACCAGTCGGCGAACGCCATCGGGAGGAAGTGGCCGACGTCGATCACCTCGGTGGCCTGGCCCTTGATCACGGCCGAGCCGAGAATGCCGCTGGAGGAGCCGCCGACCTCGATGTTGAGCCGTTCCTCGACGATGTCGATGATCTCGTCGACGACCAGGCCCATCGAGCGGCCGTCATCGGAGAACACCAGGATCGGCTGGACGCCCTGGGACGCGATGGTGACGTTCTCCATCGCCACCAGCGGCATCAGCTGCTCGCGGTACTGCACCATGTAGCGGCCGTTGCTGAACTCGATCTTGTCGGCCGGCAGCTCTTCGAGGCGCGTGACGAGCCCGAGCGGGACCGCCTTGGGCTGGCTGGAGCCGGCGCGGAACACCAAGAGCGAGGTGGTCTGCTCGGCGGAGGAGGCGTGATGACCGGCGGCTTCGTCGCCCATGTCGTGGGCCGAGGAGCCGGCGGCGCCGAGCGCCTTGGCGATGCCGTTGGGGTCGATGATCATGATGACGGCGCCATCGCCCAGGATGGTGTTGCCGGAGAACATGTCGATGTGGCGCAGCTTGGTCGACATCGGCTTGACCACGATCTCTTCGGTGTGGAACACGCCGTCGACCACGATGCCGAAAGTCTGGCTGCCGACTTGCGTGACCACGATAAAGCCGTTCTCGGGATCGGACGCGGCGCCGTCGTCGATCTTGAGCAGCTTCTTGAGGTGGATCAGCGGCAGCAGCTTGTTGCGCAACCGGAGGACCGCGGTGTCCTTGATGCGCTCGATGCGGTGCTCTGAGTTGGCGCGGGCGCGGACCAATTCGACGACGGAGAGCTGCGGGATGGCAAACCGGTCGCCGGCGGCCTCGACGATCAGCGCCGAGACGATCGCCAGCGTCAGCGGGATCTTGATGGTGACGGAGGAGCCTTCACCGGCGACGCTCTTGATGTCGATGGTGCCGCCGATCTGGTCGATATTGGTGCGCACCACGTCCATGCCGACGCCGCGGCCCGACACCGAGGTGATGGCGGCCGCGGTGGAGAAGCCGGGCGCGAAGATGAACTTGTGGATCTGGGCTTCGCTCATCTTCTCGAGCTCAGCCTCGGTGACGAGGCCGGAGGAGATCGCCTTGGCCTTGATCCTGTCGGTGTTGAGGCCTCTGCCGTTGTCGGCGATGCAGATGATGATGTGGCCGCCCTCGTGATAGGCGGACAACCGAATGGTGCCCTGCTCGCCCTTGCCGGCAGCCAGCCGCTCGGCCGGGGTCTCCAGGCCATGGTCGGCGGAGTTGCGCACCATGTGGGTGAGCGGGTCCTTGATCAGGTCGAGCACCTGGCGGTCGAGCTCGGTGTCGGCGCCGTGCATCTCCAGCTCGATCTGCTTGCCGAGTTCGGATGAGAGGTCGCGGACGATGCGGGGCAGCTTCTGCCAGGCGTTGCCGATCGGCTGCATCCGCGTCTTCATGACGCCTTCCTGCAGCTCGGCGGTGACGTTGGACAGCCGCTGCAACGGCACCTTGAACTCGGTGTCCTCGTTGCGGCGGGAGATCTCCAGGAGCTGGTTGCGGGTCAAGACCAGCTCGGAGACCATGGTCATCAGATGCTCCAGCGTATCCACGTTGACGCGGATCGACTGGTTGGCGATGCGATCGCCCTCGGCGGCCACCTCGTCCGCCATCGACTTCTTGGCCGCGGGCTTGTCCTTGGCGGGCTTGGTCTCCTTGGCGGGCTGCTTGGCAGTTTCCTTGGCAGTTTCCTTGGCAGCAGCAGGGGCCGGCGCCGGCTCGGGTGCAGCTTCAACCTTGGCAACAGGCACCGGCGCTTCGATCGCGGTCTCGCGGAAGGCGCGCTCCAGCTCGTCCAGCGACACTTCGCCGGGACGCAGCGGCCGCTCCAGGGTCTGGTCGATCAGCGCGCTTTGGCCGGGCGCAGCTGCCACCGCAGCCGGCGCTTCCGGCACCAGCGGCGGCGCGTCGGCAACGGGAGCGGCAGCACCCGCCGCCATGGCGGCCATGCCCTGCTCGACCATCGCTTCCAGCTTGTCGATGAGGTCGCGGTCGGTGCCCTCGGGCTCGGCTTCGCTCGCCTCCAGCCCGGCCAGAATCTCCTTGATGCGGTCGATCGAGGACAGGATCACCGTCACCGCCTGCCCCGTCACCGGCATGCCGTCGCGGAACTTGCCCATCAAGGTCTCGCCGGCATGCGCCAGCGCTTCCAGCCGCGGCAAGCCCAAAAAGCCGCAGGTGCCCTTGATGGTGTGGACCAGGCGGAAGATGTTATCCAGGATCTTGGCGTTGTTCGGCTCCTGCTCGAACTTCACCAGCTGGTTGTCCACGGTGTCCAGGCTCTCGCTGGTCTCCGTCAGAAACTCCCGCAACAGATCATCCATG
>NZ_VSTH01000053.1 GCF_008123965.1 Bradyrhizobium hipponense | reverse complement strand
TCATGGAATCGGTCGTCTAGCCCGATATCTCGCGCCAGAGGATCGGGCGCGCATGCAGCTGAGCCTCGCCGGGCTCAACGTCACCTCTCAGGAGCCGCGCGAACTCGCGCCGATAAAGCCGCAGCCAGCCGGTTTTCAGGCTGGCGAGGAAATCGAGCTCCCGTTGCGTCAATGTGCACATCATGAACCCGGTCAGGTTGCGAGAAGCGCCGTCAGCCGACGAGGCTCCCCATCGTTTTGACGTCCGCGCTACCAGGGAAGACCATCTCGGCGAGAACCTTCTCTTCGACGCGCAGATGATCCCTCAGCAAGCCTTTCAGCACCGCGCGCAGATCCGTGGTCGGCTTGAGGTCGCGATCCTCGAAGAGCTGAGCGGGCTTCAGTCCCGGCCAGTCCGCGATCACGCGGCCGCCAGCGAGCGCACCACCGATGAGGAAGGCGACCGTACCCGTGCCGTGGTCCGTGCCTTGCGTTCCGTTGATACGCGCAGTGCGGCCAAACTCGGTTACGACGGCAACCACAGTCTCGTGCCAGACCTCGCTCAGGTTGCTCTCGATCGCGGCAAAAGCACCGTCGAGAGCTCCGAGCAAATTGTAGAGCTGGCCCGAGGCCGCGCCTTCCGCGATATGCGTGTCCCAGCCGACGAAACCCATGGCGCCGACCCGCGGGCCGTCGGGCTTGGCGAGATAGCGGGCGGCGGTGCCGGCAGCCTCAGCGAAGTAGGCGCGTACGCGCGCGATGCCGGGCGGCGGCAGCGTTGGATCGTCCGACATAGGATCCCCGCTAGCCATCGCGCCGTCGAGCGAGGCGAGCTTCATCCGCGCCTGAAGCACGGTCGCGAGCTTCGGATCGGTGTGCTGGTAGAGATCGAGCAGGCGGCTCTGCGTGTCCGCGCTCGCTGGCAGCAGTTTCTGCGGCGCCCACGTCATCACCGGCGCCGAGCCGCGCACGACGAGCGGGGTGACCGAGCCGATGCCGAGCGCGCGGCTGCCGCGCGGATCGACGCGCCCGCCCGCCTCCAGCGCGACCAGCGCGCGGTTGAGCCATCCCGAACCGGTCATGCCGGGCTTGGCGAGCCCGCTCTCCAGCACGTCCTGGCCGTCGAAATGCGAGCGCTCGCGATAAGGCGTCGCGGTGGCGTGGACGATCGAAGCCTTGCCGGTCTTGTAGAGCCGGTGCAGGTTCGGCATCGCCGGATTGAGCGCGAAAAAGGAATCGAGCGGCAGCGCCGGCGTCTTGCCGTCCAGCACCAGCGCACGATCGCCGCGCAGCGAGCTCCAGTCGGGATCGCCGACCGGCGCGACTGCGCCGAGGCCGTCGAGCGCGCCGCGCAGGACGATCACGAGCAGGCGCGGATCGCGTCCTTCCGCGCGCGCGAGCCGCGGCATCTGGCTCCATGCGAACAGTGCACCGGAAGAGACCAGAAGCTCGCGCCGCGTGGGCCAATGATCGACGAGCCCCATGCTCACCTCCTCTGAAAATCAGCCGACATGAACAACAGCGCCAGCGCCTGCGGCCGGCTCTCGGCGCGACCGACCGCTTGCTTCACCTCGGGCGCGATCTCGGAGGCGAAGACGTCCTCGATGATGACTTGCGGATCGGCCATGCCCGTGATGCGCTCGGCAAAATTGTTGGCGACGTCGAGCCGCCGGCCAACACCGTCGATCCAGCTCGCCTCATCGTCCGGATAGCCCTTGGGCGCGGGCGGACGCCAGAGCGCCTCGCCGAGCAGCTCCTGGCCTCCGGTGTAGCGCACGGGATCAACCTGCGTGATGCCGGTCGCACGCGCCATGCCGACGACCCATTCGCCGGGACGCTTGAGCTTCGAAGGTGGTCCGCGCCACGCCTCGTCCGACGACACCATCGCGATCGCAACCTGCTTGAGATCGCCCTCCGTGTCGCGGAAGGTCTTCGCCATTTGCTCGACAAGGACCGGCGGCGGCTCGTCGGCAACGAAATGGCGCGCGAGCTTGGTCGCGACATGGGTCGCGGTCGCCGGATGCGCCGCGAGGTCGCGCAACACGGCGCGTCCCTGCTCGACGTCCTCCTGCTCGTAGCGCTTGCCGAGCACGGTCTGCCCGCCGGGCTCGTGCAGCCGCGGATTGAAGGTGAACTCGCCGCCATGCTGGGGATCGGCCCCCGGCGGCACCAGCGTCCAGCCGGTCAGGACGTTGGCGAAGCTGATGACGTCATCCTGGGTGTAGCCGGTGCGCACACCGAGCGTGTGCAGCTCCATGATCTCGCGCGCGAAATTCTCGTTGAGACCGCGGCTGCGGTTGATGCCGGCCGTCGAGTTGGCGCCCATCGACTCCAGATTGTCGAGATAGAACAGAATCGCAGGATGGCCTTCGACGGCCAGCAGGAGATCGACGAAGTGGCCGAGCGCGTGAGCGCGAACGGCTTCGCGCTCATAGGCACCGGACATGCTCTGAATCCTGTTGGCCGAGACGCAGAAATGGTTGGACCAGAACCAGACCAGCCGCTCGGCGAAGCCGATATCGGCGGCGAGCGCGGCTTCCGTGCGCAGCTTGGCCTCCTGCAGGTAGATCGGGCGTCCGGGATCGGGTACCGCTTCGGCGGCCTGCTTGGCCGCCATCTCGACTGCGTCCTTCTCGGCGCCCTGGCCCTCCGCTTGCCCTTGTGCCTGCCCTTGCGCCTGGTCATTCGACGCAGCGGGAACGGCGGCCATCTGCTGCTTCTTCGCCTGCTGCTGCGCCTGCCTGGCGCGTGCCGTGCGCCGCGCGTTGGCATCGGCCACGGTGCGATAGGCTTTTGCACTGGAAGGAAGGCTGGCAGCAGCAGTCAACGCGAGCGGCCGGTCGAGTTCGGCGATCAGCGCGCCGCGCGGATCAGTCCCGACCACGGCGATAGATCCCGGTCGCGGCCCCATCCCGAAACGATGAAGCGCCAGCACGGCCTCGGCCCTTGCGGAATTGCTCATGACGAACGCCCAACTCTCCAAGCCCGCCCGACACGCCGCAATGCGCGGTGGCAAGTTACGAATTGTAATGCTACGTAGCGTAACATTAGAGGTGAGCTGGTGCAAGCTGAGATTGAGCGCCGCCGCGCTCTAGCGACGGGGCGAGCACACACCCGCCAGACAGCGGACCCGGGCGAGGAGTCTAGAAATTCGGCCCAAGCGCGATCTTGGTGATCGTGCCATTCCTGACGCCGATGCGCCATTCCGCCGAACCATTGGCGAACTGGGCGATGTAGATGTCGCTGTCGAGCGCGGTGACGCCGCGGAACGAGACCGCGCGTAACGCGCCGAGCCGCGCCAGGATCGCCTGATCGAATGCAAGCTGCTGGCGCGTGATGTCAGCGACCTCTGACGTCATGCGGTCGTAGTCCGGCTGCCCCTTGCCGACACTTTCGATATAGCGGCGCAGCATCTCCTCGCCATTGGCGATCGGAACGGCGCGGCGAGCGGCGCGCCCGGGCCGCGCGCCGAGGTTCGAAGCCTCGACATTATGAAAGCGCGTCTGCCGGCCCGGCACCAGGATCTCGAGACACCGTCCCGACTTGTCGGCGATCATCCAGGGATTGTTCACGGTGGTCGTGGAGGCCCACGTTATGTTGGGTCTGACGAGGCTCTGCGTCTTGCGGCTGCCATCGGCCTCGATATTGAAGACTTGGATGTCGTCGGCCAGCTCATTGTAGACCATGATCCTGATCGGCGAGGTGCCGGCATGGCCGCGCACACTCGCCTCCTCTGAACAAGGCACGATGCCGCCGAGTTCGTCGTTGCCGTCGGGCCGGAACAGCACGTCGCCGGCCTTGCCGTCGGGCTCGAGCATCAGGCGGAATTCGGCCGTGCCGTTCTCGAACTTCGCGCCATAGATGTCATAGCCGCCGGGGCCGACGCCACGGAAGAAGAGCGATTCCACCGCACCGAGCGCCACGAACGACGCGCGCATTTCATTGAGCTGCCTGTGGACCTTGGCCGCCAGCGGCGCGCTCATGCGCTCGTAGTTGGGCGTGCCGCGGCGCAGATCTTCGATCCCGCGCAGGATCATCTCCTTGCCGCCGTCAGCCGGCACCTGCTCCCTGAATCGGTCAGGCACTTCCGCGAGGCGGCGCGCGAAGTCGGCCTCGACCGCCTGCGCCACTGCCGCGTCGATCCGCGGCGCCAGGCGCGCGCCGAAAACTGCGTTCTGGACCAGAACGCGCGCGACTTTGGCCTGCTCGTCACGCAGGAAGATCAGCAGATTCTCGCCATGGATCGAGAAGACGTCGGCACCTTCGGCGAGAAGCGTCGCCCGGCCCTGCACGGTTTCCTGTACCTGGAGCCGATCGCCATCGCGCCGCACCGCCAGCACACGGTTCGGCGCAATCCGGTACCAGCCGACATACTGATCGAGCGAGGCGGGTTCGGCAGCCGCCATTGGCATCTCGGCGACGCGAAGGGCACGCACGTCGCGGCCGTTCATGCGCAGGATCAGCTCGGAAGAGCGGCGCTCGGGATCAAGCGGGAACGTGATCTCGCCGGACGAGGCCACGTAGGACGCGGTGCCGTCATTGCCAACCGTCAGGCGCAGCCTGCGCTGCCCGGTGAGCTGGCCGTAGAGGTCGTCGCCCTCGCGGAAGACCGCGAACACCGAGGCCGGGCCCATGGCATAGAAATTGACGAAGGGGTGATAGTGCGGGGCCGGCGCCTCGCCGAGGTCTGCAGCGAAAGGCGCAGGGTCCGGCGTCCGATAGGCGATCATGCCCGCCGATACGATCACGGCCGGCACAATTGCAGCCGCGATCCACAGCCGTTTGCGCCAGCCGACCGCAACGGGCATGGCTGCAGCTGCGATGATGCGCTCGACACGGGCACGGACGGTGGAGACCCGCGCCATCGCGAGCTCCATTGGCCGCGGGTTTACAGAGGTCGCGACGTCCAGCAGGATCTCCGCATAGGACAGCCGGTCGTCGATGACTTCGATCGCCTGGGCGTCGCTGATGATCTCGGCAAGCTCGGCAAGGCGCGCCAGCTGCCACCACGAAAACGGGCTGAACCAGAACACCGCGCGGTTGAGGGAAGCAAGCAGCAGGACGTAGAAGTCGCGATTGGCGACATGGGCGCCCTCATGCGCGAGCACTGCGAGGCGCTTCTTCGCGTCCCAGCCCGCGAATTGCGGCGGCACCAGAATGGTTGAGCCGAAGGTGACGGGACCGCCGACGTCGCGGCTGATGCGCACGTCGGCATCGATCATTATTGAGTCGCGCATCGGCTGCGCGGCCCGCACAAGGCGCCAGGTCAGGCAGAGGCCGATGGCGAGCCGCAACAGCAGCAGGCCGGCGACGCCAGCATAGACGATCGTGATCGCCAGCCGCCAATCGATCGACACAGTACTCACGGCCGGCGACTCGATGGTAGCGCCGGGCGTGATCGGCAAAGCCGGCTGCGGCGTCTCGAGCATCGAGATATCGGCCGGCCAAAGCTCGTCCGGCACTGGCACGGAGAGAGGCAGCCGGGCGATGGTGAGCGTCGGCCAATGCATCACGAAGGGCATCGCCAGCGATACCAGCAGTACGATGACCCAGGCCGTCATGTGGACGTGCGGATTGCGCACGCGAAACAGGTTGAGACCGAACCAGACGACGCCTCCCAGCACAAAGGAGCGTAGCGCCGCCTCCGCCAGAGTTGCGATCATTCTTTCTTCACTCCCCTCGCCTTCTTTGCCTTGGCCACCTGATCCGCCAGCGTGCGCAGCTGCTGCTGGTCGAGCATCGCATTGTCCACCATGCCGACGAGGACTTCCTCCATCGAGCCGTTGCAGAACCAATCGACGATGCGCTGCACCGCCTTGGCCGCGACGCGAGCGCGGGGCTCGGCGGCGTGGTAGACGTAGGTTCGTCCGTCCACCGTGTGGTTGGCGTAGCCCTTTTCTTCCAGCCGACGCAGCACCGTGCGTACCGTCGATTCCTTCAGACGCCGCGACAGCCGTTCGCGCACGACTTCGGCCGTCACCGGACCATGGGCCCAAACCAATTGCATGACCTCATGCTCGAGGTCGCCCAATTCGGGCAAACGATCGTCCATGGCATCTGACCTTGCGACTTGAGAGCTTGTAACGCTACAGAACGTCGCATATACGGCCGCGCCGCGCAACGGCGATTCTACCTGAAATGGTGTCGCCGAGCTGGCCTAACCGCCATCGGGCTGGAGTCTCGGCTCAGTACCGCGGCTCGTACATCTGCGATTGGACCAGCGCTTTCACGTCGTTGGGCGCGGGTCCATCCGCCAGCCCGCGCTGATAGGCGACGTCTGCGACCGCGGCAGCGATACGGACCGAGACCTCGCGGATGCGGGGCAGCGCCGGATAGAGGCTGCCCTGCCCCAGGTCCTCCTTGCCGACGCAATCGGCGAGCGTATGGGCCGCCGCCATGAACATCTCGTTCGTCACGAGGCGCGAGCAGCTGGCAATGACACCAAGACCGACGCCGGGGAAGATGTAGGAGTTGTTGCCCTGGCGCGGCACAAAGGTGCGTCCGTTGAGCGTGACCGGGTCATAGGGGCTGCCGCAAGCGAACAGCGCGCGACCCCCGGTGTAGCGGTAGGCATCTTCCGCCGAGCATTCGGCCTTCGAGGTCGGGTTGGAGAGCGCGAACACGATCGGATGCTCGTTGAGCGCGGCCATCGCCTTGAGCACGTCGGGCGTGAAGGCGCCGCCGACCGCGGCGACGCCGATGATCGCCGTCGGCTTCAACGTGTTGATCGCGGTCAGGAAATCGGCAATCGGCGCCTGATCGTTATGAGCATAACGGAGCTTGTGGCCGGAGAGACTCGCCCGGCCACCAACGACGAGGCCGCGGGAATCCACCAGCCAGTTGCGGCGGAGCGCTTCGGCCTCGGAGGCGCCCTCCGCCATCATGGCGGAGACCACCAGATCGGCAATGCCGGTCGCCGCCTCGCCGGCGCCCAGGAACAGGATGCGTTGATCCCGGAGCTTGCCGCCGCTGATGCGCAGCGCCGAGAACAGGCCGGCAAGCGCCACCGCCGCCGTGCCCTGGATGTCGTCGTTGAAGACGCAGGCCTCGTCGCGATATTTGTGCAGCAGCTTGAACGCCGAGTGATTGGCGAAATCCTCGAACTGGATCAGCACACCCGGAAACGTCTTTCGCGCGGCGACCATGAATTCGTCGACGAAGCCGTCATAGGCCTCACCCGTGAGCCGCCGTTCGCGCAGACCGAGGTAATAGGGATCGTTCAAGAGCTCTTCATTGTTGGTGCCAACGTCGAGCAGGATCGGCAGGCACAGCTCGGGATGCACGCCGGCACAGGCCGAATAGAGCGAGAGCTTTCCGACCGGAATGCCCATGCCGTTGGCGCCGAGATCGCCGAGGCCGAGGATGCGTTCACCGTCGGTGACAACAATGAGTTTTGCAGGATAAGGCCAGTTCTTCAAAATTTCCGCGATCTGGCCGCGGTCACGCGAGGAGATGAACATGCCGCGCGGCCGCTGGAAGATCAGCCCGTATTTCTGGCAGGCGAGTCCGACGGTCGGGGTGTAGATGATCGGCTGGATCTCGTCGATATTGTCGACAACGACGCGAAAGAACAGCGCCTCGTTGCGATCATGCAGCGCATTCAGCGCGACATATTTTTCGAGGTCCGTCGGCAGCATCCGCAGATTGGTGAGCACGCGCTCGACCTGCGTCTCCATCGTCAGCAGGCAAGGCGGCAACAGGCCGCGCAAGCCGAGCGTGTCACGCTCCGCTTCCGTGAAGGCAGTACCTTTGTTGAGCAAGGGATCGCGCAGCAGCGTCATGCCATGCTGCGGATTCGACGATGTCGATTGGGCAACGACGCGGGCAGGTCTATTCACGAATCCCCCAAGGAATTTCTTTTTGAACCGACAAACATTGTCGGCCAGCGCTCCCTGGAGATCAAGGACGTAGAGCTCGTACTTCGATTGTGATCTCGCACCGCAGCGAGATTGTCGGGCAGATCGCAGGCCGCGCGCGGCGCAAAAGTTAACGGCGGCAACGTTATTCCGGCTTGATATCGGCGGCCTTCACGATTGGCCATCTACCCAGCTGCACGTCGCGGCGCCGTATTGGCGGTGTCATCAGCCGGCGGCGCGATCTGCATCAAGATGGTCTGGACGGGGGATGCGACCTCGATCCCGCTCTGCTGGAAGCGCAGCTTCATACGCCGGTTGAATTCGCGCTGCACCGGCCAGCGACCTGCCTCGGTACAGCGGATCTGGCCGACGATCGACACCATGGCGCCGTCGACCTTGTCGATACCCCAGAGCTCGAGGTCCCCCCGGATCACGCCACGGAATTCGGGCTCGCGGCGCATCTCCTCGACGATGTCCTTGAGGATCTGACCTGCGCGGTCGGTATCTTCCTTGTAGGCGACGCTGACGCTGACGGAGGCGTTGCCGGCGCCGCGGCTGGAATTGGTAATGGTCGTCACCGCGCTGAACGGCACGATGTGCACCGCGCCGTCGCCGGCGCGCAGGCGGATGGTCCGGATCGAGACGTTCTCGACAACCCCGGAGAGTCCCGAGACGCTGACGTTGTCGCCAACCTGCACCGTGTTCTCCAAAAGCAGGAACAGGCCGGTGATGAGATCCTGCACCAGCTTCTGCGAGCCGAAGCCGATGGCGATGCCGACGATGCCCGCGCCAGCCAGCAGCGGCGCGACATTGACGCCGATCTCGCTCAGCGCCGTGAGGCCGACGATGGTGGCGATCAGGCACAGCAGCGCCGTCCGCAGCATCGGCTGGAAGGTGCGCAGCCGCGCGGCACGGGCATAGTGTCCGTCCCGCGACAGCGTATTGATCTGGCGATCCAGCAGCGCGTTGCTGGCTTCCCAGATCGCGGCAGCGATGCCTGCGGCGAGCGCGATCGTCACCACGGCCGAAAGCAGGCGGCTACCGATCTGGCCGCCATAGAACCAGACGATGGCGTCGACACCCCAGACTTCGAGCACGGCCACGAAACCGACGAAGGCAATGACGCCCGAGACGATTTTGCGCAGCAGCGGCAGATAGCGGTTCGCACGGATTTCTAGGCCCGGAAAGCGCTGCAGGATCTCCGGCTTGATACGGAAACCGCGGTCGATCAAGCTCAGCGTCACCATGATGGCGACGCGCGTAATCAGCACCACCACGATGGTGCCGACGAAATATTGCAGCAGCAGCGAATAGCCGTTGCGGATGTTCAGCGCCCAGACCGCCCACAGCGCGACGACGAGGGCGATTGCAAGATAGTGCCAGCCGCCCGCGATGCGGGTGCGCAGGCGCGCCGCAATCCCCTGCTGGCCAGCAGGCGCGCGAATGGCCTCGGCGACCTGGCGGCGGCATTGCAGGATGATGACCGCGATGAAGAGGTGCACCACCAGCATTACCATGCGCAGCAACGCCGCATACCCGGCGCGATGCAGGCCGAGCAGCAGCGCCACATTGGCGAAGGCGATGCCTGTTACGCCGACGCCGACGATACGGCGCGCCCAGATCTCGATATAGGCCGCTGTCTCAGCGCGCACCGGAATCAGGCCGAACGGCCCCGCCAGCGCGCGGACGACGCAGATCAGCCCGCGCGAGAACACATAGGCGTTGACGACAGCGAGGATCACGAGGCGGACGGTGACGGGATCGCCGATCTCCGTTCCGAGCAGCGCCATCGCCGCGCCGACGAAGGCGAACACGGGCAGAAGTTCGAGTACGAGACGACCGAGCACGAAGGGCAGCCGGAGCAACATCTGCCAAGCCCGCGCCAGGCTCTTGCGGCGTTTGTGCAATTCCGGCTCGGGGGTGACATCGGCCACGGATAATGGCGGGTCGGCAACGGGCAGCGCCTGCGGCGGTAGGCCCGCAGTCTGCGGCACGCGCGCTTCAAGGAACAGGACCGGACGCCGGATCAGCCGGAAGATCACCCACTCCGCGCAGAGCGCGCAGCCAAACACCAGCGCCAGCTTCCAGGCAATCTCGATCAGGAGATTGTAGGCCGCGGGATCATTGGCGGTCCGCACAAACCAGTAATAGAAGGCCGGAAAGTGCGTGAGCGTCCGCGCCATGCCCGCGATCTCGCGCGAGATCTCGCCAATCTCCTCCGACACGGTAAGCAGAAGCTGCGCGCCGAGCCCGTCGGCCGAGAGCGGGATGGGCGATTTCTGCTCTGGCGGCGGCGTAGGCTGCTGACCAGACGCATTTGCGATCGCGCGCAACGTGTCGATCATCTGCGCGCGCTTCTGATCGTCCTGGAGGGTTTCGAGCGCGCGCCTTGCCTCGTCCGGGGACAGCGCGGCAGCATGGCTGGTGGCCGGCGCAGGCGGCTCGGCACGGGCGCCGCAGAGAGATGAGATTGCGAGGAAGATGGCAGCGAGAAGCGCCGGGGCAAGCTTATGCGACACGAGGATTCCTTGGAAAAAGAAGATGCGCCGGCGGAATCGGAATCGTCACCACCGAAACGCATGCGTCATGTCGGATGCGGCTATTCGCCCGGGTGCTGTGTCGGAAGTTTGCCGATGCGGCGACATTCTCTTGGCATTTGCCGCGCGATGCGGATCGGGAACTGGGAGGATGTTCAGTCAAAGTGTTATGGAGAAGAGCGAATTGGGTTGCGGTGCGCGCACAGACATCTCCGTCACTCCTGGAGTCGGTCCGGAATGACGGCGATGAGGAGCAGAGGGAAAGCGGATATCACGGCATTCATGCCCCCGTCAGGGCATCCCGGACGATAAGCGCGTTGCAAAAAAACAGCGCCGGGCAGGTAGGGGCTCTGCCTGACTGATGCAGCCCTCTAAACCTTGACCCGGCGTGCCGTTCGCGGTTTTTTGCCGCTATGCGATAGTCCGAACGAGCTCCATCGCAATTAACGCGGCTGGATTTGCGGAGGTGGCGTCATAGACCTCCCCTTGCTCATGAAGTGGACGTTGCGCGTCGCTTAGTTGCGACCACCCGGATGGTCCTCCCGTGACACAAAACTGTCAAGCGGGATCAATGGCGCCGAAATCACATTTGAACATTCCATCCCTCCAGCGACAGATTGGCCATCGCGGAAGGTTCCCCTCACCCGGATGCTTCGCAATCCTATCTCCCCGCAAGTGGGGCGAAGTGAAGCGCCGGCGATCAAGCCAATGCACCGTCCCGCCTCATCACCGCTTTCCGCTCGCCTTCCCTTCCCGCTCCAGCGCCTTGCGCACTTCCTTGAACTCCTCCAGCGAGGCGTTGTCCGCGCGCGGAAAGCGCAGATCGAGCCGCTCGAGCGCCGCGACAATCACCGAGCCGATTACGACGCGCGCGAACCATTTGTGGTCGGCGGGCACGACATACCACGGTGCCTGAGGCGTGGCTGTGTGGCGCACGATGTCCTGGTACACCGCCTGATAGCGCGGCCACAGCGCGCGCTCCTTGATGTCGCCCAGGGAGAACTTCCACTGCTTGGACGGATCTTCCAGCCGGCCGAGGAAACGCTCGCGCTGCTCCTCCTTGGAGAGATTGAGGAAGAACTTCAGCACCACGGTGCCGTTGCGCGCGAGATAGCGCTCGAACGCGGAGATGTCCTCGAACCGCTCTTTCCAGATGTTCTTTGTCACGAGCTTTTGCGGCAGCTTCTCTTTGGCGAGGATCTCCGGGTGCACGCGCGTCACCAGGCATTCCTCGTAATGGGAGCGGTTGAAGATGCCGATATGGCCGCGCTCGGGCAGTGCGAGCACATGGCGCCAGAGGAAATCGTGATCGAGCTCCTTGCTGCTCGGCTGCTTGAATGCGTGGACCTCGCATCCCTGCGGGTTGATGCCCTCGAAGATCGCTTTGATCGCGGAGTCCTTGCCGCCCGCATCCATGCCCTGGAGCACGATCAGCAGCGACCAGCGATCCTGGGCGTACAGCTTCTCCTGAAACTCCGCGAGGCGCTTCTTGTTGGCCTCGAGAATCTCCTGCGCCTCTTCCTTGTCGAGATCGCCCTTCGCGTCGGTCTTGTGCGCCTTGAGATGAAACTTGCCGGATCCATCGTAGCGGAATGGCGTGATGTAACGGTCAAGCTCCTGGGCGAGCGATTTGGACGGCTTCTTGCTCATGAGCGCGGGGCACCTTGCGTTGCGGCTTCAATCGGTCGAGCACGCTACCAAGGATGCCCTTGGGAAGGAATATGATGAAAAGGACGAGCAACACGCCATAGACGAGGTTGTCCCAGCCGACCGCCCTGGTGCCGAAGCCGATCCGCAAGGTCTCAGCCAGCAAGATGGTGATGACCGCCCCAACAGTCGGCCCCAGCGAAACGAACAGGCCGCCGACAATGGCGGCGAACACCATCTGAAGCGACACGGCGATGCCGCTGACGGTGTCCGGCGTGATGAACATCTGGTACTGGCAGTAGATCGCGCCCGCCAGCGCCGTCATCAGCGCGCTGATCAGCGTGATCTTCAGCTTCTCCGCGGTGACGTTGACGCCGGCGGCCGCCGCAGCGTCCTCATCCTCCGAGATCGCTTCCAGCGCGTAACGGCTCATGCTGCGGTCGATCAAGTGCCAGACAATGATGCCCACGAGCCATACACCAAGCGCGATCAGGTACCAGGTCGTCTTGTCGTCGAATTGCAGCGCTAGCAGCTTGTTGCCCAACGTGCGGCTTGGCGTGTAGCCGAGCGAGCCGCCGGTATAGTCGCGCGTCGCCGTGATGACCTGGAGCACGATGCCGGAGAGCGCCAGCGTCACCAGCACGAAATAGTGCCCGGTGATGCGGAAGCGGAAGCAGGGATAGCCGACGATCAGCGCCAGCACGCCGGCGGCAGCCATGCTGATCGGGATGCCGATCCAGGGCGACAAGCCCACGTGGTTCCACAGCAGCGCGGTGACATAGGCACCGATCCCCATGAAGCCGCCATGGCCGAGCGAGACGAGGCCGAACCGTCCCATCATCGACCACGATGTATAGGCGAACGACCAGATCAGGATCAGCACCAGGATGTGCAGGTGATAGGGGTCGCGATAAACGAAAGGCAGCGCGACGAGTGCCGCCAATCCCACCGTCCACGCCGCAAGCCGGCCCTGCCCCATCATCGGCGCCTCGCAAACAGGCCCGCGGGCCGGATGAACATCATGACGATGAAGAAGGCGAAGGCGAGCACGTAGCCCCATTCGAGGTCGGAGAACAGGCCGCCGAGCGAGATGATCTCGGCAAAGACGAACGCGGCGATGAAGCCGCCGATGAAATTGCCGAGCCCGCCGAGCACACAAATCAGGAAGGTGATCGGGCCAAAGGAGAGGCCGACGAAGGGATGCACGTCATATTGCAGCACGAGCAGGCACGCTGCGAGCCCGGCGAGCGCGCCGCCGAGCGCGGACGTGACGAGATAAATGCGCCTGGTGTCGACGCCCATCAGCGCCATGATCTGCCGGTCCTGAGAAATGGCGCGGATCGCGGTGCCGGTGAAGGTGCGGGTCATGAACAGATAGACCGCGATCATGCCGACCAGCGCGGCCAGAAAGGACAGCAGCCGTGCGTAGCTGAAATTCATCTCGCCGAAGGCCAGCACCGGCAGGCGGATGCCGAGATTGCGGAAGTCGATGCCGAAGGCGACGGTGGCAAAGCTCTGGAGCACGAACAGCACCCCACCCGTCGCGAGCAACTGATTGATCGGCGGCGCGGTCAGCAATGGTGCGATCACGAGGTAGTGCAGCGCGGCGCCGAGGATCGCGACGAGCATGATGGTGAACGGCGCCGCAATGAAATAGCTGAGGCCGTAATACTGCACCATGAAATACATGGCGTACATGCCGATCATGACGAGCTCGGCATAGCAGATCCAGGTCACGTCGATGACGCCGAAGATCAGATTGAGCCCGAGCGCGAGCAGCGCCAGCACGCCGCCGAGCAGGATGCCGTTGATCACGGCCTCCAGCAAGTAGACGTCGAAAATGTCCAGGAATGCCTGCATGCTCGCGTCCGTTCCCTCACACCCCGAGATAAGCTTCCTTGACGGTGTCGCTTGCCAGCATCTCGGCCGAGGTGCCGGTCGCCCTGATCGTGCCGGCCTCGATCAGATAGGCGCGATCAACGACGCGCAGCACCTGCTGCACGTTCTGCTCGACGATCAGCACCGTCAGCCCGCGCGCGCGGATCCGCTTGACGAGCTCGAACACCTGCTGCACCACCACCGGCGCCAGCCCTGCGGATGGCTCGTCGAGCAGCAAGAGCTTTGGATTCGACATCAGGGCACGGCCGATCGCGCACATCTGCTGCTCGCCCCCGGACATGGTGCCGGCCATCTGCTGGCGGCGCTCCTTCAGGCGCGGGAACAGATCGAACACGACCTCCAGCCGCTCGACATAGTGGTCGCGCGCCTCCTTCATGAAGGCGCCCATCTTCAGATTGTCGTCGACGGAGAGCTTCGGAAACAACCGGCGGTTCTCCGGCACATGCGCGATGCCCAGGCTGACGATCTTGTGCGGTGGTGCTGCGACGACGTCGACGCCTTCCATGGCGATCGACCCGCGCGATGGACGAATCAGGCCGGAAATGACGCGCATCAGGGTTGTCTTGCCGGCGCCGTTCGGACCGATGACGCCAACGGCCTCGCCGGCCTTCACGTCGAGATCGACGTTGAACAGCGCCTGGAATGTGCCGTAACCGGCGTTGATGGACCGAAGCTCCAGCATCGCTAGCCTCCGGCGCGGCGGCGCGCTTCGGCGGCCGCGGCCTGGGTGGTCTCGGCATCGGTGCCGAGATAAACCTCGATGACGCGCGGATCGCCGGCGACCACGCTCGGCAGCCCCTCGGAGATCTTCTCGCCGTGATCGAGCACCATGACGCGATCGACGACGCGCATCAACACGCCCATGATGTGCTCGACCCAGATGATGGTAATGCCGAGCTGGTCGCGGATGTTACGCAGCATGTCGGCCGCCTGGTCCATTTCGGCGTCGTCGAGGCCGCCTAGGCTCTCGTCGGCGAGCAATAGTTTCGGCGCGGTCGCAAGCGCCTTTGCCAGTTCGAGCTTCTTCAGGCCGGCCGCGCCCAGGCCATCGACGCTGGCATGGCGATCTGTCGGCAAGCCCACCATCGCCAGCGACCGCTCGGCGGCCTCCTCGGCTTTGGCGCGGCTGTGGCGGCCCTGACCGTAGAATCCGGCGAGCGCGACGTTCTCGAAGATGGTCAGGCGGCGGAACGGCCGCGGAATCTGGAAGGTGCGGCCGATGCCGCGGTTGATGATTCGGTGCGGCCCGAGACCCGCGATCTCGTGCCCGGCGAACAGGATCGATCCGGACGTCGGCACCAGCGTGCCGGAGAGCATGTTGAAGATCGTGCTCTTGCCCGAACCATTCGGCCCGATCAGGCCGAGGATCTCACCCTGATCGACCTTGAACGACACATTGTTGACGGCGGTGAAGCCGCCGAATCGCTTCACCAGACCGCTGACTTCCAACACCAAAGCTCTCCGCCGCTACTGGTTGCTGTAAGTGGTGCCCTTCGGCAGCGGCAGCACGGCCTCGCGCTGCGCCTGGCTCTTGGGCCACACCACATGGGACTTGTCATCGAGATACTGGATCACCACCGGGAACGAGCGCTCGTTCTGGCCCGCCATCGGCGTGCCCTCGCCGTAGAACTTGACGCCGAAGCCGAGCATGGTGCCGCCCTCGGGAATGTCGGTGTCGAGCGCGGCCTTGCGCAGCGCGTCGGGATCGACCCCGCCATATTTCTTGATCGCGCGCGGCAGTACGTCGGCCATGAAGACGTAGGTATTGGACGCGCCGATGCCGACATGGGCCGAGCGGATGGCGACACCCGGTCTGATCTTGTCGAACTCCTCGCCGACCATCTTGATCACGGCCGGAAGCTTCGGATCCATGGTCTTCTGGTTGGCGAGCCAGATCGAGATCGGGTCGGCGTTAAAGATGTAGGTAGCGTCCGCGCCCATGCCCTCCTTCAGCTTCTCGTAGACACCGTAACCCGCGCCATGCCCCATCAGTGCGCCGAACTTCAGTCCCTGCTCGCGGGCTTGGCGCAACAATAGCGTGATGTCGGGATTGTAACCGGTGTGGAAGATCACGTCGGGCTTGGCGCGCTTCAGCTTGGTGACCAGCGCCGATAGATCCGGCGCGGTGGCCGAATAGCCTTCCTTCATCACCACATTGAAGCCAGCCTTCTTCGCGCCGGCCTCGTTGCCCTTAGAGACGTCGACTCCATAGGCGCCGTCCTCGTGGATGATGGCGACGCGCAGATCCTTCGGCTCCTTGCCGAACTTCGCCTTGGCGTTCTGCGCGATGAAATCCATCGTCATCATGCCGAATTGGTCGCCGCTCGCCTGCGGTCGGAACACGTATTTGTAACCCTTCTCGTTGAACACGGCCGACGAGATGCAGGTCGTCATCCACATGAACTTCTTGAGCTGCTCGACGCGGGCCGCGACCGGCACGCATTGCGCCGAGGAGAAGAAGCCGAGCACCATGTCGACCTTCTCCTGTTCGAGCAGGCGGACGGATTCGTTGATGGCGATGTCGGGCTTGCTCTGCGCATCGGCGTAGACCGCCTCGATCTTGTAGCCCTCGACGCCGGTCTTGGCGAAATGGTCGAGGATGATCTTTGCACCGACATAGTTGAGCTCGGACCCGCCGCCTGCGAGCGGTCCGGTCAGGTCGAACACCACGCCAATCTTGATCTTCTTCTCCTGAGCCTGTGCCGAAGCCATCAAGCCCGTCGCGGCAATCGCGACCAACAGCCCACGTACCAATCGGGCAGCCATGCGCAGGCGCATCAAAACCTCCCTGGACGATTGTGCATTGCATTCGTCTTGCTTTTGGTTTTTGCCCATCACATGGGCTGAGCGAAGCGATGTCAAGCCTCGCGCGTCAGCGCGAGTCGAACTGCTGTGCGACGAAGGCCGTGACAAATCGCGGCATGGACGGCGTCAGATCATTCATCTCGCGCACGAGATGAATGGCCGACAGTTCCGGCTCGGCCTCGCGCGCGAGACTGGCTTCGATCCGGGCCCGAGCGGCCTCGCCCGGCACATCCAGGTTGAGAACCTGGATCATTGCAATCGTGGGGCCGGTAACCACGCAGTGCCAGTCCGGTTGAGCCCGGTAGTCGCCGGCGGTCAGGCCGGTCTCCTCCGTGATCTCGCGGACGACGCTGCCGGGAATGTCGAGCGCGTCGTTCTTGACGTCGTCGAGATCCGGCGTGCCAGAGGGGAAGTAGATGCGGCCCGCGTTGGCGGTGTGCTGCCCCATCTCGCCCATCACGAAGGCGCCGTCCGAGGCAAGCAGCGCGCCCATGCCAAAGCCGTTGAACACGGCAGGATCAGGAAAGCCCCAGTCGCGCCAGGCAAGAAAACTCGCGAAATCGGTCTCGAAATAGGTCGCGGAAAGATGGCCGCTCGTGAAAACGGCATCGCGCCCGAGCAGGATGCGGCCGTTCCATATCTTCGGCCGCTCGCGCTGCTTCTCGGCGAAATGCGCCGCGATCTCGGCCCGACGCTCCTCGGCGAACGGCCAGACGATCGGCCTCACGGCAAGATCAAGCGTCGTGACGCGATGGATGACCGGTGACGTCATGACGCCTGGCTACAATGCCAAAGCGTCGGTTATTTGGCGCTCCCCGTGGTCTTCTTGGCCTGCTCGACATATTTGTTGGTGAAGGTCTTGCTGACGTCGATCTTGGCGTTCGCGACCTCCGGCGAGCCGACGCTGAACACCGCGAGCACGGCGTCGGCGCCCTTCGGGTCCATCTTGCCGGTTTCGGAGTACATCGGGATCGTGTTCTTCAGCGCGGCCAGATAGAGATCCTTGTTCTTGCCGACCGTCTCCTCCGGCATCTTCGCCATGATCTCCTCGGGCGAGTGCGAGTGGATCCAGGCGAGCGTGCCCAGGATCGCATTGGTGAGCGCCTGCACCTCTTTCTCGTGGCCGTTGACCCAGGCCGCGGTCGAGTACAGTGCACCGCCCGGATATTCGCCGCCGAACGTCTCGAGCGTGTCCTTCTGCGTGCGGGTGTCGCTGAGGATGCGCAGGTCCTTGTGGCTGCCCTGGAGCACGGTGACGGAGGGGTCGAGCATGACGGCTGCGTCGATCTGCCCCTGCTCCATCGCGGCGACCGCAGTGGCGCCGAGGCCGACGCCGATCACCGCAGTGCCGGCGGGATCAAGGCCGTTCTTCTTGAGCATGTATTTGAGGAAGAAGTCGGTGGAGGAGCCGGGCGCACTGACACCGACCTTCTTGCCGGCAAGGTCCTTGATCGACTTGATTTCGTTGGTGTGCGCCGGCGAGACCACCAACACGAGGCCGGGATAGCGGTCATAGACCACGAAGGCCTGGAGCTCCTGCTTCTTGGCGGCCAGATTGACGCAATGATCGAAATAGCCGGAGACGACGTCAGCGCTGCCGCCGAGCACGGCCTTCAGCGCATCCGAGCCGCCCTTGAGGTCGACCAATTCGACACTGAGGCCGGCCTTGTCGTACTCGCCGAGCTGCTTGGCCAGCACCGTCGGCAGATAGCACAGGCAGGAGCCGCCGCCGACTGCGATGGTGATCTTGCTTTGCGCTGCGGCAAGGCTGGCGGTGAGCGTCAGCGCGAGCAGCGCGCCGGCGAGCCTGGCAAACGTGTTCTTCATTGGTTTCCTCCGTTCGGCTGGCGGCACCATAGAGCAGCGGGACTGGGTTGAGAAGCATGGCTTAAGGCACCGGCCATCGGCCCTTCGGCGCAATAGCATGGGGGCACCACAACAATTCTCGATAGAGAGGGGGAGGGAGCGCACCTTGCGTGTGGCTCGCAATCAGAAGCCAATTTCATCGTGCTCAGCCGCGTCCATCCGGCGCGGTCGGCCGCCACACCAGCAAACGCCGCTCCACCAGCGTGACCCCGAAATCGATCAGGATGACGAAGGCCGACAGCACGAACATGCCGGCGAACACGCCGGCGACGTCGAACACGCCTTCGGCCTGCTGGATCAGATAGCCGAGACCTGCGGCCGATCCCAGATACTCGCCGACGACCGCGCCGACCACGGCAAACCCGACCGAGGTATGCAGCGAGGAGAACATCCACGACAGCGCCGAGGGCCAATAGACGTGCTGCATCAGCTGCCGCTCGCTCATCCCGAGCATGCGGCCATTATCCAGGATGGTGCGGCTGACCTCCTTGACGCCCTGATAGACGTTGAAGAACACGATGAAGAAGACCAGCGTCACGCCGAGCGCGACCTTGGACCAGATGCCGAGGCCCAGCCACAGCGCGAAGATCGGCGCCAGCACGACCCGCGGCAGCGCGTTGACCATCTTCACGTAGGGATCGAACACCGCAGCGACCAGCGGCTGGCGTGCGAACCAGAAGCCGATCAGCACGCCGCCGAGCGATCCGATCACGAAGGCCAAAATCGATTCCACCAAGGTGATCCACAGGTGCTTCCAGATCACGCCGGAAGAAAACCATTTGACGATCTGGCTGAATACGTCGACCGGGTTCGAGAAGAAGAACGGCGGCAGCAAGACCTTGCCGAACACCGGGACGGTGGAAAGCAATTGCCACAGCACGAGACAGACGACCGCGACCAGCACTTGCAGCGAGAGCAACGTCACGCGCGTCATCAGACCACCTCTGCCGCTTGCGTGGATTGCGCGTAGCCCTTCATCACCTCATCCTTGAGCACACTCCAGATCTCGCGATGGAGCGAATGGAATTCCCTGTCGAGCCGCACCTCGAAGATGTCGCGCGGGCGCGGCAGCATCACGGACCAGTCGCCGATGATGCGCGAGGAGGGTCCCGCCGACATGATCACGACGCGGTCGGCGAGCGCGATTGCCTCTTCCAGATCATGGGTCACGAACAGCACGGCCTTGCGGTCGGCGTTCCAGAGATCGAGCAGCAGATTGCCCATCACCTGACGCGTCTGCGCATCGAGCGGCCCGAACGGCTCGTCCATCAAGAGGATCTTTGGATCGCGGATCAGCACCTGCGCCAGCGCTACGCGCTTGCGCTGGCCGCCCGAGAGCATGTGCGGATAGCGATTGGCAAACGCCCCGAGACCCACCGAAGTCAGCCATTTCTGCGCGCGCGGAAGCGCCTCGGCGCGCGGGGTGCCCCTGACTTCCAGCCCGATCGCGACGTTGTCGAGCGCAGTTTTCCAGGGGAACAGTGCATCCGCCTGGAATAGATAGCCGGCATCCCGGTTCAACTCTGCGAGCGGCCGGTCGAACACCTTGACGCTGCCGGCGGCGGGCCTCAATAGGCCGGCCGCAACGTTGAGCAGCGTCGATTTTCCACAGCCGGTCGGCCCGACGATGGCGACGAACTCGCCCTGCGCCACCGTGAGATGGGCCTTCTCCACCGCGGTGTAGACCCGCCCGTCCCCCAGCCGGAACGCGACTTTGGCATCTTCAAGGGCCACTGCCGTGGGCATTGTCATGTGTTTCCTCCGAACCCGGATGATGCCTTAGCCTCTGGCGCGGGCAAGTTCAATCAACCGGCCAAGCGTGCTATGCATGGGGTCTTGCCATCCCCGCCCTCCATAGGCGGATCAGCGAAGTGAGCCCCGCCCGATGCATTCCAGGCCGATGATTGGCTATGCGCGTGTCAGCAAGAGCTTCGGCCCCACCAAGGCTGTGGACGACGTGTCGCTGGACATCGCCGAGGGCGAGTTTGTGGCCGTCGTCGGCAGCTCGGGCTCGGGGAAGACGACACTGCTGCGGCTCGCCAATCGGCTGATCGAGGTCGATGGGGGCACGATCACGGTCGAGGGCGAGGACGTGCACAACATCGATCCTGTCGCGCTGCGGCGGCGGATCGGTTACGTCTTCCAGAGCGGCGGACTATTCCCGCATCTGAGCGTCGCCGACAATATCGGGATCACGCCAAAGCTGCTCGGCGCGCCCGCGGCCGACATCGTGACGCGCGTCGACGAGCTGCTCGAGCTCGTGCAGCTCGACCGCAGCGCGCATCGCGACCGTCTGCCCGAGACACTCTCCGGCGGCCAGCGCCAGCGCGTCGGCGTCGCGCGGGCGCTTGCGGCACGCCCCCGCATCGTGCTGATGGACGAGCCATTCGGCGCGCTGGATCCCCTCACCCGCGACGCGCTCGGCGAAGATTTTCGCGAACTGCATCGCAAGCTCGGTCTGACCACCGTGATGATCACCCATGACATGACGGAAGCCATTTTGCTTGCCGACCGAATCGCCGTGATGCGCAGCGGGACGCTGCTTGCGCAGGGCACCCCGGCGGAACTCACGGAGAGCGGCGACGATTACGTGCTGGAGCTGTTGCGGACGCCACGGCGCCAGGTCGAGCGATTGAATGCTCTGTTGCCACGGAGCGGTGCGGCATGAGCTTCATCGGCGATCCGCGTTGGGGCGAGGCGCTGTCGCATCTGCCCGACTATCTCGGCAACCACGTGCGCGTGAGTCTCGCCGCGCTCGCACTCGGCTTGATCGTCAGCCTGCCGCTAGCAATCCTGACGCGCAACCGCCCCGCGCCGCGGGGCATCCTGCTCGCACTCGCCAGCATCGTGCAGACCGTGCCGGGACTGGCGCTGCTCGCGCTGTTCTACCCGCTGCTGCTGGCGGCGGCGTCCGTGTCGCTCGCCTTGTTCGGCGCCTCCTTCTCGGCGTTCGGCTTCCTGCCCGCGATGCTGGCGCTCGCGCTCTATTCGATGCTGCCGGTGCTGCGCAACGGCATCACCGGCTTGAACGGCATCGACCCGGCGCTGATCGAAGCCACCAAAGGCGTCGGCATGACCGCACGACAATCTCTGGTCATGGTCGAGCTGCCGCTGGCGCTGCCGGTGATGATGGCCGGCATCCGCACCGCCGCGGTCTGGGTGATCGGCACCGCGACACTGTCGACACCGATCGGGCAGACCAGCCTCGGCAACTACATCTTCGCCGGGCTCCAGACCCAGAACTGGGTGTTCGTGCTGTCCGGCTGCGTCGCCTCGGCGCTGCTGGCGCTCGCCGTCGATCAACTGCTCGGCCTGATCGAGAATGGACTGCGCCTGCGCAGCCGCCTGCGCTCCGGGCTCGGTGCCGCGGGCATCCTGGCGTTGGTAGCAGCAACGCTGGTGCCGTGGATGGCACGTTCATCGCCGGGATACGTGGTCGGCGCCAAGACCTTTGCCGAGCAATATGTGCTCTCGGCCCTGCTCAGGGAGCGCCTGCAGGCGTCCGGTCTCCCCGCCACTGCGCGCTCCGGCCTCGGTTCGAGCGTCATCTTCCAGGCGCTGAAGGCCGGCGACATCGATCTTTACGTCGATTATTCCGGCACGCTCTGGGCCAACCAGCTGCACCGCACGGATATCAAGCCACGCGCGGAGCTGCTCGCGGAGCTGAAGGCCTCACTCGCCAAGGAAAACGTCACCTTGCTCGGTGAGCTCGGTTTCGAGAATGCCTATGCGCTGGTGATGCCGAAGCAGCGCGCCGAGGCACTCGGCATCCATAGCATTGCCGACCTCGTCGGGCATGCATCGACGATGTCGATCGCCGGGGACTACGAGTTCTTCTCGCGGCCCGAATGGGCGGCGCTGCAGAAGGCTTATGGCCTTCAGTTCCGCGCCCAGCGCCAAATGCAGCCGGACTTCATGTATGCAGCGGTCGCCAGCGGCGAAATCGACGTGATCGCCGGCTACACCAGCGACGGGCTGATCGCGAAATACGATCTCGTGGTGCTCGACGATCCCAGGAACGCCATTCCGCCTTACGATGCAATCCTGTTACTGGCGCCGAAGCGCACCGGGGACGAGCAATTGCAAGCGGCACTCAAGCCGCTGCTCGGCAAGATCGACATCGCCACGATGCGCGAGGCGAATCTGCGCGCGGCCGGCAATGACGCGACTTCATCGCCGGATGTGGTGGCGAAGTGGCTGTGGGAGAAAATCGGCAAGCGGTAGGGACGTGCCGTTCATTCAGTGTCGTCCTGGCGAAGCGCGTCAGTGCGCTAAAGTCCCCGGATCATCCCCGCATTGATCAGCAGCCGGTTGAGCCGCTTCGCCTCGGCGCCGTCCTTGCAGCCGTAGAAAATACCCCTGCAGCGGAGCATGATCTCCTTCTGCTCGGCGAAGGACGGGTCGAGCGGGATGCCGGCGGCTTCCTGGATCACCAGCGGCAGATAGGGACCGTCGACCGTGTCCATCACCGCATCGCTTCTGACCGGCTCGAAATTGACGGCATCGATCGCGTAATAAGTCCCATAGAGGCGCGGATCGTATGCATCGAGCTTCCTGCCGAGGCCGCCTTCGTCGAGCCCGGGCTCGAGGATCTGCGGCGCGAACTCCGGCTGATGGTCGCCGTAGCGCACGATCAGGAAGGGCTCCCCTGGAAAGGTCTTTTTCAGGCCGGCGATGAAGGTCCTGTACTGCTCCGCGCTCATGGCTTGCCGGCGCAGATATTCGTCGATGGAGGGCGTATTTCCGGGCGCGCGCCAGTTCGGCATCAGCTCGGGGCGGAAGCGCGTTTCCCAAGGAAAATGATTGGCGCCGAGATAGATGAAGGTGAACAGCGGCTTGTTCGGCGACCGCGTTCCCATCAACTGCAGCGCTTTGTCGTAGAAGAAGCCGTCGGGCTCGACATCCTTTGCGCCGAGATCCTTGGCGTCATAGAAGCGCTCGATGCCGGTGGTGAGCTGAAAACTGCGTGCGCTCATGAAGGCGCCGTAGGCGGGATAGAGCGACATGGTGTCATAGCCGCAGCGGCGTAGCGCCAGCGGCAGGCCGCGCTCGACGCGGCCCGTCGCGATGCGCGTCACGAAATAGGCGAAGCGGCCGAACGAGCGCGACGAGAGGCCGGCGAGCACGTTGTACTCGGTGAACCAGCTCGGCCCGCCATTGCTCTCGGCCAAGAACGTGCGCTGCTTGCCGTCATAGGATTTGAAATGGCTGCCATAGCCCGGCGGCACCTTGATGCCTTGAGCAGCGCGGATGTCGAAACTCGACTCATCATGGATCATGATGATGTTCGGCCGACGGCCCGCGGGATGACAGGCATCAACCAGCGGCATGTTGAGCCGCTCGTTGGTCGGCGCCGCCGATTCCATGAAGCCATATTGCGCGAAGTCGGAGACCGCACTGACACCGGAGCGGAAGAACTTCGAGAGATAGCCGTCGTCGTAATAGCCGCGCCAGGCCTCGTCCGGATGGTAGAGCGAATAGCCAACCAGTGCAGCGACACAGGCGAGCATGGAGGCAAGCGCCGGCAGGCGACGGATGCGGAACGGATCGAGCCACCACAGCGCATACATCAGCGGCAGCGTGACGAGGCCGGTCAGGATCACCGACCAGCGCAGGTTCGGGAAGATCGTGAACAGGAATGCAACGGTGTCGCGGTCGATCATCATCAGGTCGATGAAGTTGACCGTCATCTGCACGACGTCGTGTTTGAGGCGCGACAGCAGCACCAGCACCACGACCATGGTCAGCGACAGCGCGCCCGAAAGCGCAGGCCGCCGCAGCAGCGTGATCCAGAAGAAGTTGAGGATGCCCCAGGCCAGCACGAAGGACAGCCGCGCGCCGAAATCGGTCTCGGTCTCGTACATCAGGGCCAGGGCTGCGAGATGCGGCGCGGCAACCGCAAGCAGGCGCCAGATGCCGAGCGCGGCAACGCTCGCCAGAACGGCGGTGGCGGCAGAGGGACCTGGATTGGGCGCGGACGCCATCGACAACACGCAACAGCTGGTCCGGCGGGGTAATGCCGAGCCTGTCAGACCGGCCTGGGCGTTCGGCGCAGCCGGAAGCCTGCACCGTGTCATAAAACTGTAATTGAACGGTCATCGACAAGCAACGCAGGTCGCGGTCCGACCTTCGCTTAATGTTAGTGACGAGCGAATGGGCCGTACAGGCACGGCCTCTAGCGCTTGGTGATCCCCGCAATGAACAGATCGATCACCCCTTCCGCCATCCGCTCGATCTCGCCCTCCTCCACGCCCCAGCGCTGAAAGTGGCCATCGAGCTTCATCCTAGCAAAACCGTACACCAGGGCACGGCCGGCAATCTGGATGCGCTTGAGGTCGTCCGACCGCAGCAGGCCCTGCTCCGCCGCGTCAGTCAGCATTCGCTCCGTCAGCGCGATCAATTCGGAATTGTCGCGCGTCAGTTCGGCCGAACTGCCATGGGCGAAGTAGCTCCCGGTCGAGATGATCTCGAAATGCGCGGGATTGCGCATCGCCCAGCGCAAGTATGCGAGGCCGAAGGCGCGGAAGCGAGCCAGTGGCTCTGCCGGCGACGCCTGGCCCAGCGCCGCCTCGATCTCGGTGCGGAAGCGCCTCTGCGCTTCCTCGGCCGCCGCCGCCATTAGCGCATCGCGGGTGGGGAAGTGCCGGAACGGCGCCCCAGGCGACACCGCAGCGCGGCGCGCCGCCTCGCGGACCGAGACCTTGGCGCCCTCGGCCGCCAGTTGCAGCGCAGCGTCGATCAGGACGCGGCGGAGGTCTCCGTGGTGGTAGGGCCGGGCCTCGGCCGCGCTGCGGCCGCGGGGAAGCTTGGGTGTGGGGCCGGTGGGCATAAAGCTTTCTAGCATCACCCGAACGTGAATGTAATCAGCGATTACACCGTTGACGACCACACGACCCCGTTATGTAATCGATGATTACATAACGGGGAGACATCGCCATGCCGCAACGTCAAAGCTGGTTCGAGGGCTGGCGGCTGCTTGCCGCCCTCGCCTTGAGCCTCATCGCCTTGAGCCTGTGGATTGCATCGATGCGGCAGTTCGAGATCGACGGCGTGCGCATGGTGATCCGGTTTACGGCACGAAGCTCGCTCATTCTGTTCTGCCTCGCCTTCGGCGCCGCTTCGCTGGCGCGGCTTTGGCCCAATGGCTGGACACGCTGGCAGTGCCGCAACCGCCGCTATCTGGGCCTGAGCTTCGCGGCCTCCCATGCCATCCACGCGGTTGCGATCGTCGCATTCGCCAAAATGGATCCTGCTGGCTTCGCGGAGGCCACCTCGGCCGCCTCCTACATCTTCGGCGGCATCGGCTATGCCTTCATCATCGCCATGAGCACGACCTCATTCGACCGCACGGCCGCACTGATCGGGCCACGCGCCTGGCGCGCGCTGCATCTTGCAGGCGGCTACTATCTCTGGTTCCAGTTCATGGTGTCGTTCGGCAAGCGCGTCCCGGCGATGCCGCTCTATGCCGCGTTCCTCATTCCGCTGCTCGCCGTGATGGCCCTGCGCCTGATCGCGATGGCCGCCCATCCGCGCGGACGGACGGCCGAGGCAAGCTGAGCGCCAGGCTCAGCCCTGCGGCAGCAGCCCGAGCCGCTTGGCGATGATGCGGTCCAGCGTCCGCTTCGGCAACACAGCCCCGATCAGATAGCGCAGCCGGTCCGGCGTGATCTGGTAGCGCACCTTGGGACTCGAGGCCGTCAACGCCTCGAACACGATTTCGGCGATCCGCTCGGCGGGCAGGCCCTTTGCGCCGAGCTCCATCATGAAGGCCATGACCTTGTTGAGGGCAGGCAGATAGGGCGAGTTCTGGTAGACCGAGAGATCGATCTGCTCGGCCTTGCTCCAGATCGGCGTCTTCACCGCTCCGGGGGCGACGATGATGACGTCGATACCGAACAGCATCAGCTCGCGCCGCAGGCTCTCCGACAATCCCTCGATGGCATGCTTGGAGGTGCAGTAGGGCGCCGACAGCGGGTTGCCGTTCTTGCCCGCGACCGAGCTGATCATCACGATCCGCCCCTTCGGTCCGTTCAGCGACGGGTCGGCGCCGAGCAGCGGCCCGAACGCCTGCGTGGCGATGACGGGGCCGATGACGTTGATGTCCATCTGGCGGCGGAAATCGTCGGCCGATAGTTCGAGGACGGGACCGGCGACTGCGATGCCGGCATTGTTGACGAGACCGGCCAGCGTCTCGCCACCCAGCGCCTCACGCACCTGGCGCGCAGCGGCCAGCACGGCCGCCTCGTCGGTGACGTCGAACAGCAACGGCGTGAAATTGGTGCCGAACTCCTCGTTGAGCCGATCGGCGTCGACCTGTTGGCGGACGCTGCCGAAGACACGATAGCCGCGCCCGATCAGGAATTTTGCAGTGGCCCAGCCAATGCCGGTGGACGCGCCGGTGATAACGACAGATCGCATGTTTCTTCCCCCAACAGTTCCCGTGATCATGTAGGAGGAAGGCGCTGTCGCGCAATGCTGTCCAATTCTCAGGCCGCGCAACCAGGACGATTTCTGCGTAGCTGACGCAATGCAAGAACGCGCAGCCCGTGTCGATTCTTAGGATGAAGCGGCACGTGAACGTCACGCGGCTTGCCTGATCGCGCGATGAGATTACGGATGAAGAGCAGAATCCTTGACTTTGAAGACGCTGATGTTTTGGAGTTTGGAAGTTTGCAGAAAATTCTGAGAAACGACGCGAGAATCAAGAATGTGGTTTAAGCGTCAGTTCTTCGTGCTCAGATTGCACTTCAGCTCGCGAAGAATTTGAATGAAGCAGCAATGCTTCGCGCGAGATGGAAAAAGCGAGACCGCTGTTCGCGATCCCGCTCAGATATAGTCGCGAAGGCTTAAGATTTGGTTTGGCGAGCGAAGCTTTGCTTCCGCCATCATTCCGGGGCGAGCACAAGCGCCGCCCCGGAATGAGAGGGCTTAGTTTTTCGACTTGTCGACCAGCGCGCCCTTCTTGATCCAGGGCATCATGTCGCGCAGCTTGGCACCGACTTCCTCGATCGGGTGCTCGGCGAGCTTGGCGCGGGTCGCCTTGAACGAGGTCTGGTTGACCTTGTTCTCGAGCATCCAATCACGGGCGAACTTGCCGGACTGGATGTCGTTCAGAACCCGCTTCATCTCCTTCTTGGTCTCGTCGGTGACGATGCGCGGGCCGGTGACGTACTCGCCGTACTCCGCGGTGTTGGAGATCGAGTAATTCATGTTGGCGATGCCGCCTTCATAGATCAGGTCGACGATCAGCTTCACCTCGTGCAGGCATTCGAAATAGGCCATCTCCGGCGCATAGCCGGCCTCGACCAGCGTCTCGTAGCCGCCCTTGATCAGCTCGACCAGGCCGCCGCAGAGCACGACCTGCTCGCCGAACAGGTCGGTCTCGCACTCTTCCTTGAAGGTGGTCTCGATGATGCCGGCGCGGCCGCCGCCGACAGCGGAGGCGTAGGAAAGGCCGAGGTCATGGGCGTTGCCAGAGACGTCCTTGGCGATCGCGATCAGGCAGGGCACGCCGCCGCCGCGCTGATACTCGGAGCGCACGGTGTGGCCGGGCCCCTTCGGCGCGATCATCAGCACGTCGAGGTCGGCGCGCGGGTCGAGCAGGTTGAAGTGGACGTTGAGGCCGTGCGCGAAGACGAGGGCTGCGCCTTTCTTCATGTTGTCATGCAGGTGCTCGCGGTAGATGTCGCCCTGGAGCTCGTCCGGGGTCAGCATCATGACGAGGTCGGCCCATTTGGCGGCTTCGGCGACTTCCATCACCTTGAAGCCGGCGGCTTCCGCCTTCTTGGCCGAGGCCGAACCCTTGCGGAGCGCGATCGCGACTTCCTTGACGCCGGAATCCTTCAGGTTCAGCGCGTGGGCGTGGCCCTGGCTGCCATAGCCGACGATGACGACCTTCTTGCCCTTGATCAGGTTCAGGTCGGCGTCGCGATCGTAATAAACACGCATGGTCATTTCCTCATTCAGGGGCCGGAATCGGCCGTTGGTCAGATCTCGGAGAGTGAAATTTGCGGATTTCGGGGGCTGTCTAGAGCATTTTCGGTCCCCTGGGAAACCCGTTTCTGCATGAAAAACTGCGGCATCATGCATCCATGAAAACAGGGTAGAGCGATGCCAGCAGCAGGATCGCCATCAAGATATTGAAGACGCGTACCAGCCGCTCGGAGGTCAGGACCGGCCGCAGCGCGGTACCGAAGAGGGCCCAGACCACGGTCGAAACCGCGCCCACGAGCAGGCTGACCAGGGTCTGGATCGCGATGTTGAGCGGGAATTGGGCGATGGCCGCATAGGCGGTGATGGTGCCGATCACGATCACCCACCCCTTTGCGTTGATCCACTGGAACATGGCCGCGCCCCAGAAGGTCATTGGCCCGCGGCCGCTTGCCTCGCCCGGCGTGGCCGGGCCCGACAAGGCGATCACGGCGGCGAGGTAAACCAGGTAGGCGGCGCCGGCATATTTCAAGATGGCCTGGAGGATCGGATAGGCCAGAAACACGGTGCCAAGCCCAAGGCCGACCGCGGCAATCATGAACGCGAAGCCGAGGACTATGCCGACGATGTGGGGGACTGTGCGCCGGAAGCCATAAGTCAGCCCCGAAGACAGCAGCATGATGTTGTTCGGCCCGGGCGTGAAGTACATCACCGCCATGAAGGCGAGGAAGGCATAGAGCAGCGAGTGGGACATATTCACCTCACACAGCTTTCGGCAGCGCCTGAGGACGCCCCACCAAGACCATCACTGCGATGCCGCCGATCACGGTGAGCATGCCGGCGAGTCGCAGAGGCCCGAACCTCTCACCGAACACGATGCTGGAGGCGGCCGAGCCGACGAACGGCACCAGCAATGCGAACGGCACCACCTGCGCAGCGCGATAATCGCGCAAAAGCCGGCCCCACAGCCAATAGGCGATGCTGGTCGAGATGCCGCCAAGCGCCAGCATGCAGAGACCGGCGGTCAGCGACATATGAGTCAGCGATGCCCAGGTCGGCGCCGGGCCATTGGCGATCAGCGCCAGCACGAACAGCGGCATGGCTGATGCAAGGCACAGCCAGGCGAACAGATCGAACATCGGCACACCGCGGGCGCCGCGGAGCAAGAGATTGCCGACGGCGAAGCTGACCGGCGCGACCATCAGAACCGCGAAGGCGCCGACGCTGAAATCATAACCGACGGTGCCGCAGATCATCAGAAGGCCGATTGCTGCGATGACGATGCCCAGCGTCTGCGCTGGTGTCGGACGTTCGCCGAATGCGATCGCGGCAAAGCCGATGGTGAACAGCGCCTGGCTCTGCACGACGACGCTGGTGAGCCCCACCGGTACGCCACGGGCGATGCCATAGGCCTGGCTCAGGAACTGGCCGAGGAACAGCGTGAAGCTGATCGCGATCAGCAGCGGCCAGGCGATCTTCGGCTTGCGGATGAACAGGCACGGCGCCGCCGCGATCATGAAGCGCAGCGCCGTCATCAATTCCGGTGAAAGCTCGTCGAGCGCGATCCGGCTCGCCACGAAGGCAAGGCCCCAGGTGATCGCCACCATGAGGGCGATGAGAATGTCGGCCGGCTTCATTGTTGTTCTCGGTTCTGCTTTGTCGTGCAGCCCTGTTTGTTGTTCTGGTCTAGCCTTGCTCGCCGGCTTTCGGTTTTCGCAGCAGATACGTGCCGTGCATGGGCGCGTGGTAGTCGGCCGAGACCAGGGTGAAACCGACGTCGGTCAGCAACCGCTCCATCACCCAGCCGAAGGTGGAATATTCATCACGCATATGTGTGACCACGCTCTCGCGCGAGAAATCGTGGTTCTTGATCTGGTAGTCGGCCCATTGCTCGACGTCCCGCTCGGAGGTATCAGGCATCGAGACGTAGACGATGTCGCGCAGGTAAAAGCTCGCACCCGGCTTCAGCGCGCGATAGATCCGCGACATTGCCACCGCCTTCCAAAAATCCGGCAGGTGGTGCAGCGTGAACTCGCTGACGATCAGGTCGTAGGATTCCGGCTGGTAGGCGAAGCTGAGCAGGCCGGCGGACTGCGTCGCGACCTTTGCCTTGCGGTCTTGCGCATAGATCTCGGCAAGCGCCAGCATCGCCGGCGAGATGTCGACGGCGTCGACCTGCGCACCCATCAGCGCCGCTTCCGTCGCCAGCACGCCATTGCCGCAGCCGATGTCGGCGATCCGCCAGCCACGCTGCACCCCGAGCATCTTCAGCGCGGCGCGCGCGCGCAGATCGGCGTCATCGTGACTGTCGTAAATAGAGGCGACCGCGGGCCCGATGCCCATCCGGTTCCGCTCGTTGTAGTACCAGTCGCGCGCCAGCATGGTTCACATTCCTTCGGGCCCGCGGCCGATCGCGGCAACGCCGGTGCGCGACACCTCGACGAGGCCGATCGGGCGCATCAGGTCGATAAACTGGTTGATCTTGTCGGTATTGCCTGTGATCTCGAACACAAAGCTCTCGGTGGTGGCGTCGATCACCCGGGCGCGGAACGCGTCCGCCAGGCGCAGCGCCTCGACGCGGTGCTCGCCCTGCCCGCGCACCTTCACCATCGCAAGCTCGCGCTCGATCGAGCGCTTGGTCAGTGTCATGTCGACGACGCGGTAGACCGGGATCATGCGATCGAGCTGATGCTTGATCTGCTCGATCACCATCGGGGTGCCAGTGGTGACGATGGTGATGCGCGACAGATGTTTCTGGCTCTCGGTCTCGGAGACGGTGAGGCTCTCGATATTGTAGCCGCGCCCGGAGAACAGGCCGATGACGCGCGCGAGCACGCCGGGCTCGTTCTGCACGAGCGCCGAGAGCGTGTGCGTCTCGTTGGGATCGTGACGGTCCTCGATGAAATAGGCGGATGCGGGCTGGTTCATTGTCGTCCCCTCTATTCTCTCGTCACGCCGTCGCCCGCTGATGGGAAGACGGCTCGTCGCTGCTGGATCATCGCTCTATCGGCTCACACCAGCGCCTTGCCGCCGGCAAATGCCTTTGCGGTGGCCTCGTCGTTCGCCTGTTCCGGCAACAGCATCTCGTTGTGCGCCTTGCCGGACGGGATCATCGGGAAGCAGTTTTCGAGTGCGGCGACGCGGCAGTCGAACAGCACCGGGCGCTTGACCGAGATCATCTCCTGGATGGCGCCGTCGAGATCGGCAGGCTTGTGCACCTGGATGCCGACGCCGCCATAGGCTTCCGCGAGCTTGACGAAATCCGGCAGCGCCTCGGAGTAGGAATGCGACAGCCGGTTGCCGTGGAGCAGCTGCTGCCACTGCCGCACCATGCCCATATACTGGTTGTTCAGGATGAATATCTTGATCGGCAACTCGTACTGAACCGCTGTCGACATCTCCTGCATCGTCATCTGCACCGAGGCGTCGCCCGCGATATCGATGACGAGGCTGTCGGGATGGGCGACCTGCACGCCGACCGCGGCCGGCAGGCCATAGCCCATGGTACCGAGACCGCCCGACGTCATCCAGCGGTGCGGCTCCTCGAAGCCGAAGAACTGCGCGGCCCACATCTGGTGCTGCCCGACCTCGGTCGTGATGTACGTATCCTTGCCGCGCGTTGCCTCAAACAGGCTCTGGATCGCATGCTGCGGCAGGATGACGTCGTTGCTCTTCTTGTAATAGAGCGAGTTGCGGGCGCGCCACTGCGCGATCTGCTGCCACCACGCCTTGACGTCGGGCTTCTTCGCCTCCGCCTTGAACACCTGCAGGATGTCGCCGAGGATGTTGCCGCAGTCGCCGATGATCGGCACGTCGACGCGGATGTTCTTGTTGATCGAGGACGGATCGATGTCGATGTGGATCTTCTTCGAGCCCGGCGAGAACGCATCGACGCGGCCGGTGATACGGTCGTCGAAGCGCGCGCCAACGCACAGCATGACGTCGCAATCATGCATGGTCATGTTGGCTTCGTAGGTGCCGTGCATGCCGAGCATGCCGAGCCAGTTCTTGCCCGACGCCGGATAGGCGCCCAGGCCCATCAGCGTGGAGGTGATCGGAAAGCCAGTAACCTCGACCAGCTCGCGCAGCAGCTTGGTCGCCTCGGGACCGGAATTGATGACGCCGCCGCCGCTGTAGATCACGGGGCGCTTGGCGCCTGCGAGCAGCGCCACGGCCTTGCGGATTTGCGTCGCGTCGCCCTTCACGCGCGGCGCATAGGACCGGTGCACGTCGGACTTGCGCGGCGGATGATAGGTGCCGGTCGCGAATTGCACGTCCTTGGGCACATCGACGAGCACCGGGCCCGGACGGCCGGAAGTCGCGACGTAGAAGGCCTCGTGCAGCACTTTTGCGAGATCGTTGACGTCGCGCACCAGCCAGTTGTGCTTGGTGCAGGGGCGCGTGATGCCGACGGTGTCGCATTCCTGGAATGCATCGTTGCCGATCAGGTGCGTCGGCACCTGGCCGGAGATGCAGACCAGGGGGATCGAGTCCATCAGCGCGTCGGTCAGCGGCGTCACCATGTTGGTGGCGCCAGGGCCGGAGGTCACCAGCGCCACGCCCGGCTTGCCGGTCGAACGCGCATAGCCCTCGGCGGCATGGCCCGCGCCCTGTTCGTGGCGGACCAGGATGTGCTGGACCTCGCTCTGCTGGAAGATCTCGTCATAGATCGGAAGCACCGCGCCGCCGGGATAGCCGAAAATGTCGGTCACGCCATGATCGATGAGCGCGCGAACGATCATCGCGGCGCCGGTCATCTGGTTCGGATCGTGGCTCTTGTCGCTCATTGGCTTGCTCCGGATGCGCTGTTGTCAGCGGCTTCGTTCGTGTCTGGTTCGGCAAATAAAAAAGGCCCCGAAAAGGGCCCATGCACACCGCCTGTCAGGTGGATGGCAGCTAGCCACCCCCGGCGGTGTGCCTGGGTACGACGGCGATAAGGAGTTTGGTAATAATGTTACGCATGGCAGGTGCCCGGCTTCCCAAAGGTTGCGCGAAACATAGCGGCCAAAGCCCGGATGTCAAGGCAATGCGGCCGTTCCCGCGCGATTTCGATAGTGTAGCGGGGTTCCTGCAGTTCGGCGAGAGGTAAATTCGGCGCCGCCGCCACAATGGCACGTCAATCGGGGGCGCGCGCAGCGTTCACGATGGCTGCAAGCCACCCCCTCGCCTCCTCCGGCTTCACCCATTCGAACGCGGGCAGCTGGTGCCTGAACCAGGTGAACTGGCGCTTGGCGTAATGGCGGGTGTCGGCGCGGCCGATGCTGGCCGCCTCCTCCAGGCTGAGCTCGCCGCGCAGATGCCGGATCAGCGCCGGCACGCCATGGGCTTTCATGGCCGGCAGCAGCGGGTCGAGATTCCGAGCCGCCAGCCGCTCGACTTCCTTCAGCGCGCCGGCGCCCAGCATGGCGTCGAAGCGGGCATCGATGCGGGCGTAGAGGTCGTCGCGCTCGGGGCTCAGAAACACCGCGCGGAAACTGTCCTTGGGCAACAGCGGCGGCTCGCCCTCGCGGTGCCAGTCGAGCAGCGAGCGGCCGGTCGCCTCGATCACTTCGAGCGCGCGCGCAATCCGGCTGCGATCGCGCAGGTTCAATCGCTCGGCGGCGCGGGCATCACGACGCGCGAGTTCCGCATGCAGAGCCTCGACGCCGTTCCGCTCCAGCCGCGTACGCACGTCCTCGCGCACGTCGGCAGGAATCGGCGGCACCACCGAGAGCCCCGCCGTCAGCGCCTTGAAATACAGCCCGGTGCCGCCAATGAAGATCGGCAGGCGGCCCTGCGCTTGCGCCTCTTCGAGCGCCTTCGCCGCGTCGCTCACCCAGGCGCCGGTCGAGAAATTCACGGCGGCATCGACATGACCGTAGAGGCGGTGCGGCACCCGCGCCTCGTCGCCATGCGTCGGGCGCGCCGTGATGATACGCAGGTCACGGTAGACCTGCATGGAATCGGCATTGATGACGACGCCGCCCGTCGTCAGCGCAAGCTCGAGCGCCAGCGCCGACTTGCCGCTGGCGGTCGGGCCTGCGATAAGCACGGCCTTGCCAACACGCCTTCTGCTGACTTGCCCCTCGCTCACGAAAACCTCAAATGTCCCTCGTCGCCACGCTGATCTGCCATCCCGCCAATCCCGCGCTCGACAGCACCATCGTCGATGGTGCCCGCGCCGTGCTGCCCCAGGCGGCACCTGCGCATTGGCTGTTCGATGGAGTTGCCGTCGACATCCCCTTCGGCGCCGACAGTAACCTCGGAGGCGACCGTCACGCCATCGAGCAGCGGTTGCGCGAGCTTCGCGGCGACCTGCCGATCGACATCGTGGTGCAGCCGTCCGGCTTCCGGCGCAAGAAGCTTTTTCTCGCCGACATGGATTCCACCATGATCGGCCAGGAATGCATCGATGAGCTCGCCGATTTTGCCGGGCTGAAGGCGCATGTGGCCGGGATCACCGAACGCGCCATGCGCGGCGAGATCGAGTTCGAGCCCGCCTTGCGCGAGCGCGTCGCCCTCCTGAAGGACCTGCCCGCCGCCGTGGTCGACGAGGTCCTTGCAAAACGCATCACGCCGACACCGGGCGGCGGCACGCTGGTCGCGACCATGCGCGCGCACGGCGCCTATGCCTGCCTGATCTCCGGCGGCTTCACGCTGTTCACGCGCGCTGTGGCCGCCAGGATCGGCTTCCAGGAAAACCGCGCCAACGAGCTCGTCGTGCGCGACGGCAAGTTCACCGGCGAGGTGAAGGAGCCGATTTTGGGCCGTGCGGCAAAGCTCGCGACGCTTGTCGACCTGATGGAGTCGCGCGATCTCGACGACATCGACTCGCTGGTGGTCGGCGACGGTGCCAATGACCTTGCGATGATCCAGGCCGCGGGGTTGGGCGTGGCGTATCATGCGAAGCCTGCCGTGGCGGCCGCAGCGGCGGCGCGGATCGACCACGGCGATCTCACCGCGCTGCTCTATGCGCAGGGGTATCGGCGCGAGGAGTTTGTGGAGGGCTAGCCTCTACAGTCGTCAGCTCTTGCTGCACTCTCAGCAGCAGTAGGGTGGGCAAAGGCGCACTTGCGCCGTGCCCACCACTCTTGCTGCGATGGTGGAGAGATGGTGGGCACACTTCGCTTTGCCCACCCTACTGGATTGCGCCCTACTGCACGCTCAGCGCAACAAACCGCAGCTCGCCGTCGCCATTCGAGACCAGCAGCAGCACGGACTTCTTGCCGTCCTTCTTGAGCTGGTCGACGCGCTTCTGGATGTCGGCGCCGCTCGACACGGCTTCCTGCGCCACCTCGACGATGACGTCGCCGGCGGAGAGCCGCTTCTCCGCGGCATCCGAATTCCCGTCGACATTGGTGACGACCACGCCCTTGACGCTGTCCTTGATCTTGTAGCGCGCGCGCAAATCCTTGCTCAGCACCGCGAGATCGAGGCCGAGCGCCTTCTGCGTCACGGTCTTTTCAGGCGCGGGCTCGTCGGTCTTCACCGCGGCCTGCACTTTCTCGGGATCCTGCAAGCGGCCGAGCGTGACCTTCTTGGTCTCCTCCTGGCCTTTGCGGATGATGACGACATCGACCTCCTTGCCGACAGCCGTGTCGGCGACGACGCGGGAAAGGTCCTTCGGGTCCTTGACGTCCTTGCCGTCGAACTTGACGACGACGTCGCCGGGCTCGATGCCGGCGGGCTTGGCGGGCCCCTTGTCGTCGATGCCGGCAACCAGCGCGCCGCGCGGCGGCTTGATGTTGAGGCTCTCGGCGATCTCGTCGGTGACGCCCTGGATGCGTACGCCGAGCCAGCCGCGGCGGAGCTCGCCGAACTGACGGAGCTGGTCGACGACCCCCGCAACGGTCTTCGACGGCACGGCGAAGCCGATGCCGATCGAGCCGCCGGAGGGGGAGATGATCAGCGTGTTGACGCCGATCACGTCGCCATCGAGGTTGAACAGCGGACCGCCGGAATTGCCGCGGTTGATAGAGGCGTCGGTCTGGATATAGCTGTCATAGGGACCTGAGGAGATATCGCGGTTCTTGGCCGAGACGATGCCGGCCGTGACCGTGCCGCCGAGGCTGAAGGGGTTGCCGATCGCGACCACCCAGTCGCCGAGGCGCAGCTTGTCGGAGTCGCCGAACTTCACCGACACCAGCGGCTTGATCGGCTTGAACTTCAACACGGCCAGATCGGTCTTCTTGTCGACGCCGACGAGCTCGGCCTTGATCTTGGTGCCATCGTTGAGAATGACGTTGATCTCGTCGGCATCGGCGATGACGTGATTGTTGGTGACGACGACGCCGGAGGTGTCGATGATGAAGCCGGAGCCGAGCGAATTGGTCTTACGGGGCTGCGGGCCGCTGTCGCCGCGCTCGCCGCCCTTGCTGCCGCCGCCGGGACCACGGCGGTTCTTGAAGAAGTCGTCGAAGAATTCCTCGAACGGCGAGCCGGGCGGCAGCTGCGGCATGGCGTTGCTGCCGCCGCCGCCCTTGGCTTCGACGGTCTGCGAGGTCGAGATGTTGACGACCGCGTCGATCACTTTCTCGGCGACGTCGGCGATGCCATCCGGTCCGCGCGCATGAGCGGGCGAGCCGAAGAGAGAGCCGATGGCGAGCGCAGCCAGCCCAAGGCGCACGCAATGGCGCAAGCGGGCCGGGGCAATGGTGGCAGCGTTCATTGTGATCTCCAGAGAGAATAAGGGATTCGGCATCAGACTGCGCTCGAACGGGTCGAGGGCGCAAGCACGGAGGTCAACGGACCTCAAGATGCGGATAATACGGCGAAAAACTGCTCCTCGCCTTCACTTTGGCGTTGGCACGGCCGCTAAATGGGCCGCCGCATGACCCAGATCAGGATCAGGCCGGCGACCGCCGACGCGATCCCCACCGCCCGCAGGATGTGGTCGGGCGTGGCGAGCGCGCTCTTCATGGCCCGGCGCATCCAGGCCGGACTTGCCGCGAACATCAAGCCTTCCAGCACGAACAGGATGCCCAAACCGATGAGGAAGTCGGTGAACGCAATGGACCTCATCGGATTGGAACCTCCCGTTGTGTTGTTCTTATCTGGACCAAGGGCGGCAAAAGTTCCGCCCTTCGTCTCGCTTACGGCTTCGCCGGTGTCTGGGTCGCCGTTTTGCCGCTCGGGTTACTGAAATACCGGAAGAAATCCGAGTCGGGGCGGAGCAGGAAGCGGGTGTCATTCGAGCGCAGGCCGTTCTCATACGCCGTCATTGACCGGTAGAAGGCGAAGAAGTCTGCGTCCTTGCCGTAGGACTCCGCGAATAAGCGGTTGCGCTCGGCGTCACCGACGCCGCGCGTCTGCTCGGCGGTCGAGTTGGCTTCGGCGATGATCACCGTCGCCTCACGATCGGCCTTGGAGCGGATCTCCTGCGCCTTCTGACCGCCCTGCGCGCGGAACTCGGCCGCTTCACGCTGACGTTCGGTCTGCATGCGCTGATAGACCGCCTGGCTGTTCTGCTCCGGCAGGTCGGCGCGGCGGATGCGGACGTCGACCACCTCGATGCCGTAGCCGTCGGCCTCGTGGTCGAGCTGCTCGCGGATGCGCCCCATCAGTTTCTCACGCTCGTCACGCACGACCGTGATGAAGTTGACCTCGCCGAGAACGCGGCGCAGCGCCGCATTCAGCAGCGACGTCAGCTGGAGGTTGGCGGCCTGGATCGAGCCGACACTCTGATAGAAACGCAACGCGTCCTTGATCCGATAACGCGCGAAGGCGTCGACCACGAGGCGCTTCTGGTCGGAGGCGATGACCTCCTGGGACGGATTCTCGAGGTCGAGGATCCGCTTGTCGATGTTGATCACGGAGTTCCACGGCGCCTTGAAGTGCAGCCCGGGGTCTGTGACGACGTCCACCGGCTTACCGAACTGCAGCACGATGGTCTGCTCGGTCTGTTGCACCGTGAACAGCGACATGTAGGCGACAATCAGGACCAGGAGAAGTCCGAGAAGTCCGACGATACCTGTAACGGGGGACCTCATCGGCTGCCTCCGCTCGACTGCTGGCCGGTCGTGGCGGGTCGCTTGGTCGTCAATTCGTTGAGCGGTAGATAGGGCACGACGCCCTGACCGGAGGAGGAACCTCCATCATAGATCAGCTTTTCCGAGCCCCCGAGCACGCGCTCCATCGTCTCCAGATAAATTCGTTCACGCGTCACGTCGGGCGCCTTCTTGTATTCTTCGTACACCTTCAGGAAGCGCGAGCTTTGGCCCTTGGCTTCGGCAACCGCCTGCTCCTTGTAGCCTTCGGCCGCCTGCATAATCTGCGCCGCGCGGCCGCGCGCTTCGGGCACGACCTTGTTGGCATAGGTCTGCGCCTCATTCTGCAACTGCTCGAGATTGGCGCGCGCCGCCTGCACATCACGGAACGCGTCGATTACCTGTGCCGGCGGGTCGACCTTTTGCATCTGCACCTGGGCGATCTGGATGCCGGCGCCGTAATTGTCGAGCGTCTTCTGCATCAAGTCCTGCACGGTGGTTTCGGTCTGCGTCCGCGCTCCCGTCAGGATCGGCTGGATGTTGGAGCGGCCGATCACCTCGCGCATCGCGCTCTCGGCGACCGCCTTCACGGTGCCTTCGGGGTTCTGGATGTTGAACAGGAAATTGCCGACGCCGTTCGGCTTGATGCGCCAGAGTACGGTGAAGTCGACGTCGACGATGTTCTCGTCGCCGGTCAGCATCAGGCTTTCTTCCGGCACGTCGCGGATGGAGCGGCCGCGCCGGGCCGGATCCTCGATCAGCGTCATGCCGATGGAAATGGTGGAGACGCGCAACGCCTTCGGCAGCAGCACCGTTTCGATCGGATAGGGCAGGTGATAGTTCAGGCCCGGATCCACGGTCCGCACGTGCTTGCCGAAGCGCAACACGACGCCTTGTTCTTCAGACTGCACGCGGAAGAAGCCCGACAACAGCCACAGCGCGACGATGATGAGCAGGATCAGCGTGATGCCGACGCCGGAGAAATAGCCACCCGGCATGATCTGCTGGAGGCGGTCCTGGCCGCGCCGCAGAAGGTCTTCCAGATCCGGCGGCCTCGGTCCGACCGGTTGCGGGCCTGAGCCCCATGGTCCTTTCGGACCCGAGCCCCATGGGCCACCGCCCTGATTCTTCCACGGCATTCGACAGTCTCCTCGGCAGACCAGAACTAGAACTTGCCCGGCCCGCATTGTCCGGTCCGGCTTTATAGGGGACCGGCAGGTCCCTTACAACGCAGCCTTGTCCGTCTTTCGAGCTATGCTCGGGCAGGAAAAAGTCAATGTAAACATTGACGAATGCGGTTAATGGCGCGGTCGCCGACGATATGTCACATAGGAGAAGTCGGCGCTGTCGTCAGGACCGGCGGGATGACGGAGGCGGCTGATTTCCTCCCATCGCGCCCTATCGATCTCGAAATGGGCGTCACCTTCGGGCCGCGCGTGCACTTCGGTGATTTCGAGGCGATCGGCGCGATCGATCCATTGGCGATAGATCTCGGCGCCGCCGATCACGGCAATCTCGGCGGCCGAACGCCGCAGGGCGTCACCACGCGCAACCGCGCCCGCATCCTCCGCCGAGGTCGCGACGACGGCGCCGGCGGCACGGTAGGCGGCATCGCGCGTGACGACGATGTTGGTGCGGCCGGGCAGCGGCCGGCGCAGCGACTCGAAGGTCTTGCGACCCATGATCACGGGCTTGCCGACCGTAAGTGCCTTGAAACGCTGCATGTCGGCTTTCAATCGCCACGGAATCGCTCCAGCAGCGCCGATGACGCCGTTCTCTGCGATTGCGACGACGAAGACGATCTCCATCACGCCCCTCTCCCGGCAAGGCGTGCCAACGCGAGTCCGGTGACGCGACACAACGTCCAGTCGTCCATCATGACGGCGCCTAGCGACTTGTAGAACGCGATCGACGGCGCGTTCCAGTCGAGCACCGCCCATTGCAGGCGCGACCAGCCGTTCTCGACGCATTCGTTGGCCAGATAAACCAGCAGTGCCTTGCCGAGGCCCCGGCCCCGATGCGACGGCCGCACATAGAGGTCCTCAAGATAGATGCCGTGGCGGCCGCTGAAGGTGGAGAAATTGACGAGCCACACCGCGAAACCGACCGGCTCGCCGTTCCACTCGGCGATCGCGCAATACAGCCGCGGATCGCTGCCGAACAGCGCGTCGGCGATCATCGCCTCGGTTGCCTCAACCTCATGCGAAAGCTTTTCGTACGCGGCGAGCTCGCGGATGAAAGAGAGAACGAGCCCGGCTTCGCCGGGGCGCGCGCGGCGGATGTTGAGCGACATCTGCGTCAGACCGCGACCGCCGCCTTGATGTGCGGGTGCGGATCGTAGCCAACCAGCTCGAAATCCTCGTAGCGGAAGGAGAAGATGTCCTTCACGTCAGGGTTGATCCGCATCATCGGCAGCGCGCGCGGCGTGCGCGTGAGCTGGAGCCGCGCCTGTTCCAGGTGGTTGGAATAAAGATGGGTATCGCCGAACGAATGCACGAAATCGCCCGGTTTCAGGCCGGTGACCTGCGCGACCATCATGGTGAGCAGCGCGTAGGAGGCGATGTTGAAGGGCACGCCGAGGAACACGTCGGCCGAGCGCTGATAGAGCTGGCACGACAGCTTTCCGTTCGCGACGTAGAACTGGAACAGGCAGTGGCACGGCGGCAGCGCCATCTTGTCGACTTCGGCCGGATTCCAGGCCGAGACGATCAGGCGGCGCGAGTCCGGGTTGCGCTTGATCATGTCGACGACATTCGCGATCTGGTCGATGCTGCGCCCGTCCGGCGCAGGCCAGGACCGCCATTGATGGCCGTAGACCGGGCCGAGATCGCCGTTCGCGTCCGCCCACTCGTCCCAGATGGTGACGCCGTTGTCGCGCAGATATTTGATGTTGGTGTCGCCCTTCAGGAACCACAGAAGCTCATGCACGATCGCCTTCAGCGGCAGTCGCTTGGTAGTCAGCATCGGAAAGCCAGCGGACAGGTTGAAGCGCATCTGATGGCCGAATATCGACAGCGTGCCGGTGCCGGTCCGATCGGTCTTCTCGGCGCCGTCTGAAAGAATCCGCTCGAGCAGGTCCTGATACTGGTGCATGTGCCAAAAACCTTAGCAAAAACCTTTAAGAAGACGGCAGCCTTTGGGGAGAACGGCCAACTTAGCGGCCGCCCACGCGCTGCGACAGCAGCGATTCGCCGGCCGGCATAGATTATACCCGAAAAAGTGAGCGTTCCCGACCGCAACGACAAGGGGCGGAACTCGCGTTCCACCCCCCGCCTATGAGCTTGATCCTGCAGGCTAACTTTTCGCGTTGCACGCCGCTTCTGCTCAATTCTCGGATTCGGTGAACACCTCGTCGCGCTTGGCGCGCAACGCGGGCAGCACGGTGAGTACCAGGAGGAACGCCGCGATCGCCAGCAACACGGCGGACAGCGGGCGCGTCAGGAACACGCTCCAGTCGCCGCGCGAAATCAGAAGCGCACGGCGCAGGTTCTCTTCCATCAGCGGTCCCAGCACCATGCCGAGCAGCAGCGGCGCCGGCTCGAAATCGTGCTTGATCAGCCAGTAGCCGACGAGGCCGAACACGCCCGCGAGGATGACGTCGACCGGTGCGTTGTTCACCGAGTAGATGCCGATCGCGCAGAAGATCACGATCGAGGGGAACATCAGCCGGTAAGGCACGCGCAACAGCCGCACCCAGATTCCGACCAGCGGCAGGTTGATGATGATCAGCATCAGATTGCCGATCCACATCGAGGCGATCATGCCCCAGACGAGGTCCGGCTGCTTCTGCATCACCTGCGGGCCCGGCACGATGCCGTGAATGGTCATCGCGCCGACCATCAGCGCCATCACCGCGTTCGGCGGGATGCCGAGCGTCAGCAACGGAATGAACGAGGTCTGCGCCGCCGCGTTGTTGGCGCTTTCCGGCGCCGCCACGCCCTCGATTGCGCCGCGGCCGAACCGCGACGGGTTCTTGGCGATCTTCTTCTCGAGCGTATAGGACGCAAAGGACGCGATGACAGCGCCGCCACCCGGCAGGATGCCGAGGATGGAGCCCAGCACGGTGCCGCGCAGAATCGCAGGCGTCGAGTCGACCAGGTCTTTCCTGGTCGGCATCAGGCCGCTGATCTTCTGCTGCACGAGATCGCGGTTCATTTCGGCGCCGGCGTCGAGATTGCGGATGATCTCGGCGAAGCCAAAGACGCCCATCGCCACCGTCGCGAAGCCCAGGCCGTCGGCCAGTTCCGGAATGTTGAACGCCATGCGCGAGGCGCCGGTCTCGATATCCGAGCCAACCATCGACAACAGCAGGCCGAACACGATCATCGCGATCGCCTTCAACACCGAGCCCTTGGCCAGCACCACCGCGAAAATCAGGCCGAGCACCATCAGCGAGAAATATTCGGCCGGACCGAACGCCAGCGCGAGTTTTGTGAGTGGCGCGCCGAGGACTGCGATCAAAACGGTCGCGACGCAGCCGGCGAAGAACGAGCCGATCGCCGCGATCGCCAGCGCCGGACCGGCGCGGCCTTGCTTCGCCATCTGGTGGCCGTCGATGGCGGTGACGACCGATGTCGCCTCACCGGGAATATTGACCAGGATCGAGGTCGTCGAGCCGCCGTACTGGGCACCGTAATAGATGCCGGCGAGCATGATCAGCGCGCCAACGGGCGGCAATCCGAACGTGATCGGCAGGAGCATCGCCACAGTTGCGACGGTGCCGATGCCGGGAAGCACGCCGACAAGCGTGCCAACCAATGCGCCAATCAGGCACATCAGAATATTGATCGAGATCGGGAGAGACAGGCCATAGAGCCACCAGGGTGACCACCAGGAGACCTGAAACACCACACCGAAACCGAGGCCCAGATTGTGGAAGAGATCGAACATCACATCCTCACTGAGCCAGGAAGCGCGGGAACATCGGCATCGGCAGCCCGAGCACGTACGGGAAGAGCAGCGCGCAGCCGAGCGTCAGGCAGGCGCCGACGATGATCGCTTCGACCCAACGTGTCTCATGCGTGCCCATCGCCGCGATCAGGAAGCTCGCGAAGGCCGTAACCACCACGCCGAGCGGACGGATCGCGAGGGCGAAGAAGACGATCGAGACCATCACGAACAGAGGCCCGCGCCAGGCATAATGCGCCATCGCCGGGCCATCGGTCAGCAGCCCCGTCAACGCGATGCCGGCGCCGAGTGCGACGAGCAGCCCGCCGAACATCCGCGGCGCCGTACCCGCGCCAAAAGAGAAGCCGCGCATCCCCTGCAAATCGCTGGAGGCCCACAGCGCAAACAAGGCGAGCGCCATCAGCACGATACCGCCGATATAGTCCTGTGCCGACTTGATCGTCATGAACAGCGTGAGAATTGCCACCACAAAAATCGGATAGGAATAGATCAGCGCCAGCAGCACGTCAGATGACGCCTTCTTGGTGTCACCGCCGATCGCTCCGATCAGCGCGGCGGGAGCGCTCGCGAGCAGCGCGGTGGCGTGGCTGATCAGGACCGTGGCCGGACCGCGCCCCGCGCCCCAGCCGAAGATCGTCCCGATCGACCAGACGAGTTCGAAAATCTGCGGCGCAATGGCCAGCAGACAAAAGCCGATCGCCACCGAGGTGTTGCGGTTGGCTGTCGCTGAGTGGCCCATCGTATCGGCCATGCATGTCTCCTCCGCGACCTGTAAGTCACGAGCACTGTTGTTCTAATCGGCTGGAAAATGGATCCCCCGCCCGGATCACTGCCTAGCGATTTTCATCACACAATGCCAGCAAAACCCAACAGGCCTCCGGCGAGCAGCAGCCACAGCGGATTGACGCGCGATAGCGTCGCGAGGATGGCAACCGCCGCGGTTATTAGCAAAGCGGTAACGCTACGATTGGTCGACTGCGCCAGGATCAGGGCGCTCGCTGCCATCAATCCGATCGAGAGCGGAACCAGTGCAGCCTGAATCAGGCCGGGCCAGCGCGATTGGGTGGGCCGGTTCAGGAGCCGGCTGACTAAATAGGCAAGCAGGGCCGTCGGCAGGCACATCGCCAGCTTCGCCGCCAGCGCGCCGGGGATGCCGGCGACGGCATAGCCAATCAACGTGACGATCAGGACGTTGGGACCGGGCGAGAGCTGCGCGATCGCGTAGGCGTCGGCGAACTGCTTGTCCGTCATCCAGTGATGCACCTCGGCCGCGATGCGATGCATCTCGGGCACGGCTGCCGCAGCGCCGCGACCGCGAACAGCGACATCAGGCCAAAGGTGGAGATCAGCACCCAAATCGGGCTCTCGCTGGTCATGCTGCTACCTTCCTCCGCAGGAGGAACGTCACGGCAACACTGATGGGAATCGCGACCAGCAGCACCGCCTGGAGCCGCAGGCGCAGCACGCCGATGGCGGCGAACACTGCAAGCATCAGGATCAGCCCGACGATGTCCGCCTTCTTGAGCAGCGGCGTCATCATGCGCAACACGACCGCGATCAAAAGACCGACCGCGGCGCAGAAGATGCCCGCAAGGCTGTGGCGCAGCACATCCATCTCGCCGAATTTGGCATAGATGATCGCGAGCACGGTCATGATCAGCGTCGGAGGCACGAGCAGCCCGGCAAAAGCGGAAACACCGCCTGCGATCCCGGGCAGCCGCGCCCCGAACACCATCGACAAATTGACGATATTAGGCCCCGGCAGGAAATGGCGGAGCGCAAACGTCTCGTTGAATTCGTCCGGCGTCATCCAGCGATGCTGATCGACGATGGCCCGCCGGGCAAACACCAGGACCCCGCCGAAGCCGGCCAGCGACATCCGGGCAAAGGCCAGGAACAGCGCGACTAGGCTGGGGGCAGCTGAATGGCCCGGCTCTTGCGCGGCCGGTGAGGAATTCGAGGACATGTCAGGAGCTTAGAACGCAGGCGATGGCGCGGCCAAGGTCATCCGGAACCTATCCAAAGGAACCTCGCCATGGCCCCGCCAAACCCCTGTTATTTGAAAGCTTTGCCCCCTATATTGGGGGTGCCGGTTCGCCGGCTATGGAAATAAACGGTCGTCGTAATAAACCATTCGGACCCGGGGGCGGTACCCGGCGCCTCCACCAAAGCCCACCGATTAACGGGCTTCAGCCCGCCGAAATGCGGGCTTTGGCGGGGGCGAAATAGGATCGACGAGGGCGTAAAGGGCGTGCTTTTTCCCGGTATTGTTCCGCCGTTATCGGGCTACTGCAATAGTTGCCAACGACAACTTTGCTCCGGTTGCTCAGGCTGCGTAACGCAGTTTGAAAGACCATTCTGAAGTCCTAACGGGTTAAGCTCCGTTAGGCGGGGTTCGGAGGCACCTGGCAACAGAAGCCTCCACTTACCTTATTAATTTCCTTCCCGGCGGGGGACTCCTGCTGACCGGTCAGGCGCGGTACTATTGCGGCTTGGCGAGTCGGGCCGGCGGGGCCCGCCTTCCGGAATGCAACAGGACCACCATGGCGACCGATCATATCCGATACGATGTGCTGGCCCGCGACGCGCTGCGCGGCGTGCTCCGCAAGGTGCTGACCGATGCCGCGTCCCATGGACTGCCCGGCGAGCATCATTTCTTCATCACCTTCGTATCGAAGGCCGAGGGCGTGAAGATCTCGGCGCGGCTGCTCGCGCAATATCCGGAAGAGATGACGATCATCCTCCAGCACCAGTTCTGGGACCTCACGGTGCTTGAGGACCGCTTCGAAGTCGGGCTGTCCTTTGGTGGCATTCCGGAGCGGCTGGTGGTGCCGTTCAGCGCCATCAAGAGCTTCCTCGATCCGTCCGTGAAATTCGGCCTGCAGTTCGACACCTCCGACGTTGCCGAGATAGCGCCCGAGACCCTGCCGGCGGCGCCTGCCCCATCGGCCGTTGCGGTGCCTGAACCCACCGCCGAAACAGCCGAAAGCGCCGAGGAGCCGCCCCCGCCGAACCAGGGCGGCGCGGAAGTCGTGCGGCTCGACCGTTTCCGCAAGAAATGATCCAGGCTGGCGCGCGCGGCCGTCGCGCGGCGCCGAACTGCCTATATAGATGAGCATATCAAGAGGCCACGCGGCATTCCGTGCGGCAGAATGGATATGCTCATGGCCAAGACCGCTAGATCAAAGACTGCCCGCTCCTCGCGGTCCGCGCCCCGCGTCGAGACCGACAGTTTTGGTCCCATCGAGGTCCCCTCCGATCGCTATTGGGGAGCGCAGACCGAGCGCTCGCGCCAGAACTTTCGCATCGGCACCGACCGCATGCCGATCGCGCTCGTGCATGCGCTGGGCATCGTCAAGCTCGCGGCCGCACAGTCCAACCGCGAACTCGGGCTGCTCGACCAGCGCCGCGCCAACGCCATCATCCGCGCCGCGCGCGAGGTGATCGAGGGCAAGCTCGACGATCATTTTCCGCTGGTGGTGTGGCAGACCGGCTCCGGCACGCAGACCAACATGAACCTCAACGAGGTGATCGCCAACCGCGCCAATGAGCTGCTCGGCGGCGAGCTCGGCGCCAAGAAGCCGGTCCACCCCAACGATCACGTCAACATGAGCCAGTCGTCGAACGACTCGTTCCCGACCGCGATGCATATCGCCGCTGCCAGCCGCATCACCGCCGATCTCATTCCGGCGCTCGGCGAATTGCTGCGCGCGCTGCTCAAGAAAGAAAAAGAGTTCGCCAGGATCGTCAAGATCGGCCGTACCCACACCCAGGATGCGACCCCGCTGACGCTCGGCCAGGAATTTTCCGGCTATGCCGCGCAGGTCGAAAGCGGGATTGCCCGCCTCAAGGTCGCGGTGAAGGATCTCTATCCGCTGGCACAGGGCGGTACCGCCGTCGGCACCGGCCTCAACTCGAGCCCTCGCTTCGCAAGACTGTTCGCCAGGCACGTGGTCGGGATCACAAAACTGCCCTTCACCAGCGCCGCCAACAAATTCGAGGCACTGGCCTCCAACGACGCCTATGTGCTGGCGCACGGCGCCATCAATTCGGTGGCGACGGGGCTGTTCAAGATCGCCAACGACATCCGCCTGCTCGGATCAGGCCCGCGCTCGGGCCTCGGCGAGCTGATCCTGCCGGAGAACGAGCCGGGCTCATCGATCATGCCGGGCAAGGTCAACCCCACTCAGTGCGAAGCGATGACCATGGTGTGCTGCCAGGTGTTCGGCAATCACACCGCAATCACGGTAGCCGGCAGCCAGGGGCATTTCGAGCTCAACGTCTACAAGCCCGTGCTCGCATACAACATGCTGCATTCGATCCGCCTGCTCGCGGACGCCGCGCGCTCCCTCACCGAACATTGCGTCAGCGGCATTCGCGCCGATGAAAAGCGCATCAGGGAGTTGATGCAGCGCTCGCTGATGCTGGTGACGGCGCTCGCGCCCAGGATCGGCTACGACAATGCGGCCAAGGTGGCGAAGACGGCGCATGCCAACGGCACCACGCTGAAAGAGGAAGCGCTCCGCCTGGGCTTCGTCTCGGCGGACGAGTTCGACCGCCTCGTGCAGCCGGAGAAGATGACGCGGCCCGGTTGATTTCCGGATTCCGATAGTCATCCGTAATGATACGGAGCCAAAACGGCATATTTATAGAGGCTTAAAGGACAGGATTTGATTACCGTCAAGGTCTCGGGGAGGATGCGTGCTACGCCGCTCTCTCCCCTTCCCGGGGCCAAATTCATCGTTTGATGGCCACCAGGGCCGATTGACGAGGACGAGCGAATGGCGATCAAATCTTGTGGGGCGCAGCGCTGCACCCTGTTTCTGAATGTTTCATCCTGCCTGCGGAGGATCGGATGATGGAGACGCGGCATGGGGAACGTCATCAACCTGAATCGTTTCAGGAAGCGCGCCGAGCGGGAAGTCTCGGCGAAGCAGGCGGACGTCAACCGGGCGAAGTTCGGCCGCAGGAAGGCGGAGCGGTCGGCGGAGCAGACCCGCGCGGACCAGGCGAAGGAGCATCTGGACCAGCACCGGATCGATCGCGAGGAGCAGCCATGAAGTCGCCCGTCGTGAAGCGATCGATCGTGGTCGCTGGCCACAAGACCAGCGTCAGCCTGGAAGAGGCGTTCTGGAACGGCATGAAGGAGATCTCGGGTCTGCGCAACATGACGCTGTCCGAGCTCGTCGGCGAGATCGACAGCAGTCGCCAGCAAGGCAATCTGTCGTCGGCAATCCGTCTGTTCGTCCTGGACTACTTCAAGAGCCGCGCCATGGCCGTCCAGCCGGAAAAGGTCCCCGCCCAGTAGCCGCGGAGGCACTTTCCGGGGCTCGGCAGCAGCCGCCCGCACTTTAAAATCACTCTAAGGTGCAGCTTCGGCGAGCGAGCGCGCTTGACCTCAATGCCCTGCGTTGAAAATACAGGGCATGACCGATACCAATGAAACGCGCCCGCAGATGCCGCTGGGTCTGGCCCAGCGCGGCTATAGCGGCATCATTCAACACCTGTCCGCCAAGGACGCGGGCTCAGCGCTCTCGGACATCGAGCTCGAGAGCCGCCTGATCGAGCTCGGCTTCGTCGAGGGTGCCCGGGTCGAGGTCCTGCACGAGGGGCTGGTCGGGCGCGACCCGATCGCCGTGCGGGTCGACAACATCACCATCGCGGTGCGCCGTCGCGAAGCCATGGCCATCATCGTCGCCTGAGGCGACCGGATATCTGATTCCATGGAAGCACCCCTGCTGCATCTCGCCCTGGTCGGCACGCCAAACAGCGGCAAGACATCGCTGTTCAATGCGCTGACCGGCAGTCGGCAGAAGGTCGCGAACTATCCGGGCGTCACCGTCGAGCGCAAGGAGGGCTTCTTCGTCACGCCCCTGGGTCGTCAGGTCTCGGTGGTCGACCTGCCCGGCACCTATTCGCTGCGCGGCCGCAGCCCGGACGAGGAGATCACGCGCGACTTCGTGCTCGGCAAGGCCTCCGGCGAGTCAGTGCCCGATCTCGTGCTGTGCGTGGCCGATTCGACCAATCTGCGGCTGACCATCCGCCTCCTGCTCGAGCTCAAGCGCACCGGCCGGCCGATGGTGCTGGTGCTCAACATGTTCGACATCGCGGCCCGCCGCGGCATCAATGTCGACGCGGAGCGGCTCGCCAAGGAGCTCGGCGTGCCCGTGGTCACCTCGATCGCGGTGCGCAAGGGCGGCACCGCCGACCTCCTGACGCTGACCGACGATATCTCGGCCGGGCTCGCAGCCGAGCCGCAGGAGAATAGCTGGCGCGCGCTCGGCGTCGGCGAACTGCGCGCCACCCAGCGCGAGGCCGACCGCATCATCGCCGACTGCGTCAGCCTGCCGAGCCGGCCCGACACCTGGACCGCGCGGATCGACGCGGTCGTGCTGCACCCCGTCGCCGGGCTATTGGTGCTCGCGCTGATCCTGTTCGTGATGTTCCAGGCGGTGTTCGCCTGGGCGCAGCCGCTGATGCAGCTGCTCAACTCCGGCTTCGATGCGCTCGGCGAATTCGTGCACGCCAGCCTGCCCGCCGGCCTGCTGCAGAGCTTCCTTCAGAACGGCGTGATCTCCGGCGTCGGCAGCGTCATCGTGTTCCTGCCGCAGATCATTATCATCTTCCTGTTCATCCTGCTCCTGGAAGATTTCGGCTACATGGCGCGGGCCGCGTTCCTGATGGACCGCATCATGGGCGGCGCCGGGCTGCATGGCCGCGCCTTCATCCCGCTGCTGTCGAGCTTTGCCTGCGCCATTCCCGGCATCATGGCGACGCGCGTGATCGACAACAAGCGCGACCGGCTGACCACGATCCTGATCGCGCCGCTGATGACCTGCTCGGCGCGCATTCCCGTCTACACGCTGATCATCTCCGCCTTCATTCCGGCCAGGGACGTCTGGGGCTTCATCAACCTCCAGGGCCTCGTGATGTTCGGCCTCTACGCCGCCGGCATCGTCAGCGCGCTGCTGGTCTCTTTCCTGATCAAGTTCTTCATGCTGCGCGACTACGCGCCGGCGCCGTTCATGCTGGAGCTGCCCGACTACAAGATGCCGCGGCCGAAATCGATCGCAATCGGCGTCTACACCCGCGCAAAAATGTTCTTGCACCGCGCCGGCACAACGATCTTCTCGATGATGGTGCTGATCTGGTTCCTGGCTTCATTCCCGCAGCCGCCGGCAGGCGCAACCGAGCCCGCCATCGAATTCAGCCTGGCCGCAATCATCGGCAAGGCGATCGCGCCGCTGCTCGCCCCGGTCGGCTTCAACTGGCAGATTGCGGTGGCCCTGATCCCGGGCATGGCGGCGCGCGAGGTCGCGGTCGCCGCGCTCGGCACCGTCTATGCGATCGAAGGCGGCAAGGAAGCCGCCGAGCAGATCGGCCAGGTGCTGGCGACGAAATGGTCGCTTGCCACCGCGCTGTCGATGCTGGCCTGGTACATCTTCGCCCCGCAATGCGCATCCACGCTGGCTGTGATCCGGCGCGAAACCGGAAGCTGGACCTGGATGGCGGTGACCTTCACCTACATGCTGGTGCTCGCCTATGCGGCCAGCCTGGTGACGTACAACGTCGCCGTCGCGCTCGGCGCAGGATAGCGCCCCTCTCGAAACTAAAAGCGCGAAAACAACCCCATGCACAGTAGACGGGGATAGCAAAATCAATGGCTTACGCGTGTGCGCAGCAGGTAGCCAGATGGAGCGAAGCGAAATCCGGAATTCTTGCACGACGCATCGCCGGCCCCGAACTGCGCTCCGCTCCATTCGTGCTACGGACAACGAACGGCGTGCCCGTTGACCCGTCGGGCAAAACAGGAGCACGATGGCATCATCGGCCCTTGCCGGCATAGTGACCGGCCATCCGTCTCCATGGATCAGTTCACCACCACCAGCCTCACTGCCGAGAGACTGCGCGAGGATCACCTCGCGGATCTCGTCGCGCTTCACCTCGATCCCGAGGTGTCGCGCTATATCGGCGGCGTACGCTCGGCCGAGAGGACCAAGGCTTATCTCGCCGTCAACATGGCCCATTGGGACCAGCACGGTTTCGGACTCTGGGCACTGAGAACGAGCGACGGAACGTTCGCTGGGCGGGCGGGCATCCGGCACATCCTCGTGGATGACGTGGACGAAATCGAGATTGCCTACGCGTTCAAGCGCAGTCTCTGGGGCCAGGGACTTGCGAGCGAAATCGCGACCGCGCTGACGCACGTCGGATTGTCACAACTCAAGCTGCCGTCACTGATCGGCCTGGTCTTTGTCGGAAACGCCGCGTCCCGCCGCGTGCTGGAGAAATCGAATTATGTCCTCGAGCGCAGCACGCACCGTCACGGAGAAGACGTCGTGATTTACCGCGCCCGACGGTGAGAGATCGGAAGGCTATCGTGCCGATCGGAGTGGGCATGTGCTCATAAGTCCGGCGCCTTCCGTTCTCCGAGCATATCGCATGTGAGACCACCCAGGCGGCAAGGCCGCCCCGGAGGGCGGCCTTGGATGATCCAGTCTACCAGCGGCCGGTGCCGAAGCTGAAGCCGATGCTGGGCCCGCCGCCGTAATATCCGTATCCGCGATCGTAGTAGCCGGGACCGCCATAATATCCGTAGCTCCGGCGCACCACGTAGCCGTCATCGCCGTCGTAATAGCGTTGAACATAGCGCGGACCGCGGGTCCGGAAGCAGCGGCCGTACTCGTTGCATACCAGGCGCACCTGATCGACGTTGGCGATCTCTGCCGATCCGATTGCGGTGGGATTGAGCGGAGCCGCCGAAGCGGCCGAGGCCAGCACAGCGGCGGCCGTAAAAGTACCGAAAGCGATCATCCTCATGTTCGTTCTCCTTGCTGCGACCAGATCAGTCGATCTCTTCGATGATGCGCCGCTCCTGCGGCTCCACTATGTAGGTCCGGCTGTCGCGATGGATGTAACGGTACTCCCGCAGGCTAGGGGACTCGCGATAGACCTCCTCGGGGAAAGCTTCGAACTCGACGCCCTCCGGCACGCGCTCGCCGGTGCGGATCTCGGTTCTTACCGTGCTGCCCGTGGTGCGCCGTTCGACGGGGCGCGCTTTGACGTGCTTGCGGATCACTTCACGATCGCGATCGCTGAACGTGGCCTTGCGCTGTTCCGTGCGGGCCGGAGCGGCCGCCGTGGACCGGCCCGAGTACGGCAGGACCGCGACGATCTTGTAGCTCGACGGCTCAACGATCACGATCTCGTCCTTCACCAGGACGAAGTTATAGCCGCGATATTGCGGCACCACCTCGGCGACCTCGCTGGGCAACGGCTGCAGGCGAACGTCTCGCGGCACGACCGTACCAACCGACAGCGAAAAGTTCACGCTGTTGAGCGGCTGGACGTTGAGGCGCGACACCGACTGGCTGATGCGGGTGCGTTGCTGGTCGTTGAGATTGACGGATGCGTTCACGCCGGTGCTGGAGGAACGGTCGGCCGTGCTCTGCTGCGTGTTCGGTTGCTGAGCCGTGTTCTGCTGCGTGTTTGGCTGCTGGGCCGTGTTCGTCGCGCCGCTCCCGGTCTGAGACTGCTGCGCCTGGTTGTTGGCGGCGGGCGGCGGATTTGCGGACTGTGTCTGAGTGTTCGCCGGAGAATTGGTTTGGGCCTGGCTCGGCGAATTGCCGGAGGCCGGTGCCTGCGAGGTGCTCGTTCCGAGGTTCGGCGACTGCCGGGCCGCGTCCTGTTTGTTCGAGGCCGGTGCCTGGGTCTGAGCCGAATTGTTCGAGGAGGAAGACGAAGGTGCAGTCTGCGCCGGATTGGTGGGCATAGCCGTGGAGGTGGAATCCTGCTGACGCTGCGAGGCCGAAGGATTCTGGCCCGAAGTGCCCGGATTGGATTGCGCGAATGCGGAATTGGCTATCGCCAGGGCTGCGCAAGTGGCCAAAAGTAAACGCTTGTTCATATGAAGCTCCTTGAACGCTGTGTTGCGACAACCTTCCGAGCGGGGCTGCGGTTCCAGATTCGGGAAATAATGGTAACTGGCCGCCATCAAGGTCATCTCTTTCAAATATAAAAAACAGGAATTTCGCAATCTGCGATGCCGAGCGCATGCCTTTGGGGCCGGGAACAAGCGGAACACTTCGAAGGATAACAACGCCAACGACGAGAGTCCGCCGGACTTCCACATCGAGCGCGATGAAAGGAAATCTCTGCGAGCAATCTCACGTCCTTTTTGCGTTCCTGGCAGTTGCAGCGCGCACTCTCGTTTCGCGGCCCCTCTACGGGAGCGATAACGTCCGGTATTGGCTTTCGTACTCTTTGGCCATTCGCTTCGCCGAAAAACGTTCTTCGAACCGGGCGCGCATTCTTCGTCTGTCCAGCCGCCCTAGTTCGTTCACCGCCTTGATGGCCTGCGCCTCGACGATCTTCGGCATGGAGCTCGAGCGATAGGCGATCACCGGCGTCCCGCACGCCATCGGCCGAGGGGCGAGTTGGGCGATGCGCATCGGTCCCTAGGCACCCAACGCGCATCGCAAGGCCAGTACGACGGTCGCCGAGATGAGGAACGAGATCGCCAGCAGGGTCCAACCCGGTCTCGTGCTTTCGCGAGCCACCCGCGCGACGAGCATCTTCATGTAAGTCAACATTCGTCCGCGGGAAGCCGGTGCAGGTAGGCGAGTCCCAAGCTTGCGAGTTCTTCGGAATCGCTTTCTCGCTCTTCCCCTCTCCTTTGCAGGTGACGCTCGAGCAGGCAGCGACGGTTGTCGGACGCATCAACATCCGGATGCGTCGCCCGGAAGGCCGACCACGCCGTGTCTGCGGCCCTTCTCACGGTAACCTCGTCCACCATTCTCCCGCTCCAGCGTCTCGAATCTCATCGCTTGCAACTCAACATGCCCGGGAAGGTTTCCAAGTTCTCCCGGAAGTGCAGATCTGCTTCGCCCGTGGCACGGCATCCAACTGACGGTCGCACCGATGGTCGTGCGTCCCCACTTGCCGCGATGGCGGAGCGCATAGCGCTCGTTCCAAAGCCGACCGCTGACAACAGCCGACGGGCTGACTATATCTCTCGTCTCCACCCCTGCTGACCGGCCCTCCTTGAAAAGATCCGTGGTCATTTTTCTGCTGCTGGTGTTCGTGCCGATTGCCGTGTCGGCCGCGCGCTATTTCCTGTTCGGAGACGGCCGCGGCGATTGGCGAACGGCGGATCGATCGAGCACGGGGTTGCTCCGTCCCGCCGCGGCCAATCCGGACGCACTGATCCGGGTCTTCGCCGCGCGCACCGTGCGCTGGCGCAGCATATTCGCGGTTCACACCTGGATCGTGGTCAAGGAGAAGGATGCCGCCGGCTACAGCCGTTACGATTACACGGCGTGGGGCGAGCCGATCCGGGACAACGGATTTGCGCCGGACGGTCGATGGTTCGGGGCAACGCCGGAAGTCGTCGTCGCCGTGGACGGCGCGCGAGCGGAGGCGCTGATCCTGAAAATTCGCCGCGTCATCGAGAACTACCGCTTCAAGGCCTACGGCGACTACAGCGCGTGGCCAGGACCGAATTCCAATACCTTCGTGCAGGCCGCCCTGGACGCGGTTCCGGAATTGCAGGCCGTGCTTCCGCCGACCGCGATCGGCAAAGACTTCCCCTACACCGGCAGGCTGGTGGGGCTGACCGCCTCAGGCAGCGGCGTCTACGCCTCGCTCGCGGGCTACGTCGGAATCTCGATAGGCTGGGTCGAAGGGTTCGAAATCAACTTCTTCGGTGCGGTGCTCGGATTCGACATCCGACGGCCGGCCCTGAAGCTGCCAGGCATCGGGCGCCTGGGTGTCCCGGCGGCGCTGTGATCGACCATTCAATCTTCGCGATGGCGCAGCGCATCGACGATGATCTTGAAGGCCGGCGAGTTCTGGCGCTGACTCGGATAGTAGATGTGATAGCCGTCGAAGCTCGGCGACCAGTCGTCGAGGACCACGACGAGGTCGCCTGATGCGATGTGCCGCTGCACGATGCTCTCCGGCACATAGGCAATGCCGTACCCGCTCAGGGCGGCATCGACCTGGGCGTAGGAGTTGCCGAATGTCAGTTGTCCGTCGACCCGGACGCGCAGCTCCTGGCCCCCCTTGGCGAATTCCCACGCGTAGAGTCCGCCGGACCTTTGCTGTCGCAAACTGATGCAATTGTGCCGCATGAGCTCGTTGGGGTGTTCCGGCGCACGATGTTCGGCGAAGTAGCCGGGCGAGCCTACCGCCACCAATCGCCAATCCGGTCCAATCCGCACCGCGATCATGTCCTTCTCGACGCTCTCGCCGAGGCGAACGCCGGCGTCGAATCCGTCCTCGACAATGTTACGAAATCCATTGTCGAGACTGAGTTCGAGCTTGATATCCGGATAGTCCTTCAGAACCGGCTGCAACTTCGGCCAGACCACGCTCTGGAGGGCGTGGTCCGAAATCGTCATCCTGATCCGTCCCGACGGCTTGTCGCGGAAAGCCATGAGGTCAGCGATGTCGGCTTCGATCTCCGCGATCCGCGGCGCCATCGATTGCTGCAAACGTTCACCGGCTTCGGTGAGACCGACACTGCGCGTCGTCCGCGTCAGAAGCCGGATGCCCATCTGGTCTTCAAGGCGCTTGATGGTGTGGCTCAGGGTCGATTGCGCGACGCCGAGCTTGGCGGCCGCCTTGGTGAAGCTCCGCTCCCTGGCGATCGTGAGGAAACACAAGAGGTCGTTGAAGTCGTGCTTGGCCATCGTTTTCCGCCGCCGGAACCTCCCATTTATAGCGAGGATCGATCAATGCAAGCGGACTGTTCCATCTAATCGGATCGCTCTCGATCGGCTAATTCCGATGGCGCGGGCGGTCTTCGCCGTGACCCGCGCCGTCCTGGCCGCAACGACCGGCAATCACCATGCCCCGACATCGCCCCGCGCGTCGAACCGTTCTTGGGAGCCTCTTGGCCATCGCCGCCGGTCCGGTCGTTGGCCTGGCCGCGAACGCCGCGGGGAGTGGAGCAGCGAATATGCGGATCCGATGCGCCTTCAATCGCCACAGCTTTACGGCGATGCTTTTCGACAGCCCGCCAGCGCGGGACTTCGTCTCGAGCCTGCCGCTCGAGCTGACCATCGAGGACTATTCCACCAACGAGAAGATTGTCTATCTACCGCGCAAGCTGACCGAGGACGGCAGCGCCCTGTTCGCGGGCGAGGCGCCGGGCGACATCTGCTACTACGCCCCTTGGGGCAATCTCGCCTTCTTTCACGGCAGCTATCGCTATTCGAAAGGGCTGATCCGTCTCGGCCGTCTCGAGGATGGGATTCAGCCACTGCTCACGAGGGGGAAGTACCCTCTCCGAATCGAGCTTCTCTCCTGACGGCTTTCGGCTGCTGACGCTTCCACCGTCATGGCCGCGCTTGTCCTGGCCATCCACGCCTTGCGGCGCGGCACAAAGAACGCGGATGCCCGGAAGCGAAACGATCCTACGAAATCCTACCGGAAATACCCCAGCACCAGATCGATATCCGAGCTGCCCGCCACGGTGCCGTTCAGCTCGGCATCGATGACGCGGCGGCAGGCTTCGATCGCGGCGTGATCGCCGAGATCGTTGGCGGCTTCCAGCACTAGCCATGCGGCGTCGACCGAGGCCTTGTCCGGAGCCGATCCGCCGGCATCGGCGTCGAAGCTGTTGTTGAGGTTCTTGTTCGGATTCTTGTTCGGATTCTTGCGAACTGCGGTGCCGAATTGAGGCAACATTGCAAATACTCCCTGCCAATTCCCGGATGATGCTCGGTGCACCTGTTCAGTGTACTCGTTCAGTGTACTCGTTCAGTGTACCTGGAGCTCGGGCTGACGACCCTGGGCGGAGTCGGTGCCGGCGCTGTTCTTGCGCGACTGATAGAACTTCAGAATGCTGCGCGAAGTCTCGATCTTGAGCCGACCGAAATCGCGCTCATTGTCGTGGAGCTCACGCGCCGTGATCAGATGATCCTTGGCACCGAGGAACAGCAGCGACATGGTGGTGTCCCAGGAGAAGTCGAGCGCCTTGCACAGCACCAGGATCATCTCGCGGTTGCGGTCCATCAGCGCGCGCTCGATCACGTCGACCGGGAGCGCCGAGAGCAGCGACAGGCCGATCTGCACCTCGTCGAAACGGTGCTGCCGCGCATAGTTCGAGATCGAGTCCTGATTGAGATTGCCGAGCCTGTGCTGCGTCGTCACCGTGCGCTTGGCGACGAAATAGCTGCGCGACGAGGGACCGAACTTGGATTGCAGATCGCCGGTGACCTCGGTCACCGAGCTCTGGATCTGCGCCATCATCTCGGGGCGCTCGGTCTTCAGCCGGCGGCGGACGTCCTCGGACGCTTTCGAGATGAGCTGCTGGAAGATGTGGCGCGGCACGTCCTTGCGCAGGCCGAGCTGCTCGGCAAGGATCGAATCGCCCTCGGCGCGCCTGACCATGTGCAACAGGCCCGAGCCGGAGAAGCGCGCGCCCTCATTCCTGGCGACGGACGTCACGACCTCCTGGTTGCCGCGCTTGACCAGCACGTCGGTCACGGCCTCGCCGATCGACTTGCGCTGGGCGATGGCGAGCAGATGCGACTGGCCCTTGGTCAACGCGCTCTCGACCAGCATCTTCTCGTCGATACGATCGGAGTCGCGCAGCACGGGACCGGCGACCTCGATCGCGTCGTCGAGGGCGAGTTTTTCGATGACGTTGAGCGGGGCGTGGTCGCAGGCCGCCATCAATTCGGAAAGCTGCGCGCGCGCGACGACCTCGATCTCGTCGGCCAGCCGCCCGATCACCTCGCCGAACATGCTGATCTCGTCGTCGCTGTAGCGACCGGTGATCAGAATGTCGGTTGCGTGCCACAACGCCTTCGCCCGGCTCTCGTCGGTGCCGCGCGCGATCGCGTCGTCCAGATCCTGTAGCAGCGGTTTTGCCCCGTTCATCTCGATCACCCCAGTTCTTGGCGAGTCGTCCTGCCGCAAGTGGCAGGACGCCGGATTCCTCAGAAACCGACCCTAGGGAACAAACGCGAGAATCCGGTAAAACCGGCAGATCAGTTTTGCCGGGGAAAATTCGTTAAAATGCGGGGGAATTGGTTTACCGGCGGGCAACGGCTCGCGCGGCAAATGGAGGTGCGCTCCCTCTCCCGCTTGCGGGAGAGGGCTGGGGTGAGGGTGTTTCCACAGAGGGATTCCCCCAGAGGATAGAGCCCTCACCCGCGCCTTCGGCGCGACCTCTCCCGCAAGCGGGAGAGGTAAGGGATCCGCGGCCCGTTTGGTGCAAACCAAAATCCGCCTTACGGATTCGACGGCGTCAGCACCAGCGGCGGTTTTGGCTTCGGTTTTGGCGGCGGCGGGCCGGGCGCCGGCCTCACCTCGATCGGCGGCGGCAGCGGCGCCAGTTGCTGCTGGCTTGCGAGCGGCGGGCTTGGCGCGGCGGGGGCTGCCTGCGGCGCCTTCGGCATCGGTGCGGCCTTGGGCTCAGCCCTGGGCTTCGGCAGCGGCGCGCGGCGCGGATCGCGGCCGGGCATCGGCACGTCGGTCAGCGACGGCTCCGGTGCGGGATCTGGCGAGACCAGCGTCGGCAGCGCCGCGGTGGCCGGCGGCGGCTCGCCGCGCTCGATCGCATCCAGCCGCCGCGTCTCGCGATCGATCGTGCGCACCGCAAGCCATGACGACAACGGCGCGAGATCGAGAGTGCGATTGAGCTTGTCGGGGGGACCTGCCGCAAACAACTGGATTTCCGGGGGAGCGCCGGACAGCCCGGTCATGATCGGCGTCAGGCTGGCGCGGATGTCGGCCTGGTCGGCGGGAATGTCGTAGCCGCCGGAAACGATGGCGCGGGCGTTCTTCGCCTCCAGCGGTGTCGCGCCGACGCGCAGGCGGCCGTCGCGGATCGTGAATGGAATCTGCGCCGAGGCGACGGCGATGGGACCTGCCGACAGCGCAGGCTCGACCAGTTGCCGCAGCCGATTGTCGTCGCTGACCTGGCCGCCGTCGCTGGCGCGGATGGCGATCTCGAACGCGCGCGGATTGAGGCCGCTGATCTCGGCGGAATCGAGCGTCACCGTGCCGTTGCCGGCGAGCGCGCCGATCAGCGCCGCGACGCTGCGGCCCTGGCTCGTCAGCGCCATCTGCACCGAGGCGCGTCCTTTCCGCAGAGCGAGATCGCGGTAGCGCAGCGTCGCCGCATCGACATTGGTCAGTTCGAGGCGCGCGTTCAGCGCGAGGCCGTTGGCGCCAGTTCTCGCATCGAGGCTCGCGGACATCTCACCGCCGCCGACGCCGCCCTTGAGCGCATCGAGCGCGAGCGACTGGCCGTCGCTCCTGATCGTGCCGCCGACGGGGCGCAGCTCGATGCCATCAGGCAGGCTCCCGCGCAACGCCTGGAAGGCGATGCGGCCGCGCCAGCCGCCAAGCAGGCCCGCGCCCAGCGGCTCGCCTGAATTGTGCCCGGCCGCACCGATCGCCATCGCGAGCGCCGGCGCAAGATCGAGCGAGTCCAGGCCGACTTCGCCATCGACGGTCTTGTCCTGATCGAGCGTCATTGCGAGATGGCCACGCAAATGCGAGCCGGAAGCGGTGCCGTCGAGATCGTCGAAGGTCAGACGGTTGCCGGACAGGCCGACGCGCGAGGACAGGGTGACGGCCTGCATCGACTTGTCGGCCGCGCTGGTCCCGAACAGCGGCGCCAGGTTGGCGTTGCGCAGACGCAAATTCACGCTGGCCTTTGGCTCCGGCGCAGACAATTCGATGCTGCCTAGCGCATCCGCGTCCAGCCCGCCGCCGCTGAGCCTTGCGTTCAATTGCAGCGGCCGGCGCCATGCGCCGCTCAGCTTACCTTCGAACTGCGAGGCGCCCTCGCCCGCCGCCACGGCGCGATCGAGGCCGAGCAGCGCCAGCAGCGCGCTCCCCTGCGGTGTCGACAGTTTCGAGTCCAGCGTGAAGTCGCTGTTGCGCAAGCGGTCAAGATCGATGCCGTTGACCGCCGCGGCCGGAGTCTGCGCCGCCAGCGTCGCACTGGCCTTGAGCTGCGGCGCATCGAGCTCGAGCACGGCGCGCGCGTCGCTGCGATCGGCGTGCTCGGCGTTCTTGTCGAGACTGAGGTCGAGCTTCAGGCGCGTCGCACCGGGCAACGACGGCAGCGCATCGAACCGCGCGCGGACTACAGGCGCAAACGGCTCGATCAGTGCCGTGAGCTGGCGCAGCGAACTGGCCGACGATGTCAGCGCAAGCTTGCCGGTTGTCCTGGCGCGGTCGAAGCTGCCGCTCGCCTCCGTGGTCACGCCGCTGGCTTGGCCGAACCGCAACTGCTCCAGCGCCAGCGTCGCCGGGCCATAGCCGAGCTTTGCCGCGAACGGCCGCAGTTCCTGCCCAGCGGAGATCGCGCGGCCGACGTCGAGCGAAAGTTTCGCTTCCTCGGGCCATTCGCCTTGCGGACCCGCGAGCGCGCGCACGAAACCCGCGGCGGCGTCGAGGTCAAGACGGTCGGCCTTGATATCGGCATCGATCCGCGAGCCCTTGCTCGCGCCGTTCTGGGCAAAATCGATCCGTCCCTCGACAGCACCACCCTCGATGTCGGCCTTCAGCTTGTCGACGGCGAGATGGTTGGGGGCGATCGTCACGTCGCCGGCAAGGCGCAGCGGCCGCGTACTGCGGCGGTTGATCTCGCTGCGGCCTAGGAGCCAGGCCGCCAGCGTATCGGGATCGGACGATTCGACGGTGAGGCGGCCGCTGAAGCTGTCGGCGCCGGGCGTCGCGCCGTTGAACGAGAGCTGTGTCATGCCGGGCGCACGCAGCTCGAGCCGCTGGAAGGTCCAGGATTTGCCGTCGCTCTTGAGCTCCGCGGCGATGTTTTGGAGCGGACGGCCGCCCAGCATGATCTGGTCGGAGTTGAATTCGATCTGCGCCGGGATCGGCGCCTGCGGGATCGCCGCGAGGCCTGCGCGCAGCGCCGGCAGGATGCGCAGCGGCTCGGTGTCATTCTTTCCGGCCAGCTTGTCGACATCGACCTGGCGCGCCGACAGCACCGCGCGGAGCAGCGGCGCGGCGCCGAACCTGAGATCGCCGACGCCGCCGAGCTTCAGCGCGGCGTCTTCGCTGCCGAAGCTCGCATCGATCTGGTCGAATTTTGCGCCTGCCGGATCGGCCTTGAGCTTGGCCGCGAGCTTCCAGGGCGTCGGACCCGCCTCGCCAGGCTTCTTGAGTTGGGGAACGGCCAGCGTCAGCGCGCCGTCGAATTTCGGCAGGCGGTTGTCGAAGGCGAGCACGCCTTCGAGATCGGCCTGAATGGCGCGCTCGCCGGGATCGATGCTGAGATGCAGACGGGTGGCGCTACCGTCGGCGCTCGGGCCGGAGGAGATGCGGAACGGATAGCGGGTGCCGGCCGCGGTGAAATTGCCGTCGCCCCGCACCGCGCCCGCGAGCGAGCGCACATCGCCGGAGAAGGCGATGTCGCTCAGCTCGAGCGTCGAGCGGCTGGCAGCGTCATGCAGGGCGATACGGCCGGTGAGGTTCAGCCGCTCGATGGCGAGAGAGGCCAAGTTGAAGCTGCCGCTCGCGGTGGACGGCAGATCGACGCGTCCCCTGGAGTCGAGGCCGAGATCCACCGCCATGCCGTTGACCGTCAGCTCGGTGGCGCGCCATTCGCCGCGCATCAGGGAGCTCAGGCTGAACTCGACGTCGAGCTTGTCGGCGCGCAACCGGCCGAGATCGTTGTTGCCGCCGAAGGTGAGCGAGCGCAGCCGCAGCGTCGGCGCCGGCAACAGCCGCGCGTCGAGCTGGCCCGCCACCCGCACCGGCACGCCGATGATCCGGGTCGCCTCCGCCTCGAACTGGGGCCTGAACTGGTTCCAGTCGATGAAATACGGCCCGATCAGCGCGGCGAGCAGCGCTAAGATGAAGGCAATCGCCAATCCGAGCAGCGTCGTCTGCACGGGTCTCCCCTCGGCCAAGCCGGCACCGGGCCAAATCTTGACCCCCAAACCCTGGCCGCAGAGGCTTCAGGCGCGCCGGAACTGCCCCTTATATAGGGGCAAGTGTGGCGAAGTCACAGCGACTGTTGCGCGCGGAGGTTAACGCTACTGCGCGACCCTCATGCTGAGGAGGCGCGCAAAGCGCCGTCTCGAACCATAGGGGCCCCGCTCTCGCCCGTTGCCATCCTTCGAGACGCCCGCCTTGGGCGGGCCCTCAGGATGAGGATGAGCACTCGCCGAAGCAGCGCTGACGGCTAACGCCAGCTCGCCGGCAGCTGCTTCAGCCCGCGCAGCACGAAGGTCGGCCGCCATTGCGGGTTCTCGACGTCGTCGATGCGCAAATCCGGCAGCCGCCGCAGCAGCGTGGCGATGGCGATTTCGGCCTCGATGCGCGCCAACTGCGCCCCCAGGCAGAAGTGAATGCCACCGCCGAACGATAGCGGCCTGACGTTCAGCCGGGTGATATCAAGCCTGTCGGGGTTGTCGGGATAGACGGCCGGGTCGCGGTTGGCCGAGCCGAGCAGGCAGAGCACGGTCTCGCCCTTGGGGATTTTGACGCCGCCGAGATCGTCGATGTCCTCCAGCGTGACGCGCCCGGTCATCTGCACCGACGAATCGTAGCGCAAAAATTCCTCGATCGCGTTGGTGATCAACTCCGGCCGCGCCTTCAGCAGCGCGAGCTGGTCCGGATTGCGATGCAGGGCGAGCAGGCCGTTGCCGATCAGATTGACGGTGGTCTCGTGGCCGGCGCCGAACAGCAGGATGATGTTGGCGGTCAGCTCGTCGTTGGTGAGCTTATTGCCGTCTTCCTCGGCCTGCACGAGCTGGGTGGTGAGATCGTCGCCGGGATTGCGGCGGCGCAATTCGAACAGTTGCTGGAAATACATCTGCGCCATCAGGTTTCCGGCGTTGCCCTTGGCGATCTCCTCCGGCGAGAGCGGCACGGGGTCGAGCAGCCGTCCGCCGTCGCGCGAGCTGTTGTAGAAGACCTCGCGATGGTCCTCGGGAATGCCGAGCATGTCGCAGATGATGGTGACCGGCAGGCGGAAGGCGAAATCCTCGATCAAGTCCATGTGACCGCGATCGATCACCGCACCGATGGCCTCGTCGACGATCTCCTGGATCCGCGGCCGCATGTCCTCGACCCGGCGCGCGGTGAAGGCTTTCACCACCAAGCCGCGCAGGCGGGTGTGGTCGGGCGGATCGGCCTGCAGCATCCAGTGGCTCATGCTGCGGAAAACCGGCTCGTCCATGATCTGCGGGCCGTAGCGGCGCCTGGTGCGCTCGACGTAATCCTTGCCGAAACGCTTATCGCGCATCACCAGGCTGACCTCGGCATGGCGGCTGGTCACGAACGATCCGAACTGCGTTACATGGATCGGCTCGGTGGTGCGCAGCCGCGCGTAATGCGGATAGGGATCCCGGATGAAGTCCGGCGACAGCGGGTTGAACAACGGATCGCCGTTTGCGCCTGGCACTTGCTCGTTCATGGTGACCTCACATCGGTTGCCGCATGACACGAATACGCCGGTTGCTCCCTGACCCGCGCAGCGTAACCATCCCTGAAATTTTTCAACTCGATACATTGTTGTATCGAGTTGCATTCTGCTCTAAACTGGTCCGATGTCAAGGGTGAGAACCAGGCCGACCAGGGACGACACGCGCGACAAGCTGTTCGAGGCAGCCGCCCGATTGTTCGAGGAAGAAGGCATCGGCGGCGCCAGCATCGAGGCGATCGCGGCTGCGGCCGGCTTCACCCGCGGCGCGTTCTATTCCAACTTCAAGAGCAAGGACGAGTTGATCATCGCCATGCTGGAGGACCATGTCGAGCAATCGATCCGCCGCAACCTCGACATCCTCGCGCAGCATGGCAATCTCGACGATTTCATCTCGGCGCTGAAGTCGATGGACCGCAGCCGGCAGGATCCGCTCGGCCGCTCGCCGCTGCTGCACATGGAAATGATCCTCTACGTCGCGCGCGCCAAGAAGCGCCGCCCCGAACTTGCAAAGCGCCTGCGCGCGCGGCGCAAGCTGGTCGCCGACATCCTCGAGGCTACGCTAAAGAGCAACGGCAAAAACGACGCGTTGAACCCGCCCTGGATGGCTTCCGTCGTGCTGGCTTTGGAGGACGGTTTTCGCCTGCATCGGCTGATCGATCCGGAGACGACGCCGGCCGACAGTTTTCTGCGCGCGATCACGGATTTGAGGCGGAAAACGGGTTTGGCGCCGGAGTAAAGCGGCCTTACGCCGACCGCTTCATCGCAACCGCACCTAACGATCCGCGAAAGAGGCGAAGGTAATTCGGTGGGTCCGGAACCTATCCAGCACCAGTTTCAGCATGGAGCTTGTGCAGCCGGCCGGCCACGGCCCGCACCTTGCGCGGAGCGGCCTGCCAGATCGACAGCGCCGACAAGCCGCTCACCGCAACGGCGATCGCGAAGGCCAGCGTGTAGTCGCCGGCGCGATCATAGAGCACGCCTGTCAGCCAGGGACCGGCCGCGCCGCCTGCCAGCGCCGCCAGCATGATCGTGCCGAAAATGCTGCCCTGGTGCCTGCCCTGGAAAATCTCGAACACCACCGCGCCCATGATCGAGGTGAGGCCGTAGCCGAGCGCGCCTTGCGCGACAACCATCAGATAGACGAGCCAGAACGAGGGCTGATATTTCAACGCGATCAGCGCCGCGAAGCAGATCGCAAAACCTGCGCAGCTCAAAGCCCATACCCACTCCCGCCCGATCCGGTCGGAGATGTGCCCGAGCAGGATCTGGCCGGGAATGCCGAGCAGGCTGACGACGCCCAGCGCCCATACCGCGACGTTCGAACTGAAGCCGATGTCGAGCAGGAATTTGGTCTGGTGCACCTGCACCGCGTACCAGATGTACAGGCCGCAGAAATAGCCGAGCGCGATCCACCAGAACCGCGCCGTCGCCAGCGCGCGCCTCAGCGTCCAGTCGGTGCCGGCCCAGACGGGATCGACGATGTTGGAGGCGGGCCTCGCGGTGCCGGCCGACGGCGCGCCGTCGCCGTCCGGCCGAAGGCCGATGTCTTCGGGCCGCTTGTGCAGGAGCAGATTGATCGGCGCCAGTACGATCAGGATCATCAGCCCCATCGCGGTGCAGGCGGTGCGCCAGCCGGTCTGCTCGATCATGTGCTGCACCCAGGGCAGCAGCGTCACCGAGCCGATGCCGACGCCGGCAAAGGCGATGCCGATGGCAAAGCCGCGCTTGCGGATGAACCAGTTCGGCAGGAACAGCGATTGGCCGGAATACCCGAGGCAGACGCTGCCGGCACCGACCATGACGCCGATGGTCACATAAAGATGCCAGGGCTCGCTGGTGAGTGGCGCAAGCAGCAGCCCGCCGCCCATCAGCACGACGCCGAGCTCCATCACCGCGCGGGGACCGGCGCGATCCATCAGCCGGCCGATCAGCGGACTGACCGCGCCCGAGACCACGAAGCCGAAGGAGAAGGCGCCGGCGGTGATGCCGCGCTCCCAGCCGAATTCGGAGATGATGGGAGGAAAGAACAATGAAAAGGCGGTGCGCGCGTTGACGCCGATGGCCATGGTGACGAAGGTCACGGCGACCACGACCCAGCCGTAGAAGAACGGAAGCCGCATTTTTGTTTCATCCCTGGACGATCCTTCGGACCATCAGGGACCGACCGGGTCAAGCGCTTTTCGCGCATGCCCGGTGAGCGACAGCGCATTCGCATTCGAGAGCGGTTTCCCTGCGGCCCATCCTTCGAGACGCTCGCTTTAGGCGGGCTCCTCAGGATGAGGACGGAGCGCGCGGCAGCAGTTTCAACGGGCACCGATGCCGCTTAGCCTCATCCTGAGGAGACCGCAAAGCGGTCGTCTCGAAGGAAGAGGCGCGTGCTCAGGCGGCGTCGAGCTGCGACGGCTGGAGGGGCGCGTCGAACAGCATCCGATCGATCGGCTGCGGACGGCCGAACAGATAGCCCTGCGCGAAGTTGACCCCAAGCGCCTTCAACCGCTCGAACTCCTCGCGGGTCTCGACGCCCTCGGCGGTGACCGACATGTCGAGGCCGCGCGCCAGCGTCACGATCGAGGAGATGATCGCGGAACTGCGCGGCTGATGGGTGAGGTTGCGGATGAACGACTTGTCGATCTTGATCTTGTCGAACGGGAACGCGGTGAGATAGCTCAGCGAGGAATAGCCCGTACCGAAATCGTCCAGTGCAAGCTCGATACCGGCGCTCTTGAGCCGTTCCATGAAAGCATGATTCTCGGCGCCGCGCTCGAGCAGGACCGACTCGGTGATCTCGATCTCGAGCCGTTGCGGCGGCAGCCCGGAATCCCTCAGCGCAGCCGAGATCATGTCGAACAGATCCGCTTCCTTGAACTGGATCGGCGACAGGTTCACGGCAACCGTCAAATCGGAAGGCCAGCCGGCCGCATCCGCGCAGGCGCGCCGCAACACGAATTCGCCGAGCGGCACGATCAGCCCGGTCTCCTCCGCAAGGGCGATGAACTGGTCCGGCGGAATCAAGCCGCGCGTCGGATGCCGCCAGCGCACCAGCGCCTCGAAGCCGCGCCGCGCACCGCAGAGAGCATCGACGAACGGCTGGTAATGCACTTCGAGCTGGCATAGCGCGATGGCATCGCGCAGATCGCCTTCCAGCGTGTTGCGCGCCTCCAGTTCCGCCGACATCGCCTCGTCATAGATGGTGAAGCAGTTGCGGCCGGCCGATTTCGACCGGTAGAGCGCGAGGTCCGCCTTCTTCAAGAGCTGTTCCTGATCGCTGCCGTGATCCGGCGCGATCGCAATGCCGATGCTGGTGCCGATCTCCACCCGGTGTCCGGGCAGGAGGAACGGCTCGGCCACCAGCTTGGCGATCCGTCCCGCCAGCTCGGTCGAGCCGGCGCGCTGGTCCTCACAGCCTTGCTGGAGGATGGCGAATTCGTCGCCGCCAAGTCGCGCCAGCACGTCGCTCGCCCGCAACGCCGATTTCAACCGCTGCGCCACCTGGCGCAGCAGCGCATCGCCAGCGCCGTGACCAAGAGAGTCGTTGACGTTCTTGAAGCGGTCGAGATCGAGCATCAGGATCGAGAACGTGACGCCGCCATCGTTCAACTGGCCGTTGATCTCGTCGAGCCGTGAGAGGAAAAAGGCGCGGTTCGGCAGTCCGGTCAGGATATCGGTCTGGGCGACCTCTAGCACGCGCCTGTTCGCCAGCGACAGCCGCCGCGAATTGCGGCTTGCCAGCATCAGATAGGTCGCAAGCGACAGCGTCAGCAGCATGCCGACGATGAGCACCGCGACCGCGCGGTCGTAGGTCATCTCCAGCGGACCGTCGGGCGTCGGCATCGCGCGGACCTGCCAGTCGGTATCGCCGATCTTGAGCTGACCCGACCAGTGCAGGCCTTGCGCGACGTCGCGCATCGCCTGTGGGGCGTTGGCTGCCGAGGAATAATCCGGCAACGCATGCGCCATGCTGACGATTTGCCCGGTGAAGGGCGGATAGACGTTCACGCTGACCGCCGAGCTGGCCCCGGTCGTTACGCGAATGGATTGCATCAGCAGCGGCAGATCGAAAATGCCGACGACGAAGCCCGCCAGATTGCGGCGCCGGTCGGCGACCGTGTCGCGCGATGTGCCCTTGGCATAGACCGGCACCACCACGAGGGCGTTCGGCAACTGCCCGTTCTCGCGGGGACCATAGAGCTGGGCCCGCAGCGATGCAATTTGATCGTTGTCGCGTGCTCGCTCGAGCACAGCACGGCGATCCGGAACGGTTGCGTAATCCATGCCGTAGACGAGCGAGGTCTTCGGCTGCGTCGAATAGAAGACCGGAAAATATTCGTCGCCCTGCGGCGCGGTTGCAAAGCCCTCGCCCTGGAGCGACTTGATGCGATAGCCGGAGACGCCGTCCGCAATGGCGGCTGCCTCGTAGTCGGCGCGCTCCCTGCGATTGACCCGCGGCACCCAGGCAACGCGCAGCATGCCCGGATGGCGCTCGAACAGGCGGGCGCTGAAGGTCTCGAATTCGCTGCGGGTGATTTCCTCGTTGGCCGATTCGAACAGGGTCCGCAGCGCGACAAGCCGGCTGATATACTCGTTCATGCCGTTCTGCATGATGAGGGACTGGGTTTCGGCCGCGTTCTCGAACTCGATCCTGTTGACGCGATCCTCCCATCGCGCGACCGCGGCGGCGCCGACCAGCGAGAACAGCAGACCGAGACCGGCCGCAACAAGCGCAGGACGATACAGCCGGAGCAGCGGCCCAAGCCGCCACCGCCCGGTCATACGTCCCCGATCCTGATCATTCTGATCGCGATCGCTCATCCCAAAGCCGCCGTCCCCTCTTTCGCGGCGGACCGAACCTGTGGTTGAGCCGCCGGAGCCACTATCGGAACAGGACCGCGGTTAAGAACTGGAGAATTTCGGAACCCGGCTGTTTCGCATTGCCCGGCTTAGTTAATGAAGTGCTGGATTGGCGCGACATCTGTGCAAGTAAATTGCCGGTTTTCCCCGGAGTAGTACGGAGCGGCCGATACATCGCCGATTCATGCTGCCGGGATATCCTTGAGCTTCTCCCGCACTCGGCAAGACTTCTTGATGTATCGATCTCGATCCGCGACACGCATCACCTTGACCATCGCGCTGTTGGTCGCGACCATGCTCACGGCCCGAGGCGAGGAGACCGGCGTCAGCAACGATGCGATCCTGTTCGGCCAGGCCGCCGCGCTCGAGGGCCCCTCCTCCGCGCTCGGACAGCGCATGCGGCAGGGCATCGTCGCCGCGTTCACCGAGGTCAATGCGAAGGGCGGCGTGCACGGCCGTAAGCTCCAACTGCTCAGCCGCGACGACGGCTACGATCCCGATCGCTCGGTGGCGCAGACCTTGCGGCTGATCGAGGACGACAAGGTGTTTGCGCTGATCGGCGCGGTCGGCACGCCGACCGCGGTCGCGACCATTCCGATCACCAGCGCCCGCGGCGTCCCCTTCATCGGTCCGTTCAGCGGCGCCGAATTCCTGCGCGACCTCGAGCTCTCCAACGTCGTCAACATTCGCGCGAGCTACGGCGCGGAGGCCGAGGCCTGGATCAAGCACCTGACCGAGGACCGTCACTTCACCCGGATCGGCATCTTCTACCAGGACGACGCCTTCGGGCGCGATGGTCTCACCGGCGTGAAGCGCGCGCTCGCCAAGCGCGGCCTCGAGCTCGCCGCCGAAGGCACCTTCGAGCGCAACACCCGCGCGGTCGCCTCGGCTTGGCGGATGCTCAAGCGCGCCGAGCCCGAGGCCATCGCCATGGTCGGGACCTATGGTCCCTGCGCCGAATTCATCAAGCTCGCGCACCGCAGCGGCTTCCATCCGACCTTCGTCAACATCTCCTTCGTCGGCGCCGTTGCCCTCGCCGGAGAGCTCGGCCCCGAGGGCGAAGGCGTCATCGTCTCGCAGGTCGTGCCGTTCCCCTGGGATCGCTCGCTGGGACTCGTCGCGGATTACCAGGCGGCGCAGAAGGCGTTCGACCCGGCGCTGACGCCGGACTTCGTGTCGCTGGAAGGCTATCTCTCTGGCCGCCTCGCGGCCGCGGCGCTGGAAAAGGCCGGGCCGAATCCAACGCGCGCCGAGCTGTTGCGAGTCGTCAACGAGATCGGCAGCTTCGACATTAGCGGCAACATCGTCACCGTCGGCCCGCGCATGATCGACACGCCGCCAAAGGTGTTCTTGACGGTGATCCAGAAGGACGGGACGTTCAGGGCAGTCGATCGGCTGTAGGGCGCATCGAATGACACACGGCTGCTGCTCCGAATGAGGTGCGTTCAGCAATCGCATATGGATTTCACGAGTATTGTCCGCGGGCTTGCTCCGCCTCTCCCGCATGCGGGAGAGGCCGACGCGCTCGCAGAGCGCGGCGGGTGATGGCTCTCGCCACGGCGGGATATCCTCCCCAATCTCAACAATCCCGACGCGGAGACAACCCCCACCCCAGCCCTCCCCCGCAAGCGGGAGAGGGGGCGCACCGCCGATGTCGCCGCATCGTGCACCCATATGCGATTGCCCTGCCCTCCAGGGGAGGGAACGGAGAAAGCATGAGTTAGGCGTGCTAAGGCCTCCGCGTCCAGCGCTCTGCATTGACGGCGCCCGGCGGGATTTCGCCTTTGACGATCGCTTCGACCTGCCGAACGGTTTCCAGCGACTGATATTCGATCGCCTGCGGTGTCAGGCCGCCGACATGCGGCGTGGCGATCACGTTCGGCAGCTTTGCCAGCTCCGGTGTCGGCATCTGGTCGGGCGCGCGGCCGACATCCATTGCAGCACCTGCGATGCGGCCCTCCGTCAGCGCCCGCGCCAGCGCCGCCTCGTCGACGAGATTGCCGCGCGACAGATTGATGAACACGGCATGCTTCTGCATGCGTGCCAGCGCCGCCTCGCCGATCAAGTTCTCAGTCTGTTCGTTGGCGACGGCGAGGCAGACGACATAGTCGCAGGCCGCGAGCAGTTCGTCGAGCGCGACCTGCCTGATCGCAGCATCGCTGACGGTCGCGAAGGGGTCGGACACCAGCACCTCCATGCGCAGCACTTTGGCTACCTCGGCGAGGTAGCGCCCGATGCTGCCATAGCCGATGATGCCAATCCGGCTGCCGGCGAGCTGACGGCCCATCCGCGCCTCCGGCTTGCGGCCAGCCTGGTAGTCGGCGGTCGCCCGCGATACGCCGCGCGACAGATCGACCATGAAGCCGAGCGCGAGCTCGGCGACTGCCTGCACGAAGCCCGGGCCGGCGCGGGTCACCAGGACGCCGGCGTTCGAGGCCGCATCAACATCGACGTTGCGGATGTCGACGGCGCAGCGGACGAACGCGCGCAAGCGCGGCAGCTGCGAAAAGATCCCGCCGCGGCCTTCCGTCATGCGATCGGCGACGATGATGTCGGCCTCCCTGGCCGCGTCGACGAGGCTGGCTGCACCGAGGGGCTGATCGCCCTCGTGCAGGATCACCTCGGCGATCGCCCGCAGGCCGTTCAGGCTGCGATCGCCGTAGTAATTGCGGCGCATCTCCGGCGTGTGAGCCAACAGGACCTTCATGGCAAGACCTTCATGACAAGACTTTCATGACAAGACTCCTTCAATAGCCGAACGCGCGCGGCAGCGCGGTCGAGAGCGACGGCACGAACGCGATCACCAGCAGGCAGAGCAGCAGCAGGCCCAGATAGCCCATGATCGGCTTCACGGTCTGCTCGATCGGCACGTTGCCGATCAGGCAGGCGCCGTAGAGTCCGAGCCCGAGCGGCGGCGCGAACAGGCCGATGCCCATCGCGATGACGAGCACGACGCCGAAATGCAGGGGATCGACGCCGAGCTGCACGGCGACCGGCAACAGCAGCGGCCCGAAGATGATCAGCGCGGCTGCGCCTTCCAGCACCGATCCCATCACGATCAGCACCGCGATCGCCAGCAGCATGAACAGCCAGACGCCGCTGGTCTTGGACAACCCAAGCATGAAGTCGCCGACCGCATGCGGCACCTGCTGGAGCGTCAGCGTGAAAGCGAGCGACTGCGCGGCCGCGACGATGAAGAGGACGAGCCCCGCCCGCGTCGCCGCCTGGACAAAACTGTGCGCGGCCGTTTTGAAGCTGAGCTCGCGGAACACAAGAGCGCCGATGACGAGGGCGTAGGCGACGGCGAAAGCCGAGATCTCCGTGGCCGTGGCAAAGCCGCTCTTGAAGCCGAAGAAGATCATGAAGATCAGGCCGAACGAGGCAATCGCGCCGCTCCACAGGCCGGACACCGGAATCTGCGGCTCGATCTCCTCGACCGCGGCGGGACGCTTGCCAAAGATGATCGAGACGACGATCAGGACCAGCGCCATCAGCGCCGCCGGAAGCAGACCGGCGACGAACAGCCCGCCGATCGACAGATTGGCGACGAAGCCGAGGATGATCAGGTTGATGCAGGGCGGAATGGTCTCCGCCATCACGGCGGATGCCGCAAGCAGCGCCACCGCGCCACCCGGATTTTGTCTGGAGCGGCGCGCCGCCGGGATCAGCACGGAGCCGACGGCAGCGACATCGGCCATCTTCGAGCCGGAGATGCCCGAGAACAGCACCATCGAGGCCACCATCACAACATTTAGCCCGCCGCGCATGCGTCCCACCGCACGCTGCAACAGTTCGATCAGGCGCACCGACATGCCGTTGGCCTCCATCAGATAGCCGACGAGGATGAAGAACGGGATCGCCAGCAGCACGAAATTGTCGATGCCGCGCGCCATCTGCTGGGCGAAGATGACGCCGGGCAGCGCGCCCTCGACCCAGATGAAGATCAGCGCCGCCAGCGCCAGCGCAAAGCCGATCGGCAATCCGCCGAACAGCGTTGCGAAGAAGCCGATCAGCATCAGCGTGCCCGCCGACGGCACCGAGGACGGGGACAAATAATCCCAGGCGAGGTAGAGGCCACTCGCCACGACGATCGCAATGAGGCCCCTGACGATATCGGGAAGCGGCCTTGCGCATAGCTGGTCGATCGCGAACACCGTCATGAACAGCGCGCCGAGGCCCATCGGGTAAAACGTCAGCTCCAGCGGCAGCCCGGACCCGGTGGTCTGTCCCGCCGTCAGCGAGCCCAGCTTGATCGCGTGATAGGCGACATAGGCCGAGATCAGCACCACCAGCAGCGCACTGGCCGCATCGACCAGCGCGCGCAGCCGCACCGGAGCCAGATCGCGGAAGAACGACACCCCGACATTCTCGCCGCGCGCCAGCGCGCTCGCCGCGCCGAAGAAGGCGGAGCCGACCATCAATCCGCGCGCGACGTCGTCCGACCATTCGACCGGCGCGTTGAAGAGGAAGCGCAGCAGCACGGAGGCGCACACCACCACGAGGTCGGCGGCGAGCAGGACGGCCGCGACCGCGTCGCTCACGCGGAGCAGGAGGGTGACGCTTGCGTGACGACCGCCCGAGAGCGACACCGCGCCCGTCAACGCCATCTCAGGCTTGACCATCTCACGCTTGAGTCGCGCGGACGATGTCGATCACGGCCTTGGACTCCGGCCGCGCCCTGATGAAATTCTCGGTCTGCGGCGCGACGCGCTTGCGGAACGCGTCGCGGTCGCATTCCGCCACCGTCACGCCCTTCTCGGTCAACGCGGCCAGCGCTTCCTTCTCGACCGCAAGCCCGTGGGAACGCGTGTCGGCCGCGGCCTTTTTCGCGGCATCGAGAAAGCCGTCGCGCAGCTTCGGATCCATGCGGTTGAAGGTCATGTCGCTGAAGTAGATCGCAAGCGGCGAGAAATTGTGCTGCGTCAGCGCGTAGAATCTTGCCGTCTCGAAGAACTTGCTGGCCAGGATCGTCGGCGGATCGTGCTCCAGGCCGTCGAGCACGCCGGCCTGCAACGCCGTGTAGATTTCGCCGAACGCCAGTGGCGTCGCGGCTGCGCCCATCAGACGCAGGCACTCCGTGATCACCGGATTGGGCAGCGTCCTGATCTTGAGCCCGGCGAGATCCTCGGGGGTCTTCACCGGCTTCCTCGCCAGCACGCTGCGCGAGCCGAAATTATAGGCCCAGGCGATGATGCGTATGTTGCCGCCCTTGAGCAGCGCGTCCTCGATCGGCTTGGCAGCGCCGGCATCGAACGCCTTGGTCTGCTGCGGGAAGCTCGCGAAGAGGTAGCCGAGATCGAAGGTGCCGACCAGCGGCACCAGATTGGCCGAGATCGACGAGCCCGACACCATGAGATCGATCACGCCGAGCTTGACCGAATTGATGACGTCGATCTCCTGGCCGAGCTGGTTGTCGGGGAAGAAGGCGACCTCGATCTGCTCACCGAGACCGTTCGCCTTCAGGTTCTTGACGAGATTGTCGTAGTAGACGCGCCCGTTGGCATATTTCGGATCGTTCGGAAGCGAGGAGGAACATTTCAGCTTCAACGTCGCGGCCTCGGCGCGGCCGATGATGGCGGGGGAGAGCACGAGGCCGGCGGCGAGCGCTGTCGACGATTTGATGAACGTGCGACGGCTGACGGGCGCGATGATCATGGCGCGGTCTCTCCCAGATTTTTTTTGCAGCCGCGATCGTTGTCGCAGCGTGTTGGCGCGACTGTATGGCCAAAGCGACAGCGCAGGCAAGGGTTGCAGCAAGGGTTGCAGACCTCGTTGCGCAACGGTCCCAGCGGCGAGCGCATCGGCGGCGGCCGAACCGAAATGGCTATGTTTGCCTAGATTTCGGCGACGCCGCGCAATGGCGCGGCGGCAGAAAGGCTGCGGCGCAAGACTGGCGCGGATCGATCCAATTCAGGTATCGATCAATGCCAAACGCATCTTGATAGATTCGCCAGCGCTCGGCGCGCTGACGCGCAACCGGAAAAGCAAGAGCCGCAGGATCGCTCTCCGCGATCCCGCAGCTCCTCGTGTTGGAACGGCTGGACTTCGAAGTCAGCGCGAATGCGCGCCGCTCAATTGGCCGCTCCCCGCCTCGACATCGCGCGACGGACGCAGCGCGTAGGCACCATCGCCAAGCAGCGCTTGCGCCACCAGCGCGATCGCCCAGACGGCGGGGAATTCCCAGCCACCCTTCGGGTTGGTGAAGAAGAAGCCGGCGGCGCCATGCACCGTGAAGATCGCGCCGAGCAGGACCGGGATGCCGGCCAGCGCCGCGTAGCGGGTCCAGATGCCGAGGATCAAGGCGACGCCGCTCAGCACTTCCACGGTCATCACGACATAGGCGAGTTCGGACGGGAAGCCGAGGCTGCCGAAGTATTTTGCGGTCCCGGCCGGGGTGAAGACAAACAGTTTCAGGCTGGCGTGGGCCAGGAAAAGCGCGCCCAGTGTCACGCGCAGCACCAGCGCGGCATAGGGAGCAGTACGGGAATCGATCATGGCGGTCTCCTATCGGACCGAGCTATGATCTATTCTCAGTCGAATGATAATCCGCTATTGTGAAAATATACTTCACACCGATAGAGTGAAATAGATGCTCGACCGGCTGACCAGCCTGGAGGTCTTTGCCAAGGTGGCGGCGATCGGCAGCCTGTCCGGCGCGGCCAGGGCCATGAGCCTGTCGCAGACCATGGTCACCAAGCATGTGGCCTCTCTCGAAGCTCGGCTCGGCGTCAAACTGTTCCACCGCACCACGCGGCGGCTGTCCATCACCGAGGCCGGACGCAGCTATCTCGAATCCTCCGAACGGATCCTTGCCGACATGGAAGTCGCCGACGCAGCGGTCGCGCGCGAGCGCATCGAGCCGCGCGGACTGCTGCGGGTCAACGTGCCCGTCGTATTCGGCACCCGGCAGATCGCTCCGCTCATCTCAGAGTTCTCGGAACGTCATCCCGAGGTCACGATCGAGCTCGGCCTCAACGACCGCCTGGTCGATCTCGCCGATGAAGGCTGGGACCTTGCGATCCGCATCGGCACCTTGCGCGACTCCAGCATGGTGGCGCGGCGGCTCGCGCCGAACCGAATGGTCGTCTGCGCAGCACCGTCTTACCTAGCGAAGCATGGCACGCCGCGTACCGTGGCGGACCTCGCCGCCCACAATTGTCTCGGCTACACGCTTTCGCAGCAGGCGAGCGCGGCGGAATGGCTATTCGGGGCGAACGGCGAGATCCGGGTCCAGGTCAAGGGCAATCTGCGCGCCAACAATGGCGACGCGCTGCGCGCCGCGACGTTGGGCGGCCTTGGCCTCGCGCGACAGCCAACCTTCATCATCGCCGATGATTTGCGCGCCGGCACGCTCGTCGCGCTTGGGCTAGACCAGCCGGAAATCCAGACCTCGGCTGTGCATGCGGTCTACCTGCCCGACCGCCGACCGCCGGCCAAGGTCCGCGCCTTCATCGACTTTCTCGCAGGTTGCTTCGCGCCCGAACCGCCTTGGGACCGCGGACTGTCCTGACGCAGCACGGCTTATCGCTTCAACCCCGGGGATCCTGCCCCATTTTGCCGCAGCCCGGCGAGCGTGATCCAGTGCACAGACAGGGTCATGGCGGGCGACTACAAAAGGTGACATCATCGCGCGCATTGCCGACGGAGGTAACATCATGCGCCGTCCAGCCCTTTGCAGTTTGTTTCTTGCGTCCGGCCTCCTTGCTCTCACACAACTCATGACAACGACGCAGGCTGCGGCTGAAGCGCGGCTTGCGCTGGTGATCGGCCAATCGGCCTATCGCACGGTGCCGGAACTGCCCAATGCCGCCAACGACGCCAAAGGCATGGCGGAGTTGCTCGGCAACGCCGGCTTCACCGTGACCACCGCCCCCAATCTGGCGCAGAACGAGATGCGCGAGGCGATCTCGGATTTCGCCGGCAAGGTCAGCGCCAGCGGCGCCGACACTGTCGCGCTGGTGTTCTATGCCGGCCACGGCCTGCAGATCGACGGCGAGAACTATCTGGTGCCGGTCGACCTCGATCCCAAGCGCGAGGCCGACATTCCCTTGCAGGGCGTGCGGCTGAACGACCTTCTCAACACGCTTGGCGCGCTGCCGACGCGGGCGCGCATCTTCATGCTCGATGCCTGCCGCAACAATCCCTTCCCGGCGCTCAGCGGCGCCGGCCACGGGCTTGCGATCGTCGACACCAAGGCCGGCGCGCCCGGCTCTTTCATTTCCTATTCGACCTCTCCAGGCTCCGAAGCCGAGGACGGCTCCGGCATCGACAGCCCCTACACCACCGCGGCGCTGAGTGTGGCCAAGCAGCCCAACCTGCCGATCGAGGAAGTGTTCAAGCGCATCCGCATCGCCGTGGCGCAATCGACCGATGGGCGGCAGATCCCCTGGGAGAGTTCGTCGCTCACCACCGACTTCAAGTTCTTCGGCGACAGCAGCGGCCAGCAACCTTCCGCTCCGGGCGCAGGCTCGATGGCGCTTGCAAGCGCCACGCGCAGCGTCGAGGACTGGCGCAAGGATTTGCAGGGCAAGGATGCCAAGGCCGCCTATGATCTCGTGATCGCTGACGATACCGTGCCGGCGTATCAGGCCTATGTCGAGCTGTACGCGCAGGCGTCGTTCACGCCGCGCCTGCGCACGATCCTGGAGCGCCGGCGCCAGATGCTGGCGTGGGAGCGGGCCACCGCGATCAACACCCGCGCCTCGTTCGAGGCCTATCTTGCCAACTGGGACAACAGCGACTTAGCTGCAACCGCGCGCCGGCTGCTGCTCCGCGTGCAGAACCGCAATTACGCTTTGCCCGTTGCGGCCGCTGCGGCCCCAGCTCCGATCGCCGTCGCGCTGGCACCGACCTGCCCGTGCTCGACGCCCACGACACCGGCAACGCCGATCAACCCGACGGTCGCACCCATCATCAAGAAGCGCGTCGACGACACGCCGCCCAAGCGCAAGGTCGTCGAGACGCCGCCCAAGCGCCGGCCGCCGCCGCCCGACGAAGTCGTCTACGAGCGCGCGCCGCCGCCGGATCGCGGCCCGCCGCCCGGCGCTGTGATGCAAGGCATCGGGATTGGTATCGGGATCGGCATGGGAATGGGAATGGGTGGCGGCCGCGGTGGCGATTATCACAACGACCGCGGCCGGTACTGAGGCTGCCGCGAGGCGGAGGACAAATATGTCCTCCGTCATTGCGAGTGAAGCGAAGCAATCCAGGGTCTTTCCACGGAAAGATTCTGGATTGCTTCATCGCACCAGCGCAAAATTGCTTCGCAATTTTGTCGCGGGCTCCTCGCAATGACGACAGAAACGCCGCAGAGAGCCAATCATCGCCAGGACATTTCTGTTGATGGCCCAGGAGTTGCGTGGTCTGCCGCCTTCCATCCCGGAAATGCTGTAGTCTGATCGGCCGACGCAGGCTTTCCGGGGACTCCACATCGATGCCGCACGACGATCACGCCAAGGCGACATGGCCGCTGTTCCGATCGCTGGCGTCCTATTCGCTGCCCGGCGACCTCCTGGCGGGGTTGACACTTGCAGCGATTGCCGTCCCCGAGCAGATGGCGACCGCGCGGCTCGGCGGATTTGCGCCGCAGATCGGCTTCTTCGCGTTCATGGCGGGCTCGCTCGGCTTCGCGCTGCTGGGCGGCAACCGCTTCCTGTCCTGCGGCGCCGACTCCACGATCACGCCGATCTTCGCCGGCGGGCTTGCCGCGCTCGCCCTCTCCGGTTCGCCGGAATATCAGGGACTCGCCATCGCGCTGGCGCTGATGGTGGGCGCCATGATGCTCGCCGGCGGCGCCTTCCGCCTCGGCGGCATCGCCAACCTTTTGTCGGTGCCGGTGATGGTCGGATTCCTCGTCGGCATTTCCGTCCACATCATCGTGTCGCAATTGCCGGGCGTGCTGGGGCTGGGGTCGCCCAGCGGGCCGACGCTCGATCGCATCGGCGTGCTCGCAAGCGAGCTCGGCCGGACCAACCCCTTCACGCTGTGCATCGGCTTCGGTGTTCTGGCCGTGGTCTTCCTCTCCGAGAAGGTGAGCGCAAAAATTCCGGGCGCGCTGATCGGGCTTGTCTCCGCGACGCTGGCCGTGATCGGGCTCGGCCTCGAGAGCAAGGGCGTCAACGTCGTAGGCAGCGTGCCGGGTACGCTGCCGCGGCCGACTCTGCCTGATCTTGCGCCAGAGCAATGGGTGCGCCTGGTGCCGCTCGCCTTCGTGATCACCGTGGTCGTGATGGTGCAGACCGCGGCCACCACGCGGTCGTTCCCGTCCGATCTCGACCAGCCTGCCGATGTCGATCGCGATTTCCTCGGCGCGGGCGCCGGCAGCGTGCTGGCCGGGCTGTTCGGCGCGTTTCCGGTCAATGCCAGCCCGCCGCGGACGGGAATCGTTGCCGAGACCGGCGGGCAATCGCAGCTTTCGGGCCTCGCCGCCGCGGCAATCGTATTGGCGTTGCTCGCGTTTGGAACAGGGTTGCTGCGGCATGTGCCGGATGCCGCGCTTGGCGGCATTTTGCTGTTCGTGGCGCTGAAGATCATCCGCGTCAAGCAGATCGTCACGATCTATCGGCAGTCCTTCAGCGAGTTCTTGCTGATCATCGCCACCGCCGCGCTGATCATCGTGCTGCCGATCGAGCAGGGCGCGTTCCTCGGCATCGTGCTGTCGCTGCTGTACGGCATCTGGAGCATCACGCGCGCCAAGCTGGTCGAGTTCGAGCGCGTGCCGGGCACCACGATCTGGTGGCCGGCCCATCCGCACGTCGCCGGCGAGCGCATCGCCGGCGTTGCCGTGATCGGTCTCCAGGCACCGCTGTCGTTCCTCAACGCGCCGGACTTCCGCAGCGACGTGACCAGCGTCCTCGGCACCTCGGCCCCGCAGCTTCTCGTGCTGGAAGCGAGCGGCATGGTCGAGATCGACTTCACCGGCGCGCAGATCCTGCTTGAAATCTTCAAGGCGTGCAGTGAACAGGGCGTCACGGTGGCGCTGGCGCGGCTGGAATCGGTGCGCGCACAGGACGCGTTCGAGCGCTTCAACCTGTTCGATGCCCTGCCGAGGGAACACCTGTTTCGCAGCGTCGACGAAGCCGTGCGCACGCTGGCGAAAGCGAATTAGGTTGGGCTGGGCCGCGGGCTCGGTGCATCTCGCCCGCTTGCGGGAGAGGTCGACACGCTCGCAAGAGCGTGGCGGGTGAGGGCTTTATCCATTCGCGACATATCGCTGGTGGAGCCACCCTCTCCCCCAACCCTCCCCCGCTTGCGGGGGAGGGAGCGCACCCTCCTCGTGGCAACAATCAGCCTCACTGCGTCAGCGCGGGATAATCTCGCTGTACCGTTTCGCGGATCCAGCTGGCGTGGATCGCGCGAAACAGGATCTGCGCGGTCTTGAGATCATTCGCCTTCATGCAGAGGTCGACGATGCGACGGACCGCATCGTCGCGCATTAGGCCGTCCGATATCTTCATCGCGATTTCCATTGCGACCTTCGCCGCACGCTCGTAGCGCTCGCTGTCGCGCTTGTTGTTGCGACCCGCGCCCACCGCACTCGCGATTGCAGCCTCACATATCGCGCGGATGCGCTCGGCGGCTTCGATATCGCCCAGCGGCCACTCGATCGCTTCGTCCCAGATGTCGCCCGGCTTCTGCCTCGCGAACCACTTCATCCCGCCACCCGTGGTCTTCCAGCCACCGAATTATTGCACTTCAGCGGTGCCAGCATAGACAACCATGCCGAGATCGGCGAGGCGGTCTTTCCGCCGGCGGTGGATCGGTGCGTTCAAGACGTCCGCCGCGGCCCGATCGCCTCGAACTGCGCCTTCTGCTCGTCATTCAGCGTGGCGTAGAAATCCTCAAGCGCAGCGCGGACCGACTTGATCCCGTCCAGCATCACGTCGAGCCGCTTGCGGATGGCGGCCATGCGCGCCGGCGGCGTCATCACGTCGCCGGGCTGGCACGCCGCTTTGAGCGATGCGTTGGCCCTGGCGCTGCTGTCCTGGAGCACCTGGAGTGCGGCGCGCTGCGTGTCATCCAGGTGAAGCCTCGCCTCGATCTCGGCACCGGGCCAATCGAGCGCGGCAGGCGCGCTGCAGTTCTGGACCGGCGATCCATTGGCATTGTTCGACGCCGTCGCACGACGACGCTGGTCCTCGGCGAGTGCATTGAAGCGGGCCTTCTGTTCGTCCGTGAGCGAAGCGTAAAATTTGTCGAGTGCGGGCTGGACGAGATCGACCGCTTTCTCCATCGCCTCGACGCGCTGCTGCATCGCTGCGAGGCGGCCGGGCGCCGTCGCCGCGACCTGCGCCGGACAGGATGCGCGGATCAACTCTGCCGCCTGAATCGAGGCATTGCCGAGTTCGTCGAGGCTTGCACCTTGCGCATCCGTCGGCTGCACCGCGGCTGCGATCTGGTCGATCGGCAGACCGACGATTTCGCGGCGATCGCTGCCGCACAGTTGATCGAGCGCAACGCCCCGCGCGCGCCGTCGTCCTTGCGGGCGTTGCGGCAGATAGGCCGACAGACCGTCATAGCCATAGGGACCGAAGATGCCGGCATAGATGTCCGGATAGCCGTAGCCCCAGAAACCGAGACCGTCGCCCCAGACTGCGTAATCGTAGAGATCGTTGTAGGCGAACGGCCAGAACAGCGGTCCGACCCAGCCGTAGCCGCCACCTGCATGCTGCCACCATCCGCTGCTTGCGCCATGCCAGCCGGCAAGTGCGGCCGCGGCCGCGATCTGGGCACGGGCCGCCGGATTGCTGATCAGCCGGCCGTTGCGGAACGCGCTGGAGTGCGCGTTGAGGGCATTGCGGAAATTCGCAGGGCGGACGCCCGCATTGCGGATCTGACCGAAGTTCGGGCCACCATGTCGGGCTCCGGTTGCGAACCGCATCCCGCCATGATGCCCGCCGCCGCCATGCGCGTGCGCAAAACCGTGACCGCCGAAATGGCCGCCGCCGAAATGCCCACCGCCATGACCGCCTCTGTGCCCACCGCCGGCGTGCCCACCGCCGCCATGACCGCCGCCGCCGTGTCCACCGCCACCGTGTCCGCCCTTGGCCAGAGCCGCGCCTGCAAGCATGCAGGCAAGCGCCATCGCAGCAATTCCAATGACCGGTCGCAACATCGCATCCTCCCGCAGAGCCGCACCATTGAGGCATCGGAACTTGGCGGGAATTGGAACCGGCTGGCCTGCCGAAAGTTCCGCTGCCTGCCGCTAAACCTGCGGCACGATCTTGCCGGGATTGAAAATATTGAGTGGATCGAGCGCCTTTTTCAGCGCCCGCATCGCATCCAGCGCCTCGGGTCCGAGTTCGGCCTCGAGGTATTTCTGCTTGCCCTGGCCGATGCCGTGCTCGCCGGTGCAGGTGCCGTCCATCGCCTGTGCGCGCTCGACCAGACGGTGCATGAACTCCTCGCCGCGGGCCATTTCATCGGCGTCATTGGTGTCGCAGACCAGCGAGCAGTGGAAATTGCCGTCGCCGACATGGCCGACGATTGGCGACAACAGATTGAGCCGCTTCAGATCCTCCTCGGTCTCGCCGACGCACTCGGCAAGGCGCGAGATCGGCACGCAGACGTCGGTCGCGACCACGCCGATGCTGTCGCCCGGCCGCAGCGCCTTGACGGACCAGTAAGCATCGTGCCGCGCCTGCCACAGCTTGGTGCGATCCTCCGGCTTGGTGGTCCACGAGAAATCGCCGCCGCCGCACTCCTTTGCGATCTCGCCAAAGGCCTTGGACTGTTCGGCGACCTCGATCTCGCTGCCGTGGAATTCGATCAGCAGCAGCGGCGTCTCCGGCAGCGTCAGCTTGGAATAGGCGTTGCAGGCCGTCACCTGCGCGGCATTGAGCAACTCGATGCGCGCTACGGGAATGCCGGTCTGGATCGCCAGGATCACCGCCTGACACGCGCCATGCACGGTCTCGAACGACACGGCGCCGGCCGCGATGGTCTCGGGGATGCCGCGCAGGCGGATGGTCAATTCCGAGATGATGCCGAGCGTGCCTTCGGCGCCGACGAACAGATGCGTCAGGTCGTAGCCTGCGGAGGACTTTTTTGCACGCGTGCCGGTCGTGATGATCTCGCCGTCGCCGCGCACGACTTTCAGCGCCAGCACGCTCTCGCGCATGGTGCCGTAGCGCACCGCGTTGGTGCCGGACGCCCGGGTCGAAGCCATGCCGCCGAGCGAGGCGTCCGCGCCGGGATCGATCGGGAAGAACAGGCCCTGGTCGCGCAGGTGCTCGTTCAGCGCCTTGCGGGTGACGCCGGGCTGAATCACGCAGTCGAGGTCCTCGGCATGCACCGCGAGCACCTTGTTCATGTCGCGCAGGTCGATCGAGATTCCGCCCGCAGGCGCATTGACCTGGCCCTCCAGCGAGGTGCCGGTTCCGAAGGCGATGACGGGCACGCCGTTCCTGGCGCAGATCCGCACGACGTCCTGGATGTCGGTGGTCTCCTGCGCCATCACCACGCCGTCCGGCGGCTGGTTGGGGATCCACGTCGTGGTGTGGCCGTGCTGCTCGCGCACGGCCTGCGAGGTGATGAGGCGGTTGCCGAACCGTGCGGCAAGCTGCTCCAGCGCGCTCGCAAGGGCTTTCGGCTCCGGCCGCGGCGGATTATTGGTGATGGTCGTACCCACGGACATTCCTCCCGACAGAAGAACCGTGGCAAAGGACATCTAACCGGTCAAGTCAAGCGACCGGACGGATAGCAGGATGGAAACATGCCCGAGATTGCCGCTGCCGAGCCATTCCGCTCGTCAATCATGCAGATCGAGCCGCAATGGATCGACTATAACGGCCACCTCAACATGGCCTATTACAACGTGATGTTCGACCGGGCGATCGACCAGCTCTGGCTCGAGCTCGGGATCGGGCCGACTTACATGAAGGAGCGCCACGGCTCGACCTTCACCGCCGAATGCCATGTACGGTACCTGCGCGAAATCCATCTCGGCGATCCCGTGCGGGTTTCGGTGTGGCTGCTGGACGCCGATGATAAGCGGCTGCACACCTTCGAGGAGTTCCGGCACGCCGCCGAAGGCTGGCTCTCGGCCACATCGGAAAACATGTCGCTTCACATGGATATGAACGCGCGACGCGTGGTGCCGTTTCCGCCCGACATCCAGCAGCGCATCGCGGCGATCGCCAAGGCTCACAGCACCGTGCCGCGACCCGCGGGCATCGGCCGAAACATCGCGATGCCCGCGAAGCGGTGACGGCAGATGCCATCTGACGCTTGCGGTTCACCTCTCCCCATCGGGGAGAGGTGACATCTTCCGATGCGATCCGACCTCTCCCTACGGGAGAGGTGAACCACGCTCCTCGCTAAATCGCAGCTAGACCCTGGTGCGGCCGCGGGCAAGGCCGACTACGGCCGAGACCAGGAACAGTACGACCGCGATGAAGAAGATGATCTTTGCGATCTCGACCGAAGCGCCGGCGATGCCGCCGAAGCCCAAGATACCGGCGATAAGTGCGATAATCAGAAACGTCACAACCCAGCCAAGCATGGTCGGAACCTCTATCTCGATGTCTCTCTGCGATCGACGCGCCTGACGACCACGCCTCGCTTACAGACAATCTCGACCTCGAAACGATGGTTCCGGCCGGCGACAGGTGGAAATTCGCAGTCTCCGCAGGAACAATTCGACGTTCCGCGCACGTGGAAAACCCCTCGCCGCCGCCCCATATAGGCGGTAATCCCTGTTATGAAGGCTCCCTTCCGCCACCCCGCGGTGCCATCGTGGGGCCAATGATTCGCATGACCGAGCCGAGCAAGATCACCGCCCAGAGCATCCCCGACCACCAGCCCGCGGCCGGTGGCATCGCCGCGCGTGCGCGCGCCTCGGTGGGGCCGAAATATCTGTCCGGGCTCAATCCCGAGCAACGTGAGGCGGTGGAGACACTGGATGGCCCGGTCCTGGTGCTGGCCGGCGCCGGCACCGGCAAGACCCGCGTGCTCACCACGCGCATCGCCCACATCCTGAGCCAGGGCCGCGCCCGTCCGAGCGAGATCCTGTCGGTGACCTTCACCAACAAGGCCGCCCGCGAAATGAAGCACCGGCTCGGCCTGATGCTCGGCCACGCCGTGGAGGGCATGCCGTGGCTCGGCACCTTCCACTCCATCGGCGGCCGGATCCTGCGCACCCATGCCGAGCTGGCGCAGCTCAAGTCGAACTTCACCGTGCTCGATGTCGATGACCAGGTCCGGCTGCTCAAGCAGCTTCTGCAAGCCGAGAACATCGACGACAAGCGCTGGCCGGCGCGCATGCTGGCCGGCCTGATCGACGGCTGGAAGAACCGCGGCCTGATGCCGTCGCAGGTGCCTCCCGGCGAAGCTGCGGTGTTCGGCAACGGCAAGGGCGGCAAGCTCTATGCGAGCTACCAGGAGCGGCTGAAGATCTTGAACGCGGCCGATTTCGGCGACCTGCTGCTCGAAGACATCCGCATCTTCCGCGAACACCCGGATATCCTGCGGCAGTACCAGCAGCGCTTCAAATACATCCTGGTCGACGAGTACCAGGACACTAACGTCGCGCAATATCTGTGGCTGCGGCTGTTGTCGCAGGCGCCCTCCTCTTTCACCTCTCCCCGCGTGCGGGGAGAGGTCGCATCGCGAAGGGATGCGGGTGAGGGGGACTCTCCAAGTACTGAGCTCCTGGAGACAGCCCCTCACCCCGACCCTCTCCCCGTGAAGGACGGGGAGAGGGAGAAGAGCCCCCACACCAAAAACATCTGCTGCGTCGGCGACGACGACCAGTCGATCTATGGCTGGCGCGGCGCCGAGGTCGACAACATCCTGCGCTTCGACCACGATTTTCCCGGCGCCAAGGTCATTCGCCTGGAGCGCAACTACCGCTCGACCGGCCACATCCTCGCCGCCGCCTCGCACCTGATCGCGCACAATGAAGGCCGGCTCGGCAAGACGCTGCGCACCGAGGACCAGGACGGCGAGAAGGTCACGGTCACCGGCTCGTGGGATTCGGAAGAGGAAGCCCGCGGCATCGGCGAGGAGATCGAGCAGCTGCAGCGCCAGGGCGAGAAGCTCAACGAGATCGCGATCCTGGTGCGCGCCTCCTACCAGATGCGCGAGTTCGAAGATCGTTTCGTCACGCTCGGCCTGCCCTATCGCGTCATCGGCGGTCCGCGCTTCTATGAGCGTGCCGAAATCCGCGATGCGCTCGCATACTTGCGCGTCATCAACTCGCCTGCCGACGATCTCGCCTTCGAGCGCATCGTCAACGTGCCCAAGCGCGGCCTCGGCGATGCCACCGTGCAGATGCTGCACGACCACGCCCGCAAACGCCGCATTCCCTTGTTCGAGGCCGCACGTGCCGTGGTCGAGACCGACGAGTTGAAACCAAAGGCGCGCGGAAGCTTGCGCGATGTCGTCGCCCAGTTCGACCGCTGGCGCGCCCAGCGCGAGATCACCGCGCACACTGATCTGGCCCAAATCGTGCTCGACGAGAGCGGCTACACCGAGATGTGGCAGAAGGACCGCTCGGCGGATGCCGCAGGACGGCTGGAGAACCTGAAAGAACTCGTGCGCTCGATGGAGGAGTTCGAGAACCTGCAAGGATTCCTCGAGCACATCTCCCTGGTGATGGACCGCGACGGCGGCGCCGAGGACGACGCGGTGTCGCTGATGACGCTACATTCGGCCAAGGGGCTCGAATTCGACAACGTGTTCCTGCCGGGCTGGGAGGAAGGCCTGTTCCCGAGCCAGCGCACGCTGGACGAACAGGGCCGCGCCGGCCTCGAGGAAGAGCGCCGGCTCGGCCATGTCGGCCTCACTCGCGCCCGCCGCCGCGCGAAAATCTATTTTGCGACCAACCGGCGCATCCATGGCACGTGGTCCACCACGATCCCGTCGCGCTTCCTCGACGAATTGCCGGCGGCCAATGTCGAGATCACGGAATCCAAGGGCGGCTCGGCCTGGGGCGGCACCGGCGGCTACGGCGCCTCGCGCTTCGACGATATGGAGGCGTTCGGCTCCAGCTACACGACCCCGGGCTGGCAGCGCGCCCAGGCCAATCGCTCCCAAGCCAACCGCAACCGGGGCCAGGCGACGGGACAAGGCCGCGATGGCGGCGGCTTCGAGGAAGCGGCCTCGTCGTTTTCGTCTTCTTCGTCGTCGCCCGATTTCGGCAGCTTCTCCTCGCGCCGCCGCGGGCCCCTAACGATCGAGGGCGAGTTGGTCGCCAAATCCACCGGCACGACCTCGGAATTCTCGCTTTCCGACCGCGTCTTCCACCAGAAATTCGGCTACGGCCGCGTCACCAAGGTCGACGGCAACAAGCTCACCATCGCCTTCGACAAGGCGGGGGAAAAGAAGGTCGTGGACAGCTTTGTGCAGCGGGCGTGAGATCTGCCGTGTTGCGGCGGCGTTACGCCGCCGCCTTTCTTCTCTCCACGCCCCTTGACCACCGCGAACTTCCCCGTATCAGATGCGCCCATGGTCCGGGGTTCCGCTACATTGATCGTGCTGGCATTGGGTATGCCGTCGCTTGCGGCGGCGGAGACCATGAGCTTTGGCGATTCGATCGGGCTGCTGGCCAAGAGTTGCGGAGCGGAAATCGTCGCCAATTGCCGCGGCGTCAATCCGGACTCGACCCGTCTCAAGGAGTGCCTGTCCCGCAACCGCGACGTGCTCTCCCAGCAGTGCCAGAGCGACTATCTCGGCGCCTTCGACGCCATCCAGAAGCGCGTCGCCGCCCGCGTCACGGTGGCGAACGCCTGCCAGCGCGAGATCGTCAAGGTCTGCAACGGCTCGACCAAGGAGACCAGCAAGGCGGTCCCCTGCCTGGTCTCGACGCCCAAGGGCATTAGCAACAACTGCCTGAAGGCCGTCGACGACGCGGGATACCGATGATGCGCGCAACCGGGCTTGCCACCGCCGGAATTGGCCTCGTGCTCGGCCTCGCCCTGCTCGTGGGGACCGCCAGCGCGCAGCCGGCGCCGCCGACCCGCGACGACATCGTCGGCAAGCTCAATCATTTCGAGCAGGCCGCCGAAATCGACATCCCCGCGCTGAAGCTGCAGGTGATGGAACGGGCCAAGGCCAGGATCAAGAACGATCCGGGCCCGGTGAATCGGCTTCCGATCGCGCCGGACCTTGCCAATCTGCCGGCCTTCACCGCGCAGATTCAGTTCGACGCCGATACGCCGATCATTCAGCCGGCGTCCTACCAGACCGTCGGCCGCCTCGCGGACGCGCTGGTTCATGCCTCGCTGCTGCCCTACACATTCCTGATCGTCGGCCGCGTCGAATCCAATACGAAAACGCGAGAGGCCAATGCGATCCTGAGCCAGCGCCGCGCGGACGCGATCCGCGACGTGCTGGTCAACACCTTCAAGATCTCGACCAAGCGGCTGCACCCGATCGGCCTCGGCGAGGAGCAGTTTCTCGACCGCGCGCGGCCGACCTCGGCCGCCAACGCCCAATTGCAGATCCTGACCTTTGCCAAGCTGCCGGAGGAGGAGCCTGCGCGGCCGGCCGCCGCTCCTGCGCCTGCGACGAAAAAGCCCGCCAAGAAGCATTGAGCGCACGCACCCAGGCGCGAACGGAACCCTTTGAAGTCCTGACCATTTTGTAGCCTGTCCCATGGCGCAACACCACGGCCTTGCGCGACAAAAGCGCCGGTTTGTGCACCGCCCGGTCAGATGCTATAGGCTTTTTTCGCCCTTCCCGACCTCCATGCTGCACGAGACCAAGATGGCCGGCTCTTTTCAACGCCAACTGGCCGATTACGTCGAATATCATCGCGATCCTTGGAATTGCGCGATGCACGTGGTCGGAATCCTCCTGCTCTTCACCGGCGCCGTGCTGCCGCTGACGCTGGTGCATTTCAACGTGTTCGGGATCGAGGTCAGCCTGGCGGTGATTTTGGCTCTGCCGGTGCTGGTCTATTGGCTGATGCTGGACGCCGGGATCGGCCTCGGCATCCTCGCGGCGATGATTGTGCTACTTTGGGTCGCAACCACGATCGGCAATCAGGTCTCGATCGCCATGATGTGGTCGATTTTTGCCGTGCTGATCGCTCTCGGCGTCGCGTCGCAGATCATCGGCCATCGGGTCTTTGAGGAGCGGCAACCGTCGATGGTCGATCACCCCAGCCATTTTCTGCTTGGACCGATGTTTGTCATGGCAAAATTATTCATTGCGTTGGGCTTCCGTCGCGACCTTGCCGCGATTCTGGCGCCTCTTCCGGCCAATTCTCTTTCGACCCGATAACTTCCAGAGCGGAACAGCAAACCTTCTTCATGGCTCTCGTACTGGTTACCGGTGGCAGTGGGTTCATCGGACAGCATCTGGTCGAAGCGCTCCGCGCCCGTGGGCAGCGGGTGCGTATTCTCGACGTCCGTCCACCGGCCACGGCGAACGCTGACATTGAATATGCCCATGGCTCGGTGCTGGATGGGGCCGCGGTCGATGCGGCGCTTGTCGGGGTCGATCAGGTCTATCACCTCGCCGGCCTGCCCGGGATGTGGGTCGCCAACAAGCAGGCCTTTCACGACGTCAATTGCCGCGGTACCGAAATCGTGCTCGCGGCTGCGATGAAGCGCGGAGTATCGCGCTTTTTGCATTGCTCGACGGAATCGATCCTGTTCCCCTATTCGGACCTGGACGGCGTTGCTGCCGAGGAGGCGCTTCAGCAGGCCGATGCGATGCCCGGCGCCTATACGCGATCGAAGTCGCTCGCCGAGCATCATGCGGCGAAGGCTGCGGCTGCTGGCTTCCCGCTCGTCATCGGCACGCCCACCATGCCGATCGGCGCTGCCGACCACAATCTGACGCCGCCGACGGCGATGCTGTGGTACTTCCTGCAGAAGAAGGTGCAGCCGCACCTTAACTTCCTGGTCAATCTCGTCGACGTCCGCGACGTCGCCACGGGCCTGGTGCTGACGATGGAGCGCGGCCGCTCCGGCCAGCGTTACATCCTCGGCGGCGATTGCGTCCCGCTCGGCAACATTCTGCGGATGATGTCGGCGATGAGCGGCCGCCGGCAGTTTCCGGTCGTCGTGCCCGGCAGGATTGCCGAGCTCTCCGCGATCATGCTCGAATACATCTCCGATCATCTCACACGCCGGCCGCCCAACGGCACCGCCGAGGGCGTGCGCATTGCGCTCGCCGCGAGCGACCTCTCGATCGGCAAGGCTCGCACCGAGCTCGGCTATTCGCCGCGCCCGATCGAGCCCGTGCTGCGCGAAACCATCACCCACCTGCTGGCTCGCGGCGGCAAGCCCGCCACCGGCGCCATCGAGCATCACGCGCTCTCCTCGCGCGCCAGCTGAGCTGCCGCCCAACCCAAAGAACCTTTCCGCATGTCCTTCGATTTCAGCAAGCTTCTCTCTGTCGCCTGGGGTGGTTGGACCACGACCTGGCCAACACAACTGCTCGCGCTGATCTGGCTCGCCTGGCTTGCAAGCTGGGTTGGCGCCTCATTCTGGCAGGGCCGCACCCAGAAGCAGGTGATGACGCTGGAGTCCGGCCGCTATCGCCTGCCCATCCTGATTGGCGGCATCCTGTTCACGCCATGGACGGCCGAAGTGCTGGGCGAGAAGCCGCTCTGGGTCTTCAGCAATACCGGCGTCTACGTCACGGCCCTGATCGTGATCGCCGGCATCTCCTTCACCTGGTGGGGACGGCTGCATCTCGGAAAATTCTGGTCCAACACCATCACCCACAAGGAAGACCACCGCGTCGTCGACACCGGCCCCTATGGCATCGTGCGCCATCCGATCTACACCGGCCTGATCGCCGGCATGCTGGCGACCGGCATCGCCGTCGGCACCGTGACCGCGATGCTCGGCGCGATCCTGATCTCGCTCGGCATGTGGCAGAAGGGCCGGATGGAAGAGGTGTTCCTGTCCAAGGAGCTCGGCGAAGACGCCTACGGCGCCTATTGCCGACGCGTGCCGATGATCATTCCGTTCCTGTCGCCGCGCTGAGGGCGGGTGAAGACGCGGTTATCCCCCTCGCATCCCAGCAAAAGTATCGCTGCTCATCTCGTCATCCTGAGGTGATGGATTGGCGCGCTCGGAACATCCTGCCAGGAACCGCCCCTCCATCCAGCCGTTACCACCGCGAAGGACGCAATAGCCGCAGAGCGTTGAACCATGTCGGACGCTTACGATTATTTTCGCGAGCACGCCGTCACGGCCGTCCGCAAGGCGCGGGAGCTGCCGCGTGGGCGGACGAAGCAGAAGCAGCGCACGGTAGCGCGCGTCTATCACCTGCTATCCAGGGAAGCGGCCCTCGCACCGAACATCCATCACCTCGGCGAGTTTCGCGCGGCGCGGCGGCTGGAGCGGCAGATCGGCCGCTGATCCGCGCGTCCCCTACGCAGAACCGCCTCATCCGCGCCATGCAAATTCGGCGTGCTGCCATCTGCGCACGCCATAAGCGGCCCGATTCGGCTGGCGCATGTTGACCTTTTCGCGTGTTCCCAGTTGGATGCGCACGCAATAAAGGCACGACGATATCTCATCGTGGATCTGGAGAGATCGACGATCAGGCTTGGGCCCGCGCGGGGCTTGGGCGAATCTTGGAGCGATCCGTCGTTGGACAGTGCCGCACGTTCGACAGGGGATTTTGATGACCTTTTCCAGCATCTTTGCGCAGTTCGTTGCATTCGTCGGCGGCATCGCGCTGCAATGGCGCAAGCTGTCGGGCGCCGAGCCCGCGCCGGCCTGGGGCGAGGCACCTGCGATCCCCGAGGCAAAGCCGCAAGGCGCGCTGCCGACGTTGAAGATGCCGACGGCAAGAGGCTGGAGCGAGGGGCAGAAGCCGACGGCCGCGCCCGGGCTCAAGGTCAATGCGTTCGCCACTGGTCTCGACCATCCGCGCTGGATCGAGGTGCTGCCCAATGGCGACGTGCTGATTGCGGAAGCAACGCAGATCGCGGGGCCGCCGAGGAGCGTGTTTCATTACGCGATGCAGGCGACGATGCGGCGTGCCGCGGCGCTTGGCGTCAGCGCCAACCGCATCACGCTGCTCCGCGACAAGGACGGCGACGGCGTTGCCGAGCAGCGCGGCACGTTCATGGAGAACTTGAGCCAGCCGTTCGGAATGGCGCTGGTCGGCGACGCCTTCTATGTCGGCAACACCGACGGCGTGATGGCATTCCCCTATGCCGCGAACGCCGACCGCATCACCGCACCGGGCAAGCGGCTCACCAATTTCAAGCCGAGCGGCCACTGGACGCGGAGCCTGCTCGCAAGCCCCGACGGCAAGAAGCTCTATGCCGGCGTCGGCTCGCTCAGCAATATCGCCGAGATGGGCATGGAGGTCGAGCAAGGCCGCGCCGCGGTCTACGAGCTCGATCTCGAGGCCGGCACGCATCGCATCTTCGCCAGTGGCCTGCGCAATCCGGTTGGCCTCGCCTGGGAGCCAACTACGGGTGTGCTCTGGACCGTCGTCAACGAACGCGACGGCCTCGGTGACGAGACACCACCGGACTACCTCACCTCGGTGCGCGACGGCGGCTTCTACGGCTGGCCCTATTGCTACTGGGGCAAGACGGTGGACGATCGCGTGCCGCAGGATCCCGCGATGGTCGCCAAGGCGCTCACGCCGGACTATGCGCTCGGCGGCCACACCGCTTCGCTCGGCCTGTGCTGGATGCCATCAGGCACGCTGCCGGGTTTTCCCGATGGCATGGTGATCGGCCAGCACGGCTCGTGGAATCGCAGCAAACTCTCCGGCTACAAGGTCGTGTTCATCCCGTTCGAGAACGGCCGCCCCTCCGGCACCGCCCGCGACATCCTGTCGGGCTTCCTGGCGCCCGATGAGAAGGAATCCTACGGCCGTCCCGTCGGCGTGGCGATCGGTCCCGACAAGTCGCTGCTGATGGCCGACGACGTCGGCAACGTGATCTGGCGCGTGACCGGCGCGTAAGAGGACATATGTTGAGATAGGCGCCCCGGGCTCGGCAACCTCTCCCGCCTGCGGGAGAGGTCGGCGCAACGCGCCGGGTGAGGGCTCTCACCTCTCGGGGGTTCTTCGTTGTGGAGATCGGCGCGGGTGGCTTCTCTCTCGTTACTGATCCGCCCGGCAATCCTTGGCACGACACAGCCCACGGCGCGCCTGTTTGCGAGCGTAAGCGCGACCGATGTCCGAGATCAGCCGGTAACCGGACGTGTAGCGGATATGACAAATTCGACGCAATGCCTCAGAAGCCTTCCGATACCCCGGCCAGCTCCGATGTCGCGCTCGCGCCTATTTCTCTTTCGGCACGAGGTGCGAGCCAAATGTCAGGCCTTGGTGACTGGCGTGCCGTGGGCTGAGTTTCCTCAGCTTTGGGCCAGCGCATCGGCAGGGTCCAAACGCGCGGCTTTCCGCGCTGGGTAGAGAGCGGAGATCAGGGTAACCAACGTAGCGGTTACCACCGCGGCGAGGACGGCCACCCCAGTCCCGGGATTCCGGATTGCCGGTCCGGCGCCTAGCGCGGCAGCTGCTGCCAACGCCAGCAGCACGCCGACTCCGGAACCGAGCATCGCAAGCAGGCCTGCCTCGATCAGGAATTGCAGAGCGATCTCGCGACGGCGGGCACCGATCGCCATGCGCAACCCGATCTCCTGTCGCCGCTCGTTCACGGAAACCAGCATGAGGTTCATGATTCCGATGCCGCCGACAAGAAGCGAGACCGCCGCAGCCCCGGCAAGCATCAGCGTCATGAGCCAAGCCGAACGCGACTGCGCGCGCTGCACCGCCGCGAGATCCCGCAGGATGAAGTCATCCGGGCTGTCGGCGACCAACCGGTGACGTTCGCGTAGGAGGTCACGCACCACTTCGTTTGTGCGCGCCATATCCGCCCCGTCCATCACCCGCAACGTCACGCCGCCGACCGCCGCCGGATGGCCCGCGAAAAAACCAAGGATGCGCTTGCGCGCGGTCGAAAGCGGAATCATCACCTGATCGTCGAGATCATCACCACCGAGGCTGTGCCCCTTCTCCTCCAGCACGCCGAGCACGGTGAATGGGACACGGTCGATGCGAATTGTCCGGCCAGAGGGATCCTCCTCCCCGAACAGTACTTTGGCGATGCCATGCCTCAGGGAGCGCGACCTTGCTCGCGGCATGCAATTTGATCAAGATTAGTCCGAGCGCAGGGCTTCGACGGGTTGCAGCAGTGACGCCTTCCAGGCCGGGTAGAAGCCGAAGAAAATGCCCACTCCCGCCGCGAAGGCCATGGCGACCAGGCTCAGCTGTCCGTTGAGCACCACGCCCAGGTTGGCGTAGCGCTCGACGGCCACGGCGCCGCCCAAGCCGAGGGCGACCCCAGCGATGCCACCGATCAGGGACAGTGTAATCGCCTCGACCAGGAATTGGCCCAGGATGTCGCTTCTCCGGGCTCCCACCGCGAGCCGCAGCCCGATTTCGCGGATTCGCTCGGTGACCGAGACGAGCATGATGTTCATGATGCCGATCCCCCCAACCAGAAGCGACACGGACGCGATCGCAGCAAGCAGAATCCCGAGCGCCCGCGCCGAGTCCTCCTTGGCCCGCATCACCTCCGTTAGGTTAATCAGGTAAAAATCGTCCTCCTGTGCAGGCAGGAGACCGTGGCGCTCGCGCACGACCTGACGAATCTCGGTGAAGGCCGAAGCCATGTTGGCGCCGTCGCGCACCTTGATGATCACGCCCGAGATCGCCCGAGGATTGGCGGGATTGCGCCCAATGACCCGATTGAGCGCGGTCGAGATCGGGATGACAGCGGTGTCGTCCGTGTCGAGCCCAGCCAGGCTTTGCCCCTTGGCGGCTAGTTCGCCGATCACCGTCATCGGAATGCGGTTGACGCGGATTTCCTGCCCGACCGGGCTCTGATTGCCAAACAGTTTTTCGGCCACTGTCCGCCCGAGCACGACCACCTTGCTGCCCTGGACCACGTCCTCACGGTCAAAGGCGCGGCCCCGGCTCACGGTCCAGTTGCGGATAGTGAGGTATTCGGGCGTCGTACCGGTGACCAGTGTGGACCAGTTCGCATTGCCATAGATGAGTTGCATCCCAGCGAAGTTGTGCTGCGGCGAGGCCGCGACCACAGCCGGGACTTCGTTCTCGATGGCCTGCGCGTCGGCGAGCGTAACGCTCGGTCGCGACCCCTGTCCCTTGGACACCCCGCCGCTCTTCAGCGCCCCCGAGTTCAACACGATGGTGTTCGCCCCGAGATTGCGCATTTCGGTCTGGATGCGCTGGCTCGCCCCGCCCCCGACCGCCATCATAACGGTCACCGACGACACTCCCAGAACGATGCCGAGCATGGTCAGTGCGCTGCGCAGCTTGTTAACGCGAACGGCGCGCAACGCCGCGAGGGTGCTGTTGGCGAGTTTCACGCCGCGGCCCGCATAGCTTGGTTCAGATCATCGGACACTACTCTGCCGTCCTTAAAGTGGATGACCCGGCGTGCATAGCGGGCGACCTCGGGGTCGTGAGTCACGACGACCACTGTGAGCCCGCCCTCGTTGAGGCGGACCAGGGCGGCCATGATCTCTTCGGAAGTCACTGAGTCGAGCGCACCAGTGGGTTCGTCGGCGAGCAGAAGCAGCGGCTGGTTCACCAGAGCGCGTGCTATGGCGACCCGTTGCTGCTGACCGCCGGACAACTGCGAGGGGCGATGGTGTTCGCGTTCCGAGAGGCCCACCTGCGCCAAGGCCTCGCGCGCCCGGCGCCTACGTTCGCGCCGCCTAAGCCCGGCATAAACCATCGGAAGTTCGACGTTTTCGAGCGCCGTCGCTCGCGCCAGCAGATTGAATTGCTGGAACACGAAGCCGATGCTCGTGTTGCGGACCGCCGCGAGCTTGTTGCTCGAAAGGCGCAGCACGTCCTGTCCGGCGAGGTGATAAGTACCGCTGCTGGGAGCATCGAGACAGCCGAGAAGGTTCATCAATGTGGACTTGCCGGAGCCCGACGAGCCCATGACGGCCACGAATTCACCGCTATCGATGGCGAGCGACACGCCACGGAGCGCAGGCACCGCCGTCTGGCCGACAACGTAGGTTTTTGTCAGATCTGAGACGGTCACCAGCGGCATCTACATGCTCCCGATGATCCGCCGCGCGATGGTGGGCGGCGGCTCTCTTTGATCGACCCCGACGATGACCTGCTCAACCGGCTCGGCGATGGAGACCTCGACCATGCTGCCGTCCGACAGCCCCACTCGAACGGGAACCGGCCTTGGCCGCTGATCCTCCCCCAAGGTCCAGAGGTGGGAAGCTTCCGGTCCGCGCTCCCCGGACGGGGCAAAGCGCAATGCCGCGACGGGCACCTTATGCACGTTCGTGTGGGCGTCGATGACAATGCGGGCGTTTGCCGTCATTCCGGGCATCAGCATCTTGTCCGGGTTCGGCGCGTTGGCGACCACCACGTAGGTGATCACATTCTGCTTCTCCTGGGAGTCCTTGCGGATCTGCTTCACCTCGGCCCGGAACTCGCGGCCGGGGAAGCTGTCCACCGTGTAGATGACCAGCTGGCCCTCTCGAACCTTGCCGATGTCGGCCTCATCGACCGAGATCTTAATCTGCATCTCGCGGAGGTCCTGAGCGACCGTGAACAGCGTCTGGGTCTGCAGGGTGACAGTGACCTGCTGGCCTTCCTCGATGGTGCGCCCGATCACTACTCCATCGACGGGCGAGCGAATCTTGGTACGCTCCAGCTCGGTCTGCGCAGCCTTTAAGGCCGACCGCCTTTGCTGCACGACCGCGTTGGCATGAGTCACCTGCGCCTCGGCCGAGCGGCGCGCCGACTCGGCGGCTTGAGTTAGTGCGATCTTGGTGCGCTCGTCGGCCTCAGCCGACTTGTAGTTTTGAACCGCCATGTCGAAGGCGGCCTGAGTCCTTGATAAATCAACCTGAGAGACGTTGTCCCCCCTGGCCAAGGTACGCTTGCGCTCCAGGTCGCGCTGGGCTTCGGCGACGACGATGCGCTCGCGCTCAGTCGCGAAGCGAGCCCTCTCGGTCGCGGCGGCGGCGCTGGCGAGATCGGCAGCCGCCTTTTCCTGAACACGCTCCTGAATCAGCACGGCCGCTTCCGCGACCTTCAATTCGCTTTGAGCTTGCTCCAACGTGATCTGGAAGCTGAGCGGATCGATCTGAGCGATCACGTCGCCCCGACGAACCTCCGCGTTGTAGTCCGCCAGGATGCGGAGCATCTGCCCGGACACCTGCGAACTGACGAGGACGGTCGTGATGGCCGACAACGCGCCACTCGCCGTCACGGTCGTGGCGATGTCCCCCCGGCGAACCGGCGCAAGGAGGTATTTAGGACCTTGAGGGGGAGCGTTCACCAACCCTTCGGGGAGGTACTGCGCCGCTTGGGTCCAGGCAAAATCCCGCGCGCTCTCGGGGAGAATCTCCCGATTGTAAGCCACCGCCCCCAAGCCGATGGCGACCAGAGATAACAACAGCAGCTTCATGAGAGGCTTGTCTTGAGCGAGGAGGGCGGCTCCAGAGGAGCCGCCCGGCCACTTGGTTCGGTAGCGCGCGCGTAGCCCGCTCTAATGGCCGCCCGGAGTCCCACCGCCCTTGTTCGTGGTTGGGGTAGTCGTGGTCGTCTGTTTGTTGTCGCTGGCGCTGTTGCAGGCGGAGGTCTGGGTGGTCGTTGTCGTCGTCGTGAAACCCGCATTTGCATTAGGCGGGTCCGTCACGGCGGTTGTCGTGGTCCCGCAGTCCTTGGTGCTGTCTGCGTGGGCCGGCGAGAACCAGACGCCGCTGACAGCGGCCGAGGTCAAGGCGAATCCAATCAGCAATGTTTTCAGCATGTTGCGCTCCTCTTCAGTGGTCGGTTTCAGTGCGCGGTTGAGACCGTTAGTGGCCGCCCGGAGTCCCGCCGCCCTTGTTGGTGGTTGGGCCGGTCGAGGAGGTGGTCGTGGTCGTCTGTTTGTTGTCGCTGGCGCTGTTGCAGGCGGAGGTCTGGGTGGTGGTGGTCGAGGTGGTCGTCGTCTGGGTGAAGCCCGCATTTTCATTAGGCGGGATCACTGGCGACGTCGTGGTTGCGGTGGTGGTCCCGCAGTCCTTTGTGCTGGCTGCGTGGGCGGCCGGCGAGAACCAAGCTCCGCCGACAGCGGTCAACGCGGCCAGGGTTATTGCAACCGTCAGATTTCTCAGTGACATTGGATTACTCCTCTAAGTGGATTGCTCCTCTAGTGGAACGAGTGGAACGGCACCCCCAACCATTGCGCTGATGGCAAAACGCGTGCCAACCCGCAAGTCATTGGTCTAATGAGGGAAACGTATCTACGGCATAGCTCGGACGGGAAGCTACGGTCCCACCCATGACGGTGCTGGACCGGCAGGCCACGCCGTCGAACGGTTGGACCGGACTGAACAATTTCGCGTTGGCCAGGCGGTGGGCCGAAAATGTCCCGGGGAAGGGCTGCAACTGACCCGCTGTCGACGTAACGATTTCCGTTAAGGGTTGGTTCGGATGTTGTGACGTTTCATCAGACGGCCAAACGCGCGCCGGTCCTTTCCCGCGAGGCGGGACGCACGCGTAATATTACCACCGGTTTCACGAAGCTTTTCCTCAATATAGGCTCGTTCGAACGCTTCGAGGGCCCGCGCTCGGGCATCGCGAAAATTATCGCTCGACGGTTTCGATGACGCATTGAAGACTGGCAAATCGCAGACGTCGCTAAGCTGAATCTGCTTACCTTGCGAAAAGATGAAGGCCCTTTGAATCACGTTGTAAAGTTCGCGTACATTTCCTGGCCAATCATATTCTCTCAATTTCTGGACAACTGCGGGAGCAAGGGCCTTAGGTGGCGTGCCGCTCTCTGCGGAGAGCCTGCTCACAAAATAGCGGGCAAGAATCGAGATGTCACTGCGCCGTTCGCGCAGCGGAACAAGATGGAGTTGAAGTACGTTCAATCTGAAAAATAGATCGAGCCGAAATCGCCGTTCGCGCAGCAAATCATTCAGATTCTGGTTGCACGCACTAATGATCTTCACTTCGGCCTTCACAAATCGTTCGGAACCTATCGGCCTGTAAGTATGCTCCTGGAGCAATCGCAACAGTTTGGACTGAAATGCGATTGGAAGTGCATCGACTTCATCCAGGAAGAGCGTGCCGCTACCCGCAAGAGCAACCAGCCCCATTTGGTCACGGTGTGCGTCGGTAAAGGCGCCACGTGCATGGCCGAACATTTCGGTCTCGAAGAGATGCTCGGGAAACGCCGAGCAGTCCACTGGAATGAACGGAAGATCGCTGCGAGCGCTCAGACGATGGATTGCGCGTGCGCACAGTTCCTTGCCGGTACCCGTCTCGCCTGTAATGAGAACGGGACTGTCATTTCGCGCTACCAGCGGAATTTGTTCGATAGTACGCAGGAAGGCTGGATGATTGCCCACTAGTTCCGCAAGCCCAAATTCTCGTGTTTCGCGTTCTTGGGTGGTCGCCATGTTATTGTCAGGTGAATCGTTCGCAAGAAGTCGCGCAACCCGATGGTGCCACTCGCCTGAATGGATGGGCTCGACAATAAAATCGTCGACCGCTTCTGCCGCTAACTGAATGAGATCGTTGTCGGGAGGGAGAACAGCAAGCGTCGGAGGGCCAATTGGATTCTTGACAAGCCAACGAAGGAAATTTTCGGCTGACGAGCATCTCGGTGCCGCCACGGCCACAACAAGATCCGCTCGATGGTCTCGCAATCGTTCAAGATCCAGCGAGCTCCATTGAATGTGTTCGGAAACGAAATCCAACTCGCCTGCGCATTCTTCGCGAAGCGGGGATGACACGCTCTCAATAAACAGCACCAGTCGTGACATGACGCTAGCGTTTCAAATACTAATTCCCCCTCCTGCGTCTACCGCAAGGAAGGTTTCTGCAAACGCATTGGGTCCAGACGGGACGTATCTATTTCCCTTTTTCTGCCAGGGATGTTCGGCGATTGCCGATTGCATTACGGTTGGCTAAAAACAAAAACTGCCGGAGACGCTGGCCAACGTTCCGGCTTGGTCGAAGTTTGTGGTACGCAATTTTTACTCATGACACCATCACGCCTACTTGGGCCTGCGATGCCGGTCCGGTTTAAAGCGTTCTTTGCTTCACAGTCCGCACATTAAATAAATAGTAAGTCAAATAAATAGTAAGTCGCTTTTCTTCGAGTTGTAAACAGTTTCTTTTTGACAAAATGCCGTGCGCATATCTTCCGATATAGACATGCGGATCCGAAGATACCGAGTTTGGTGTCTTGATGGAGCAGGAGGTGCGTCATGGAGAGGCGGCAATTCGGATGGCTTCGTTGCCCTCATGCTCACGAGTGTCCGGCAACTTTCCATTATCTGTCGGCGCGAATTCGCAGACCGGGTTGAGCACAGGAGCCCATCGCCTCCGGCAGCTTGGAGGAGCGGCAAGAGCGAAGCGGCTCGCCCATCCGAGTGCCCTCACGGTAGCGGCCGGGCGGGTATGGTTCTTGGTTGGTCGCGAACATGCGCCATCAGATGCGGCAGCCGCGCCGCGGTCCGTGACGGCACCGCCAGCATACCCGCGGGCGGACCGCAGCACGTCCGGCCATTCGCGTTCCACTCCGGCGGCCTCGACCAGTTCGCTGCTCAGCTTCTGATCTCGGCAAGCTTCGCTTGCGCGGCGGTGAGCCTGCTGCGCTGCTTGGTCGGCTTCGTCCAGCTGCCTTGCTCTAGCG